>NZ_JBEEEN010000002.1:0-565713 GCF_040117515.1 Gilvirhabdus luticola
CTTTGCTTCTTCCATTTTTTTCATTTGAAAATCAGAGATTTTCCAATTCCCTATTTGGCAATCGCTTTGCTTCTTCCATTTTTTTCATTTGAAAATCAGAGATTTTCCAATTCCCTATTTGGCAATCGCTTTGCTTCTTCCCAAAAAATATCCATTTCAGCAAGTGACATTTGTTTTAAAGATTTACTTTGCTCTTTTGCTTTAGACTCCAAATACTGAAACCTTTTAGAAAATTTTTTATTAGTACGTTCTAATGCATTTTCTGGATTAATTCCCAAAAACCTAGCATAATTGACCATCGAAAATAAAACATCGCCAAATTCATTCTCTATTGCGACTTGATTACCTAGTTTAACTTCAGCTTTAAACTCATTAAGCTCCTCTTCTACTTTTTTCCATACTTGGTCTGGTTTTTCCCAATCAAAACCAACTCCAGCAACTTTATCCTGAATTCTATAGGCTTTAACTAAAGCAGGTAAACTCTGTGGCACTCCTTCAAGTACACTTTTCTTACCTTCTTTAAGTTTTAGATTTTCCCAATTTCGCTTTACTTCAGCATCATCTTTTACATTTACATCTCCGTAAATATGAGGATGCCTCCTAATTAATTTTTCACAAATTCCATCGCAAACATCGGCAATATCAAAATGGCTTGTTTCGCTTCCTATTTTAGAATAAAAAACAATATGCAATAAGACATCGCCTAATTCTTTTTTAACTTCTTGCAAATCATTATCCAGAATAGCATCACCAAGTTCATAAACCTCTTCAATGGTTAAATGCCTGAGGCTCTCCATGGTTTGCTTTTTATCCCAAGGACATTGTTCCCGTAACTCATCCATAATAGTCAATAAACGGTCAAATGCCTTTAGCTGTTTTTCTCTAGAATTCATGATCTTCGTTTTTTGTAAAAATACAATTATTAAAAAGTAAAATAGAAAGGATATAAAACAAAAAAGTCCAGTTTTTTAACTGGACTTTTTAACATGCATTGTTTTTTATTAAGAAGCATTTTCTTTCTTAATTAAGTTCAGCGCAGAACCTTCTTTAAACCATTCTATTTGAGAATGGTTATAAGTATGATTCAACTTGATAATATCTTTATTCCCATCAGAATGAACAACTTCTAGAGTTAATTGTTTTCCTGGTGCAAATTCATTTAAATCTAAAAAGTTAAATGTATCATCTTCAAGAATCAAATCATAATCATTTTCGTTAGCGAATGTTAAACCTAACATGCCTTGCTTTTTCAAATTGGTTTCATGAATACGAGCAAAAGATTTTACAATTACTGCTGCAACTCCAAGATGTCTAGGCTCCATAGCTGCATGCTCACGAGATGAACCTTCACCATAATTATGGTCACCAACAACTATAGTCTTAATTCCTTCGGCTTTGTAAGCTCTTTGAACATCTGGAACACCACCATATTCACCAGTTAACTGATTTTTTACAAAGTTGGTTTTTTTGCCAAAAGCATTTACAGCACCTATTAGACAGTTATTGGAAATATTGTCTAAATGACCTCTGAAGCGTAACCATGGTCCGGCCATAGAAATATGATCTGTTGTACATTTTCCAAAGGCTTTAATCAATAATTTCGCGCCTTTTATTTCATTGCCAATAGGTTCAAAAGGTGTTAATAATTGAAGTCTTTCAGAAGTTGGACTTACCGACACCTGAACACCACTTCCATCTGAAACTGGTTCTACATAACCTGCATCTTCTACATCAAAGCCCAAAGGAGGTAGTTCAATACCTCTAGGTTCATCTAGTTTTACATAATCGCCATTTTCGTTAATCAGTGTGTCGTTCATTGGGTCAAAATCCAAACGTCCCGAAATTGCAATTGCAGCAACCATTTCTGGAGAACCTACAAAAGCATGTGTATTTGGATTCCCATCGGCACGTTTAGAAAAGTTTCTATTGAAAGAATGTACTATGGTATTTTTCTCGTCACCTTTTAAATCACTTCTATCCCATTGACCTATACACGGTCCACAGGCATTCGTAAATACAGTAGCATCAAGATCTTCAAATATTTTGAGAATTCCGTCACGCTCTGCTGTAAAACGAATTTGCTCCGAACCTGGATTTATACCAAAATCAGATTTTGCCTTTATTTTTTTATCCACAGCTTGTTTTGCAATTGAAGCTGCTCTAGTTAAATCTTCATAAGATGAATTTGTACAAGAGCCAATAAGTCCCCAATCTACTTTAATAGGCCAACCATTGGCTTTAGCTTTTTCACCAAGTTCACCTACCGGCGTTGCTAAATCTGGTGTAAAAGGACCGTTTAAATGTGGACGTAAAGTATCTAAATCTATCTCGATAAGTTGATCAAAATATTGTTCTGGATTTTCATAAACTTCTGGATCTGCGGTTAAATATTCTTTAACTTGATTTGCAGCATCTGCAACATCTGCTCTGTCTGTTGCACGTAGATAACGTTCCATAGAATTATCATAACCAAACGTCGATGTAGTTGCACCTATCTCTGCACCCATATTACAAATAGTTCCTTTTCCTGTGCATGATAAGTTTTTAGCACCTGGACCAAAGTATTCTAAAATACATCCAGTACCTCCTTTAACAGTTAAAATACCAGCAACTTTAAGAATGACATCTTTAGCAGATGTCCAACCGCTCAATTTTCCAGTTAGTTTAACTCCAATAAGTTTAGGGAACTTTAATTCCCAAGCCATTCCAGCCATCACATCTACCGCATCTGCTCCGCCAACTCCTATAGCAACCATGCCCAAGCCTCCAGCATTTACTGTATGTGAGTCAGTACCAATCATCATACCACCTGGAAATGCATAATTTTCTAAAACCACTTGATGAATAATTCCTGCTCCAGGTTTCCAGAAACCTATACCATATTTATTTGATACAGAGGCTAAAAAATCAAACACTTCACTACTAACATCATTAGCTCTTTTTAAATCTTGAGCTGCTCCTTGTTTAGCTTGAATTAAGTGATCACAATGCACTGTCGTTGGCACAGCTACTTTAGGCTTTCCAGCTTGCATGAACTGAAGTAATGCCATTTGCGCAGTAGCATCTTGGCAGGCAATTCTATCTGGCGCAAAATCCACATAATCTTTACCTCGAACAAATGCTTTAGTTGGGTTGCCATCCCATAGGTGCGAATACAAAATCTTTTCAGATAGTGTTAACGGTTTACCTACAACTTCACGTGCTTTATCAACACGTTTAGCAACATTAGCATAAACCTTTTTAATCATTTCTATATCAAATGCCATAGTATATTTATTGAGTTTATTGTCCTATTTAAAAGTCTAGCAAAAGTACAAATAATAGTATCTTTTTTAAAACTTACACAAAATAGATTAATATTATAAAATATAGCAATTTTAAATGCTATTTTATTGTCAAAAATTATATTTTCTCAATTTGAGATATCGCAAATTATAAATCTGTCAAAAAATCACGCTTAACATATTGTGTTTTATGCTATTTAAATATTTAATAAGCAAATAATTAAAATCTATATCATTCATTTTCAACAAAAAATTATTTGTTCAAATATCGTTTAATAAAAAATGGTTTATCCCTTAAATTCATCATTGGTCTCTCATAAATAGTATATAAGATATAAGACAATAGTACTACTATACACAGATATACCAAAATATAAATTAGAGTATCAAAAATTGCTAAATTTTCAGTAGGTATATAGATTTTAAGCAGTTGTAAAATTATAGAATAGTGTAATAGATACATAGAATATGATATTACACTCAAAAAAGTAATAGGTTTTAAGATTAGTTTTGGTGCTTTAGTTAACTGACTTAAAAAAGGAAGCAAAAACATAATTGCAATAGTATTAATTGGTAGGTAAAATAAATTCCAAAATATATTATGAGACTCAATAAAAATTTGCCTAGCAGATATAAAGACATTCAAACTCAAAATAATTGCAATACCCAAAATTACCGACTTATATTTTATACTTTTCCAAAACTTTGGTTTGACCAATGAAATATAAGCTGCTAAAACACCGTAATAAATAGCATCTATCCTATATAAAACCACAGCTTTTAAATTAAGATTCCAATAATTCATAGTATTCATAGTATTGCCAATTGTATAGATGTATTTAGTGATCGTGAAAAATGAAATAATTATAATTGTTATGCCTAAAAACATTTTTGATCTTGAATATTTAGTTTTAACAAAAAGCCCTGAATACAACATCAAAGGACCAATGATGTACGCAAACTCTTCAATTGACAAACTCCATGATTCAGGAAAAAAATCAGGCATTTGCCAAGCAAAATTTTGAATAAAAAATGCATATTGCCAAAGATGTTCTGGAAATCCAATATTGAGGTAAATAGCAATAAAAATATTTATAGCAAGTACTAAATAATAATTAGGTAATGTTCTAAACCAACGACGAATCCAAAAATAAAATACTCTTGAAAAGTTAAATTTCTCTGATGTGTATAAATTGTATAAAATTCTTCCTATTAAAAACCCACTTAATACAAAAAACACTTCTACACCCAGAAATCCCGACAAACTCATCAAACTTGACAATAAGCCATCCATTTCTGGAACTATCCAATGAATATGTGATATAACAACCATAAAAATTGCCATAGCTCTCATTAAATCTAATCCAAAAATCCTGTTTGATACCCTCACTTTTTATATAACTGAATAGTTGTTGTTCCCCTTCCAGAAAATTGTTCTATATAAGACTGTAAACATGAATATACTCTGTCTTCTGGGTAACATAGCACTTTTACATTATTTACACTCCATTCGTTGACATTTAAATAATATTGTCCTTCATAAGTTCTCACTATTTTTTTTACACCATCAGGTAAGGTTTCAATAGCTTTTTCATTTTTAAAAATGATATTACAATAATCTGGTTTCCCAGAAAAATAACTAAACGCCAGAAAATGATCGTACAATCCCACGAAATTAAACGCTGGAAGAATTAAGGCATAAATCATAATCGATTTTAATTTTAAATTGATGTTTTTAAGATAAATTATCGTCCAATCCATACGATAACACAACCAAAAAAGAAATAGTACATTAATTACATTTAAAGGAAATACTGTAAAACCAATACCACTAACTAAAAATGTTATTAAAATCATTGAATGCATCAAAGCCAACATCCAGATGCCCAGTTTTCTCGTTTTATTGAACAGTAATGCTAACCCAAAACTAAATTCTAAAAAAGGGACCATCCAGGTAAATAGTTGTCTTAAAATTTGTGGGACAAAAGGAATCCTTTTTTCTAAACCTCCATACCACACTTCATAAAAAAAAGGATGTGCTTTGTGTAGACCACTCCAAATATAGGTTCCAGCCATTAGGATTAAAAATGCTGTTTTGAAGTGCTTAAAATCATTCCTAAAAAACCAATAGAGGAAAATAATGATAGCAATTTCAAAAAAAAAGGGTTGGATTCTTGTTTGGTCAAGCAAACATAAAAATACATAAGTGAGAAAAAAAAACAATCCTCCAAATCCTTTATCCTTTATTAAAAACCAGAGCAACGTAATTCCAAACACAATTAATAGAAATAGCTCCATCTGATAGTTTAAAATTTGTTCTGAAAAAATGAGAGGAACTCTTGGAAAAATTCTTTCAGACAGCCACACTGGAAACGTCCAAAAAAAAGGCAACAGAAAACTAATTACCAATAATAATCTAATAACAAAACGTTCTGTTCTTAGTGTTTTAAAAAACATTAATTTTACCTTATGAGAGCTAAAATAGTGAAATATTCAGTCTTGGTATGTCTAGTAGGATTTGTTATTTGCGGAATCTATTATTTAAACCTTTCAAACAGACATAAAGCTATAGTTAAAACGCAATTACTTCACAAACTTTCTATTATTGATAACTCTTGGGAAACTAACAAAACAGATACAATGATTTCTTTTACATCTCCAAGCCTTCTTGTAGATGGTATATATAAATCAATGGAAGGGCCAAAAGCCCAAGGTACATTTCAAATAGATTCAAACAAGGAAGATTTGGTTTGGCTAACTTCTTTCGAAACATTACCTATTAGCAGTAATGAAAAAGACACCCTGTCAACGGGCTTTATGTGTCATAGTAATATTGATTTTTTTGGAAACGATCATTTATTAAAATGGAATTTAAACAGTAGAATTGGAGAACAATACCCAAGATTAACGACAATGAGCAATGGTATTGAAAAATACAAATTACCTGAAGGTTTTGGTGTACCTATTTTTACAAACGAAAACCTGATATTAACTACACAAACATTAAATCACAATATTAAAAACGAAATTATAAATGTAAAGCACAGATTAAATATTGGCTACAAAAACCAAACCAACAAACTGAAGCCTTTAATGAGTAAAACTGTTTTTATAATGCTGCCTTATGATAGTCAAAACCCATTTAAAGGTCCAACCGAAAAAAACCCTTCTTTTTGTTTACCTGTAGAAACCAAGAATCATAGTTACTTAACCGAAAAAGGCGAAAGTCTATCAGGGCATTGGGTAATTTTTCCTGGGAAAGCAACTTTTAGTTATGACATAACGAATCAGTTGCATTTAAAAGATAGTACTACAATGCATTATATTGTTTCTCACTTACACCCTTTTGCAGAAGCATTATCATTTAGAGACAAGACATTAGATTCTACTTTGTTCACTTCCGTTATCAATAACTATAATGATAAAATCGGTTTACAAAAAGTTTCAGATTTTTCCAGCAGAAAAGGCATTATGCTCTATCCTAACCGTAAATATGAACTGGTTTTAAAAACCAATAATACAACCGCAATACAACAAGATATGATGGCAAGTATGTTTGTGTTTTTGTATGATAAGGAAATTGATGAGAAAATACAAGTAGATAAATTAATCAAAGATTAATGACTACAACAAATCTTTTATAATTTGTTCTTCTGAAATGCCTTCTGCATCAGCTTTATAATTCTTTATTATCCTGTGTCTTAAAATACTATCGGTAACGGCCTGAACATCTTCAATGTCTGGAGAAAATTTACCATGAATTGCTGCATGTGTTTTTGCTGCCAAAATTAAATTCTGTGAAGCCCTTGGCCCTGCACCCCAATCAATATAGTTCTTGACAAAATCTGTTGCAGATTCACCATTTGGTCTAGTCTTATTAACTAAATTTACTGCATATTCAATTACATTGTCAGCAACTGGAATTCTACGAACTAAATGTTGATAGCTTATGATTTCTTCAGCAGTAAACAATGGGTTAACAATTACTTCATCATCAGAAGTAGTGGATTTAACAACTTCTACTTCTTCTTTAAAACTTGGGTAATCTAAATTGATAGCAAACATAAACCGATCCAATTGTGCTTCTGGCAAAGGGTATGTTCCTTCCTGTTCAATTGGGTTTTGTGTAGCCAAAACAAAATAAGGCAAACTTAACTTATAATGATGCCCTGCAACTGTCACAGCCTTTTCTTGCATAGCCTCTAATAATGCTGATTGTGTTTTTGGAGGTGTTCTGTTAATTTCGTCTGCTAGAATAATATTTGCAAATATTGGACCTTTGATAAATTTAAAAGCTCTATTTTCATCCAAAATTTCACTTCCTAAAATATCACTAGGCATTAGATCTGGTGTGAATTGAATACGTTTAAAGTCTAGTCCCAATGCTTGGGCAATAGTATTGATCATTAATGTTTTTGCTAGTCCAGGCACCCCAATTAACAGCGAGTGACCACCTGAAAAAATCGAAATCAAGATTTGATTTACTACATCATCTTGCCCAATAATTACTTTGGCAACTTCTGCTTTTAGTTGTTTGTATTTTTTTACAAATTGCTCAATGGCTGCTACATCTGACATGCTATTCTTTTAACCAATTACTTGAAAAATCACAATTTTTATGCTCATCACTTATCTTAATATAAGTGTCCATGATTTTTTCATTTTGCCATTTTTCAATTTCTTTTAACCGTTTTTCGTTAAGCGCTAATTCTTTTATTTTTAGATAATCTCTTGCATAATCTGCTTCATGCTCATCAATTCTATCTGTAACTGTTAGAATTTTGAATTTGATTTTTCCTGTTCTATCTTGATCTGTAAGCACTAGACTAACTTCGTTATCTTTTAAGTTTTGAATTTGGCCATACAATTCAGGATCCATCTTGGTCAATTCAAAGTTATAATCTTGCGTTGCTGGATTTATAAGCTGACCACCATCATTCTTGGTTTCTTTTTCCTCACTAGATTCTCTGGCGGCATCTGCAAAAGATATATCTCCGTTTACAATGCGCTCCCTAATTTTAGTTAATTGTTCTTTAGCTTCATTTATAGCTTCATTGGAAACTTCGGGTATTCGTAAAATATGACTTACATCATATTCTTGTCCTCTAATCTTTTCTAAATAAATAATATGAAATCCAAACTCTGTTTCAAACGGTTCAGAAATTTCTCCTTCTTGTAATGAAAAAGCTACTTCTCTAAACTCTTTAACCATTCTTGGTTGTTTTCTGTTGAGTGTATATTTTCCTCCGCTTCTTATTGATGCTTTATCATCAGAGTACAGTACCACTTTAGACCTAAAGCTTGCTCCATTATCTTCAACATCGGCTTTAAACTCTTTTAACTGGTTTATAACTTTCTGCTTATCTTCTTCACTAACTTTTGGTTCAATAACTATTTGGGCAACTTTAAGTTCTGTACCAAACGTAGGTCTTTGATCTTCAGGTATTTTATTGAAAAATTGTCTTACTTCGTCTGGAGTAATTTCAATTTCATCAATAATCTTTGTTTGCATTTCACTTGAAAGCTTACCGCTTTTATTAATTTCGAACATTTCGTCCTTTAAGCTTTTTTCATCTTCTTTATTATATATTTTCAATAGTTCCTCCATAGAACCGTTGGTTTGTTGTAAAAAAGCCTGAATTTGCTGATCTACATAAGAACGGATTTCGGTATCTGAAACTACAATACTATCTTGAATAGCATGATGTGCATACAATTTATCTTCTAACAACTTACCAAACAATTGACAACGTGTAACGTCTGCCGTTGAAATTCCTTGAGCCTTTAATTGTTGCAGCGTTTGATCAATATCGGATTCCAAAATAATATAATCGCCCACTACGGCTGCAACCCCATCAACTTTAATCGGTTTGAATGAGTTTGTGGTGTCTGCAATTGCATTGGTAGTTTCAGAATTATTTGCGACTAAAGCTAAAGTATCTGCTTTTTTGTCTGTTTCATCTTCAATAACCTCTTGTGAAATTGAGGTATGGATTGTAGATAAAATTATACTTAACGTTAGTATATATTTTAGGCTAATTGTAAATTTCAAATTGTTTATTTTTAATAGCATCTTTTGTAATATCCTTTTCTAATTCTCGTATGAGCTCTAATTTTCTTTTATTAATAACGATTTGATCAATGGTCGGTTTTACATATTCTAATGGAGCTTCACTATTACGCAATAAAACATCATTAATTTGCATCAAATATACTCCTAATGAATCTTTGAGTTGTATAAAATTAGATTTTTTTAACAGTTGACTTTCATTTTCAATAGTAAGCGCAGGAATCTTGTCTATTACTTGTCTTACTTTTATCCAAATAGAATCGTTTAATGAGTACGATTTGAACTGAATTGAAATCGAATCTAATTCTTTTTTATCTTCTGCATTAAAACGTTTAAACTTTGATGTGATTTCGTCAAAATCTTGTCTGTTTTCACTGATATTTATGTATCTAAACTTGATGAGGTCTTCATTGAGTTTAAAGGCATCCGAATTTTGTTCATAGAAAATTTGGGCTTCTTCAATTGTAACAGTGGTATCAATACTTCTTTTGACCAAAGCTTCTAAATATGCTTTCGAAAACAGATCATTCTTGTATTGCTTTACAAGCTTGTTAAAGGTTCTTTGCTTTTCTTCGCTTAAGTTGACCAACGCGCCGTTGACCAGAAGTTGTTGAGTTGCCCAACGATTAATATAATTGGTAACCAATAAAGCACTATCTTCTTTTGTTGAGTTTTCTGGTATAATATTCTCAATGTCTTCTTTATATAAATAAATATCATTAACTCTTGCAATAGGTGTTTTATCTTCTTCCTTTTTAAAAAAATCACAGGAAAAAAATAAAACAAATAAAATAAGTACTATACTATTTTTGCTTTGCAATTCTATTAATTATTTATCTGATCTTTGACTTTGTTTAGAACGTCTTGGTTGACATTTACCTTATACTTGTTATGCAATTCTGAAAGCCATGTTTCTTCTTTGTATGCTTGATAATCGCTGATAATTTTTCCTTTAGAATCATCAAAAGATTTTAACTCTTTAGGCAAAACAGATTTGACTTTAACAATTACGAAACTATCATTATGTTTATATACTTCTGAAATTCCTTCTTTGAAAACAAGCCCTTCTGGAATTGATTGGTGTTTCCTTTCCATAATTCCAGTTGTGAAAATAACGCTAACCTTACCATTAATATTAAGAGTTTCTTTAATCTGGTCAGGTGTTTTGCCTTGTTTTAGCATTTCTAAAACTTTTTGGATGTCTTCCTCGTTTGCCGAAGATGCTACAATGGCATCTAATCTTTCATCGACAAAATAATTTTCTTTATTGCTTTCATAAAATGATTTCAAGCCAATAGAATCTGTTGTTGCAACATTCCAGATTCTGGTTTCCATCATGTCAAATAACAATAATCCATCACGATATTCTCCTACAATATTAGCAAAGTCTTCATTTTCATTCTCCAAATTATCTTCCTGAAACTGAATTAGATTTTGATTAAGAAAAATATTAAAGTTGTCAGAAATGATGTCTTTAAAAGACACGTTGGGCTTCATTCTGCGCTGGATTCTCAATAAAAAATTTCCAAACTCTGAATAAGGTACTGTCTTACTTTCAATTTTTACCAGAGTTTTGGATCCATCAAAATCGGAAGGTAAAGTCCAAGTTTTTTTATAATAATCATCATTTAGTATCGATTCAAAATAAGAAAGATCGTCCTGATTAACAGTAATTTGATATCTCTTCTTCAATTCGTCAACCAATGCATTATTAATTAACTTTGAGCGAGAATCACGTTTTACTTTTACTTCTAATTCTGGTTTAAGCTCTTCAAAAGACTCAACTTCTTTTTTATCAAAAAGCTTTATGATGTGCCATCCAAATTTAGTTTTGAAAGGAGCTGAAACGTCCCCTATATTTTTCAGATTAAATGCTTGATCCTCAAAAATTTCAGAGCTTAACTGTCCTCCTGAAAAAGGCTCCATTTTACCTCCTTTACTTGCTGAACTCTTATCATCAGAAAATTGTTTGGCTAAAGACTCAAAATCTTCTCCTTGAGACAGTTTTTTGTAAATATCTGCTATTCTTTCTTCAGGACTTCCTTGGAGAGAGTCTTTTTCAGTGGTACTTACCATAATATTTCCAACTGTAACTTCTCCTCGAGATTTACGTTTGTCATAGACCTGAACTATATGATATCCAAAATTAGTTCTAAAAGGCATTGATACTTCTCCTATATTGGTATTGTATGCTGCATTTTCAAAATCGTAAACCATTTTAAAACATGAAAAATAACCCAATCCTTCAGCAAAAATTCTTTTGCCATCATGAACATCGTTTTTCACATTTTCAAAGCCTTCATTAACTAATCTATCCCTTAATTTTAGAATTTCGTTATAAACTTCAAGAGTATCTTTTGGACTTGCATCTTCAGACAGTTTAATTAGTATATGACTTGCCTTAACCTCATTGATTGTTCTTTGATAAGCTTCAGCAATTAATTCATCTGTAACCTTATTGTCCGTTAAGTAATTTTTTGCTAGCTGCTTTTTATAATTGGAAAGCTCTCTTAAATATGATGCTTTCTTATCGAACTCTAGATCTTTGGCTTCTTTTAGTTTTAGTTTATAATTTATAAATAACTCTAAATAGGCATCTATATCTTTTTGGGATTCGTCTTGAACCAAATCTAAATTCTTATTATAAACTCTTACAAATTCTGTAGCAAAAACCTTGTCATCATCTACTGTAAAAAGAATGTCATCTTTTGAAACTTGAGCTATAGCTATAGATGACATGAATACGAATAAAAAAGTACAAATATGTTTTAATTTCATTTAATTAACCAGATTATAATTCATGCAAAAATAGGAATATTAACCTATAAAGCAAGCTGCAATATCAAACGATTTGATAGATGATTTAGTATTGACATTTAAGGTTTTAAAGAAACAAATTTTATGAAAATCTTTATAGTTTTTATAAGTAAACCTTTGATCTAACACCAAAATATCAACTTTCTTATGAAACTAAAGCGATTGATAACAATAATTTTTATGCTAATTAAGTTAATAAGACAGAAACATCTTATATGTCTAATTGTAAGAATCTCTGCATGTTAGTTTGCTTTATTATTTCGATAATAGGCATAAAATTCTGTAATAGTCAGGTAAATGATGGAGGCACTCATGAAAAATGGGAATATGTATTGGAAGATACTGGAGATATTTTACAACTTGCTTTACCAGCGGCTGCTGGGCTAACTACTATATTTAAAAAGGATTGGGAAGGAACAAAACAGTTTGCTTTTTCTTATGCTACAAGTTTTGTTGTAACTCAAGCATTAAAAAAGATTGTTAGAAAACCACGGCCTGAAGGTAGAAATCTATATGATGCATTTCCCTCTGGTCATACAACTTCAGCATTTACCGGAGCAGCCTTTATACAAAGACGCTATGGTTGGAAATATGGAAAATATGCTTATTTTCTAGCTTCTATTGTTGGTGTTAGTCGTATGGAAGGTCCTGACGGCTGGCACGATATCTGGGATGTTTTAGCTGGTGCAGGCATAGGAATTGGAAGCACATACCTTTTTACAAAACCCTATGAACAGAGCAAGTATAACATCTCATTATCTTATAATAAAAATCAAATATACTTTAGTTTCAACTATAGATTTTAACACAGCTCTTTTCTTTGTTTAAAACTAAATTTCCTTTATAAAAATCAAATAATATTTAGATGAATTTCTAAATTTAATAAATCTGCATACTTTTAGATTTCAAAATTTTGATTAAACCATTTATGAAAAAAATTGTTGCTGTACTCTTGCTTCTATTTATATATTCATTTTTAATTGCACAAGAGGATCAAAATACTTCAAAATTATCTTTTAACGGCGATTTTAGATTTAGAATTGAACAAGATTGGCATTCAAAAAAATCTGATGGAACTTATCGTGAAGACCGAACTCGTTTAAGATATAGATTAAGATTTGGGATTTCATACAGTTACAAAAATTGGGTATCTTTTGGTGCAAGGATAAGGACTGGTGACCCAAAAAAACAACAAGACCCTCAACTTACACTTGGAAGTGGTAATAAAGAATTTGGTGGTTTGCCAATAGCTCTAGAAAAGGCTTACGCTGAATTTTATCACAATTGGTTAACTGCCTGGATTGGGAAAAATACATATCCTTTTGAAAAACAAAACGAGCTCTTTTGGAGCGACAACGTATTTCCAGAAGGAGTTGCTATAAAAGCTAAATTTAATATTGAAACTTCTTTATTACAATCTATTTCAATTAATGCAGGACATTTTATTGTAATAACTAATGGCACATCGTTTCGCAAAGATAGTTACTTTCAAGGCTTACAAGCTGTAGGATCATTCTTAAATAATAAAATCATTTTTTACCCAAGCATTTATTATTTTAATAAAATGCCTGATATTCCCGATGGAAATGAAACCTATGCTATTAACTACTCCATCCTAAATTTAGGCACAAAGGCTCAAATATTAGATAAACCAAAAATTGTCACAGGCATTGATTACTATTTCAATTTAAGTGATTTGGAGAAAAACAGCTCTATACCTCAAGATTTCACTAATCAAAAAGAAGGCGTCATTGCTTCTTCTAGTTTAGGTAATTTAAATAAAAAAGGGGACTGGAAAGTTCTCGTTACATACACATATTTAGAAAAATATGCAGCTGTGGATTTTCTTGCTCAAAATGATTGGACGCGTTGGGATTATTCCTCTCAAGGCTCACCAGATGGTAGATTAACCAATTTTAAAGGGTTTGAATTTATGGCTGGTTATATGCTTGGCGAAAAAATGAACCTGAAATTAAGGTTTTTTGTAGTTAATCAACTTGTCCCGTTTGGAATAACCAAAGAATCTGGAAATAGAGTTCGGTTAGACTTTAATATAGCTTTATAATTTTACCTGGAATAATTAGGGGACTCTTTGGTAATAGTCACATTATGTGGATGGCTTTCATTAATCCCAGATGCGGTAATTTTCACAAATTGTCCAGATTCCTTTAATGTTGCAATATCCTTCGCTCCACAATAACCCATTCCTGCTCTTAAACCTCCAACAAATTGGTGAATACTTTCATACAACTCACCTTTGTACGGTACACGACCAACAATTCCTTCTGGCACTAATTTTTTGATGTCGTCTTCAACATCCTGAAAGTATCTATCCTTACTTCCTTGTGTCATGGCTTCAACAGAACCCATTCCACGATAGGATTTAAATTTTCTTCCTTCATAAATTATGGTTTCACCAGGAGATTCTTTTGTCCCAGCTAACAATGACCCTAACATCACACAGTCAGCTCCAGCAGCTATTGCTTTAGGGATATCACCTGTATAACGTATACCGCCATCGGCAATGACTGGTACTCCAGTTCCTTTAATAGCATTGGCAACTTCAAGCACCGCTGAAAATTGAGGGAAGCCAACACCAGCAACTACTCTAGTAGTACAAATTGATCCAGGACCAATTCCAACTTTTACAGCGTCTGCTCCTGCTTCAACCAAATATTTTGCTGCTGCTCCAGTTGCTATATTTCCAACTACTATTTCAAGAGAAGGAAATTTAGTTTTGATTTCTTTTAAAACCGAAACTACACCTTTTGAATGTCCATGGGCTGTATCTATAATTATGGCATCAATACTTGCATTTACTAATGCTTCAGCTCTTTTTATGGCATCTGGTGTAACACCAATCGCGGCTGCAACTCTTAATCTTCCATAAGTGTCTTTATTTCCAATTGGTTTTTGCGTAAGCTTTGTAATATCTCTAAAAGTAATTAGACCTACCAATTTAAAATCATCATTAACAACAGGTAATTTTTCAATTTTCTTTTCTTGAAGTATTCCTTCTGCATCTTTCAAAGATGTTCCAACAGCGGCTGTTACCAAATTTTCATTGGTCATCACCTCAACTATAGGTCGATCATTATTTTTTTCAAATCTTAAATCTCTGTTGGTTACAATACCTTTTAATATTCCCTTGTTGTCAACAATAGGAATTCCACCTATACTATGTTCCGCCATGTATTGTTTAGCATCTAAAACTTTAGCTGTTAAAGGAAGTGTTACAGGGTCTATTATCATACCGCTTTCGGCTCTTTTTACTTTTCTAACTTCCTGTGCCTGTTGTTCTATAGACATATTTTTGTGCAATACTCCAATGCCACCTTCGCGAGCGATGGCAATAGCCATTGCACTCTCTGTAACCGTATCCATAGCTGCCGAAGCTATTGGAATATTAATTGTAATATTCTTGGTGAATTTAGTTTGAATATTGACTTCGCGTGGTAAAACTTCTGAAAATGCCGGAACTAAAAGGACGTCATCGTATGTTAAGCCTTCTCCAACAATTTTATTTAGGTGTGATGTCATGTTGCAATTAAGATTTAATTGCGTGCAAATATACAACTTAAATCAGTAAATAAAGTATTATTTATAATGCTTCTTTTTCTCAAAAAGCTGAAAGAAAATTATAAGAATCGAAATTGAGTAAGACAGTACCATAAGCGAGCCAGAAAACATAACAATATATTTCATCCAGAGAATACCTTTCCAAAGTAGATAAATTCCTCCAAAAGTTAAAAGAACTGACACAAAAGGCTCAATCATCAAAAAAAGTTTTAAAGTTTTATTTAGTCGCGTAGTATAAACTATTATTGCTAATAAAAAGAATATGATTGCCATTGAAAGAACATGATTATGCACTAGTGTTAGCATTTCTTGATCGCTTTTCCTAAACTTCATAACTAAAGCATCCTCACTTTCTTCATTTCCTAAATATTGTTCTTCAATACCATTTGGGTTTACTGAAGACGTTTCTTCTACAAAAAGTAAACCTATATAAAAACCAATGCTTAATACTATTAAGAAAACACCTATTAAAAGCTTAATTTCTTTTGGAAATGATAGTATTAGCCCATTAGTATACATTTATATAATGTTTTTTTGATGAAGTATTTTAAGGGATTTCAGCAAGTTATTTATAGCTTTGGTCATTGATCTTACAGAAATTGTTGCTCCAGAAATTGCAACAATATTTTCTTCAAAAATAACTTCATCTGCTTTACTCTTTCCGTTAAACTGTTTGAGCCATCTCCTACTACCAATTTCACCTCCGTATTCTTCTCTATAAATTAGCACTTTTGTTTTAAGTACAAATAGCTCCTTGTCAAACAACACTAAATAATCAAACTCTGCAGTTTTGCTAGGTGCTTTAGAAATATAAGCATACCCTAATAATGAATCTTTTACTTTAATTTCAAATAAGTTTTGTTCTCCAAATGTCGAAGGTAAGTCTTTAGTAATTTCATCTGAAATAATCTTTTCTTCAAATGAAAACATTTCAACTTTAAATGTGGCACTAATCTCTTTATCTACTTTTTTCTGAATAATTTTTGGCAACCCAAATGACAAAAAGATAATTGCACTGGCCGATAAAATTAAATGTTTAAAATTCATTTTGCGAAGTTATTCAAATTTTTTGTTGTTATCAGTAAACAAAATACCAAAAACGAAAGTATAATTTTTGGACAATACTTTAGTTTTAATATTAACCCTTTTAAAGGAATTATAAATTTTACACTTTAGAACCAAACTCCAATTCCAAAGTTTAATCTGTCTTGTACATCTCCACCAGAAACGGCATTATCTCTAAACTGATAATCTCCTTTTAATACAACACCTGGTGCTATGTGATAACTAATGCCAGTAGTAATATCTGTTCTGTTATAAGCGTCATTTCTTATTAAATCTCCATCGGTATCTGCATGAGTATCGTATTTTTCATACCTTACAAAGGCAAATAAACGCTGCTTTTTATCCTGAGACAATAAGTTATAAGCCCCTTCTATATACCAACCTTGAAGCTGACTTCCTAAATCTCTGCCTGTTAATTCGTTATATGCTGCAGTATCGCTCAAACTAGTATGAACAAACTGTCCACGAGCCGCAAAACGTTGATATGCGTAACGAGCATCTAAGCCTATCATTGAAACACCTATGTTTGCGCCATCTATATCTTCAACATCATCTGTTGCTTGAGTCTTTCCAAAATATCCAGATAAGCCTAAACGTAATCCAGGAATTCCGTAATAATCTAATTTCGTTGACAATGTTGGACTATTTACGGTAGATTTAATTCCTTTTTGGCGTCCACCACGTAAACCACTAGATCCACCTAAAAAACCACTAACACCACCTTCACCATCTGCTGTTGTAGATTTAAATCCATTAAAGATATACGCTTGATAACCTAATGAAATATCATTAAATCTTCCCGTAACACCTACACCTATTTCTCGCCAAGTGGTTGGTATAATAACATTATCTACGGCAGGACGTTCTACTCCGTTAAAGGTTGTTGGTTCATGAAACTCGTTAACAATTCCCATCGGTACTAACATTAAACCTCCTCTTACGCTAAAATTAGGTGCAACAGCATAGTTCACAAAAGCCTGCTCTACAAAAACTTCTTCAACATGTTCTAGTTCTACTTCTGTTACAAATTGAGCTTTATCACTAAACTTATATCCAAACAATAATACCAACCTCTGTACATCAAGCTCACCATTAGACCCTTCAGGTTGATTGTAGGTAATTTCTCCATATGCTCCAACGGTCACTGCCTGGCCGTAATTACCAGATAAAAGACGTTGTGCAGCATTCAACTGTTGTTGAGGATTGAAGGTAATTGAATCTTGAACTGTTTGCGCCCAAAACATTGTTGGTATTAAAAATGCAATTGTATATAGTATTTTTTTCATTATTGTTGTTATTTAGACTTAATATAAATAGTTTACTATTTCATTGGCAAAAATAAAAATGAAAATGAAAATATCAAGACTTATTTAGAATTATTTTAAATAAAAAACTCAAGGCTTTGTTTATAAAATAGTTAACTAATGATATTGAGAAAAGATATAAGTCGCTTCATTGAAAGCACTTTCAAAACATAAGGCATTAAGATTGTTTAATTTCTTTGCAGTAAAATAAGATAATAGTTTTTCTGTAGGCATATTTCCTGTGAGTTCATCTTTTGCCATGGGGCAGCCTCCAAAACCTTGAATCGCTCCATCAAATCTAGAACATCCAGCCTTAAATGCTGCATCAACTTTTTCAAACCATGTCATTGGTGTTGTATGTAAATGTGCACCAAACTCAATATCTTGGTATTGTCGTATTAAATTGGAAAATAAATAATGAATATTTTCCGGATCTGAACTCCCAATAGTATCACTCAATGATAAAATCTTTACTCCCATGTTTGAGAGGTGTTCAGTCCAATTACCAACTATATCTACATTCCAAGGGTCTCCATAAGGATTGCCAAAACCCATAGAAATATAAACCACAACTTCTTTATTTGTTTTATTTGCTATTTCTAAAATTTCTTTAAGGGTAATTATAGATTGTGCAATTGTTTTATGTGTATTACGCATCTGAAAATTCTCTGAAATAGAAAATGGATAACCTAAATAATCTATTTGACTAAACTTGGAAGCATCACTAGCGCCTCGAGTATTAGCAACAATAGCAAGTAATTTACTTTTTGTAGTACTCAAATCCAAATGCTCTAAAACCTTTGCGGTATCTGCCATTTGCGGAATAGCTTTTGGCGAAACAAAACTTCCAAAATCTATAGTATCAAAACCAACACGAAGCAATGATTGTATATACTTTACCTTACTTTTGGTTGGAATAAAATCTTTAATACCTTGCATGGCATCTCTAGGACATTCTATGATTTTTATTTCAGAAGACATTCAAAAATTGATATCCTCAAAATTACCACTATTTTTCTGAAAGTAATATCTGTTTGTATCGACATATTTTAACATCAATCCCATTGTTATGAAAAAAAATGTCCTTTTACTTTTTTTAGGTATCAACTTATTAAATTTTCAATTCTTAAACGGTCAAAGTATTGCTACTTACGACATCACATTCACAAGTGTTTGGAATTCTAGTGACCATGGTACTTTGCCAAATAATCCTCACTGGTCTAATTTAGTTGGAGCAACACATAATAATTCAGTTACTTTTTTTGAACTTAATCAGATGGCTTCTTTAGGAATAAAGGATGTTGCAGAAGAAGGTATTAATACTGAATTTATGAATGAAGTAAATACAGCAATCTCAAATTCTTATGCAGACCAATGGTTGCAACAAAGTTTTTCAAGTGGCGCTTTGGGTTCCGCTACATTATCAGATGTTAAAGTGAGTGAAGATTTTCCGTTGTTGACCCTGGTGTCAATGATAGCGCCAAGTCCAGATTGGTTTATTGGATTAAATGGTTATTCGCTTTTAGATATGAGTAATGAATGGAAGACTTCAATTTCTATGGATATGTTCCCAACAGATGCTGGAACAGACAGTGGTGTAAATTATGAATCTCCTAATGAAGTTACCACACCCCAAGGAGATATAATTAGTCTTCAAGGTGTAAGTCCTTTTAATAGTAATAAAATTGGTACACTTACGATCACTTTGGTTTCGGTTTTAAATACAAAAGAATTTGAAAAACTTAATAAGATAGGCATTTCACCAAACCCGAGTCATGGTCTTATTGTGATTAGTAGCATTCAGGAAATGGATTTAGAAACTATTGAAGTGTACAATATTCTTGGAAAAATGGTGAATCGAAAAAAGATAGACAATAATACAGATTCAATACATCTAAATTTAGAATCTCAAATCTCCGGATTGTATCTATTGAAATTTATAACAGTTTCAGGAGAAAGCACCACTAAAAAATTAGTGATTAAGTAAGGCTTTATTTATCTCCTTAATTAATTTAGGACCTTCATAAATAAAACCTGTATAAACCTGAACTAAATCTGCGCCCGCTTTTATTTTTTCTAATGCATCAAACGCAGAATGAATACCTCCTACTCCAATTATTGGAAACGCTTTATTACTTTTATCCGCCAAAAATTTAATGACTTCAGTTGAACGTTTATTTAGTGGCTTTCCACTCAAACCTCCTGTTTCAGATTTATTGTTGCTTGTTAAACTTTCTCTAGAAATCGTTGTATTCGTGGCAATTACTCCATCTATCTTTGTTGTTTCAATAATATCTATAATATCAATTAATTGCTCGTTGGTTAGGTCTGGAGCTATTTTTAAGAGTAAAGGCTTTGGATTTGACCTCTTGAGGTTTTCCATTTTTAAAATGTTTAAAAGTCGTGTCAGAGGTTCTTTATCTTGTAATTCACGGAGATTAGGAGTATTTGGCGAACTTACATTAACCACAAAATAATCTACATAATCAAATAAGGCTTCGAAGCAAATTAAATAATCATCAACAGCATTTTCATTTGGGGTGAGCTTATTTTTTCCAATATTACCACCTATCAAAACACCTTTTGCCTTAAGCGCAGTCGGATGATTATTTTTTTTGAGCCTCTCTACAGCCTCAAAAACTCCGCCATTGTTAAAACCCATCCTATTTATAATTGCCGAATCAGCTTTTAGTCTAAATAACCTTTTCTTTGGATTACCCGATTGTGGTTTAGGAGTTAATGTGCCTATTTCTATAAAACCAAAACCAAAATTTGAAAGCTCATTGAATAGTTTGGCATCTTTATCAAATCCGGCTGCTAAACCAACTGGGTTTTTAAATGTCAATCCAAATAACTGTTTTTCTAATCGCTTATCCTCAACAAAATACATACTTCTTATAAATGAAGATAATAATGGGGTCTTATTCAGAAATCGAATAAGTTTAAATGTAAAATGATGTACTTTTTCAGGATCAAACCAAAATAAGATAGGGCGAATTAAAATTTTGTACATGCTCAAGTATTGAGTTGCAAAAATACAATTCTTATCATTTATTATTTGGCACAATGAAGTAAAATATTACTTGTTGCTGTGCCTAATATATTTTTCTATTACAACAGCTGTAATAATAACCAAATAAAACTGTCCAATCATAGCAAAAAATATGGAAGCCTTTTGTGAAAAAATATTGACTGGTGTAATATCTCCATATCCAATAGTCATTAAAGAAATGTAACTGTAGTATAATAAGGCATCTACTTTCTCTACCCTAATTCCATTATAGTCTATACCACTAAATGATCCTGGAATAATTAATTCGATACAGAAATAAGTAAAAAAACTTAAAAGCCCTAAAGCAATATAACCACTCATTAGGCCATAAATAACGCTTTTATTTACGCGTTCCGCGTTCCAGACTTGGCGAATAATTTCTAATGTTGTAAGGACATAAAAAATAAAGTATGCAATGAACCTTAAATAATTTAAAGATGCATTCTCCAATCGTGTAACCAATTTATAACCTAACACCAAAAGTACTATGAGAAATAATCCAAAAGTTATCCAAGATTGCCTTCTCTTTTCTATAAAGAATAATAAACCGGCTATAATATTAATTAAAAATAATATAGGTAAAATAGTATCTGCAAATAACGCTTTTGGAAAAAAAAGAGAACCAAATAATATGCTGACTATACTGAAAAAAAACAACTCGAAACGGTATGTGTGAAGTTTGTTTATCATACAACTAATCTTCCATTAAGGCATCATCAAACTTGTAATCTAAATAGCTTACCTTAAATAATATACTATAAAATGAAGGTATAAATAACAAAGTAATTATAGTCCCAAACAATAACCCAACCATAATACTCACAGCCATACCTTCCCACATTTCTCCACCACTTAAATATAATGGGATTAAACCAAGTACTGTGGTAAAAGTTGCTAATAAAATAGGTCTGAAGCGCTGCAAACAGGCTGCAATAATAGCATCTTGAATTGGACGTTTAATTTCGCTTTCTTCAATTTGAATTCTATCTATCAAAACTATCGCATTATTAATTACAATTCCAGCTAATGAGATAACACCTAAAAAGGGCATAAAACCAAATGGTTCTTGAAAAATTAATAATCCAATCACTACACCTATAATTCCCAATGGAATAGTAGAAGCCACCATAATAGTCTTTCTAACTGAATTGAACTGAATAATCAGTAAAAGAATAATAATAAATCCTGAAAGCGGAAGATATCCAATAACGGCTCCCATATTTTCTGCTGTATTTTCGGCATCACCACCAAACTTGTAGGTGTATTCTTCAGGCCACATCTTAATTTGTTCAGCCATCCAAGGGTTTAACTCTTTCATAATGGCTGAAGCATTTCCGCCTTCTTTTAACTCACTGGAGACTATAATGGTTCGATCTATATCTAATCGTTTAATTTTGGCATATTGCCATTCCGGTATAATGCTAGCTACCTGCAATAAAGGGACACTTTTACCAGTATTTTGCGCATAAATATTTAAGGTTTCAATAGATGCTAACGTCTGTTGTTGACTCACATCACTACGCATAATTATTGGTATAGACTTATCGTCTTCTCTGTATTCTCCTGTCTTAAATCCATCAAGTACTGTTTGTAAAGATGTTGCAATATCTTGATTGGATACTCCAGCTAATTGTGCTTTATTTTGGTCTATAGAAACTACAAACTTTTTACTTTTTGGTCCCCAATCGTCTTTTACATTTTTAGTTCCTGAAATTTGAGCAAGTTTTTGCTTAACCTGTTCAGAAAGTTCTGCTAAAACATCTGGATTATCACCAGAAATTTTTACTTCAATCGGTGTTCCACCACCACCAGAACCTAAAAGACTTACTTTGACATCTGCATTTGGGAAATTATTGAAACAAAACGCATCAAGTTTACCAACAATCATATTATTATAAATCGCATCAGACACATTTACTAACATATGGGCATAACTTGCATCAGGTTCATCGGGCGTATATCCTAGATCATAAGATTCAGGACCTTTTCCAACATAGGATGACCAATCGGTTATTCCATTTTCTCTGCTCATTGTCACCAATAATGAATCTCTCATAAAATCTTCAATCTCCTCAACTAAATTCTGTGTGGTTTCAATTCTAGTTCCTTGTGTTAAATTAATATCAACTGTTACCATATTCCTATCACTATCAGGAAAAAATATAAAAGCAATTTTTGTGAAACCAAATAAAGAAAGAATGAATAAAGCAACTATTCCGAGTAACACTAATTTTTTATAAGCAAGTGCTTTTAGAATTAAATCTTTATACAAATGCTTAAGTTTAAGAATAGCTTTATCAATAAAACTTGGCTTTTGTTCTGCTTTTGGTTTTACTTTTAAGAACAAATAACAGAGTAACGTAATTACTGTTAGCGCAATAATCCATGAAGAAAGCAATGCTAAAGAAATGACAACAAAAATAGGTCCTACAATATCGCCCATCGTGGATTCTGCTAAATAAAATGCTAAAAATGCCGCCGAGGTTGTTAGCGTAGAGATTAATAAAGGAGTAAATAATTCACCACAAGCTTGAATAGCGGCATCTTTTGCTTTAATACCGTTTTCCATTTTAACCATGATGGTTTCGGCTACAACAATAGCGTTGTCTACCATCATACCTAAAGCCATAATAAGTGCAGCTAATGTTACCTGATTAAGACCCATACCAATTACACCCATTAGCATAAGTGTCATTATAGTTACCATTGGTATAAGGCTAGCAATGATGCCTCCTGTGCGTAATCCTAAAAAGATTAACATGACAACCAAAACAATTGAAATAGACTGAATAAGATTAATAATAAAGTCGCTAATTTTTACATCAATATAGGTGTCCAAAGACGCTAATCTTTCTAATTCAAGACCAACAGGTAACTTCTTTTTCCATTTGTCGATTACTAAATCTATATCTTTTCCGAGCTGAATTACATTTGCACCTTCTTTTAAACTGACATGCATAGAAATGGCATCTTGACCATTGACTTTTACAATCTGTGTTGGTGGATCTATATATCCTTTTACTATGGTAGTTATATCTCCTAAATAAACCATTTGGGAGCCATCTCCAACCGGTACTAAAGTGTTTGAAATATCTTCAACAGAATTAAAGTTTCCCGTTGGTTCTAAAATAATTCGCTCGTCTTCTAAATTGACTTGTCCTCCAGAACTTAAAATATTAGTTGCGCTAATCGCGCTTTGTAACTTCGAAGCCGAAAGTCCATATTCTTTTAATCTAGCGTTATCAAATTCTACAAATACACGCTCATCTTGAACGCCACCTAGTTCAACCTTTGCAGCAAACTCAAGCTTTATTAAATCGTCTTTAATATCATCAACATATTCTTTAGATTCTGCATAAGAAAACCCATCTGAAATTAATCCTACCGCTATACCAAAAACTTCGCCAATGCCATCATCGTCTAAATTTGGACTAACACCAGAAGGTAAGCCTTGAATAGATTCTAATTTTCTTCGTAATCTATCCCAAACAGCTTGTAGTTTTTCTGGTTTAACTTCATCTTTCAATTCAACAGTTACTACAGACAAACCTGCTCTTGACGTACTTGATACTTCTTTAAGTTCTGGTAATTCTTGAGTTACTTTCTCAACTTTATCTGTTACTAAAAGTTCTACACGTTCTGGACTTGCTCCTGGAAAAGAAGATACTATGGTAGCAACTCTTACAGTATATGGTGGCATACTATCTCTAGATAAAGATTGGTACATAACCATACCCATTAATAGAATTGTTGCCAGTACAGTAAGCGTTATTCTATTTCTCTCTATTGAAAACTTGGCTAAATTCATTAAGCTTAATTAAGTTTTACTTTTTGACCATTAAGAAGGGTTTGTAATCCAGCAGTGGCTATTTTTTGACCTGCCTGCAATCCTGAAGTAACTTCAAAACCATCTGGTGTTAAATCACCTATTTCGATGGGTTGTTTTTTTACATAGTAACTATTGTCATTACCTTCTATTAGAAAAACAAAACGACCGTTGGCATCTTCTCCTACGCCGCTTGCAGGAATGATTAATTCTCTTTTAGAAATATCTTCATCTACAAACTCAAAATTTACATTAGCTGCCATACCACTTTTTATTCTTTCATCTGAATCTACAATGGTTATACGGACTGGATATGTAGATGTATTTTGGTCTAAAGCTGGTGCTACTTCCGAAACTATGCCCCTAAAAGTTGTATCATCTATTGCAGTAAACGTAACTTTTACTCCCATATCCTTTTTTACTGCATTTATAATGCTTTCTGGAATACCCAAAGCAATTTCTATAGCTGAACCAGCATTTAAGACACCAATGGTTTGACCAGGAGAAACATTTTCATCTACTTCTGAATTAACAGCAGCAATTGCTCCATCTTCAGGTGCATATAAATAGCCGTATCGTATTTGCTCTTGTTGAATGGCTACACTTCTCTTTGAAGATTCAAAACTTGCAACTGCAGTTCGATATGAGTTTTTTGCTGCCTCATAATCACTTAACGACGAACTTCCTTTTTCATATAGAGTTCTTATTCTATTTAGATTTAGTTTAGAAGTGTTCATTTGCGATTCAGCACTATTTTTCGATTCAATAGCACTTTCGTAATTTAAACGTGATTGAACATTGTCTAATTTTGCTAAAAGCTGTCCTTTTTTTACCTGTTGACCAAGTTTCATATCTAATAATGTTATGATTCCCGTATTTCTGAAACTTAAATTGATAATTTTCTCTGTCTTTGCCGTACCACTAAATATTCTAGCTTTATCACCGCCTAAAAAGGAAACTTCGCTGTATTTTACAGGTCTTAATATTTCTTCAACTAGTTTTTCTTCTTTACAAGAACTATTGAGTATGATTAAACAAAAAATGCTCAATATTCTGATTGTTTGATTTATCATTTTTGACTTCATTTATTAAATAGTCATTAATTATTATTGCTATATTCTAAAAATCGTGTTATAAATTCTTGTCGTTCTTCTTCAGTCTGTAATAAGAAAAAAGTTCCTAGAGCACGCTCTAATTCCATAGAACTTAATAAGTAATTATATGTAGCATTAGAACTGGCTAATTGAGCTTGTATATAATTATTTTGTGCATCTAATAATTGAACAATATTTACAGCACCATTGGCATAAGATGTCTGCGTCAGATCTAATGCCTCTTCTGCAGTCTCTTCAAAAATTTTAGAAAGTTCAATGTTTGCAATTTGATTTATTAATTGCAAAACGGCATCATTCATATTTCTTTGAATACTCAATTTTAAATTATCAATACTTGTATTTAATTGGTCTGATTGAATTGATGCAATTTGTTTATTAATATTTTGCTTATTCTGATTAAAAATTGGCAAAGTAACATTCAATCCAACATTGTAATAGCCATCTGGTGGCGTTGGAAAAATTGTGGGGTACTCAATACCAGCACCAGATCTGCTAAATTCATAATTATACTGTCCTTGTAATGCAATGGTTGGCAAAAATCGTCCAGAGCCATACAAACGTTCACTTCGCTGTGCTGCTTTTAAATTATAATCCAATAACTTTAACTCTGGAGCATTGGTAACAGCTTCTTGGACAAGAAAATCTATAAATGGTTTGCGCAATCTAGGGTCATCTAGAAAACTTCCTAGTTGCTTATAATTGTAATTACTAAATAAGCCTTCCTTTAATTCGGCTTCTTCAACATCAATCTTTGTATCTATTGGATTATTAAGGAGTTCATTCAATACATTAAAACCTTGCTTGAGTCTATTAAGAGCTTCAATCATAGTTTGTGTGTTTTGAGAAGCTTCACTTCTAAAACGCAATACATCAGATTTACCAGATTGACCGGCTTCATAATTGTGTGTTGCAATCTGTAAATTCCTTTTGGTAAGTTCTAAATTTTTACTTTGAATGAGATAGTTAGATTTTAACATCAATGCATTAAAATATGCCGTAGATGCATTAAAAACTGTATTTAATGCTTCACTGTTATAGTTTTCTTTTTGAGCCTGCTGTAATGATCTTTGAATGCTAATATTAGCATTGGCAGCTTCAGAAAAAACAGTTTGACTTAAGGTAATGTTACCAAAAGTAGAAACCTCCGGACTCTGACCATTGGCAACTTCTGCCAGTTTAGGATCTACATAGGCGCCTGTTGCCGAAGCATAAATATCGGGCAAATAATTACTTTTAGCCAATTTTAAATCTTGACTAGATAATAAGGTGTCTTGTGCAGTGGTCTTTAGCTTTAGATTTTCGTTGATAACTTCTTGCATTACATCAACTAAATTGTACTTCTTCTCTGCAATAATTTCAGTTGTATTCCCAATAATATTGGTAGTTGCAATTAAACTGTACTTTAAAGGAATGTCTAATTTCCTGGCTGTATTGTAATTAATTGTAAGATTTCTTTTAAGGTCTATGACCGAACTTGTTTTTGAAAACTCATTGTCTAAAACAATAGCTTCTACGTTTAAAGCGATACGCCTGAAAAATTGACTGATTTCAGTTGCATCATGGTTTGTTGCCAACAATCCATTCTCTACATCAATTAAAGGTGTTGTTGTAAATGAAGCTATTTTCTTTTTAATTAATTCATCCGCTAATGTTTTTATTTGATCATCTGTAAAATAAAATACCCCAACCAAATAAATGGCATCGTATCCATCTACTTTACTTAACAATTCTTCAAGTGTATTAAACGGAAGAATATCTAATTCTAAATTTAATTCATCACTAAAGTCAGCAAATGAATTTTCTAAATCTGATGTTTGTAAAAACGAATTTTCTACCATTACTCCAATACGTTTGGCAGACGTAATCTCTTTTAAAACTGCTAAATCTTCCTTATAAGACTGAACTGTTGCTATTGATGTAAAATTTTCAATTTTTTCTAAACTATTAAAAGGTGGTTGATCAATTAAGTCTTCACCTATTGTTCCAAATAAAATTGTAGGCTTATCGTACTTTTCCAATCCTGAAATAATTACATTGTTAACTGCTCCAAATGCAATAATAATATCTGTTTCATTTTCTAAAAGTTCATTATATCTCTTTAGAGCAAGATCATAATCAAAATTGTTTGTGAGTCTGTTTTTTTTTGAAAACTTGATTTCTGCATCTTCGCCTACAATAGCTTTAATTTCGTCTTCCAATTCATCTAACATTGACTCAAGGCCAGGATTGGTAGTGTCTACCAAAAACCCAATATCGTAAACTTTACTTTGAGAAAAACTTTGAAAAGAAAATAAAAGAAGAATAATGGTACTTAAAAACTTTCGCATTTTCAATTGTTGAATAATAATTAGCTAAAATTAATTGTAATTTATATTAAAACAAAGTTTAAACCAACTTTAAATTAAGGCCATATTATGCAATATTGTTATTTGAAGTTTTTATTTTTGACTAAAATCAGAACTAAACATGAACAAAGATCGAATTACTGATAGATTCATAAGCTATGTTAAAGTAGATACAACTTCAGATCCAGAATCCAGTACAACTCCTAGCACAAAAAAACAATGGGATTTAGCCAATAAGCTTGCGGAAGAGTTGAAAACCATTGGCATGAGTGATGTGACAATAGACGATAATGCTTATGTTATGGCAACATTGCCAAGTAACGTAGAACACGAGGTGCCAACTATTGGCTTTATTTCTCATTTTGATACGTCTCCAGATTATTCAGGCACCAATGTGAACCCTCAAATTATTGAAAATTATGACGGGAAAGATATTGTTCTTAACGAAGAAGACAATATTATTTTATCGCCTGATTATTTTGAAGACTTATTGCTATACAAAGGTCAAACTTTAATTACAACTGATGGTTCTACGCTTCTTGGTGCTGATGATAAAGCAGGTATCTGCGAAATTGTTTCTGCAATGGAATACCTTATTAATAATCCAGAAATCAAACATGGTAAAATCCGAGTTGGTTTTACTCCTGACGAAGAGATTGGTCGTGGTGCGCATAAATTTGATGTAGAAAAATTTGGGGCCGATTGGGCGTATACTATGGATGGAAGTCAGGTTGGAGAATTAGAATACGAAAATTTTAATGCAGCTGGAGCCAAAATACATGTGAAAGGAAAAAGTGTGCATCCTGGAAGTGCAAAAGGAAAAATGATCAACTCCATATACATTGCCACAGAGTTCATCAATTCACTTCCAAGGTTGGAAACTCCAGAACATACAGAAGGTTACCAAGGTTTTTTTCATTTATATTCTATAAAAGGAGATGTCGAGAACACTTATTTACAATATATTATTCGTGACCATGATAGAAAAAAATTTGAAGCTCGTAAAGCATTAATTCAACGCATTGCTGATGAAATCAATAATCAATATGAAGAAGAATTTATTACTGTTGAAATTAAAGACCAATACTTCAACATGAAAGAAAAGGTCGAGCCTGTAATGCATATTGTTGATATTGCAGAAGAAGCTATGAAACAGCTTAATATCAAACCTATTATAAAACCTATAAGAGGTGGTACTGATGGTTCACAATTAAGCTATATGGGTTTACCTTGTCCAAACATTTTTGCTGGTGGTCATAATTTTCATGGTCGTTATGAATATGTGCCTGTAGAAAGTATAATAAAAGCTACACAAGTAATTTGTAAGATTGCAGAACTCACGCAAAAAAAAGCTAAATAATATGAAATTCGTTCTCCAACAGCTCAAACAAAATAAAGAGGTCTTTTTAGGTCTTTTAAAGCATGTGGATAAAGACATGTACTTATGGAAACAAGTGCCTGAAAAATGGTGTTTGCTTGAGATTGTTTGCCATTTATATGATGAAGAGCGTGAAGACTTTCGTTTTAGAACACAATGGGTTTTAGAAAAACCGAACACCATACCTCCAGCTATTAATCCAGTAGGGTGGGTTACAGAAAGACATTATATAGAGCAAGATTATAATACCATGCTCCAAAAGTTTATTGACGAAAGAGAAAACTCAATACAATGGATTGAATCTCTTAAAAACCCTGCCTGGGAAAATGCTTATAATCATCCAAAAGTAGGCATTTTAACTGCAAAACATTTTTACGACAATTGGTTGGCTCACGATTATTTGCACTTTAGGCAGATAACAAAGTTAAAGTTTGATTATCTAAATCATCTTTCAGGAGAAGATTTAAATTATGCAGGAATTTGGTAAACTCATATTATTCAATATATCACATAGGTTGTAAACTTGACTTTCTTAAAAAAATAGACGAACTTCATTTAACTACAGGTATAAACAATTAAAAAAGTTCATACCAAAACATTAAACGAAACACCATAAAATGGCAATGAAAAAAGTAACATCAGTAGAAGAATATATAGAAACCCATGACAAATGGTCTGAAGCATTGGCCATTTTAAGAGACATTATAAATGCTACAGAACTTGAGGAAACACTTAAATGGAGTGCACCAGTTTATAGCTTGAATGGTAAAAACGTTTTGGGTTTAGGAGCTTTTAAGAACCATTTTGGCCTCTGGTTTTTTAATGGTGTGTTTTTAAAAGATGAAAAGAAACTCTTGCTTAATGCACAAGAAAAAACAAAAGCCATGAGGCAAATGCGTTTTGAATCTGTTGATGAGATCGATAAGAATGCTGTTTTAGATTACGTAAAGGAAGCGATAGAAAACCAAAAACTAGGTAAAGAAATAAAACCAGAGAAGACTACCAAGAAAGCCTTTACAATTCCTGATGAGTTACAGCAAGTTCTAAAGAAAAACACAGAATTAAAAACTGGTTTTGAAGCATTATCTCCCTATAAACAAAAAGAATATTGTGAGTATATAACTACTGCAAAGCGTGAAGCTACGAAACAAACCAGAATAGAAAAAATTGCACCAATGATACTTCAAGGAATTGGATTAAATGACAAATACAAGAATTGTTAGCTTATGGTTTAAAGAAAATAATATTCTGTCTGTCATTCCCATGAAAATGGGTATCCACTATTTAAAATTATCATGAATTGTGGATTCCGTATCAAGTACGGAAAGACAAAAAACAAAAAAGGCTTCCTATTTGGAAGCCTTTTAACTCATATTTTTTACAATTTAAGCATTTAACTTATTGCTCATTTCCATAGAAATGGCAGAACGCTCAAATTTAATTTTTCCAGCCATAGTTTCTATCACACAGCTTCCATCTTTTTCATTTAGATCCACAATTTTACCATGTAGACCACTTTTGGTAACCACACGATCACCTCGTTTTAACTCGGCTGCAAATTTCTTTTCTTTTTTAGCGCGTTTCATTTGTGGTGCAATCATAAAGAAATATACAACAACAAACATTAAGATAAACGGTAAAAAAGAACTCATTCCTTCTCCCATAGACTTTTATTGTGCTTGAACTGGAGAAGCTCCAGCAGCTGGTTGAGCATTAGGATCTGGCATAACAAAAGCTGTAATCTTTACAGTTTCTGTTCCTTTTTCTGTATTTGCTGTTACAGTAATGGTTTTTGATACCTTATTAGTTCCGCTACCATTAAACTTTACAGTAAAGTGACCTGTTTGTCCAACAGCCAAAGGCTCTGTACTCCAATCTTTAGGTACTGTACAACCACAAGAACTTTTAATATCTGTAATTACTAATGGTGCTTCACCTACATTGGTATAATTAAAAACCGTTTCAACATTTGTTTTAGCTTCAATCGTACCAAAATCGTGTTCTTGTTTATCAAATTGTATTACCGGAAATTTTGAAGCATTAGCATCTCTTTCTGCAGCTTCTGCTACATTAGTGTCATCAATTTTTTTTGTAGCATCGTCTTTACATGACGTAAATGCAATTAAGCAAACTGCACTTAAACATAACATAAATTTTTTCATAATAAGTATTTTATCGTTCGGTTGGTAAAAATAGCAATTATTTAATGGTTTAAAAACTTTTTATTTCATTCTTAACAATTGTTAGCTATTACAAAGCCTACTACACAGCATATTTATAGTAATCCACGACCAACTTTATTAAGCTTTCCATCGGCTTCATATTCTTTGACCAATTTATCTAAAATACCATTGATGAAATTACTGCTTTTGGGCGTTGAGTATTCTTTGGCAATTTCTAAATACTCATTAATGGTAACTTTTACAGGTATTGAAGGAAAATGTTTCAACTCACAAATCGCCATTTGGATCAAGACAAGGTCAATGGAAGCTAAACGTTCAGAGTCCCAATTTATGGTTTTGTGTTTTATTTCCTCATTTAATTCATTTTGATTAAGAAGGGTTTTTGTAAACAGATCTGTAGCAAACTTCAAATCGTCTTCGTCTCTATACAATTCTGGCAATAAGTAAGTCTTTGTAGGGTTTGGTCTTAACTTTTGCAGCAGCTTTAAAATAGTGGTATTAATTGTTGGTAAATCGTCTAACCAAGTTAGATTTTTGTCTTCTATATAATCATAAAGCTTATCGTTTGGCGCAATTACCTCTCTAAAAACGGTAGTAATAAATTCTTTGTCCTGCTGAAAATTAGACATTCTGGTCTTCATATAACTTTTATAAGCATTACTCGAAACGATGGCTTTGAAAATAATGTCTATGTACTCACTATCTAAATCCCAATCAATGGTTTCTTGTTGTTTAATTTTTTCTAAAATCAATTCGTTATCACCCATGAATTTTAGAATTTCGTTATTAACAAATTTTGTATTTGGATTTTTATCTTCTTTGGTGGCTAGATGCTTTTGTTTTTGTTTTCCAATCTGATCGATTCCTTTGTTTCTAACTTCAATAAAAATAGAAATCAATAAAATATAAAGATCGTACATGCTATATATGCTCTGCATTAAAAACTTTTGGTCTTTACTAAAATCTTCACTTTCTCCACCTAAATTGGCATAGAGCGATTGCATTACTTTTACACGTATATGTCTTCTGTTTAACATATTAACCAAAGAACTTTAAAAATTATGAATATAAAAGCTTAAAAACTTTGTCTGCAAAAATAGTGTTTTTTAATTATGCCAATGTTACAGATGTTTATTTTTCTGTTAAGTCTTATAGTTTTGTTAAATAATGAATACTTTACGATGGTTACTATTTCTATTTGTTCAATATTGTATTTAAACCTATATCTTTGTTCATAATTTGCAAATACTTTTCAGCAAAGTAATAGATGAGAGAACTACAACACTTAAACAAATACTTTTTTAAATATAAATTTAAGCTTCTCATAGGTATTGTCATTACTATAGTTGCAAGGATATTCCTATTATTTACGCCACGACTTGTAAAAGATATTTTTACGGTAGTAGAAAAATATAAAAATGGTTTGGCTTCTGGAGAACGAACCATTCAGTCTGAATTAGGAGAATTGATTCTTTATATTATTGGCGCAGCCATTATTGCTGGGATTTTTACTTTTTTAATGAGACAAACCATAATTAATGTATCCAGGTATATTGAATATGACTTGAAAAATGAGGTTTATCAACAATATCAAAAGCTCTCTCTAAACTTTTATAAAAGCAATAGAACTGGTGATTTAATGAATCGCATAAGTGAAGACGTAAGTCGTGTGCGTATGTATGCTGGGCCAGCAATTATGTACACCATCAATACAGCTACGTTGTTTATTATAGCATTAATTTACATGTTCAACGAAGCTCCAAAACTCACCTTATATACCATTATTCCTTTACCCATTCTTTCTGTAATTATATATAAATTAAGTAAAGAAATACACCAAAGAAGCACTATTGTTCAGGTATATTTATCAAAGCTATCTACGTTTACTCAAGAAACTTTTAGTGGTATTACCATTATTAAATCTTATGGATTAGAACCACAAACCACAACTAATTTTGATAATCTCTCTGAAGAAAGTAAAGAAAAGCAATTGAGTTTAGTTAGAGTTCAGGCATTCTTTTTTCCAATGATGATTTTACTTATTGGTTTTAGTAATTTGATAGTCATTTATATTGGTGGATTACAATATATTAATGGTGAAATTGAAAGTTTAGGAACTATTGCAGAATTCATCATTTATGTTAATATGCTAACGTGGCCAGTTGCCACAGTTGGTTGGGTAACTTCAATTGTACAACAAGCTGAAGCTTCCCAAAAAAGAATCAATGAATTTTTGAAACTACAGCCAGAAATTCAAAACAATGTTGAAGAACCAACCGAAATTCAAGGCAACATCGAATTTAAAAACGTGTCTTTTACTTATGGTGATACCAATATTGAAGCCTTAAAAAATATTAGTTTTAGATTAAAACAAGGTGAAACACTTGCCATTATTGGAAAAACCGGTTCAGGAAAATCAACAATATTAGATCTTATTGGACGCTTGTACGATGTTAGTTCTGGACAAGTTTTAATTGACGGAACAGATATTACCCAAACCAATTTGAGTAGTTTGAGAGAAAGTATTGGTTATGTTCCACAAGATGCTTTTCTCTTTTCAGATACTATAAAAAATAATATCAAATTTGGAAAGGCAGAAGCCACCGATGAGGAAGTTGTTAACGCTGCAAAATATGCACAGGTTCATAAAAACATAGTAAAATTTGCAAATACTTATAATACCATTTTAGGTGAGCGTGGTGTTACCTTATCTGGTGGACAAAAACAGAGACTATCTATAGCTAGGGCTATAATTAAAAATCCCGAAATATTGTTGTTGGACGATTGTCTATCTGCAGTTGATACAGAAACAGAAGAAAAAATATTGAACAATCTTAACGTCATATCAAAAGGGAAAACAACCATTATTGTAAGTCACAGAATTTCGTCTGCCAAAAATGCCGATAAGATCATTGTGCTAGATAATGGAGAAATTGTTCAAGAGGGCACACATGAAAATCTTATCAACACCGATGGATACTACAAAAATTTGTACTTAAAACAATTAAGCACAAAAGAAATACACTAATTTGTTGGCTGGTTTGTTTTTTTTTTAGATTTTTGATTCTTATAATTCAAATCTTATTAATACAAATACACTTATGAGTAACAATGATATGATGGAGAAAGAAGAGATTTTTTCTAAAGTTTTAAGAGCAGGAAGACGAACGTATTTTTTCGATGTAAGATCAACCAAGGCTGAAGATTATTACCTAACGATTACTGAAAGCAAAAAGTTTACTAATGATGATGGGTCTTTTCACTACAAGAAACACAAAATTTATTTGTATAAGGAAGACTTTTCAGAATTTAAAGATATTCTAGCTGAAATGACTGATTATATAATTAGTGAAAAAGGTAATGAGGTCATTAGCGAACGTCATCAAAAAGACTTCAAAAAAGAATATGATCAAGATAAATCTGATCAAACAGACGAAGAAGAAGTGGTTCACAAATCACCTGAAAGTTTTACAGATGTAGATTTTGATGATATATAATCCATTCTTTTAAAAACATAAAACCGTTACTTAAGTAGCGGTTTTTTTATGTCTTTACTGTAAGTAAGCTCAGACCCAAAACAAAGAATAAATACATCATAGCAAGTTGAAAACTCACCATTGAAGCTAATAACATTATGACTGCTAATATCCACATTGGCACCAAACTGATACCAACCGCAAATCTAAAAGTCCCAATAAATTCCTCTTCAATAATTTTTGGTTGTATCAATAATTTCCAAATCGCAAAGGGTACAATTAAGTTTATAATCAATACAAATTTTAAGAAAGTTTTTATAACTGATAATCTTTTAGTTTTCATAAACCCACATTCATTAAAATCATTTTTTATACAGGCATTAACTGCCTTTGGGTTTAAAAAATCGGCATTCAAAGCCTTTAATGTATTCAGCGTATCCTCGTAACCTTCACTTTCAATATGCGTTGTTAGTTTACTAATTTCATCATGAATATCCTCTTTTAAATCAACAACCGATTGGTTTCTGTCTTCAGTAATATACTTTTTAGCAGATATTGCTTTTCCATAAAAAATAGAACAACTATCTCCATAAGCTGTTGCGCTTTCAAAGTTTAAACCAACAGAAACAAGTTGTAATTCGGTTTTCGGATATTTCTCTAATGTATCAAAAACAATACGCGTAAAACCTTTGCTCAATGGTCTTACGGTACGCTTAAGATTATGGCTTCCTTCAGGAAAAATGACTACAGCTTCATTATTTTTTAACAATTCCGTACAACTTTCAAAAATTGGGTTATTATTTGTGAGATTGCTCCAACCATCTCGTATTCGATAAACAGGAAGCATCTGCAAGCTCCTTAAAAGTTTGATCACAATAGGTTTGGTAAAAACGCTAGCTCTGGTCAAAAAATAAGAAAATCTCCCGCTAGTTGTGGCAATAAGAAGCGCATCGAGTAATGCGTTCTGATGGTTGGATAAGAATAAAATAGGCTTGTCCTTTGGTATATTTTCAACTTTATAAACATGAATTCTTCTGTAATAAAAAAACAAACCCAACTTTATATAAAATTTGACACTATGTAACCAAAGTTTTTTCAATATACTTCTGTTTTAGATGACTTATAAGACCAGTAAAAAGCCAAGCACAAACCAGACAAAATATGCCAAATGCCCCAAAAAGCTGCCAAGATCGCCATGCCTCCTAATCCATTAAAAAATGTAAAAATCAATAATAGACCTAAACCAGAATTTTGAATACCAGTCTCTATAGCCAACGTTTTTTGATTCTTAAATGATAACATAAATGCCTTCGCCACAAAAAAACCTAATAACAAAGCTAAAATATTATGTCCTATCCCTATAAATAATACATAGTCAATATAGGAATTAAAAACATCAATGTTATTAGAAAACGCGATCACAACAATGGCTATGAATACTAAAATTGAAAAGGGTTTTAAAATTCTTGATAATTTTTCAGCCAATCTTATGTTTTTACTTCTCCATAACATTCCAAAAAAAAGCGGAATTCCTAAAATAAGAATGACCAGCTTTACTAATTGGAATGGATCCAGTTCAACACTTTTTAAAATTTGTGCAGTTGGTTCATATAACGAACCATAAAACTGAAAATTAAAAGGCGTCATAATCATAGCCAAAAATGTAGAAAATGCAGTTAAACTTACAGATAACGCGGTATTTCCTTGAGATAGATGCGTCATAAAATTTGAAATATTTCCGCCTGGACAAGCAGCAACCATCATCATTCCTAAAGCGATACTGGGCTGTGGTTTTATAAGTAACACCAAACCAAATGTTAACAAAGGTAACAGTACAAATTGCGACAACAAACCAGCAATAACCAATTTAGGCTGTTGCAATAACCGTTTAAAATCTGAAACAGAAATACCCAAAGCTACTCCAAACATAACAATAGCTAGAGCAATATTTAAAATCCATAGTTCACTGTTATCAAAGTTTATTTTTACATCATCAAGTTGTTGCATACACTTAAGCTACTGTAGAGCCATTTTTAACTTGCTGCTCTGGATTTAAGAGAATAACATCTTTTCCATCAACCGCACCAAGAACCAGACATTCGCTCATAAATGTTGCAATCTGCTTTTTTGGAAAGTTTATTATGGCTACAACTTGTCTATTCAGCAACTCTTCTTTTGTATATAAAGACGTTATTTGTGCCGATGACTTTTTAATTCCTAAATCTCCAAAATCTATAGTTAATTGGTAAGCCGGATTGCGCGCTTCAGGAAAATCGTTAACCTCTATAATGGTACCAACACGTATATCTACTTTTGTAAAATCTTCGAAAGTTATTGTATTAGTCATTTTTTAAAAATACGAATATTTGCGATATTTGAGCAAAATACTACAAAATGGCAAGAACTCCATCAAACATGTTACCATTAGGTACAAAAGCACCAGATTTTAGTTTAGTAAACACTATTGATAATACCTTGGTTCGTTTACAAGACTTTAAAGGTGAAAAAGGTACAGTTATCATGTTTATCTGTAACCACTGCCCTTTTGTAATACATGTCAATTCTATGTTAGTCGAAATTGCCAATACCTATTCAGATCATGGTATTGGTTTTATTGCCATATCCAGCAACGATGTCGTAAACTATCCTCAAGATGGTCCAGAATTTATGAAAGCACATGCCAAAATTGAAGGCTATCCATTTCCTTATTTGTATGACGAAACACAAGAAGTAGCCAAAGCTTACGATGCTGCCTGTACGCCTGATTTGTATGTATTTGATGATGAATTAAAATTAGTATATCGTGGGCAATTGGATGACTCACGCCCCGGAAACGACATTTCTGTTACCGGAAAAGATTTAATAAATGCACTGGATTGCCTTTTGGAAAATAAAGATAATACTACTTTACAAAAACCAAGTATTGGTTGTAATATTAAGTGGAAGTAATCATTTTATCATATTTATAAACCATAACTAAAGTTCTTTTTATTCAAAAAATAGTTGGTGATAATGTGTATATTAGTATACATATAACCAATTGGCAGTAATGTAGGAAAACCAAATAATGACATTTTACGAAAAAGAACTTAATAAAATTCGTAGCATTGTTTATTCAAACAAAGGACAAATTAATACAGTAATTGGAATTCGAAACTATATCGAAAATAATTATAATACCAATTTAAATTTGGACTTACTGTCGCACATTCAGAATGTTTCCAAGTATCATATGTTACGCTTATTCAAAAAATATTATGGACAAATCCCAAGACAATACTTAATTGACAAACGAATTGAAAAATCTAAAGAACAGTTAAAAAATGGAATGTCGGTAACTGAAGCCTGTTTTTCTGTTGGATTTGAAAGTTTAAGTTCGTTCAGTACTTTATTTAAAACGAAAACAGGCAAATCACCTACAGAATTTCAAAAAGAGCAACTTTCAAGAAGTAGAATAACAAAAGAATTCTGAAATTTGGAGTATAAATAAATCAAATATGAAAGTAACACTAATTAGCATTCCTGTACGAGACCAAGAAAAAGCTTTTAAATTTTATACAGAAAAGTTGGGCTTCTTAAAGAAGAAGGACTTACCATTAGGAGGTGGAAATAGATGGTTAACCCTAGTTTCACCAGAGTGGCAGGATGGACCAGAATTATTACTGGAACCAGGACCTAATCATTTCGAACCATGCAAAGTCTATCAAGACGCATTGATGGAAGCTGGAATGCCATACACTCAATTTGATGTTAAAAGTGTTGATGCAGAGTATGAGCGATTAACAAAACTTGGAGTAGAATTCAGTGTGAAACCATCCACAATGGGTACTTGGAAGTACGCAGTTTTTAACGATACCTGTGGAAACAATATTCAACTAGTGGAGGAATTGTAAAAACACAACTGCTATCAACGGCTATAAGTAACTCTTGTTCTCACCTACTTCTGAAAAACCTCAAGGATTTTCTATTCGGTTTTTATTTGCTATTTTAGTGTTTAACGAAAGTTTGTTGCTTCATCACAACAAATGTCATTAGCCAATGATGAAATACTTTAGAAAATGAAACAAATTATAGTAGTAATTGCTTTGGCTGGAGTTTTGATGTCATGCAATATATCAGACAAAACCAAAAACACAACAGTAGAATCTTCTGCACAGGAAATAACAAAAGACAGCACCTCAAATCCTATCAAAAACCGATATGTAGCTATTGATACTGACGAAGCTTTAATTGCCACAGCATTAATGGCTGCTCCAGAGGCAAGCCGGGATAAATGTAAAGTTATAGGTTATAATATGGCGGGTGAATTTGTAACGCTCAAAGAAGGAAATAACGAATTTATTGTTCTTGCGGATAATCCAAAAAAAACTGGATTTAATGCAGCCTGCTACCACAAAGATCTTGAACCATTTATGGCTAGAGGTCGAGAACTTAGAGCCGAAGGAAAGACAGCAGTAGAAATTTTTGATATCAGAGAACAGGAGGCAAAATCAGGCAAGCTTGATATGGGAAAACCTGGATCTACCTTGCATATCTATTATGGGCCAAATGAACTGTATGATCCAGAAACTTCCAAAGTAAAGGGAGCGCAATACCGCTATGTAGTATATTTACCATTTGCTACTGCTCAATCTACTGGGCTTCCTGAAAAACCCATAGGAGCAAACCATCCTTGGATTATGAATCCTGGAACACATAGAGCACATATTATGATTTCGCCTTTACCAGAAGATAGTGAATAATATTTAAGATAATTATAATAAAACGAAAGTATAAAAATTGTTGAAAATCGAAAATTCGTACATAAAAACAGAAAACTGTCGGTTATCCAATATCGATGCAAGCAATCTGAAGAAAACCTTTCAGCATAATCTTAATATTTATCTAAATTTATTCAGAGTGGCATCAAAATATAAACCATTTTTTCATAGAAATAGATATAGAAATATTATCTCTTTATTACAACGGTAAGAGAGATGACTGTAAATCTAAAATTCCAAAATCGCAATACCATTAGCATGTTTTTTGCTATAACCACCCTTTTCGCTTTAACAGGTTTTCAATATGCGCATAATGATGATTACTATGCCAAGCGTACACTGCTAAATTCTGCTTTAACTTGACCAATTTATTAGTTTCAGGGTGAACAAAGCCTTTTTCAAAATCTTCTACAGCCATTATCTTCAATAAATAAACCAGTTTTGCATGAATTACTTTTAAATGATCTAATGACATAGCAATTGGCGCCGATTTAGAATCTTCAAGTTCAGCCCAACGTTCTTCAAAATAGGCTTTTATTAATGGAGTATCTTCTGTAAGTGCCCATTTAAAACGCGTATAACTATGATGATGGCTATCAGATACATGATGTACTGTTTGTCTTACAGTCCAACCTTCTGGTCTGTATGGTGTGTCTAATTGTTCATCTGTGAGGTTTTCAACTAATGCATATAATCTGCTTGGAAATTGCTCTAAAATATCGATCCATTGTGCAATCTCGTTTTCAGTAATAGCTTCTGGCAACGAAAATCTTCCAATAGGATAACGTAATTGTTCTAATTCTTGATCTGTCATATTATTATTCTTTTAAACGATTAGCTTCATAAACCCAAATATCCTTCATAAAAATACCATCATCATATATTTTATCTTTTCTTACAGAAAAATGGTAATCAGCAATATTATAAATTACAAGCTTACCTGTATATAGTCCATACCAATCTTTGCCATAATCAATCTCAACAAAATGTTCACCTTGATAGGCTCCTTCTATATTTTAAACATCATGTCCAGATTCAGGATTCCAGCTCACGTCCCATCTTTCAGTTTTGTTATTATAAGTTCTAATGGTAGTTCCTATAACCTCAAAATTCTGGAACTTGACTCTCATATCTGCAAACAAAGAGTCTTTGGACTGATTATAATAGACATTCATTGTGCCTTTGCCATGAATGTAATGGATTTCGTTTTGCCTTATTTTAGCTTCAATATCCCAATTTCCTATCATGAAATTGAAGTCTTCATTAGGTTGAGCATAAGTAACAATTACTAAAAAAAGAAAGTAAAGAGTTAAGTGTTTTTTAATGTTAGTCATTTGATGATTAGTCATTGATTGATTTTACAAATTACAAAATAACACCCATAAAAAAACGTCTTTTTCTTAAAGAGACGTTAAAGTTTTAATAGTGTCACAGAAATTAAGGCAACCTATTTATGACTTTCGGCATAAGCGTTAACATACTTTTTTGCGCGTTCATTATCACTATTCATTTCAGAAGCTATTTTATAGTTGTTATAGGCTCGTAGGCTATCACCACTTTTTAAATAAGCTTCGGCCAAACTATCATACACATTACTACTACCTGGATATAATGCCACATTCATTTTGAATACGTCTATGGCATCCTCATTTTCATTATTACGTAATAATTGATAACCAAGTCTATTCAATTCTCCTTCGTCAATAAGTACACTTGTTGAATCTTGCTTTTTAATCTCTAGATAAGCCTTAAAAGCTTTTTTGTATTCTTTATCATTAAGATACATTCTTGGTGTTTTAAAAGAATCGCTAACTTTTAAATAATCGTAAGTGATTAGGTTTTCATTGTCTTTAGGTATTTTAGACAAGTAACGTTCTTTTGTTTCTGGATGCTGAACAAAATGGAGTTTTGCATACATGTCTGCAACAAAAAATACATTTTCGTTCATAATAACAGGTTTAATCTTTTCTGCACCTTTCCATTTTAAAAACAATTCATTGTCTTCATAATACACATCTATAACTTCTTCTTGATTATACAAATATCGTCCTGAAGTATTCTTAATATGTTCTGGCGAATAATTTACTGTTTTAGAGCAGCTTGAAATAAGAATAAATAGGAATAAAATAAATAATGGTTTGGTATTCATCGGTTTAATTGAATTGATTGATTCAGTATCTTAAATGTTTTGCAAAAAAAAGTCTCATTAAAAATGAGACGATTTATTTTACTATATGTTACTTTTTTCTGAATTAAATACATTAATTATTTAACGTTCATAAGCTCTACATCAAAAATTAAAGTAGCATTTGGTGGAATTACGCCTCCTGCTCCACTAGAACCATAACCTAAATCACTAGGTATGACGAATCTCGCTTTATCACCAACGTTCAAAAGCTGTATACCTTCGTCCCAACCAGAAATAACTTGCCCTACTCCTACTGGAAACTCCAAAGGCTGATTACGTTTGTAAGATGAATCGAAAACTGTTCCGTCAGCTAATTGACCTTTATAATGAACAGAAACCATATTTCCAGATTCTGCTTTTTTACCATTTCCTTTTTGAATAATTTGGTAACGTAAACCACTTTTTGTTTCTTCAAAACCAGCTGCAAGCTTGTCCAATTCTGCACGTTTAGCATCACGTTCTTCAGCAAGCCTTTTTTCACGAGAACCTTCAAAAGTTCTAAAAGCTTCAACAGCATTAAATGCTTCTGCTTCCTTACCGACTCTAACTATTTCTAAACGTTCTATAGCATCGTTTTGTCCGATGGCATTTACAACATCCAGACCTTCAATAACTTTTCCAAACACCGCATGGTTACCATCCAGCCAAGGTGTAGCTACATGTGTAATAAAGAACTGGCTGCCATTAGTTCCTGGACCAGCATTGGCCATAGAAAGGATACCTGGAGCATCATGTTTTAAATCTGGATGAAACTCATCATCAAACTGATATCCAGGATTTCCGGTTCCAGTACCTTGAGGGCAACCTCCTTGAATCATAAAATCTGGAATAACACGATGAAATTTTAAACCATCATAATATGGTGTTCCTTGCGATTTGGCTGAATTTTCTAAATTACCTTCTGCCAAAGCCACGAAATTGCCAACCGTACCTGGTGTTTTTTTGTACTCTAAAGCAACAAGTATTTCACCCTTGCCCGTATTAAATTTTGCGTATAATCCGTCTTGCATAGTTCTAAATTTTGAGGTGCAAATGTAGTGTTTTCATTTCAAAAAAAGAATGAATATATTTAACAAATAATAGTTTAAAATGAGTAATATCACAATTAGAAAAGCTTCAACAGACGATCTTGTTGCTATAGCACTTCTAGCGAGAGTTACCTTTAGAGAAGCATTTGGACATTTGTTTATAGACGATCAGAATTTAATTGATTATTTTTCTAAAACTTTTTCAATTGATGCACTTACCAAAAAAATAAATAATGATAACAATGTGTTTTGGTTGGCATTGTCTGATAATCTGCCGGTAGGCTACGCAAAACTTATCAAAAATTCTCCTACTAAATTTATTCGAGATTCTAAAGTATCAGAACTTCAACGTATTTATATTTTAAACGATTTTTTAAATCAAAAAATAGGACATCAATTACAAAATGTCATTTTTGAAGAAGTAAAGATCTTAAAGTCCAATCATTTATGGTTATCGGTTTATGTAGATAATTTTAAAGCAATTAGATTTTATAAACGATATGATTTTAAACAATTGGGAATTCATAATTTTAGCATTTTAAATCAGTCTTTTGATTTTTATGTTATGGATAAGGAGTTTTAATTAGTTTAGCTAAAAATTATTTGAATGAAATTTAAAATTGATAAATTATTAAGCGCATTTGGAAATAAGAGCGCTATAGAAAGTAATTATGCTGATAGCTTCACTAAAAATATTATCAATTCTATCAATGATGAACCTTATGCCATTTCAAAAGAAAATGTCATGTATGCTGCCGTGAAAGAACTTGGTGGATTTTTTTATTTTAAAACAATAATAGTTGGTTCTTTTAAAATCAAAACCATGAAAGGCGCTACCCTTTTAGTTTCTGGAAATGATATTGAACAAGAATTAAAAACCGATATGGATGAGTTTCAATCTGACTATTCTAACGTTTCTAATTGCTTCATAACAAGAATTGATTTTCAAATTGAAGAAAAAGAAGCGACTATTCTAGAAGCAAAAAATATTAAGATATTAACTTTAAAAGCCAAAAAGCACATTATTATTTTTGAAATGAGCCATTAAGATAACCTTTCATCTATAAAATGATAAATTAAAAGTTCGACTTAAGATATTTTGTAACAATATTTACTTTAATTATGAATATACATAACTTCTCAAGATATTATTTAATTGGCCTTTATTCATTAGTTCTAATGAGTTTAAGCTGCACGACTTCAAAAGAAGAAATTAAAAAGCGTCCAAATATTATATTCATTATGTCTGATGACCATGCTTACCAAGCTATAAGTGCATATAATAATACTCTAATTCAAACACCCAATATAGACCGGATTGCAAAAGAAGGCATGCTGTTTACCAATGCTTCGGTTACTAATTCTATTTGTGGACCTTCTAGAGCTGTAATCTTAACAGGAAAGCATTCGCATATCAATGGTAAAATAGATAATCTTTCTCCATTTGATACTACCAATGTTACTTTTCCACAATTATTCCAAAAAGCTGGATACCAAACCGCTATGTTTGGAAAGTTACATTTTGGAAATAACCCTAAAGGGTTTGATAAATTTAAAATTTTACCCGGCCAAGGTGATTATTACAACCCAAGGTTTATAACGGCCAAAGGAGACACCATTATTAATGGTTATGTAACCGATATAACAACCGATCTCACTTTAGATTGGTTAGAAAAAAGAAGAGATACAACCAAACCGTTTTTGTTGATGTATTTGCACAAAGCTCCGCATAGAAACTGGCTTCCTGCACAAAGGCATTATAAAACATTTACTCAAAATAAGTATCCTGTTCCCGAAACGCTTTTCGATAACTACAATACTAGGGGTACAGCCGCCAAAACTGCTGAAATGAATATTTTGAATCATATGCATTTAGCCTATGATAATAAATTGGATATAGAAACTATTAACAATTCAAATATCGAATACACAGGATTACTCAATAGATCTCTAGAACGGATGTCGGAAATTCAAAGAGCCAGTTGGGATTCAGTTTACGAACCTATAAATGATGAGTTTACAGCACTTTACCCAACCATGAACGATTCTACCCTAATGATATGGAAATATCAAAGATACATGCAGGATTATTTAGGAAGTATCGCTGCTGTGGACGAAAATGTAGGTAGATTATTAAATTATTTAGATACCAAGTCATTAAGTGACAATACTGTTATTGTATACACTTCAGACCAAGGATTTTATTTAGGAGAACATGGATGGTTCGATAAACGTTTTATGTACAACGAATCGTTTAAAACACCTCTTCTTATTAAATGGCCCAATCAAATTACACCGGGAACCACAGAAACAGAAATGGTACAAAACCTGGATTTCGCACAAACCTTTTTAGAAATAGCTGGGATTAAAGCTCCAAAAGATATGCAAGGCAAAAGCATGGTGCCATTATTAAAGGGCGAAAAAGAATTGTGGGAAAGAGATGCCGTTTACTACCATTATTACGAATATCCTGCGGAACACGCTGTGATGTGTCATTATGGTATTGCTACAAAACAATATAAATTAATTCACTTTTACTACGATGTAGATGAATGGGAATTATACGATAGAATTAATGATCCCAACGAAATAAACAATGTATACCAAAACCCAAATTATAGTAATATAGTAAAACAACTGAAAGTAAAGCTTGAAGATTTAAGAAGACACTATAAAGATTCGGATAGCTTAAACAACCACTACATTCAAATTTACAAAGACAAAGGCCTAATAAAATAAACTACTTTTCTATTACAATTAATTTTAGCCTTAATTGGCCACCTCACTAATAAATTTTATTCGATACAGGCGAAGTTCTTCATCATCATAATCACCATCAAACTCATCAATAGCTACATCAATTTTATCCGTGTCAGAATCCATAAAATAATCGTGGATTTCTTCTTGTTGGTCTTCATCAAGAATTTCATCAATCCAATAATTAATATTAAGTTTAGTACCAGAAAAAACAATAGATTCCATTTCTTTTATAAACTCTTTCATACTCATGCCTTTGGCTCTGGCAATATCGTCGAGAGGTAATTTTCTGTCAACATTTTGAATGATATAAAGTTTTAGAGCCGAATTACTTCCTGTAGATTTAACAACCATATCTTCAGGACGAATAATATCATTTTCTTCAACATAGTTGGCAATTAGCTCTACAAAATCCTTACCGTACTTTTTAGCCTTGCCATCACCTACACCATGCACATTAGATAACTCATCTAAAGTAATTGGATATTTTAAGGCCATATCTTCTAACGAAGGATCTTGAAAAATAACAAACGGAGGAACACCTAGTTTTTTCGCATTCTGTTTTCGTAAATCCTTAAGCATTTTCATTAAGGTCTCATCTGCAGACGCACCAGCTCCTTTTGTAGCAGTAATAATATTATCATCATGAATCTCATCAAAAACATGATCTTTAGACATCATAAAGGATTCTGGCTTTTTAATAAATGCTTTTCCTTGATCAGTCAACTTAATAACACCATAAGTTTCAATATCTTTTTTAAGCAATCCAGCAACTAGCACTTGTCTGGTTAATGCCATCCAATACTTATTATCTTGATGTTTTCCTTTACCAAAAAAAGCCTGTTCATTGGTTTTATGAGAGTTTATTAAAGCATTTTCTTTACCAATAATGACATTCACCAAATCCTTTGACTTGTATTTTTCGTTTGTTGCATCAACAACTTCCAGTAATAGTTTGACATTATCTTTAGACTCTTGCTGTTCTTTAGGATGACGAACATTATCATCCATATCACCACCTTCGCCAGTTTCGTTATCAAATTCTTCCCCAAAATAGTGTAGGATAAATTTTCGTCTTGAGATGGAGGTTTCTGCATAGGCAACTACTTCCTGTAAAAGCGCGTGACCTATTTCCTGCTCTGCCACAGGTTTACCGGACATAAACTTCTCAAGCTTTTCAATATCTTTATAGGCATAGAATGCCAAACAATGTCCTTCTCCTCCATCACGCCCAGCTCTACCTGTTTCTTGATAATAACTTTCTATACTTTTTGGAATATCATGGTGTATTACAAACCGAACATCTGGTTTATCTATGCCCATTCCAAAGGCAATAGTTGCAACAACAACATCCACATCTTCCATTAAAAACATATCCTGATGATTGGCTCTTGTTTTACTATCTAGACCAGCATGATAAGGAACAGCCTTAATACCATTTACTTGTAAAACCTGCGCCAATTCTTCCACGCGTTTTCTACTCAAGCAATATATAATACCCGACTTATTAGAGTTTTGTTTTACAAAACGAATGATATCTGCATCAACTTGCTTTGTTTTGGGCAAAACTTCGTAATATAGATTTGGTCTATTAAAAGACGCCTTAAAAGTTTTTGCATCAGGAATTCCTAAATTTTTGAGAATATCTTCTTGCACTTTTGGTGTAGCCGTAGCGGTAAGCCCTATAATAGGAATATTATCTCCAATACGTTTAATAATATGTCTTAAGTTTCTGTATTCTGGTCTAAAATCATGACCCCATTCACTAATACAGTGAGCTTCATCAACAGCCATAAACGAAATTGTAACAGATCTCAAAAATTCTACATTCTCCTCTTTGGTCAATGATTCAGGAGCGACATATAGTAATTTGGTTATTCCATCAAGAATATCAGATTTTACCTGCTTGATTTCGGTTTTTGTAAGGGATGAATTCAATACATGTGCAACACCATCTTCATTTGAAACACCTCGAATGGCATCAACCTGATTTTTCATTAAGGCAATTAAAGGAGAAACAATAATGGCTGTCCCTTCTTGCATTAAAGCTGGTAGTTGATAGCATAGAGATTTACCACCTCCTGTTGGCATAATAACAAACGTATTACGACCAGATAAAATACTTTTCACAACATTTTCCTGCAACCCCTTAAAATTACTGAAGCCAAAATATTTTTTTAATGCGGAATGCAGATCTCCTTCTACAACGAACATGTATTTATTAATATTAATTTACACAATAACTTATCCACAACACATAAAATCATAAAGTATTTTTAGTATTGTAGATAGAGAACCCTCATATTTTTTTCGTTAGATTTGTAGCGATTTATTTTGAACAAAAAAAACGATAGTGGATTGTTTACCTAAAGATAACAAAATCTTTAAAAGCATCAACCCAAAAAAATAATAAATTTTGAATAAAAAAGAATCTATTATATCTACTGCAAAGAAGACTATTGAAATGGAAGGTCAAGCCATTTCTAATCTAACAACATTGTTAGATAATGACTTTACAGAAACAGTAGAGCTTATCTATAAATCTAAAGGTCGTGTTATCGTTACTGGAGTTGGAAAAAGTGCTATCATTGCCACAAAAATTGTGGCCACTTTAAATTCAACTGGTACACCAGCCGTGTTTATGCATGCGGCAGATGCCATTCATGGTGATTTAGGTTTAATTTTAAAAGATGATGTTGTTATTTGTCTTTCTAAGAGTGGCGATACTCCTGAAATTAAGGTTCTTGTACCTTTAATTAAGAATGCAAAAAATAAGATGATTGCTATAACGGGTAATAGAGATTCTTTTTTAGGAAAGCAGGCAGATTATGTTCTAAATGCTTATGTAGAAAAAGAAGCTTGCCCAAATAATTTAGCGCCTACAACAAGCACTACGGCACAATTGGTTATGGGTGATGCTTTAGCTATTTGTCTGTTGGAATTAAAAGGTTTTTCTAAAAAAGATTTTGCCAAATACCATCCAGGTGGTTCTCTAGGTAAAAAATTATATTTAAGGGTTCAGGATATTTCTTCTGTAAACATGAAACCTCAAGTATTTCTAGATACTAGTATCAAAGAAGTCATTATTGAAATTTCAGAAAAAATGCTTGGTGTGACTGCTGTTATTGAGAATGATAAAATTTTAGGTATAATAACTGACGGTGATTTAAGGAGAATGTTAAGTAAAGTAGATAATGTGTTTGCATTAACTGCAAAAGATATTATGAGTTCTAATCCAAGACGTATTGAAGCTGATGCTTTGGCTGTAGATGCTCTAGAAATCATGGAAGCCAATGGTATTTCTCAATTATTGGTAGAAGAAAATGGTAAATATGCTGGTGTGGTGCACTTGCATGATTTGATTAAAGAAGGTATCATATAATGGCAAGAAAGAACGTTAACGAAATGTCTTTTTTAGACCATCTTGAAGATTTGAGATGGCATTTAATAAGAATATGTTTAGCCGTTGTAATAGTAGCAACTTTGGCATATATATTTAGTAGATACCTTTTTGACTTAATTATTTTTGCACCATTAGACATGAGTTTCCCAACGTATGATTTCTTATGTCGTACGGCTACTTTTCTAGGTGTAGATACAACTTTCTGTGCAGAAGAGATTCCCATGATAATTCAAAGTAGAACAATGGCTGGTCAATTTTCAGCAGATATCTGGACGTCTATTTTAGCTGGCTTTATCATTTCGTTCCCCTATACTCTGTATCAATTATGGAATTTTATTAGTCCTGGGTTACATTCTAATGAAAGAAAGCATTCACGTGGTTTTATAATTGTTTCATCACTTTTATTCTTTTTAGGTGTGTTATTCGGATATTATATTGTAACGCCTTTGTCAATTAATTTTTTAGCTAATTATAGTATTTCTAGTGTTGTTGATAATCAAATTGATATAAGCTCATACATTGGTTTGGTTCGAGCATCTGCTTTGGCATCAGGTTTAATTTTCGAGCTTCCTATTATCATATATTTTTTAACCAAAATTGGTCTTGTAACACCACAATTTTTAAAAAAATATAGAAAATATGCATTAGTGCTTGTTTTAATTCTATCAGCTATTATTACACCTCCAGATATTGCAAGCCAGGTCATTGTAGCAATACCTATTTTAATATTATATCAAGTAAGTATCTATATCTCTAAAATAGTTATTAAAAATCAAGAACGCAATACGAAAAAAAATGTCCAACCTAGTTAAAGAATTTAATGATTATCGTGCAAAAATGAATGACAAGATTCTTGCAGATAATAACAAAATAATAAAGCGTATTTTTAATTTAGATACTAATGCCTATCAAGAAGGCGCGTTAGATGTCAAGACCAAGGAATTATTGGGTTTGGTAGCTTCAGCGGTTTTAAGATGTGACGATTGCATAAAATACCATCTTGAAAATTCACACAAAGAAGGGCTTACTAAAGAAGAAGTTGTTGAAGCTTTGGGCATTGCAACACTGGTTGGAGGCACGATTGTTATTCCTCACTTACGAAGAGCTTATGAATATTGGGACGCACTGGAAACCAATAATTAAAAAAAATTGTCGTTATTGTAAATATGATTTTAAGAGCCAATAATTTAATGAAGTCCTATAGCGGGCGACAAGTTGTAAAAGATGTGTCGCTAGAAGTCAATCAAGGAGAAATCGTTGGGCTTTTAGGACCAAATGGAGCTGGAAAGACAACATGCTTCTATATGATTGTTGGGCTCATAAAACCAAATGGAGGTACCATTTATCTGGACAATACAGACATCACAAAATTCCCAATGTACAAACGGGCACAAAACGGAATTGGTTATTTAGCCCAAGAAGCTTCGGTGTTTAGAAAATTGAGCATTGAAGATAATATTTTGAGTGTTTTGCAATTAACCAAGTTGAGCAAAAAGGAGCAGCGCGACAAAATGGAATCGTTGATTGAAGAATTTGGTTTGGGACACATAAGAAAAAGTAGAGGCGATTTGCTTTCTGGTGGAGAACGGAGAAGAACAGAAATTGCTCGTGCTTTGGCTACAGACCCAAATTTTATATTACTGGACGAACCTTTTGCTGGTGTAGATCCAGTAGCTGTTGAAGATATTCAGCGTATTGTAGCCCAATTGACCAAAAAGAATATAGGTATTTTAATTACAGACCATAATGTACAGGAAACTTTGGCTATTACGGACAGAACGTATCTGATGTTTGAAGGTGGTATTCTAAAACATGGTGTTCCTGAAGATCTTGCAGATGACGAAATGGTACGTAAAGTATATTTAGGTCAAAACTTTGAGCTTCGTAAAAAGAAGATTAGAGATTAGGAATGAATTTATACAAAATTCATTCGATAATTGAATCTCAAGGAAAGAGGCTAGGACAATTTAATGATTATCCATTTGAGTCCATTAAAAATACAGAAGACCAAAAACCCAATACTCAACCCTATAGCAAAGTCCTTTAAAATACTTGGCAAAAATTCCAAAGCATGATGTAAAAAATCTATATTATGTGCAAAAATACCGCCTGCTACTACAAGTAATGCAAGGGTTCCAACTACTGAAAGGGCTTTTATTATTTTGGGTAAAACTTGAACTAAAAGATTTCCAATAAATTTTAAAAAACCCTTTCCACTGTCTATCTGTATTAAATACAAACCTAAATCATCCATCCTGACAATTAAAGCCACAATTCCATATACACCAATTGTAGCTATGATCGCAACTGTAGAAACTACCAATACTTGAAATAAAATTGATTCGCCAAGAACCGTACCTAATGCAATTATTACAATTTCTACAGACAGGATGAAATCGGTAATAATAGCCGATTTAATTTTCTTCTTTTCTTGTTCTAGAACTTCTTTTGCTGAATGCACTCTAGTTTTTAAACTATGTGGCTTCTTTTTGTGTGGAACAAAGAATTCATAAACTTTTTCAGTACCCTCAAATGCTAGATAAATACCGCCCATAACCAAAATAACCTGTACAGCCCAAGGTAAAAATGCACTCAATAAAAAAGCAATAGGCAAAATAATTAATTTGTTTAAAAAAGAACCTTTAGAAATAGCCCAAAGCACAGGTAATTCTCTCGAAGAGATAAATCCTGATGCTTTTTCGGCATTCACAGCTAAATCATCACCTAAAATCCCCGCTGTTTTTTTAGTTGTGATTTTACTCATGGCTGCGACATCGTCCATAAGTGTGGCAATATCATCTAAAAGTGCAAAAAATCCTGATGCCATTATATTAGAGTTATTTTATATTGATCACTTTACAATGAAGGATTGGTTGAGTAAGGATAATAAAATATATACAAGAATAATGACTGGAATGGCAATAAATTTAAATACCATTAAAAGTAAAAAGCTAACCATTATTAAGACATAGCGGAATGTATTGTTTTTCAAACTCCAGTTTTTAAACTTTAACGCCATTAGTTTTACACTTGAATTCAATAAATAGCAACTTAAAAAGGTAATCCCTATTAAAAACCACTTATTCAATAGTATAGAATCTATCAAACTACTATTGTGAAATTCAATAATTAAGGGCAATGAGATAATAAGCAAGGTATTGGCTGGTGTAGGTAATCCTTTAAAATAATCTTGCTGGTCTTCATCAATATTGAACTTGGCCAACCTGTAGGCGGATGCTAATGTAATGAGTAGTCCCAAAAGAGGTAGTATAGGTAACTTAAATCCAGTCCATTCTGTATAAGAAGACCATTCATTAATAATTTCAGAAGTATTTGTACTTATTGATAACAACTTAAACATTACCAATCCGGGCACTAATCCACTGGTCACCAAATCTGCTAAAGAATCCAACTGAATCCCTAACTCACTTTGCACATTTAGCTTTCTAGCAGCAAAACCATCAAAAAAATCAAAGAAAATACCTAAAAAAACGAATAACGATGCAACAACAAAATTGTTGTTAACGACATAAATAACAGCGATACTGCCACATAGTAAATTTAAAAGCGTTAAAAAATTAGGAATGTGTCTTTTCATAAAGTTAGTTTAGTACAAGTGTAAAAATAGGAAACAATTGGAGACAAAAACAATATCTGCAAGCTTTTCAAGTTAATTAGGAAGAAAATTATATGCATATTTGTAAAAATTTTGCGCTTGAATAAATACATAGTGACGCTTTTTCTGTTGGCATCTTTTACTGTGTCTTCACAAACGGTCAGAAAATATTCTAACGAGTTTATGAACATTGGTGTCGATGCTGCTGCATTGGGTATGAGTAGTGCTGTAACATCACATACTGCAGACGTTAATTCTGGCTATTGGAATCCTGCTGGTTTATTAGCATTAGAAGATAATCAATTAGCCTTAATGCACTCCAGTTATTTTGCAAGTATAGCAAATTATGACTATGCAGCCTTCGCTATGCCATTAGACGGTGACAGTGCAGTTGGGCTTTCTGTTATTCGTTTTGCAGTAGATGATATTTTAAACACCACACAATTAATAGATGAACAGGGCAACATCAATTACGATCGAATCAGCCTGTTTTCTGCCGCAGATTATGGCTTAACATTTTCGTATGCACGGCAATTACCTGTACAAGGATTAAAACTTGGAGTCAATGCGAAAGTCATTCGTCGTATTATTGGGGACTTTGCTTCTTCTTGGGGTTTTGGTTTAGACGCAGGAATACAGTTTGAATCCAACAACAATTGGAAATTCGGAGTCATGGCTAGGGATATTACAACCACGTTTAATGCCTGGAGTATTGACGAAAAAGAGTTTGAAACCATCAAAGATGCCGTTGAAGGGCAAAACCAGGAACTACCTGAAAGTACCGAAATTACGATTCCTAAATTGCAGATTGGAGTGTCCAAAAAATTCTATCATAATTATGATTATTCGTTGTTAGCAGCATTGAATTTAAATGTTCGTTTTGAGGAAAACAATGATATCATTTCTTCGTCGTTTGCAAGTATTAATCCAGCATTTGGTTTTGAATTTGGTTATGTAGATATGGTTTATTTACGTGGTGGTGTTGGTAATTTTCAGAACGAATTGCAAATAGATAATAGTGAGCAAGTAAGCTTTCAACCTAGTTTTGGTTTGGGTTTTAAATACAATGGTATTCAAATAGATTATGCGTTTACAGATATTGGAGATCAAAGCGTGGCGCTGTATTCTAATGTGTTTTCATTAAAGATCGATTTCAGTATCTTTAGATAATTTAATTCTGAATGATGAAAAAACTTTGGCTGCTCTTTCTTTACTTTTTTACCGTAGTAAAGATATGTTCACAAAATCCATTATCACCTGAAGCAAAAGTAAGTGTACTTACCATAGGCCCTGGAACATCACTCAATGATTCTTTTGGGCATTCTGCATTTAGAATACAGGATCAATCAAACGAACTGGATTTAGTTTTTAACTATGGCGTATATGATTTTGATACGCCAAACTTTTATTTAAAATTCGCTCAAGGAAAGCTAAATTATCTATTAGGTGTAAACTATTATGATGATTTTTTAGCCAGTTATATGGCACAAAATAGAACAATAGAAGAGCAGGTTTTAAATCTTACACCTTTTCAAAAACAAGATCTTTTTAATTATCTGTTAACAAATTATGAACCTAAAAACAGAGCTTACCTTTATGACTTTTTTTATGACAACTGTGCTACGCGAATTCGAGATGTAGCTGAAGATGTTTTAAAAGATGAATTGGTTTTCCATACACCTGAAAGTATAGGCGATAAAACATTCAGGCAACTCATTCAAGAAAATTTAAAAAGCAATTCTTGGGGAAGTGTTGGCATAGATATCGCTCTAGGAGCTGTAATTGATAAGAAAGCAAAGCCTGAAGATTTCATGTTTTTACCAGAATTCATTTTCGATTATTTTGATGTAGCAACATTGCAGAATTCCCAAAAATCTCTGGTAAAAGAAACCCATGTTTTGTATGAAAAAGTTGAAAGACCAATTTCCAAAAACTTTTTGTTTAGTCCGTTGATGATTTTCTCTCTGGTATCTATTGTACTTTTATATCTAACCTATTTAGATTTCAAAAAAGGCGAACGTACAATTTGGGTAGATGGTCTAGTTTTTATTATAACTGGTTTAATTGGTGTTTGTATACTTTTATTATGGTTTGCAACAGATCATAGTGCTACAGCAAACAATTATAATGTCCTTTGGGCTTTTCCATTCAACTTGATTGTACTACCTCAACTATTGAAAAAGACTTCAAAAAATTGGGTAAAAAAATACCTGAAGTTTTTACTGATCATGCTCTGTCTTCTCATTTTGCATTGGAGCATTGGTATTCAGGTATTTACAGTTACTTTAATTCCAATTTTAATGGCTTTGGTAATTAGATATCTATTTTTAATTACTTTTTTCAATAACCAATAGCTGCTTACTGCTTACTGAAAATTAAGTTATTGCCCTCTATAAAATAGAATAGTGCTCAAGGTCTTTACAATAACGTTGGCATCCAAAAAGAAACTGCGATGCTTGATATAATACAAATCGTATTGAAGTTTTACAAGACTGGCATCTACCGATGAACCATAGCGTTCATTCACTTGAGCCCATCCCGTTAAACCAGGCTTAATAATATGACGTGTTTCATAAAAAGGAATGATTTGAGATAGTTCTCTCACAAAAAATGGGCGTTCTGGTCTTGGTCCTATCAAACTCATTTCTCCTTTTAAGATATTGACAACTTGAGGAAGTTCATCCAATCTTGAACGTCTTAAAAATTTTCCAAATTTTGTGACTCTACTATCATTTTTTTTAGCCCATACTGCCCCATTTTGTTCAGCATTATCGATCATTGTTCTAAACTTTAAAATATTAAAAACAAGACCATTTTTTCCCACGCGATCTTGTCTATAAAATAGTGGTCCTTTATTACCTAAAGCATTGCCAAATAAAATAAAGGGTACAATACAAACACCAATAATAATGCATAAGATAGAAAAAACAACATCAAAAACGCGTCTGTAAAATAAATACAATTTGTTTTGATTACTTCTGCTAAATGGAAAGTATTTGTAAAAATCCTTTCCCACAAATTGAACTGGTACGCGATAGGTCATGTCTTCATAAACTTGAGTATATTCCTTGATAGGAAATCCCATTTCAAGAAGGCTAATTAAATCGTTATAAATGCTTGCTGTAATAGTTTCAGAGTTGTAAGAAGCAACAACAATTTCAGAAATATGTTCACGCTTTATAATATGATGTATTTCACTAGGATCATATTCTTTTACACCCTTAAATTTTACAGATTCTGGAGAGTTGCTTTCACAATTGATAAAACCAGAAATGACATAATTAGGATCGGCATCTTTAAAGGCTTCAACAATGGCTTCAATATTTGAAGTCTCTCCAATAATAAGTACTTTTTTAAAAAATCTTGGAGAAACAATAAATGTGAGGTAGGCAATTCTCCATAACAAAAGTGCTAAAACGATTGCAAAATAAAAATAGAGGATTTGCAAACGATTGGTAGGTAAAAAAGGAGTGAAAAATGGGGTAAGTAAATATACCAAAACAGTGACAGAACAAGTTAAAATAACATTGGCCACAACCTTTTCCAACTTACTCGATTTTTGAAGATCATAGAGTTCGAAAACTGTTCCAAACACAGAAAGGTAGATCGCCAACACTAGAGCCCAGGTCCAGTTTTCTTGTGAAAAGGTAAAATAGTCAAATTTAAATGTGTTACTGACAAAGTATAAACTACCAAGTACGAAAATAATATCAAAGATTCGCAATAATATCTTTCGTTCAGAAATATTAAAATGTATTCCTTTCTTTTGAGGCATGAGTAATAGCAAATGTAAAGTAAAGATAATAAGTATTATGTATTTATCAACATTATATTATTGCAGAGCTTTAAACCAAAGGTGTTTAATAACATTCCAATCAAACTGTTCAACCTTATGTCTGGCATGAACTCCAAGTAGATGTGCCATTTCAGGTTCTCGCATAATGTGCTTAATAGCATTGACGAAGGCATTCACATTATCTGGCTCAATTAAAATACCGTCATGACCATGATCTATCAAATATGGCATCCCTCCAACATTGGTAGATATCACAACCATACCTAAAGCCATCCCTTCTACAACACTTACAGGCATATTGTCAAAATTGGTCGTATTAATAAAGATATTATAATCTTGAGCCAGTTTTATCCATTCAGGTTTGCTTAATTTTCCTGGAAATTTAACATTCACGTCTAATTGCTTGGCTAACTTTTTCGTTTGCTTTAAAGTACCATCGCTATCAGGTCCTACCATACAGAGACTAGCATCAATCCCATCATCTCGAAGTACCTTAAGTACTCTAACAGCCAATAGCGGATTGTAGATAATTGAAAAAGACCTCACCCAAAAAAGATTGACTTGAGCAAATGAACGTTCTTTAAAGGGATAATGTTCTAATTCAATACTATTTGGTATATAATCAATATTGGTATATCCAAAATCCTCAAAAGCTTGTTTTAAAAATAAAGATGGAGATACATTCTTATAAGCATGATTAAATATGAGTCGACATAAAAAAGGGTTTTCTCGAAGTCGCTTGAGTAAATTTCCGCCATTTAAACTAGGAATATATTTTAGGTTTAAAATCCTGCATAATTGACTTACAAAAAGCGCATAATAAAAATTCAATGTACTATAGGTATCAATAATAACAACATCTACCCGTTGTCTATAACGCAAACAAGCCATAAGCATCTCCAAAAGTCGTAATACCTTATTCAATTGAGACGATGCATAATATAAGGTATAGCCTTCCTTTTCGAGTAATGGTACTAACGTATCAATAGAGGAGACATTGCGCTTTTTACTATGTAATTTGTTTCCTATGTATAGGATGTTTTTCATGTACAACATTTAATAAGGCTAAAGCATATAATAATGCTGGTGCAGCAATCCGCATGCCCGAATGATTAATAGTGGCAAACCAAAAGCATAAAAAGGCATAAAAATAAACATTACGTCTATTTGTGGTACGATATGCCAGTGGTTTAATAATTAATATTAATATTATAATAACACCTAAAAAACCATGTTCAGACAATAACCTCCCAATTTCATTATGGGATGGTAAGTCGTTTCCAGAAATTTCAACACGCGTATCCTTAACGCGGCTGGCGCCAATCCCTAAAAAAGGGCTTCCTAAAAACCCATCAATTTCTTCCATAAAAAGATCCAATCGACCAGTGGAAATGTCTTTCTTTTCTATGCCTTGGGCATTTTTATTTGTATAGCGCTTATCTATCAATCCATGGGTTTGGGTTGAGCTTATAGTCCAGGTTATCAAAATACCTATGCCAAATAAGATAAATATACCTATTAATCGTCCTCTCTGTACATTTGAAGATTTATTAAAAGCAATCCATAAGAAAGCAGCAATCACTATAATAGCTGCAAAAACACCACCACGACTAAAGGTCACAATAGCTCGAAAGGTCATGGCTCCCAAAATAATCAAATTTAGTAATTTTAGTATTAAACTGGGTGATTTTATAAACAATCTTACAGACATTGCAAACATTCCCAATCCGAGCGCAGTCGAAACCTGATTAGGGCCAAAACCACCCGATGAAGCTGCATTGGATGCAGTACCAGACAAGGTGTCTTTAATACTGGGATTATATAAAAATAAATAAACGGTCATGGCAATACAAGGCAACGCCAAATACATTATAACCTTCAAAAGTTGAGATTGTGTGATCTTTCTATCATAACAAAACAAGGCGGCAATGCCTAGGCATACTGGACCACTCAAAACAAAAGCAATATTAGTCCTGAAACGGGCATCAAAGCTTAAAGTAATAGATGCTACAATAACAGCTGGCACCAAAGCAATAAGATAAAAAAAATAAGGATATCCCTTTCCAGATAATCCTTTAAAAAACATGCCCATCATCATAAAGAGAATGACCAAATATTTGGAAGCCTCATAGGCGATTCCTCCTTTGGTCATTCTAAAAAGCACTTCAGCGCCAGCAAAATAGGCACATCCTAATAGGACTTCTTGGGTTTTTTTTGATGGAACAACAAGAATGATACGACCTAAAAAATATACCATGACCACCAAAAAATACAATCTAGACAATGGCTCAAATAAAAAAATAGCAAAGCCTATCACGATATGTAACAATACCAAACCAATATAACGATCGTTTTTATGTAACGCTGCTTTTAATCTCAAGGCGCTTTTAATTTTAAAAGTTCAGACGCAACTCGCTTATTATAGTGGGTAAATGTAAATGATTCTAATAGTTCCCTTTGTTTATTTATTAGAGCCTGATACTCTTTATCAGTTAAATTCATAATAACTTGAATTTGTCTAATTAAATTTACAACTGTAACTGGTTTTAATAAGAATCCATTGATATCATGTTTAATATAATACGAAATACAAGAAATATCTGACACTATCGGAATACATCCAAAATTCATAGCTTCTGAAATAACCTTTGGAAATCCTTCAGATGCTGTGGTGGGCAGTAAAAACACATGACTTTGGCTATAAACTTCAAAAACATCTTTCCGTGACAAGGCGCCATGAAATATAAAATGAACACCAGAATCTTCACTTAGTGTCTTATAATAATTACTGTTTTTTCCTTCACCAACCAAATGAACAATACCAACTTTTAATTTTTTATCGCTGGATAATTGACTAAATGCTTTAATAATGCGCTCAACACCTTTTTCTTTTTCTAATCGGCCTACAAAACAAAAAGAAATAGGCCTGTCAACTTTTTTTTCTTTAACTATCTCTCGTCCTAATGTAATATCTTTTAAAGTCAAACAAGGGTTTTCAAATGATAAACAGTGTTTTGGTTGATTGTCCCAATGACCATTAATAGTAACTTTACGTTTTTGATGTTTTAACAATAATCGTTGTAAACGGTAACCTAAAGGAGCATCTTTCTGATTCCAATTCCCTGCATACTTATACCAACCTTTTTTCTTTACGAAAAATGTTAAATACGGAATTAAGAAAACACCAATCCCCGTTGGAGTGCGCAGTTGAAAACAATCAACTTGATTTAATACCTTCGATACAGTTTTAATGATTCTTGGTGCATGCCATATAATCTTTAATTTTTCAAAAAAAGAATGCCCACCAACTGCTGGAATGGAAACAAAGGTAATGCGATCAGAATTGTAAGCCATCGTACTTAAAGGCGGATTTCCATCATTATGCATGGCAACATGAACTATAGATTCAAAAACGTCTAACAAATGATTAATCTCATTAATTGTTGGACTCCAGCCAACAATAGTCCCATCATGAGTTGTATAATGGTCAGTATGTGATATAATAGCTAACTTCATAGATTCATGGCATGAATATACTGCTTAACAATGAGATTCCAATCGTGTGCTTCTGCCCAGTCTTTGGCTTGTTTCGAGAACTGCACTTTATTATCTAAAATAGTCTTCAATGTATGAATTAAAGCCTGTGAATCATCATACTTAATTAACATTCCTGATGTATTTTGATCTATGGCATCTTCAATACCACAACCAATAGATCCAATTGCTGGAACGCCTAAAGCATTCGCTTCTAGAATAGCAATACCAAAACCCTCGACATCACCAGTTAAAGTTTCATTACTCAACATTATAAACACGTCACTTGTAACTAATAATTGCTGTAGTAAATTATCATCAACCTGACCATGAAATGTGACATGTTCTGACACTTGTAGATCTTTTGCAATTTTTATAAACCTCTTGGATTCAGTCGGAATCCCAACACAATGGTAATGCAAGTCAGGAAATACGTTTAGCAATTCTGGTAGATGTTTTATAACATGTAGTTGACCTTTTCTTTCCGTGATATTTCCAACCGTGATTAATTTGGGGTTTCCTTTTAGAGCGATACATTTCATTTGTTTAGATGACCACTTCCCAAAATCAAATCCATTTGGGATGATGATAATATTATTTAGATTTAAATGGTCTAGTAGCGATTTTGTATAATGAGAAACAGCAATAATTTTTGAAAATCGTTTTATACTTATATCTATAGAAAATTTTAATGGTTTAGATTTATAATTCACTTCGCTACCATGAATAATAGCAATATAATGTCGATTATAAAAAAGCCCACAGAAGGCAACAATCCATAACGAAAACTTACCTGAAGCAATAACAACTTCAGAAGTTTTAATATGCCTGAATAATAATTGAATCCTTCTAAAATACATTCTTAAGCGAATACGTCTTTTATTTACCCGATGTACACTGAAAGGTAAATCTTCATCAAAGCGCTTTTCTACTTCACCATTTCTAGAGCGATTATCAGATATAACTTTTATATTAAAACCATTTTGTTGTAAATATTTAGCAAGGTTAAATGCATGATTCCCAATCCCACCAGGTTGTGGAGGAAATTCAGAAGAAACTATAATAATACGCTTTAAATTCATGATTTTTATAACGATTCAATTAATGGGCCTTGTTTTAATTTAATGCTTGATAATCGCCAAGATTTAACCACTTGTAAAAACACAATAGGCGTCAATAAAAATGAAATAAAAATACCTAGAAGAATCATTCCTTTATGTGTCTTAAATTTATATGGCATGATTGATAAAGGTATAGTACGCCACAATGCTCGCTTTGCAGAGGCATTGCCATAGTATCTTCTAAATAAATACAACACACTAGGAATAGGGCGAGGAGCAAACCATTTGTTTGTACGAAAGGCATCCCAAATTCCCATATCACGTAATCCACCGGAATCAACTTTTAAGTGTAAACGTTTGGCAAATGGATTGGAAACATTCAAATACCCATGTAAATAAGCTCGCAACCCAAATTCACCATCACCCATACGTTGCTTTTCAAATTGCCGGTCAAATAAGCCTATGGTTTTAAACACATCTTTTTTAATAAGGACATTCCCTGTATCGAGTTGATCACTAATTCTAAAAAAAGAATAATGATCTGGAACTTTCGCACCAACCTTTGATATAGAAACACCTGATGATATATCGGCATTAAAAAAATCAAGACATTTCAAATGATTCCGAATCCAATCAGAGTCAATACGACTATCGTCATCAAAAAACAATAGATAATCAGCTTTTGATTTTCGAATTGCGGTATTTCGAGCCAACCATAACGCCTTCTCTTGTTGATGAGTAACTTGAATATCCAGCGCGAAAGAATTGTAAAATTGAACTTGAAAATCATCGGACTGATCAACAACAATAACTTCAAAATGTTTATAATCTTGTTGCTCTAAATCCTGAAATACATCTTTTAAATACAAATAACGATTTAGGGTTGGTATAACAACACTTACTTTAGGTTTTTCATTGAGTAAACCTGATTCAAAATGGCTCCAATCTTCATGTTCTATTGGGGTATTCACATAATTACTACGTTTTGTGTTTCGTGTTTTATACCAAGATTTGAATTCCTTTACAGGGTTTTTAAAACTCAATATTCTAAAAACCAACACATAAAACACCCAAAGAAAATGAAAATATTTTCGTAAAAAGAGATAATTATCTTCAATGGGCAAGCCTTCAATACTAGAATAAGTTTTTGCAGAACCTATATAGCCTTTTTGTAATGCCTGCCATGATAAATCGTATTGTGTAGCCACATTGCTATTAAAATGAGTATCAGATTCTAATTGCTCTATAATATGTTCAGGCAAATCAGCAATAATGGGAAATATAGAGTCGTTATTATTTCTAAATAAAGAAAAATAATGCGTTGGTTGCAAGTATGTTAAAAAATTAAAGAGCATTAACTAATCTTATTTGGGATACAGAATATGTTTAATGGTAATTCTGCATTTGGATGATAAGGGTTCAAATCCATATCAAAAACAAGATAATTACTTTCATTAAAAAATTCTATGATGCGTTCATCTTGATTTGTTTCAATGATAAAAATAGGTTTAAATTTCTTTAGGGTGTGAATACTTCCTTTTAAAATGTCATATTCAATACCGTCAACATCAATTTTAATAAGATCACATCTATGAATATTATTTTCGATACAATAACTGTCTAGAGTTACCACATCTATTTGTGTTTTAACGATGGAAGAGGTTTCTTCCTTTATTAAGTTTGATGTCGTATTATTAATAAAAAGATCAACATTTCCATTTTCAGAACCAACAGCTTTATTTTCAATTTTTATAATCTTTTTTAAGTTATTTATATTGATCGATTTTATAAAAGAATGACAGACATTAATATTTGGTTCAAACGCATATACCTTTCCGTTATTTTGACAAAGTGAAGTTCCCCAGACCAGACTTAAATATCCAAAATTTGCGCCAACATCAATTATAATACAATCATCTTGTTGCTTTTTATAATCATTCATGAGCTTTATAGAATTATTTAACACTTTATTCTCAATACCACTATCAACTGCTTTCGAAACGTCTTTTATAGATGCGAAAAACTTAAAATTTACATCATAATTCACATAAGTTCTAGAAACAAAAGCACTCGCTTCTCGATAAACACCATGCTTTTTTAAAACAATATCTCTAATAAAACGCAACCACGAAATATTACCAATATAGTTTCTAAATTTGTTCGGAATAGTGCCATAGAATTTAATTAATAGCCAACTCATTAATTCTTTATCAAATTATTATGTATAAATTATTTGTTAAAACACCAAACTACGTGCTCTTTAAGTAATCCAAACGTTTCCATTTTAATAGATTCAACTTTTTTCAAATCTAAAACTTTTGTTTTAAATCCAACGCTTTCAAAGCGTTTATAATAATCCAACCCACAACTTCTGCAATGATCATGATGACCATGAATCTTATAATAGTCTTTATAGTTTATACGATTATCTTCATAGGTCAATATACTGCCAATAGGATAAATAGGAACACTTACCAGTAAATAACCTGTAGGTTTTAAAACGCGATAAATTTCTGAAATAGCTTTTATATCGTCTTTTATATGCTCAAAAACATGCCAGGCAATAACAAGATTATAAGTGTTATCAGCAATGTTCATTTGCGTAATATCTTGTTTTATATTTGTATGTTTTCTTTTTTTAATATCCAATCGATCATAGCATAAAAGTGTATCAAAATTACTTTTTACATAGTTGTATTCATTTACATTCGGTGCAATATGCAGAATTTTAAGATTCTTTTTGATTAAGCCAAAATATTGCAAAGAAAAGGGAATCAAGCGTGTTCTTGGTTGAGAGTTACATCTAGGACATTTTTCATTAAAAAAATGTTGCCCATGCCACTTGCAAATAGCACAGTAAACTGTATTTCCAGAATAAAAAAAGGTTCTATAAATATTAGTACTCTTTTTTTGCAGAAGTAAACAATACGTTGTAATATTTTTTATAAAATTCATTGAAATATTGAACCTAAAATTAATCAAGATGTCAATTATAAAACTCTCTAAAGGTTTTTTGTTGTAAATCCAAACTAAATGCCTCAATAACTCTTTTTGTTGCATTTTTTCTGTATTCTCCTTTAACATCTTCAGGCAACAATATAACTTCCTGCAAAGCATTCGCTAATAGTTTTGGATTTCTTTTTGGAACAACCCATCCAGTTTGCCTGTGTATCACATTTTCAGGTAGTGCACCACCATCTGATACAACGCACAAACATCCCATCCCTTGTGCCTCTAAAACAGCATTACAGAAACCTTCTGAGATACTATATTGTATATATATGTCTGAAATTGTAAAATAACCTAATGTATCCTTATGTGTTTTCTTACCAAGAAGCCTAACCTCTTTAGTTAAACCTAATTGGGAAATTGCAAAAACAATGGGCTCATAATCAGGGCCAGAACCAATAATAGTATAATTAAATTTTACTCCTTTCACCTTCAATATAGCCAAAGCTTCTAAAGTATAAATCAATCCTTTTATCCAATGTAATCGCCCTACGGTTAAAAAATTAATGGGTTCTGATAATACCCTATTAACAGGATTAAACTTTAATAAATCAACAGCTGGTCTTATAATGGAATACGAAATCTCATTAGATAAACCTAATAACTTGGCCTTATCCAATAAATAATTAGAAATAGAATGTACTTTATCAACTTGTTTCCAGAGCAACGAATAACAATTAGGATGTTGCAATGCATACACATCAATATCAAAACCCCTTAAACTCACGGCCATTTTAGCATCAATAACTTGAGCAACATGTTCACTTTGTAAGGCCATAGTTGCAAAACCAAAATGTAACCAATCCAACTCTGCAGTTAATATATGTGCATTATTATAAATGTTTTTAAGGATTTGATGCCATGATCTATCCACTTTACGCTCTAATTTAATAAAATTTTGAAGTCTTATTAAAAAAGGTAACAACCTGAAAATAACTTGAAAAATCGCTAATATTTGTAAAAACTTATTCTTTCTGTAAAATCTTGGTGCTTGCACAACATTACACAATTTAAAACTTACATCCTCTTTTTGAACATAGAGCGAGACAACAAAACCATGTTTCTGTAATCCTCTTATTTTAGAAAGGAAAAAGGTTTCAGAATATGTTGGTGTTTTAGATAGTACAATGCCTACTTTCAATATAAGGTATTTAGTTTGTTATTTTTTATTTCACTCGCCAGGAAATTAGAAAATGCTTCTCCAGATGATAATTCCAAATGATGCCCATCGGTATATTTATATTTTTTTCGAAAAGGTATAGCGTTAATATATTCTATTTGATAGAACCGTGATAGTGCCTCCATTTTTACATCAAAATCTGGTAACAATTGTTCTTCTAAATATAACATATCATCATTCACTGGAAGCCTTACAAGATATACATCTCCATGATTCATTAATAACTCTATCGTTTTCTTTAAATAAAACATTCTATTTTGAGAATACCCAGAGTACATATCTAACTTTTTTTTATAAGACTTGATTTTATTAAGGGTTCTCTCTTGATTAGAAATCATATCTGATTCTATAGTAACTTCTAGCCAACCGTTATTATGAGTAAAAAATGTTTGGTAATCCCCTTTTCTTTTTTTATTGGTAATAATATCAATATTAAACCTATCATAAGATTCAACCAAATATTCTATATTAGGATTCAAATTAACGAAATATGTTTTATCAATGAAAGAACCATTCTCCCTAAAATGTAAAGAATCTTCAGAATGAATAGTCTTACTAGAAATTGTCCATGGATTAACACAAATTAAAAACAAGCCATTTTTACTATCTACATCCAATTTTCTCTTTATGCTCTCATAATAGACTTTTCCATAAGGTGTATGAGCTATAGTAAATGCATAATTATAAATATCGTAATCTAATTCTTTATTTTGTATCATTTGAGGGATAATCCCCTGTGCAGCTCTTGAAGAACCAACAATTAAAGAGCTCTGTTTGGATGAAGCAAATTTTAAGTAAAAAGCATCTGTTGTTCCATCTGCTAGAGAAAATATAGCAAAAAAACTTATACTACAAAATCCAAGAAAAAGACTAATTTTCAATAAAAATACTTTCATTATACATTAGAATTGAAAATAGATAAATTCTTGCTCTTTACCACCATATAAGAAAATAATCATCACAATGAAATAGTAAATTCCCCAGCGTAGAGCCTTCGGATAACCTAACCATAGAGTTTCAATGGCGTATAACTGTCGTCGTCCAAACCATTCAATCATTATAAATAATCCTATAAAAATAATTAAAAAAGTAGGTCGAATTTCAGGGATAGACAACAGCGATATATTGGTAATACGATGTACATAATCAAAGGCCATAGTTATATTGTCAGCTCTAAAAAAGATCCATCCCAAAGTTGTAAGTAAAAATGTCAACAACATCATCATTCCTTCTTTAACAGTAGGTAATACACCATGTTCTGCAGCGATATTGGTATGTATACGGTTTTTTCCAAATAACAATAAAGGCAAAAAATAAAACGCATTTAAAGCTCCCCAAACAATAAAGGTCCAATTGGCGCCATGCCAAAAGCCACTTACTAAAAAAATGACAAATACATTACGTATTTGATTTAATCTGGTGCCTCTCGAACCTCCTAAAGGAATATAGACATAATCACGAAACCAAGTAGACAGTGATATATGCCAACGTCTCCAAAATTCAGCGATATCTCTTGAAAAATAAGGAAAGGCGAAATTCTGTTTTAATTTAAATCCAAATAACCGTGCTGTTCCGATCGCAATATCACTATAGCCTGAAAAATCACCATAAATTTGAAACGCAAAAAACACAGCGCCTAATAATAAAGTGCTTCCTGAATAATCAGAATAACCGTCAAAAATAGTATTTACAAAAAAAGCACAATTATCAGCAATGACAATTTTTTTAAACAAACCCCATAAAATTTGCCGTAAGCCATCTACTGCTTGGCTATAAACAAATTGTCTCTTTTTATAAAATTGAGGTAACAAATTCGTAGCACGTTCAATAGGACCTGCAACCAACTGCGGAAAGAAACTGACAAAAGCAGCAAAAGCAATAAAGTCTTTAGTAGGTTGAAGCCTTTGTCTATAGACATCAATGGTATAACTCAAAGTTTGGAACGTATAAAAACTAATGCCTACTGGTAAAATAATATTTAAACTGTTTGGCTGGACCTCTGTTCCAAAAAAAGAAAAAGCTTGAGTAAAATTATCAATAAAGAAATTATAATATTTGAAGAAGCCTAATAATCCAATATTAACAAGAATACTTAACCAAAGTAAACCTTTTCTTTTAGATTGTTGGTTAGTTTTTTGCAACATCAGACCAACACTATAGTCTACAATAGTACTGAACAGAATCAATGCTAAAAAGCGATAATCCCACCACCCATAAAACACATAACTGGATGCAACAATAAGTAAATTCTGAAGTTTTAAATGCTTTCTGGTTGCAAACCAATAAAGTGCAAAAACGATAGGTAAAAATATAGCAAAATCAATCGAATTAAATAGCATGGTTAAATTCTTTAGGGTTTCTCAACTAATATTTTCTTATATAAAATCTCGTGTTCATTAATAAATGTCTTTATTGACAATTCCTTTTCAACATAGGCACGCATAGATTGTGCAAGAGCTTTTCTTTCAATAAATGACATTTGTTTTATTTGTTTTATTTTATCAGCCAAACCCGTTACATCACTCGCCTGAAACAAGCATTCAGGAAACGCTTTCAATACCTCTTTAATTCCAGAAACATTCGATCCTAAAACTATACGCTCAACAGCCATCGCTTCCATAGGTGCTACCGGCAAACCTTCTCTGCGTCCCTCATCCTTTGTAGGGATAACAAACACATCGGCTAAAGCTAGATAAGGTCTTACATCAAGCTGTTTACCAAAAAACATAATATTGCTATGATGATCATATTGTTCCTTTAAAGCAATTCCGTACTCATTATTATTATCGCCTACAACAAGAACTTTAATAGTAGCTTCATTTATTTTTAAAATAGCCTGCAATAATATTTCAATACCTTTTACTGGCACCAGATTAGCTACAGATAAAATGACAAAATCGTCCTTTTCAAATGACAAGCCTTCTGGTGACGTATAACTTTTACTTAAGGGTTTAAAATAATCAGTATCTACCACAAGAGGTATCTGCACTACTTTGTCATGCATGTTTGAAAAGTATTTATCTATCATCTCCTCATTGACAGCAACAATTTTAGTACTTAATTTAGAACGCCATCGCCAAGCCTTATTTCCCCAACCCATCGCTTTTTTAGTATAGACAAAAGGTATTCCTGCTAGTTTTGCAGCCAAAGGTTCCGAAAAATCAGAGCTCCAGTGCCAAGAATGTATAATATCCGCATTTAAAGATCTAAAAAACAGTGAGATTTTTAATACCCGTTGTGGAAAAGTTATGAGTGGATAATATGGCGTCGTAAATGGAAAAAGATGAGTTTTTACATTCAAGGTTTCAATTTTTGTAAAAAATTCACCCCGATTATGAAAACAACAAATTTCTGGGTCAAACAAGGCCTTGTTCAATCCCTTTACCATGTCATAAACAGAATTTCCGCTACCTGCGGTATCGAAATTAGGAATAGTAAATAAGATTTTTATTCGTTTAGACATATCTCGATGCTTGGTTAAATTTGGCCAGTACTAATAACATATTCATTGCATGCGCATTATTAATCGAGTCAATCCTAAAAAATTGTTCGGTGTATTTATTTATTAATTGTTTAGAAATCCATTGGTCTAAATGGCTCTGTTCAAGAGCATTTTTTAATTGATTTTCATTATCCCTACCCAAAAATTGCAACTCCCAATTGCGCTGAATATAAGGCATTCCCAATAACAATTTTAGTGTTTGCTGTAACCTATTAGATATTCTAAACGGTAAGTTAAAAGGCGATTTGTTAAATTGATAATTATTCAAATTAAATGGGTGATGGTCTTGCCATTCAATCTTTGCAATCTCTGGTGAACGTCGCTTTATATACCCTATTTGTAATAATCTATTTTTAAGATAAGCTTCTGGAATCGTACATATAAACTGACTCATGCGATTATCGTAATAAGGCAAAGAAATAGGATGTTTAGACTCGAATATGGCTAGATTAATTGACGTCCAACGAGGTGCCCAATACATTGATTTGAAAGCGCGAATTCTGGCATTAGGAGAATGTGGAATATCTATTCTCTTCATGAGACTATAAATACGATTATAAAAATAGTCATAAAAATCTCCTTTGAGTTCCCAAGATCGCCAAAGATGTTTACCAAAATCAAGACCTCCTTTTTTAAGGAGCTTTTTAATTAATATGTTCACTTGTTCATCTAAAGAAATGTTCTCACCTACTTTCATATCATCAAATAGTACATCGCCCCAATGTCCAAGAGAAAACATGTCGCCCATACTATTCATTTTATTATATATAGCCATTTGACGTGGTGAAGTGAAATCAGAGTAACCCTTATTTATTTGATATAATTCATCCAGGACTTGCCACAAATAACCTTTTTGTATTGAATAAGAATCATATTTAAAACCACAAGTTTGTGCAATTTGCTTGGCAATTTTTGTTTCTTGATAGCCATGTTCAAATTCATAACTATAAGAATAAACATCAGCTTTAATCTGCTTTAAAGCAACGGCTTGTGTCCTACTATCCAACCCGCCAGAAAGTGGTAAAATTACTTTTTTATTTTGTGTTTGCTCGAGTATTATAGTTTCAAATAATTCTGAAAACTCTTCTAAAGCTTGACTAAAGGAGATATCTCTTGGTGAGTAATGCCAATGAAACCAAGGTTTAGATTTTAAGAGTATATTAGAGGTATCAAGCACATGATCGGTTGCAGCTCGTAAAACAATGTCATCTTTCCAATAGGTATCCTGATCTAAAAAAAAACCTATAGCTGCAAAAACGCAAATTGCTTCTAAATGCAATTCATGAGGTGCATTTACTTTAGCAAAAACTTGTTTACTTGGTATAATTGGCGTGGTTAATTTAATCATGTTATTTGGCATACTAATATACTAAATCAATTGAAGCCATAAAATTAAGTTGAGGCTACCAATTCATAAAGAATTAGAAACTGTTTAATGCTGTCCTCTGAATTAAAATGTGTCTTTACAAAGTTATGTGCATTTTGAGTAATCCGTTGCATTTCAGATTCAGATGTTTCTGATACTTCAATAATGGCATTTGCAATAGCCTGTGGGTCGCGTACTGGCACCAACCATCCTGTATCTCGCGGTTTCACAACTTCACACATACCACCACAATCTGTAGAAATAACAGGGATTCCCAAGGCCATGGCTTCTAAGACCACATTAGCAATACCTTCTTCTAGGCTTGTTAATAACAAGAGATCAAATGTCTTCATCTCTTCTATTAAATCAGTCTGTGCAAGAGCCTCTTTAATTTTTATATGATCATTCAATCCTAACTGCTGAATTTGAAATAACTGCTCTTCATTAATGCTATTGGTAGTTATACATGAATATTCAAAACTAAATCCAGCATCTTTTAATATTATACAAGAATCAAAAGCATATTTCATTCCCTTAATCCAATGAAACCGTCCAACAGATCCAATCTTAAAAATAGGTTCTTCTCTTTTTTTAAAGCGCTGGTAATTTTCAAAAAAAAGTGAACGAATTGGCGAATGTATAATCCTTGTTATATCTTTAATTTCGCCATATTGTTGCGCCTCAATAACAATAGCTTCAGAAACTGCATGAAACGCATCCACTTTCGGAAATGTCTTTTTATATATGTCAGCTATATATGGTTCTACGATAGGTGAATAATTTACATGAGCACCTCTAAAACTAACCACTATAGGAATATGAAACCGTGTTTTTAAAAAAGTATAAAATTCTAAATCTCTAGTCCATTGCATATGAAATATATCTGGCCTGTAAAGTATGATTGGTAAAAATTTAGAATACCAAATCCATTTATCATATAATCGATTGTACCTTGAAATTTCTTGAAATAAGAGCAACAGATCATTTGGTCTTTTTAAAATTAGAAACAAAGTTCTATATAGTGATACTATTAAATTTGACCAATGAGTTTTCGGTGTTTTTAAAATTTTAATATTTTTTGAATAATATTTCGTAACCTGATCAACTACACCAAATAAAAGTATTTTATGATGTTTTGCTAATTCTTCGATAAAAGCTTCTATAAACATAGAGCTAGGAATGGCTCCTGAAAAAACTGCAATTTTAAAAATGTCTTTTTCTCCTTTTGCCATATTCTTTTAGTTCCTAATACTTTTTACTTCCTTTAAATAGCATTGCAGTAGTTCCTGTCGCAGTTTTAAAAAGAATTTGTTATTTCTATACATTTAACTCTCCAGATTTAATAGGATTACGATACTCTATCAAGTGGCTTCTTGCAAATGTCAAATTCAAACGATTGGGTAATTGTTTTTCCAATTTGAAGGCAAATCTTCTGAATTTTCTATCATATTTTTGCGGTAATAATCTATGAAACCGTTCAATACTTCCAAAAGGAATTATTCTTATTTGTTCAAAATAAACTTTCCCAATTCTTTCATAGTTTTTAGACGAATTATCTCTTTCAGGATGCGGATCATTCATTTTCCAGCTTTCAAATTCTTTTCTTTGAAGTTTTGAGGGTCTGCCTGAAACTGGAATCAGCCATCTCAACTTGTCTAAAAACTTACTATTAATAGCAGGTTCAAAATATCTTACTAGACCGTTTGGTTTCAATACAGTCACTATTTTTTCTATAAATTGTATCTCCTGATTTGGCGTAAGATGATGTACAAACGCTTTGCCAATTACAATATCGTAAAAGTTTGGTGTTAATTCAGATTCTAAAAAATCGCCTTTAATGAATGTAATTGGTGTATCAAATGGAAATTGTTCATTTAGGTTTTCAATAAACTTCCCCGCAACTTGCGAAATATCATTAGCATAAACGTCAGCTCCTAATGCGGCCATGATTGCAGCATTTGTACAATCGCCACAGCCAAGTTCCAAAACTTTCTTCCCTTTTAACTTGTTTTGAAAATCATCGTAATACATGCCAACCCAACTGGTATCTGTTTTGGTAGCATCATTTAAAAAGCTATGCAGATTATTAATTTTCTTTAAAATAGAGTTGATATTGACATTCAAATAAAGATGATCAAAATGCTCTTTATTTATAACAGTATTACTCTTTGAAGCAGTCATTATTTCAAAATTTTTGCAGGCGTCAAGGTTTTAACAATAGACAAATCTTTAAAAGCCTTAAACTTTTTTAATTTATTTTGTTGCAAAAAACCATCCAATTCTTTTAAATGCATTGTTTATTCTAGATCAAAACTCCAATTCATATTTTTTTCCTTAAGCGTCTTAAAAGAGGCAATCCAAGTTTTTTATTAATATGAGTAAATATAAAAACCAGAAATGACATAAAAATCCCATTATAAACTTTTAGCATCCCTATATTATTCGAATATAGTTTATAATTTTTAACATCATTAACCAATAAAGCAATTGTATTATTTAATATTAATTTAACCATATGTTTTCTAATTAATGTGTCATAAAAAAAAGGAGAGGTGCTTATTCTCTCTGCAATATATTTAATAGATGCATTTTTTTCTAAAGCACTATTATATGTGTTTTGGTTTGAAAGTTTGTCAATTCCTGTGGCATCATAATATACTAAAGCTTCATTAATAGCATAAATCTGATTACAATTAATGGCTGCACTTACATCAAATGCATAATCTTCCCAAGCCCTGGCTTCTATCCACTTTAGATCTTTTATAAGTTCTTTTCTCCAAACACAAGCACTAGTAAACCACGGTCGGCCATATTGCAATATGGTTGGTAAAATTTTATTTGATTTAGAAAAAACCTTCTTTAATTCTTTAATTTCTTCTTCATTTTCATCAACCGAATATCCTATAGCATATACCATAATGACACTTGAATATTTTTTTAGTTCAGCTACACTTTTTTTTAAAAAATTTTCATTCCAATAATCATCCGAGTCTAAAAAAACAACAAACTCACCCTTTGCTTTTTGCAATCCTATATTCCTTGCTACACCAGGCCCTTTGTTTTCTTGACATCTAATATAACTTACATTTTTTGAAGGACTGATATTAAAAGGTATATCAGAGGCATCGTCTACAATGATAATTTCGAAATCTTTATACGTTTGATTTTGAATAGAATCAATCGCTCTTTGTAATTTTATAGGCCTATTATAATAAGGTATAATTATTGAAACCATGCATTACGAAATTAACAAATGATATTTATATTTTAAAAATATAGAAAGATAAGTAAGGGTGAGCTTTTTTTTCTTTATTACACGGTTTCTTACTTTGTTAAACTGACGCGTTATATATTTTTTTCTAATTGCAGTTGTTATATCTTTTTCGTTATAATATAAAAGGTTTATTAGCTTTAAATGTTCGCTATAATATCTTTTATAATATGTAACACTCCTATTATCCAATAATGAAAGACTTCCTATATCCTGGCGGTAATAATTAACCGTATCTCTATTAAAGATGATATTTCTGTTTTTAAAAAATTCATAGTAAAAAACAATGTCTCCAATTATTCCATAATTTTGAAATGTTGATTTTTTAAGTTTGTTTTCTTCTATTCTTTCAAATATAATGGAGCTTACATTTGTAATAGGGCAATTAAAGCTAAAATTGCTTGCTTCCAATTTTATATTGTCTTTTTCCAAAAAAGCCGAATGCTGTATTTCGGTTTTGGTAATAATATTATTTTTCTGAATACATACTTTCGAAACTGCTACTTCAAAATTTTGCAGCGCATCCAGTTGTGATTCTAAAAAATTTAATTTACAACTATCATCACTCTCTGCAATCCAGGTATATTTACCTTTAGCAAGTTCTAACCCTTTTTTCCATTGTTTAAAAGGAGAACCCGTATTTTTAGAATTTACTATAAAATGCGATACTTTAACATGATTTTTATACTGGTTAAGTACCTCTAAACTATTGTCGGTTGAGGCATCATCAAGAATGATGACTTCAAAATCTTGATACGTTTGATTAAAAATACTATCTAATCGCTCCTTAAGATACGGGGCGTGATTATAGTTTGGTAATATTATGGATACTCTTTTGTATGTCACAAATGTATTATTTAAAAATAGATTTTAATCGTCGATAAATATCTCCTGTTTTAGAATATTTTTTAAACAATTTCCAGCGTTCTCTTGGATGTAAATGCCAAAAAATAGTTTTATAATAAATAGCTTGTAGCATTGGCTTCTCATTTATATTATTTTTATTATTTACAGCTGTAGCTTGATTAGAGTGCAATCTAAAAGTTACCAAGTTTTCATCAACAAAACCTATACTATAGTAAGGCATAAGCCTATACCAAAATTCTATATCCAAACTTTGTTTTAAATCGTTATTAAAATAACCAACTTTATCAAAACATGCTTTCTTTAACAATACAGCTGTTGGTTCTCCTATTTTGTTACTTGGAGAGCGCATAAAAAAGGCATCTTTTAAATATCGCTTACCACTAATAATACCATCTTTAATTTCTAAATTACACCAACTTTTATGCAAAACACTGCATTTGTTTAACCAAATCTTAAAATCGTCTGGATTTCCACTAATTAAAAAATCGCGAGTACAGTACACTAAACCTACCTTTTTATCTACTAAAGCCAATTGCATCATTTTATCTATACAATCTGGAGTCATTAAATCATCTTGAAATAAAAATTTAATATAGTCACCACTAGCATAGTGAACACAATTATTCCAATTTGCACCGATACCATTTGGAACATGATGAAAAACATGAATTGGAATATCAGTTAAATTCTTATATGATTCTATAATCTCTAAAGTATTGTCATCTGAATCATCATCAGATACAACAATTTCCAAATTAGTGTACGTTTGTACAATAGCAGATTCTAATGCTTCTGCAATAAATTCAGCGCCATTAAAAGTAGGAATACATATTGAGACTAATGGATAATTCTGTTTTCTATACTTTTTAAAAACTAAATCTTCGTTTTGAGAACTTAGGCCTCCATCCGCATAATTTGCAATCACTAAATCAACATACTTATGTGAAATTTTATCTGTAAAAAACCACCTTATATTGTGATCCCAATCTGCGTGATATTTATATTTTAAATTAAAATTACCTATTTCATCAAAAACTTTTTTATTTAAAAAAATAGCTTGGTGGCAAATGTTCTTTAAAATAATTTTTCTTGGGGTAAATTCTCCATCATAAATTCCTCCAAACCTTGGCGAAGTGATATTGCCATAAATGACATCAAGAGAATTAACATTATAAGTTTCAGAAATTTTTTTTAATATACAATTATCATATAATGCATCATCGCTACCCATAAAGTATATCCATTCTCCACTTGCCAATTTAATTCCTTTATTCATTGCATCATAAACCCCTTTATCCCTTTCAGAAGTAATAATCATATTTGGAAACTCCTTTTGATACCTTCTAGCAATATCTAAGGTAGAATCTGTAGATATTCCATCAATAATTAGTATTTCAATATTCCTGTAAGTTTGATTTACAACGCTAGCCAAAGCCATATCTAAAGTTGAACCTGCATTATAGGTTGGAATGATTATAGAAAAAAAAGGAGTCATATAAACCAGAAATCACGTTTAACCATTATAGCATTTAAGTTTGTATTGGCATATTCATAATAATCGTTCTGTTCAAGAAAGTTAATTATTTCATTTCTTCTTTCCCCTGAACCTATTGGAGAGTATTCTGCTGCTTCTATACAAATTATTTTAGGAGAAGATTCGGCAAAATTAATTGATTTAATAATTTCAAAATCCAAACCTTCCACATCTATAGATAAGAAATCAGGAAAAAGACCTTTATTATAAATGGACAACACCTCTTGTAATGTCGTAATTTTTATTAATTTTTTTTCTACTAATTTATATTTTCCTGTCTTTAAGTATTTTTGATATTCTACTTCAGAGAAAGTACTTAATGTTGAGTCGTTCATCACATAAAATATTTTATTGGAATTTTCAGAACCGATACCCACAGCTAAATTTACATCTTCGGGTCTCTCTTTCTTAAATCTTTCAATACAATTTGGATTTGCATCAATGTTTATTCCTCTACATCCTCTTTGGTAAAAGATATTTGTGTTATTTAAAAAAAAGGGGGCATTCGCTCCAATATCGATATAACTTGGTTTATTTATTCCTCTTAAATTGAAAATATAATCTACAAGTAAATCTTCACCACATTGAGAAAAACTAATTTTATGATACTGTTTAATTGGCTTATTTTTTTTGCCAGGAAGGAAACGCTTAACTATTTTTTTAAATAATTTCATAAGTCATAATTAAGATTAAACAAATATTTTGGTTTTTAATAAAAGAAATAAGCTAATCATTAATTTTAGATATTTATATTTTTTTTATTGGACTTACTTACTATTTAATTCATTTAAATATATTATCAAATGAGTAATTGAATTTTAATATATCCTCTTTGTACAATGAATTTACTTCTTCAATTGACTTTTGGTCATAATATTTTTGATAAGCTAATCTGTTATTTGATTTCTCTAAACTTTTTTTTATTTCAAATTTATCCTTGATTCCCAATTCTCGTTTAATAAAATTTAAGTCTTTCTCTAAATTTTCATATGTACCAATAAAGTCTATTTCTTTATCCAAAATATTTTGATAGACCATATTTTCTTTATGACGATTATTGACAATATCTTTAGCTTGATAGAATCTATAATCATACTCTACCAAAATAGGAAATTTAAATCTTTCTTTGTACAAATTAAAGTTCATTCTTTTATCAAATAAAATTCCAAAATATTCTGGGTGCTTAAGGCAAGAAACGGATCTATCCCATGGGTTTCTTACAAAGGAAAATTTAAAATAACTATCCCAATATTCTTGATAAATAGATTTCGCCTGACTTGCTAAAAGGTGTTTTGTTTGTTTGTCGATTTTCCACCAATCACTTCCACAAATCCACTTTTCAATCGATGAACCCGCAGTTCTAGGTATATGTATAAAAATACATTTGTATTTATGAGATATCATAATTTTTTATAATATATTAAGGGTTTTAGAATAACAGTCACTTAATAGTGAAAATATGAACAAATAAGGGTTCATTGGCATTTTTAAAATCATAACTTATTAGAATATAACTTAATAATATATATTTTATATACATTAGTTAGGTATAAAAAAGAAACAGCTTTTTTAGTTATTTTATTGCTTGTAAAATAAGAGGTTATAAACCGTTTCAGGCACTCATTTGCTACTATATTAAATTTTTCTTTAGGGAATTTACCTATTTTTTTATTGACTTTCTTTAAATTTTTGATCCATTTAATAAGTCGTCTTAATTCTATACCATGAATAGAATAATCGTGCGATGCCATGATTCGTATATGCTCATCATGATTTTTTAATGGTTTAAACCCAACTTTATGGTGTACAAATTTTGAAATAGACACATTGTGTTGTAATTGTTCTTGCCGCCTTCTAGCCGTTATACTTGTTTGATGCAATCTTACGTATAAAAGTGGTTCTTGTATTTGGTAAAATCGGCCTTGAAAAAGTAACCTACTCCATAGATCGTGGTCTTCGGCTGGTACCATTTCAGGACGGTATTTGTGTTTTAATAATATGGATTTTCTGATAAGCGCTGTTGGGTGAAATATAGGGTTTCTAAAGAAAAACAATCGCAATAATATATCGTCATGATGTTCTGGGCTTACTATTGGTTTTCCAGAATGATCTTGCGCAATTGTACCACAAAAAATAATGTTTGGGTCATTCTCTAAAACACGTAATTGCTTTTCAAATCGCATGGGCATAGACACATCATCGTCATCCATTCTGGCAATATATTTGCCTTTTGCTTTAGCAATTCCTGCATTTAAACTATCTGCGATTCCAGAATTAATCTCCTTTTTCACATAAATAATTCTATGGTCTTTAAATGAGTGAATAACCTGTGCCGTATTATCAGTAGAGCCATCATCAACAATAATAAATTCAAAATCCTTAAAGGTTTGATCTAAAATACTCTGTATGGCTTCAGAAATAAAACGCTCACCGTTAAAAGTTGCCATAACCACTGAAATTATTGGAGCAGTATTTGAGTTATCTTTAGGATTCAAATGACACTAGTGATTTATAATAGTTAATATTTTGCTTTATGACCTGTTTACGTTCAAAATTAGCTACTATGGTCTTTAAAGCTTGTTTTGAGATAGTGTTTATATCGACTGCTTGATTAAATACCTTCTCAACCAATTTTACATAATCGTCATCATTTTTAGCGATAAAACCATTCTCTTCGTGTTTTATAATTTCATGAAATGAAGGTATATCTGACACAATTACAATTTTACCCAAGGCCATAACTTCTAATAAGGCTATAGAGAAGTTCTCGCCAAAAGATGGAAATAAAACCACATGTGCGTTTTGTAAATAGTTATTTATCTCAACATTAGGTATGGCTCCATAATATGTGGTGTTTTGTAAAGCTTGTGTTGATAAAATATGCTTCGCATCAGTATTCCAATAATCGTTGTTATTATTTCCCAATACATGAAACGTGGCGTCAGGATATTTTACAACAATCGCATTAAAAGTTCTGCAGGCAATATCAATACCTTTACGCTCACGTATAGACCCAAAATAAAAAATGGTGTATGGAACGGTAGGTAAATCAATATATCTTGATTTTGACTTAGCACTTGGAACTTGGATACCACTATAAATGACTTTGGGCATTTTTTTAAGCTGAAAAGCCTGCTTGGTAGTTTCTGCCGAATATTTAGAAACAGCGATTACATGGTTATGAAATCGTTTAAAAAAATGCCTTTCAAAAATAAAGTCGGTGAGCCTTTTACCGTAACCCATAAACTGATGTAAGGTATTTGCCGAACCATGACAACGTACTATTTTAGTTATACGTCCAATAAAATAGGGAGCATCACCACCATAATCATGAAATTCTATCACATCAAATTTATGTTTCAAAACAAATACCGATAAATACATGGAGATATAAAAGCGATTTATAAACTCTAAAATTAACTTCACGGTAATATAACCAGGAACTTTATGTCTTCGTAACGGAGCCTTAATCCATTCATTAAAACGACTTAAATCTCTAATCCTAACTATATTTGCACCAGCATCATTAAATTTTAATGGGTTTGCCCCAAAAGTAAAAATGACGATGTCAAAATGATGCTGTTTAAGTTCTTGTGTAAACTGCTTTAAAAACACACCAATACCACCAGTTTTACCCATGTGAGGATGGGCATATTCTCGTGTAACAAAACAAATTTTTATGTTCTTTTCAAAGCTTCCCATATAATGAGCTTACTTTCCCAATAAATATTTTATTTGATGCTTCAACCAATATTTAGAAGAAGGCTTAAAATAGTATTTCTTCGTGAGTTTTTTTATTTTATCTGGATCTAAATTTTCAATCGTGTAAAGTGTACTTGTTTTCTTAAAAGGAAAATCAAAATCTTTCTCTTGCCTCTTTTTATTTAAAAAGGCTTCTATTCTAGGTAAGGTCGTATTTTTGAATACCTCGTTATTTTCCAAATGGTCTTCATAATAAAATAACAATGTATTGGGTCTTTTTTTAAGTGCATAATACCAATTTTGCTTTTGCCTGTAAAACCATTTTGCAAGGGCTTCTACTTCGTCATAATTTATTTGTATAACAATATTTTTATTTCTCAACGCTTGATGCTCTTCTTTTTTAACATGAGGAGGAATCACCTGTTTTTTCATGATCCAGTAGCTAATGGCCTGTGCCAAAGAATCTTTCCGGATTAAGTGTATCACTGGGATATGCTTTGGTAAATTACTGGTTTTCCCTAAATGAATATACATCACTTTTCTATGTGAATTTGGAGACATTCTATTAATCAATGCGTCAGGATTATCTAAAACCATTTTCATAGCCTCTTCATAATTTTCAGGAAGACCAAGGTTTAGCCTTGTTTTAGCGTGAACAATCCACTCATCAGGACCATCATAGTTTTCAGAAAAAATATTGATCAATAAATGCCTTAACAAATCACTACCTGACCTACTTGTTGATAATAAAAAGTATTTCATGTTTTATTTATGCTTAATATAAACTGCCTTTTGTGTAAGTTTATCCATTGGCTTACCCATGATTAATTTACTTGTAATATAGATTTTTAATCTTGCCGTTAAATCCATCCATTTAAGACCTGAAATTATGTTATGGATTTTAAACATGTTAAGTAGTTTCATTGACTGTATAATATCTTTAGAGTTTGAAGGAACATAAACATATTTAAACCAATAATGTAAATATCCAATTAAATAAAACCTGTAACTATAGTTATTGGACTTTTTTAGGTTTGCAACCGTATCTGGAATAAAAAGTTGTAGACTTTTATATATTTTATTGATGAAAATGGTATCCTTTTTTATACTAGGTGAAAAAACCGAGTCATAATTTAAATCATGTAATACCTTAAAATTAACATTATGGTGTAATAAAGCTCGAATCATTAATTCGGGATCGTTAAATCGAGGATAACCTTCAGTAAAACCATTTAATTTTTTGATAAAAGATTTTTTCCAAATTGGACACATGGTTTGCCAAATAACATTAGCTGATAAGAATTCAACTAAATACAAGTTATTTGTTGACATGTCTTTTTTCTTTATATTATTTCTTTTTTTTACGCCCATAGGAAACACCAAGAAATCACAATTAGGATATTGCTTAATTGCTTCAATACGTTTCTCTAAACAAAAGGGTAATAAATAATCATCAGAATCTAAAAAAATGACATAATCACCCTTGGCATTATTTAAACCAATATTTCTGCAGGTTGGTGCGCCTTTAGGTTTACGATGTCTTTGAAAACACCTTATTCTTTTATCATTTTGACTATAATATTTTATAGAATCTATAGTATTGTCTGTTGAACCATCATCTACTACCAAACATTCCCAATGATTATATGTCTGATTTAAGACTGAATCCAAAGCGATTTTTATAAGATTATGACGATTAAAAACGGGAATAATTATTGTAACTAATGGCAAATCAATATTTTTATGTTCAATCATAAAATATATTATTTTCTTTCTAATTTATTTATAAACTTATCTCCTTTTCTAAACATCACAAAACTCAACATTGAAAGAATGAAATAAAAATGCTGTTTAATTGTATAGGTTTTATCTGTAATCAATGCCATTTTCCATACATTATATGATTTATTGTATTGTTTATATCTTAATAAAAGTTTAAATGAATTTAAAAAATAACATTTAAGATATTCAATATTTTCAAAAGAAAGTGAGTCTTTAAATTTTACATAAATTTTATAACGTGCCAAAAAATAATACCAAAGTTGTTCTTCATTCTTACCTCTTGAGGTATTATTTTTATGTTGGCGCAAATATACCAGAGGTTTTTCAATAGGAATATAATTACTATTATTAAATAGTATTCTGGAAAACATTTCCCAATCTTGTCCAGCTTGTAGATCTTCATCAAATAGATAATCATTTTCAATTAAAAAATCCTTTCTAAATATTGGAGATTGGGTTAACCAAACTATCTTTTTTGTTAAAAAATCATCAAAAGGCGATTTGGAAGTAATAAAATCGGTTTGAAACCCGATAACGTTTTTAATATCATTTTTAAAAATATAGGATTGACACACACAAAAAGGATTATTGCTAGATTCTAATGCTTCTATTTGTAATCGTATTTTATCAGGATGCATGATATCATCACTATCAAACCAATTAATATAAGTACCATTGCTTAATTCAAGTCCATAATTCCGACATGCATTAGCGCCTTTAGGTTTATTGGATGGTCGAATAAATACCTTAACTCTATTATCCTTTGTTAAATATTTTTTTATTTCATTAACCGTTAGATCTGTGCTTCTGTCATCAATAACTAAACACTCCCAATGCTCATAAGATTGAGCAGAAATAGATTCAAGTGTCTCTAATATTAATTTTTCACGATTAAAAACAGGAATTATTACAGAAACTAAAGGTGTCATATATTAAGTTTTACTGCAATGATATATTATTTCATTTTCTTCAAATCCATATTTATAAATATCCTCAACTGTAAAGGTTTTTGCATATGACTCCTCATTCACTTTAAATCCTGCATTTTCCAGACGTAATTTAAAATCTTTCCCATAAATCCTGACGTGATTATCTTGCTTAAATGCCTTTAATCGTTCTTCTGGTGAAGCTATTGAAAAATCCTCATAAGTATGTTCCCTGCTATAATCTAATGGCACCAAAAAAATACCATAACCATCTGGTTTCATAACTCTTAAAAGTTCTTTCATCGCTTGTTTATCATCTTCAATATGTTCTAATACGTGACTACATAGAATGAAATCGAAAGTATTATTATTAAATTCAATATGATTGATATCAATCTTTATGACTTCTGTTTTACCATTCTTATAATTATAAATATCTGGGGCAATATCACAAGGGAAATAATCAATATGATTACAGGAATCAAAGAGTTTATAAAAAAACTTTTCTGGAGCAAAATGCAAAATTTTTATTTTTTTTCCACTCTTTAATAAGTCTGTTTTATTATGAATATAACTCCAAATAAGTCTATGTCTTTCCAGTGAACCACAGTTAACACATAACGCATTAGGTCTTACATCAATACCATAAGATCTAAAAACTCTATATTGAGACTTACATATAATACATGACACCTTATTTCCTTTATTATAATAATAATTTATGATGGGTTTAAAAAAGGTATAAAGCTTTTTCTTCAAAGATTTTGATAGTAATTCTTTAACTTTATTTTTAATCATTATTAAATTTTAATCATATACTTATTATTAATTATAAGGTGTTTTATTCTTTAATTTATATTCAGTTATATCCTTTTGCTTTTGTAATATTACAGAATCTATTGTTTCCGATGTAACTAATACTCCAAACTCACTACGTTCTTCACGGAAAAGTCTATCTAACATCATATCTCCAATAAATGGCCTAAAATGAGATGTTTCATAGTAGTTATAATTATCAATGGTAATAGCATTAATACCACTAAAATCATAAAACGAAGTAAGTTGAGATAACTGTAATAAGAATTCAGAATAATCTTTAAAATGCTGCTTTAAATAAGTTTGAACATGCAACGGAGTAAAAAAAAATGTAAGATCAATATTTTCTTGTTTACAAATTAAAATGATTGCTTTAATTTCATCAAGTGCAGGCTCAATTCTACTCTTATACAAATCTTCATCCCATTTTGGTACCAAAAATTTAGGATCGTTGATATGAGCTTCAGGATGACGTTCTATCCAACCATCCTTACCCAAAAAATGACTAACTCCAGAATCATAAATATCATAAAACCCTTGAAATCGTAATTTTTTCCTTAATTCTCTAGTTTTAATAAACTCTATTGAGGGTATGAGCGAAATGTATTCAATTAAAGGATTAAATCTATTTTTAAAAGGTTTTCTCAAATCTTGAGTCAAGTGAATCTGTGGATCAATATAATATGAAAGGTCATCTATTCCAATAACTAGATTTTCAATACACACTCCATTTTTTTTCATTGTCTTCAGATCATACAAAAAATCTCCTGGAACTCCTGCAGAATATGACAAATTATACCATGTATTATTATCGTTAATTTTTTTAGTATTAATAAAGGATACTCTTGAAGAACCAAAGAAATATGAATTATATAAATTTGGATTTTGTATTACATGCTTAACTTTTAAATAACGTTCATTTGGAGTAGTAAATTGCTTGCTCATATCACCCCTGATAACGCCATATGGATCAATTACAATATTGTAAACTGCTACCGTTATCAAAATTAACAAACTGAAAAGTAATAATTGTCTTAATAATTGTGTCATAATAATTATAAACCGAAATAAAATTCAGATTCTTATCTGTATAAATCTAGTAATTGTTGACCTAAAACTGATATATCATAGTTTTTTACAGCAAATTTTCTTCCTGCGCTACCCATGGCAATCCGCTCTTTTGGATGCTCTATTAAATACAGAATACACTTTACAAAGGCATCAATATCATGAGCTTTAAGTACAAATCCAGTTTTACCATCTAAAACACCATCTTTCATACCACCTACATCAGAAATAATGACTGGCAACTGCATAGCCTGCGCTTCTTGAATAACGAGCCCTTGAGCTTCAGCTTTGTTATTATCATCTTTAATTCCCGGTAACAAAAACATATCTGAACTATTCATCAATTCAACAATTTCAAGCTGATTTTGACTCCCTTTTAAAGTGATATAAGGCTCTAATTCATGACTAACAATATAATCTTCACACCTTTGGAACTCTTCACCATCTCCAACAATGGTAAGAAGCAAATTTGTAATATTTTGATTTACTAATTGCTCAATAATTTTAATCGCTAATAAAGGAGATTTTAACACCACTAAACGTCCTACAAAAAGGATATTAAACCTTTCTGATTTTTTAAGGTTTTGTGTTGGTTTAAAAAAATTCGTGTCTAATCCGACTGGTAATATGGTTATCAGATGATCAGGAAATCCTAAATCAATAATCTTGTCCTTTGTATATGCTGTGTTAGTAGTATAACAAATAGTTTTAAGTTTTAATAAACCGTTGTAAAATTGGTGATCATAATTATGGGCATCAAACCCATGAAAACTAACGATGATTCGTTTTTGAAATATTTCTAACTGTCTTAAGAGTCTTACCGCATGATTTGCAAAATGAACATGCACAACATCATAGTTGTTGATCTCAAAATAAAGTTCAAAATAACGTCTAAAAAAAACATACCCATTAAAGGCATCTTTTTTATATTTAAAAAGATTAAACCTTTTAATAAGATCAAGTCTGATAGAAAAATTTATAGACTTTATTAGAATAGAAAATATTTTAAAAAAACGTTTTAATTTATTTTTTGGCATAAAGTGTTGCCATTCAAGAAGCTTTACATCCTTAAAATGTATGTCGTCACTAGGGTGAATACCAATTTTTATTTTTTTAAAACAATATATATGTACCTGATGACCTTGTGATTTCAAAAACCTTATTTGGTTGACTATAAATGTTTCTGAAATCGTCGGAAATTGTCCTACAACCACGGCAATTTTTAAAGGTGGCATTTTTTAGTTTTTAATTGCTTTTGTTAGAATACGTTTTAAGTTTTTTAGAAATTCAATGAATGACCAATTTATAATGAAAAGCTGAATGCTCATTTTAAAGGCTTTAAACAAATAACCTTCTTGTATATTGGCATTAATAAAATTACGAAACCATGATACGTATTTTTTCTTTAAAAATTGGTTACTCGGATTGCTTAAATAAATTTCTTTATAGGTTTCATAACCTATTCTAAAACCATCATATTTACTAACAGAGCTATGTATCCCTTCATCATGTATTCGATATGTAGCTCCTACAAAATTCAAGCAAGCTCCTTTCCCTTCTTTTAGAAGCATTGCTATTAAATGAGCATCTCTAAAATATTTAAATTCATTAGTTTTTTGAATATAAAAAAAAGCATTTCTAAACATTAGTGTTTGATTACCTATATGCCAACCTTTATAGAATTTTTTAAAATCAAAATCTATAAAGGCTTTTGAGTCTATTTCACTGAAATATTTTTGATTAAAATCTAAAGATAATACTTTCGTTTTTTCATTAAAAGTATTAAAGCGTGTAAAACATAAACTATAATTGGAGTAGGCCTCTAAAAAATCAACTTGCTTTTGTAATTTTAAATCGTCTATCCAATAGTCATCACCTTCGCACAATGCAATATAGTCTCCTGTTGCTTTAGAAAATGCAAACTTAAAATTAAGGTGCATCCCAATATTTTCTTGATGCGAATAATATTTTATATGGGTATTTTGCTTTAAATAAGATTTAATAATACCATCGGAATCATCTGTAGAACAGTCATTAGCAATTATAAGTTCAAAATCAAAATCCGTTTTTTGAGATAAGACACTTTCTATGGCTTGGCTTATATACTTTTCATGATTGTATGTTATCATTAAGACACTCACTTTCATGCTTTATAAGGGTTTTTCCATGTATAAAAAATCACCACGGGACTTAATAGTTTTAAAGCCTTGATTTTCATAAAATTTAAATGCTTGAAAATTATTTTTTAAAACTTCCAAGCCATACTTCACAAATCCTTTATCTCTAATATCCTTAATTGATAAATCTAATAAATGTTTCCCATAGCCTTCATTCTGATATAATGGCTTAACAGCTAACATAGTTAAATAAGCAGTTTCACTTGCAATATCATTAGCATAGTAGGCAATAAAACCAACAAGAATACCCGATTTATCTACTTCAATAAGTACGGCTTTTTTTAAAATTTTATCAACATAGTCATTAATATCGGTCTCTACAAAATAACCATTATTAACGCTGTTGAGTTCTTCTAATAATCCTACAATTTGTTGTCTCATACTAGTTCAAATTGATTTATTAGTGATTCAATGTCCTCAATGGAATTAAACATGATAACATCAATGATAGATAATCCTGGCACAAAAATATTATTAAATTGCTTATAGATTATTTGCTTCGGTTTTATAAAATTAATGTGTATATCATGCTCTTCAAAATCTTCTTTGTCATATAAATCAAATCCGCCAATAGAATTGATATAGGTCAAAGCTTTTTCGTGCTTAGCTATTTGAATAAGCCTAATCTCCTTTTTTAATAGTTTTGAGTCATCATGATTTTGAGAACTAATCCTCCACTGCTTTTGTATATTTAAATAGTTTGTGATACACTTCACACTATCTATTGCTAATTCAGATATAGATTGTGAGGTGTCATTAACAATAAAACTTTCTATCAATGGAAATACTTTATCAAAAAATGGTGCTTTTTGATAAGCATGTTGAATGGTTTTTAAAAATGTAACTTTAGCCTTTTCAGTAAAAGCCAATTCAGTATCCTTGATTAATTTATTTTGACTAATTGATTTACAAGGAATTGTAAACTGAAAACTTGTCCCATTAACTAAAATAGAATTGCGATTTATAAAACCCTTTTTAATAAACTGAACATCATCGTAAAACACAAAAGTATCGACAGCGTGGATAAGCTGAAAATAACCTATATAAGGAAAAATGTAGGGTTGCATGATGGCAATTTTCATAACTGTGCTCTAATAATAGTGCAAATACGTTTTATTTTCTCATGAGATAACCCATAGTATAACGGTAAACAGAGTATGGCCGGTGCAACGCCATCAGTTATAGGGCAATCTATATGCTTAACATAAGGCAATGTATTTAAACTTGGATAAAAATAACGTCTAGGAAAAATGTGTTCAGCATTTAAGGCACTTTTTATCTTTAGCAACTGACTCTCATCACTAAAAATAACTGGATAATACCCATAATTCCAGGAAGTTTCTGGACGTATTTTAATTGTAGGTAACAATTTTAGATTATCCTTATAATACGCTACTAATTCTTTTCTTGCCTCTAAAATAAGATTTATATAAGGCAAAACAGCCAAACCCATGGCGGCCTGCAATTCACTCATTTTGGCATTGATGCCCAAGCCTTGAAAATGTTCTTGACCATGATGCCCAAAATTATGATGTGAAAAAAGAGAGGAAGATAAGGTCTCTGAATTAGTGAATAAGGCGCCTCCTTCTCCCGTATGAAACAGCTTGGTTGCATGAAAACTGCAGGTACTGACATCACCATAGTTAAAGATCGATTGTTCCTTGTATGTTACTCCAAAACAATGCGCTGCATCATAAATAACTTTTAAATTATGTTTTTTGGCGATAGTATCAATAGCCTCAACATCACATGGGTTACCAAACACATGCGTGACTAAAATAGCAGTGGTTTCAGATGTTATAGCAGCTTCAATTTTAGACTCATCTATGGTTAAATAATCAGGATGTATATCTACAAATACTGGTTTACAACCTTCCCATACAATACTGGAGGTAGTAGCAACATAACTAAATGCCGTAGTAATAATGTCGCCTTTTAATTCTAATGCCTTAATAGCAATTTGCAGGGGTAAGGTCCCATTAGTGGTAAGAATAATGTTTGGCACAACCAAATGCGTCTTCAATTTTTCTTCCAACTCCTGTACCAAAGCACCACGATTGGTGATCCAACCAGTATCCCATGCCTGTCTTAAAATAGCTTGGTATTCCGATTGATCTGGTAAAAAAGTCTTTGTTACGTTTATCATTTAATTGAGTTTTCTCCATTCAAAACGTGGTCGAATAGACCCAGGTTCTCTACCCATATAGGTGCCAATCTCTCTTCCTGAATCTACAACGACAAAATTAAGAATATCCCGTTCAATAAAAATGGCTCTTTTCTTATTCTCTACGATGAATAGTGATAAAAAATACTGTCCTGACTGTAAAAAAGACTCTGGAAAATAACAGGCCAATATATTTTGTCCATTAAGCAATTGATTATCTTCACCTATATTTGAAAATGAGAATAAGGGTTCGCCATTTTCATTAAATAAATGATACGTGATATGATACTTTTCAGGTTGTTCAGATTTAATTTCAAGATTGATGGTAAACTCAATAGGTTTGTTTTCAACGATTGGTGAACCAAGCTCACGATCTTTATTTTTTACAGAAATTTGATGTATTTTAAAAATTGAAGACTCAAACGATTCGCTTGCAAATGCTTTAGCAACAGTTGTTAAAGAGCCCTGTTTTAAATAATAATCAATGGCATGATCAGTATCACCATTAAAAACAATATTACCATGTTCTAATACAATTGCTCGAGTGCATAAAGATTTTACCGATGCCATATTATGGCTTACAAATAAGACCGTACGGCCTTCGCCTTTACTAATATCTTGCATTTTCCCAATAGCCTTTTTTTGGAATTCTGCATCACCAACCGCTAACACTTCATCAATCACTAATATATCTGGTTCGAGAAAAGCGGCTACAGCAAAAGCCAAACGGACACGCATACCCGAACTATAACGTTTTACTGGCGTATCAATATAGAGTTTACACCCGCTGAAATCAATTATTTCTGCTTCTTTAGACTTAATTTCTGATTTGGTCATTCCTAAAATGGCCCCATTTAGATAAATATTCTCAACTCCAGTAAGTTCTGGATGAAATCCGGTACCAACTTCTAACAAGGATGCAATGCGACCTTTAGTTTTTATAGTTCCAGTAGTTGGCATAGTAATTCGGGACAACAATTTTAACAAAGTGGATTTACCAGCACCATTTTTTCCAATAATTCCTAAAACCTCACCATTTTTGACTTCAATATTGATTTCTTTTAACGCCCATACATAATCAGCGTCTAAACTGGCAGTACGATCATTGAGCACACCCACTTTTAGAAAAGGATCCTCTTTGCCTCGTATAGTATACCACCAACGTTTTAAATCATCACTTAAAGTGCCAGTTCCTACAAGTCCTAATCGGTATTGTTTAGAAACATCTTCTATTTTTAATATGATATGGTGATCTGGTTTCAACATATTAAATAGTATCAATAAAGCTTTTTTCGGTTTTATTAAAAATCGCAATGCCAACAATCATTATTAAAAGTGTTGCTAGTGTTGTAAAAAGTAACCCTTTTACAGAAAAATCTCCCGAACTTAACAACATATATCGAGCAGACTCAATGATATACGCCATCGGATTATATTCAACCAACCACGCAAAACGTGGTAATTTTTCTCGCATCAGACCTAATGGATACATAACAGCCGAAGTATACATAAGCAGTTGCACACCAAAATTGAGCAAGTACTTCAAATCACGATATTTTGTAACCATGGAAGATATGATCATTCCTAATCCTAAACCCAATAGTCCCATCAAAATGATGAGTGCCGGGAACAATATGATAGTGGAATTAATTTTTACTGCGGCACCGCTACTGACATAATACCAATAGAAGCCTATAAAAATGACTAACTGTATGGCAAATTTAACTAAATTGGAAATAACGACTGATAAAGGGGAAATAATTCTGGGGAAATAAACCTTGCTAAAAATACCTGCATTACTACCAAAGGTGTTGGAAGTAGAGGTCAAACAGCTTCTAAAATAGTTCCAGATTGAAATACCAGCCAAATTAAATAGAAATGGAGGCACACTTCCTGTTTCAATATTGGCAACCTTATTAAAAATAATGGTAAATGTCAAGGCCGTAAATAAGGGCTGTATTAAATACCATAAAGGTCCTAAAATAGTTTGTTTATAAACAGTAACAATATCTCGTTTCACAAATAACATGAGTAAATCGCGATATTGCCAAATCTCCTTAAAATTAAAAACAATAAGCTTGCGTTTGGATGAAATGGTATAAAGCCACTCCTCGTCCTTTAAAGTGTTCAAATCATCGGGGTTTCAATTCAAATGCTAATATAATAATTTTATCCCATCAGAGTGGTGGAAATAATATATTAAACGAAGCTGATTTATTCAAAGTCGTTAATATGCATAACATCGTGAATCCAGCATTCAAGTAAATTCATTTCAGAGGCATCAATAAGTTCCAAATCGATAAATTTTTGATAGCATATTATCATATTAGTAGCAATGTTTTCAATGCCTTCTTTTAAATCTAAATCTCTCAAGCTTTCATAGATGCGTTGAGCATTCGCATATCCTGAAATTTCATCATTAAAATCATTTAAAAGATTATGATCATTTCGGTCTTGCCAAACAGTACTTCCATGAAATAAAACAGACCAACCACAAGTCCATGCAATGCGTTGAGCAATATAGGATCTCCAGATGTCTGTCATTCTAAAACTACAATAGGATGGTAAATATAAAAGTAGAAAGGCTTCTTTAAACCAAGTGGTATTCTGACTATTAAATGGACAAAATGCATTAAGACCTAAACCAAGATTATCCGATTTCATAAATTTTATGGGCAACGGTTGAGTAAATCTATATATGGCATCTACATCTGGATTTTCATCAGCCAATCCTTGCTGTATTGGGCTATTCAAAGTAATTTTATCATTGAGTTCAGGAAATTCATCCTTAATTCTTTCAAGGGCAAATCCTCTTGGCCAAATATGAGCATCCGTAAAATGCTTATACGCATTCACCCATCCTTTTTCAGTTAATAAATGTGCCTTAACTTGTTTTTTCCTAATATCCCAAAAGCTCTCAAACGGAAAGTTATCATCATCTGTTTCAATGATAATTTCAGCACCTTGTTGCATAGCCAATAAATAACCCAAATTTTTACGTGCATAATGCTTAAATGGTAATGCTTCGTTCAGTTTAAAGGGCAAAAGTTCTTGACGCTTTATGGAATAATAATCACAACCTGATAATTTAAATTCTTTTGGGCTTTTGGTATCTCCAATGACAATAAACGAAACATTGTTTTCAACAGATTCTTTGGCATATTGTATAAGAACTGGATGATTCTGTTTCGCAATTGAGGTAATAATTAAAAAAGTGTTCTTCATTAATGATTTAGATTTTAATGTGATAGAAAATACATTTCCTATCCAATGGCTATTGCATTAAACTTAATCCGTTTCAAAAAATAAAAAAACAGAACATGCAATGAATTATGAATTGCCCTTTTTGAGACACTAGGTGATGGTGCTCTATAATGAATTGGAATTTCAGCATAACGCGTTTTACGCAGCAGATAACGCAATTCTGTTTGATAAAAATGCGCTTTTGATAACAAATCATATTCTAGAAACCTACTAACAATATCCGCATGAAATCCCTGAAATCCAGAGGTCATATCATACATGTTTGTTCCCAATAATACATTAGATAAAATTGTTCCTACCTTTGAAAGAAATGATCGCTTCCATGTTGACTCAAATATAGATCCGCCATTAATAAAACGACTTCCAAATGCACATTCATTGCCTTCATTAAGAACTCTTAAAAACATGGGCAAAGCCCTTGGGTCATGTGATAGTCCTGCATCCATTTCTATAATAAACTGGTGATTATTTGATAAAGCTTCTTTATAACCTCTCATATAAGCATCGACCACATTGTTGTTTTCAGGTGCCCAAATAGTTGTAAATCGCTGATCCTTCGAAGATAAATCCTGACATAATTCTAAAGTATTGTCTTTTGAAATAGTGTCAATAATAAAATAAATGCAGCCACATTTTAATTTATTTAAGACCGCTTTCAAAGAACTCACAAATGGTTCGAAATCATTGGACTCGTTTGCCATAGGAATGATGACTGCAAAATCAAATTTCATAATGAATTGGGAATAAAGAAGGTGTAAATTTGTTATATTAATTCGCGTAAATATATTATAATTAATTCACTTCGAACAATTCTAACTTTATTTTAATTATGAGACAATGTCGTCATTTATCAATTAAAATCACTGAAAAAAAATGTATTTTTAGAACCTAATCATTTTTACTTAAAATAAATATGGACTAATCACAAACTAATGAATTCACTACCAGAAGAAAAAATGTAAATAATGAAGTTCAGTAGAAGAATAAGATTGATAATTAAAAATATTCTCGATTTCCAATTTAAAAAGGGAATTTATGAATAAAAAAGTATTGGTGTTTAGGAAACCAATAATTATCTTAATAATTGGAATTTTTATTGGTGTTTTTTTACTAAAATGGCAAGCTAGTGTTATACCGGTAATTTCGTATGCTGATGGTGTTTCATATATAAGTGCTGCAGGAAATCAAGGATATTACGAGCATAATACACTTACTGGCACATGGGTTCATGCATCACAATGGAAAGAATTCTGGAAAGAATCGTCATTTTTTCAATTTGACAAAATTCGATATGATATTGCACATTATGATATTCACCCACCACTATATTTCTGGATTCTTCATATATGGAGTTATATAGTAGGTATAGATTTAAGCACTGGACCGATTTTAAATATATTTTTCCATGTATTAACTTCAATCTTAATATTTATTATTTGTCGAAGATTACAATGTTCTTATCTAATCGCAGTTGCAGCAGGATTACTTTGGTTACTTAATGGGTCTATTGTTAGTGCTGCACAAGAAACAAGGCAATACAGTTTATTAGCACTATGTTCTGTACTTTATCTATGGTGCTTACTGGCCTATTTACAAAAAAAATCAGTTCGAACTTTAATTTATCTCACAATAGCGGCAGTTTTAGGAATGCTCACCCACTATCATTTTGGGTTATTAGTAAGTACGTCAGTAATGTATGTAGCAATATATATGATTTCAAAAAAAAACTGGGTGCATTTATTTAGGTTTGTTGTGGCATTAGGTATTGCAGCACTTATTTTTTTTATGATCCATCCTGAATTTTATGTATCCTTTGAAAGACAGGTGTTTCAGGCACAAGCTTTTTCTGTTGAAAATATGATACCTAGAGCTATAAATTGTAGAAATACCATCATTGAATTATTTAAACCCAAGATTCCTATCGGCTGGTTACAAAAATTAGCATTATTTATAGCTTTTACAGGAAGTGTCATATTGGGTATCAAATACACCAAAAAGCAAAAAAATAAAGTCAATTCATTAAAACATTTTTTTAGAACGCATAAAGGGTTACCCATTTTCGCGGTATTAATCATTACAAGCATAAGTTTTGCGCTTTATATTTTCCAGTATAGTCCATTACATGCAATGAATGTAAAATACATGATGCTTGTAGTCCCAATCTATTTCATTCTAATTGGTCAATTTTTCCACCTGGTAATACCTCAAAAACTAATGGCATATATGTTTATACCAATAATAATTTTTCAAACCATTGATACCTCAATTAATATTAAAAGATATGAAATAAATTCCAAAAAACTAGAGAAAGCCATATCTGAAAATATTGCAACAGGAACTCCTATTATTCTTGATTCTTCAGGAAGAGGAGTTTTGCCACGTATATTGTGGCATGTAGATGACAATACAAATGTTTATGCAACAACCCAAAGTAATTTAATATCAGAATTTCCCGAATTAAAAACATATTCTCACATCTTATATGTGAGCAACCTTGAATATCATGGGAATAATTTAGAGAATCAAATGGCAATATTGGAAAAATTTGATAAACAAGGATATAAATTAAAGGGGGAAATAACGAATCTAGTAAATTCTAAAATTTTTCTTCTAATAAAAACGGATAAATGATTTTTAAAATAGTAAAACCAAAGATAAAATGATACTAAATAATAATTATAAAAATCATTATTTGTGGTTTTCATTTGTAGCACTTGTAGTGGTTTTACTACAAAGCAAACTAGGCATAAGATATAGTTATGATAGTAATTGGTATATCATTTTTGCAAACAGAATCAGCGAAAATTTAGATTTTACGCATCAACCTGTATATGCTCCACTTTATAGTTGGTCTCTAGGGTTTCTCAATCTAATTGGATTAAGTACTATATTAAGTATTTTGGTCTATTGGTGGGTATCCTATTTTTTTATTTTAATTGGATTTTATTTATTATTAAAAAATATTGGCTTTTCAGTATTAGGTCTTTTCGTAGTCCTTAGTAATTTGACTGTCTCGAGTTTATTTCGATTTGTTTGGACAGAACTTGGTTATAGTGTACTCTTAATATTCTCTGTACTATCCCTTTATAAACTAATTAATTCCAGTAATAAGAATTATAAAGTTTTATTTCTTCTATCAATTTCACTTTTACCTTTACAAAGGTATATTGGCGGATTTATAAGTGTTTATTTAGGTTTAATTTATCTTTTTTTTAATAATAAAAATATTCTTAAAAAAAGTTTTGAGTTATTTTTAGCGACAATTCCAATTTCCACAGTTGTTATTTGGAACTTATTTGTTTCAGGGTTTATTTCTGGCAAAAGAAAAAGTGCAACTAGTTCTTTGATAGATAATTTAAAACAAACTTTAAATGTTTTATATCACAACTTCAGTCCAGAATGGCTTATTTTTATTTTTATCTGCTTTGTTATAATTATTTTGATTACTAAAAAAAAGAAGATATCTCCAATTTTGTTTTTTATATTCTTCACTCCAATTATTCAAGTATGCGCACAAATTTATAGTAATTCAACATATTCCATAGATGCAATTCAACCAAGATATTTTATTGTAATTACTCCTTTGATTGTGCTTTTATTGATGCTTTTTCTAAACGAAATATTCAAAAAGAAACATGCTTACTTTCAATATTATTCTTTCCTCTTATTTTTTATTCTCGTTTCATGTAATTTATTTACAATAAACAAAAGACATCATTCAGTAAATAGTAATAATGAAGTTTCCTACAAAGAAATAAAAAGATATATAAACACAATTCCAGAAGATTCAAAAATTGGAGTATTTGCAAAAAATACAATATGCCGTCAAGCAGAATTAATTTTAACTTCAAAAATTATCCCTATCACTCATTGTCAAAATTATAAGATTAATGGCGACTATATAACAGAAGACCTAATATACACACCTACATGCAATAATTTAAAAGGTCATGTTTATGTTCCAATTAATTATGATTCTAAAATTAAACCCAATTATATAATCATAGATAAAATAGGGTTAAGTCATGACTGGAAAATGTATTTTAAAAATTACAACATAGTAGACCTAGGTTCTTTTTTTGGATTGATTAAATCAAATTTATAGGTTATAAAAAATTTTAGATGTTGAATAACAAAAAAGATAATTCAAGATTTTAGTCAGAATTGGTATACTTGTTATAGTATAATAAAGGCTATCTCAAGGTTAACTATATTATAAAGTAAAACCAAAAAAAATCAATCATTCCTATTAAAATGATTAAATTTTATTTATCATTTTAAAAACATCATCATAAGGCAAGCCTATATAATCACAAAACTCTTTAATGGTGACAAGCTGATGCTTTTCTTTTTGGTGTAACAATTTAATGTCTCGTATAATTTCACGAGCACAGCGTGGACTCTTTCCAGTGATCCATTCAATATCTTTCGGATTAATACATAAACGCCTCAAAATCATATCAATCAATTTAACTCATCTTAAAAAATAAATTGACAACACTTAATCAATAAATGCTTATATGTGATTTCTAAATTTGATCCTATAGGCACTATTACTAGTGAGATAGAATTTGGAGCAATTTTATAATTTTGTCACATAATTTTACTTTTTTATTTCAATGGTAAATTATGACGGAAAATTAAAAATTCGATACAATAATAAATTCATAAAATCAACTTTTTTCGATGAATTACATTTTTTGTGTAATATTTTTCTTAATTATATAGTATTTAATCGATGTTTTTTATTTTATAATCGATTAATAATAAATCTGTGAAAAACTAATAATGTAATTGAACCATGAATATGCAGTCAATTTATTATAATACTTTAATACAATAATTAAATAAACTGCTTAAACAATATATTCTAACACATCAACAGACAAAATTTATTCTGAATTTAAATGACAAATAGATAACAGTAAAATATGTTCTACTTGTAGGAACCATAATAGATTAACAAATCTATTGTCTTGGATTTACTCAAGACACCCTAAAAATACCTATAGATAAAGTATAGATCAAGTATGGCTAATGTATAGATAGTGTATGGTATAAGCAAATAAACAAAAACAGCAAAAACAGCAAAAAACAACAAAACTAAATCCATACCATCAAAAACGAACATAAGACACAAAAGTAGATGATGACTTCAGTAAAGGATTAAAATATTACTATATCTGTGAATTAAGCAAAAGTAGAATATTCCGGATAAATCAACAAACACCCGCTCAATTTATGATTTAAGTTGCAATAGCTATCAGTGTTTTGGCAATAAACTATCGTTGTAGAGGCCTATACAACAAGTAATAAATGAACTTCAACACCATAGCAACAAATGAATGTTTAATACTTTAAATTCCATAAAAATGGCAAAATTAAAAAGCATAATAAAGATCGAAGGCACCCTAGACGATCTTACCTTTTACAAGGGCAAAGAAGGGTATTTAGTAAAAACCAAAGGTGGTGTAAGTGCAAATCGTATTAAAAACGATCCATCCTTTGCAAGAACAAGAGAAAATGGCACCGAATTCGGAAATGCTGCTACAAGTGGCAAAGAGTTACGAAGAGCCATACTCGACCTGTTAACCGATGCGAAAGACGATAGGGTAACCTCGCGTTTAACGCAGGTAATGAGCAGAGTAAAAAATGCAGATACGATCTCTCCAAGAGGACAGAGAAATGTGGCAGTAGGGATCACTACACCGCAAGGAAAGTTGAGTCTAATCGGTTTCAATTTTAACATTGATGCAATTTTAAGTGCTGTACTCTTAACAGATTACACCTTAAATGCAACAACAGGTGAAGTTGAAATTATCGATTTTATTCCAGATCAAAACTTGAGCAAACCAGAAGGGGCCACACATTTAAGCCTTACATCTGGGTTCTTAAATCTCGATTTTGCATCTGGTGATCATGATTTGATAACAAGTCCGGTGGTCAACTTACCAATAGACAACACGACGTCTACGGTAACCTTAACACCACCTTCAGTGCCTACAGGCAGTGGAAATTCATTTTACTTTTTAAAAATAGCGTTCTATCAGGAAGTAAACAGCATTCAATATGCCCTAAATAACGGAGCATATAATGCTTTACAATTGTTGGATATTATTTAAATTAATAAAAGTGAATGTAAAAGAGGATGCTTTGCATCCTCTTTTTTCTGTCATTCAGAAGGAGTGCACATGACTGAAGAGTCCCTTGTCATTCAAAGTGAGTACACTACCGAAGAATCTCTTTGTAATTGAGAAGGAGTGCACATGACTGAAGAATTCCTTGTCATTCAGAGGGAACCTGCGACTGAAGAATCTCACCAATCAAAACAAACTGTCATTGCGAGGAATACAGACCGAAGTATTTGGAGACGTGGCAATCTCTAGCTTGTCATTACAATACAGACATTTACCGTCTATAGTTCAATATATATAATAAAACACAATCAACTTGAATTTCCAACAATTTCGGAATAAATTGCCATCGTTTTAGACTTCGGGACCCGTAGCTGAAATATCCGTTTAAACAAAAGCTGTTTAAAATTCCGTATTACGGAATTGAGTTCTTTTTGTTTAGGATATAAAGCGTGACGGGTGAACAAAAAAACGAAGGCTAGACTTTTTTGTTACTTTTTTGGGCAATGCAAAAAAGTAAAAGACACCAACTAAAAAGATTAATTATTAAAAAAGAATAAAGTTAACTTCACTTTATAAACCAATCCCAAGCACGCTTCAAACCTTCTTCAACAGAAACCTCCGGTTTATACCCTAATAACCGTTCAGCTTTAGAAACATCAGCCAAACTATCCTTAACATCTCCTTGTCGTTGAGGGCCATAAGTAGCTTCCAAATCAGATTGTGCAGCAGATCTCAAAACATGCCATAGAGTGTTAACACTAATGCGTTCACCACAGGCCACATTAAACACCTCGTTAGAGGCCTCTTTAGGAGCAAAAAACCCCTTAATATTAGCTTGCACAGCATTATCAATATAGGTAAAATCTCGGGTTTGCTCACCATCACCATGAATGGTTGGACGCTTGCCATCTTTTAAGGCTTGCATAAACAAAGGAATGACAGCAGCATAAGCACCATTAGGGCTTTGTTTGGGTCCAAAGACATTAAAATAGCGCAGTCCAATGGTATCAGTGTTATAGGTTTTACCAAAAACTTCGGCATAGAGTTCGTTCACATATTTAGTAACGGCATAAGGTGAGAGCGGTTTACCAATACTAGCTTCAACTTTTGGCAAAGCCTTGCTGTCTCCATAGGTTGAACTGGACGCAGCATATACCAAGCGTTTCACAGTGTCACTATCTTTTAAGGCAATAAGCATATTCAAAAAGCCATCAATATTCACTGTATTGGTAGTAGCTGGATCATGGATAGAACGCGGTACAGAGCCCAATGCAGCTTGATGAGAGACATAATCCATACCCTGCATAGCGTCTTTACAAGTTTGCAAGTCCCTGATATCACCTTCAATCAATTCAAATGCTGGATGACTCTCAAATTCCATTAAATTCTCTCGATACCCATTTGAAAAATCATCCAAAACACGCACCAATTTGGCTTCATGATCTAATAAATATCCCACAAGATTAGAGCCGATAAACCCGGCTCCACCTGTAACTAAAAATGAATATTTTGAAAGGTCTTTTTTATGGTACATATATTAAGATTGGGTTAAAATGTAAATGTAATGTTTTTTACAGTATTTTGTAATAACGAATTATAACATTGAGTTAATCTTTGAATGTGGCCAAAATGAAGACTGAAACCTATTTACTAACCAAAAGCCTACTTGTCATTCCTGCGAAGGCAGGAATCTACTGATTAAGCTAATACTGTAATGCATAAAACCATACACCAATATTACCTTTACATTTTAACCAATAAAACTTGCGGTACTTTGTATATTGGAGTTACAAACGATTTGGAGCGCAGAATGTTCGAGCATAAAAACGAACTGATTGAAGGCTTTACCAAAAAATACGGTTTAAAAAAATTAATCTATTTTGAAACGTTTCAATATATAAATGATGCGATAAAACGGGAAAAAAATATGAAAAAATGGAAACGAGAATGGAAAATAAGTTTAATAGAAAAGGACAACCCTAATTGGGTTGATTTATCCAAAGATTGGACATTTTAAATTGATTGACGGAGTTTAATACCTTAAAAACATTATAACTTTTAAGTGGATTCCTGCCTTCGCAGGAATGACAATATGACTTAATTTTGATAAACTTATTTACAACCTCGCATCAACCAAGTGTCTAGGAAACAACGACTTCACATCAAATACTACCGCAGTATCAGATTTTAACCGTTCTAGATCAAGCTCCAGAAATTCCCGGTGCCCAACCGCCAGAACAATAGCATCATACGTAGTATGCAATTTTGTAGGACATGATAATAAATTCAATTGATACTCTTCTTGAACCTCATCAGCCGACGCCCAGGGATCATAAACATCAACGGCAACATCATAGGTTTCAAATTCACGAATGATATCAATAGCTCTTGAATTTCTGATATCCGGACAGTTTTCCTTAAAGGTAATGCCCAAAACCAAAGCCCTACTGTTTTTAATGCGCGTCCCTTTTTTGATCATCATCTTCACCGTTTCAGAAGCGACATAACTTCCCATACTGTCATTCATCTTACGCCCTGCTAATATGATTTCGGGGGTATATCCTGTTTCAATGGCTTTTTGAGCCAGATAATAAGGGTCAACACCAATACAATGCCCACCAACCAGACCAGGTGTAAAATTAATAAAGTTCCATTTGGTCCCAGCGGCTTCAAGCACAGCTTTGGTATCAATATCCAACAATCTAAATATTTTAGATAGCTCATTAACAAAAGCAATATTGATGTCACGCTGTGAGTTTTCAATGACTTTGGCAGCTTCAGCAACTTTAATGGATGGAGCCATATGGGTTCCAGCAGTGATAATAGACTTATACAAATCATCAACGCGTTGAGCAACTTCTGGAGTCGAACCAGAAGTGACTTTAAGTATTTTAGTTACAGTATGATTCTTATCTCCTGGATTGATACGTTCTGGTGAATAACCAGCATAAAAATCTTGATTAAAGACTAAACCAGACTGTCTCTCCAGAATGGGAACACAGATATCTTCTGTAACACCAGGATACACTGTAGATTCATAGATTACTAGATCACCAGGTTTTAGGACGCTTCCTACAGTTTCACTGGAAGTAATTAGCGGTATAAAAATAGGCTTATTCAAATCGTCCGTAGGTGTTGGCACCGTAACGATATAGATGTTAGCAACTTTGAGCTCATGGATTTGATCGGTGATAAATAGACCATTAGCATCTGACATTTTATGTTGCAACACCTCTTGCAAAACTTCCTGTTCAACCTCCAGTGTTTTATCTATACTCCTATTAAGTTCTGCAACACGTTTAGAGTTGATATCAAAGCCAACAACGGGAAATTGTTTGGCGAATTCCACAGAAAGTGGCAGGCCAACATACCCTAATCCAATAATAGCAATTTTAGTGTTCTCCATAGAAAAGATTAAGATTCAAAATTAAATAAGTAAAGTTCATGATTAGTTTGCTCAAATACGTTTTATAAAGGTTTTGATTCTTCCTAACAGGGTATTAGATTTCGAATTCTCAAGATAAGTATTACCATATTGGCCATAACCGTAACCATAACCATAACCGTAACCATAACCATAGCCATAATTATGATTTGTCTTATGTTTATAAAAATTCAAAACAAAATGTACGTTCTTTATTTCACCGATCTTGTGCTTTATATTGACAATTTGCAACATCCCTTTTTTAGTATAATCTAAACGCACCATAAATAAAGTCGCATCGGCATGCTGTGTGAGTGTGAGTGCATCAGTGACAAGAGCAATGGGTGGTGTGTCTAAAATGATAATATCATAGGTTTCTCGCAAACTTGTTATGAGTTCATTTAGTTTAGGATCCATCAAAAGTTCAGAAGGGTTGGGTGGCACTGGTCCTGACGTTATAACATCAAAATTATCAATATGTGTATGATTCAATACATCATTTAAGGACCTATCCTCAATGAGATAATTAACAATACCCTTATCGTTCGTGATATCAAAGTCGTTGAATATTTTAGGCTTACGCAAATCCAATCCTAATAATATGGTTTTTTTTCCTGACAAAGCGTATGCAGTAGCAACATTGATAGAACAAAAAGTTTTGCCCTCACCACTAACAGATGAGGTAATCATGAGCGTTTTACCACCTTTTGTCTTTTGTTTTTTGAATATAAACTGTAAACTGGAGCGAATAGAACGAAAAGACTCAGACACAGCAGATTTAGGTTTTTCATAGACAACAAGATTATTATGATAACGATATTTTCCTATCAATCCCAAAATAGGAATTTTTGAAAGACGCTCAATTTCATCGGAACCATGAATAGTGTTGTCTAATAGAAAAACAATAAAAATTAAGAGCATTGGAGTAAAAAAACCAACCATCAAAGCCAACCAATAATTCAAACTCTTATTAGGTCCAATGAGACCAGCACCAATATCTTTAGCCTCATCAATGGGTATAATATCAGATACATTGGCAGCTTTGACTATCGCAGCCTCACTGCGTTTGTCCATATAAACATTATAAGACTCCTGCCCAATATCCAGTCTTCGTTGGATTCTTAAATATTCCTGCTGATCTTCTGGTAAATCACTCAACTTGGATTCTAAATTAGCTATATTCCGATTAAGAGAACGTAAATAATCACGAATTGTATTTTTGGTAGCATCAATAGTTTCTAATAAAACATTCTTTTCGGCATCGATCTGCCGATCAATATCTTTAAACAAGTCAGATTCTTCACGTGTAGTATATTCCAAATTTTGCCTTTCTATAGCCAAACTGGTAATTTTACCAACGCCACTGACAATATTGCCTTCAGTGATACCAACAGAAGTTGGTGCAGCTATATTCGTATAGTCTGTTTTTGTTTGTAAATAATCTTTCAGCGCATCCAAATAATTGAGTTTGGTTAGCTCATCTTCTTTGTTAAGTTCAAACTGCCGTAATTGCGATGAAACCTGTGCCATTTCATCATCAACATCAAACACCTTATTTTCTTTTCTAAAGGTATTCATCTCATTAATTACATTTTTTAAATCAGTGCTCACTGCTGCAAGACTACTATCAATAAACTTAATTGTGTTCGTAGCATACAAGTTTTTTCGCTTCAATTCAGACTCGCTTAAAATAACAGTCGTAGTATTTAAATAATCAACAATCATGGATTTATTAGTACCAGATAAAGCTAATTGCAAAACAGAAGAAGATCCTCCTAATGGTCTAACCGCAATGCCATTTTTATAAGTATTTACAATCCCATCAAAGTTAGAAAATTGCACATAAAACTCAGAATTTGGTGAGATTGGATTCGAATTGCGTTTATACAAAGTAAAGTTTAAAAACGGTAGAGAAACTGCCTCGCCTATTTTAAACTTTTGACGAAAATCACCTAATGGCAATGCTGTGCGGTATTTTGATTTAGTATTATCATATCGCTGCACAGTTGCATTCTCAGATTCAAAAGTTGCAAAAATTTCATATTCAGTATCATTTAAAAATCGAATTCCGATAGGAAAATGCAATATTTGACCTTGACTTTTATCAAGTTCAAGATAAAAAGGGGCATTTTTATAAATATTTTCTAGTCTGTATCTTCCTTGCACATAATATCCTAAATAGAACTGCAATGAATCAACGACCAGTTCATTATGACTTCGTGTTTTAAGAGATGTAATAACACGACCAACCTTACCTGATACACCACCCCAATTAAACGAAATGCTAGTATTAGCTGTAAAAAATGGATTTTGCTCATTTTCGATAGAAACCAGTGAACTTAAACGATAGACATTTTGTTTGCGAACATTGATAAAATAGGCAATAATAAACGAAACGCCAATGCTCAAAAAAACGAGCTTCCAGAGATTTAAAGCCTTAAATAAAAAGCCTCGAAAATCAAAAGTCATGCCTCTAACTTCTTCCTGTCCTAAATCATCAAACTCTGAATCCATAACTTTATAGTTTAAATATTAAGATTACAGTTGTAATGACTGAAACTACAGTGAGCACAGAAGTTAAATTTTGCAAGGCAGTTGTTCCTGCTCCTAAAGCCTTTACTTTTAAAGGTTTGACATAAATCATGTCATTCGGCTGTATATAATAGTAAGGGGATTTCATAACATTGACATCTGTTAAGTCCAAATGATGGATTTGCTGTCCTTGCGGATACTGTCTAATAATTAACACGTCTTTTCGATCACCAGTATCTCTAATCTCTCCTGAATTAGCAATGGCCTGAAAAATATTAACTCGTTCTTGATAAAGGGTTTTGGTACCAGGGCCACCAACTTCACCGTTAATTGAAAAACGTAATCCAGTCAATTTTACAGTGACAAATATATTTGCGGTTTCTTTAAACTGTTCATCTAATAGTTTTGACTCTATCATTTTCTCAATTTCTTCAGTAGTATATCCTAAAACATGAATTTTCCCTAATGTAGGCACTCTAATATCACCATGTAAATCCACAGTAAAACCATCAAAATAAGCGCGTTGCTCATTTGTAGCATTCAAGTTTTGCTCTCCTATAGGATTGAATATTTGCACATTATCCTGATCCAATGCCTTAACACGAATATTCAAAATATCATTGATTTGTACACGATACGGTTTTTGCGCTTCTGTAATAATCTGTGTAGTATCGTTCAAAGCAGTTTCCTTAACTTGCAAATAAACAGTATCCTTATAGGGTACACAAGATGCAAAAAGTATAGCTATAAGAATATTAGCAATAACCAAAAATCTCTTCATATTGAGGCAATTTGTCAATACACAAATCTACATATTTTTTTTATTTAAGACTTATAGTATAGTTTTTAAAATTAATGTCATAAAATGAAAAAATAACTTGACTTGAAGAGGATAGGATAAAACCTTAAATCGACCTACTAAAACTTGTCGTGAAATTTGAAATGAAGAATTTGTTAAAAAACTTCTGCTTGTTCGAATTCAGCTTTAGCTGAAAAGGTCAGAAGGTTTAGAATTCAAATAATAAATTTACATGAGTTTTAGTAAGTCTAGACTTTTTTGCTTCTTTTTTGGTCAATGCAAAAAAGAAGATATAAGACACAACCTTCTTCAATAACTCCTTAAAAGCAATACTATCTTGAGTTTATTGAAGACAAAATGAAACCTATTAACAAACAATCTTTACGATCAACTCAAGATAGAGTACAAGGCAACATTAATATACAACATGGTTTAATAACAACAAATAGGAGATGTTCCTATTTTATCCGTTCTTTGCAAAAAACAAATTTTGAATTACATCAACGTAGAAAATATTTCAAAATCCTATGGAGAACTCACACTATTCTCTGATCTATCATTCAGCATTCACAAGGATCAAAAAATAGGCTTCATTGCTAAAAATGGTAGTGGCAAAACCACCATTTTGAATATTCTCAACAAAACAGATCAACCAGATACTGGTCAGGTGATTTATAGAAATAACATCACGCATGCCTATTTACCTCAAGAACCAAAGTTACAGGAAAATTTAACTATTGAAGAAAGCATTTTTAGTTTTAACAATCCTGTTTTAAAAATCATCAAGCAATATGAAGAGGCTCTTAAAAATCCTGATGATTCTGAAACTTATCAAAAGGCATTCGAGCAAATGGAAATTCATAATGCATGGGATTTTGAAACACAATACACGCAAATCTTATCACAGCTAAACTTAAATGATGTATCTGTAAAAATAAGTACCTTGTCTGGTGGGCAGAAAAAAAGGGTAGCATTAGCCAATGTATTAATTACAAGACCAGATGTGCTCATTTTGGACGAGCCTACAAACCATTTAGATCTTGAAATGATTGAGTGGTTGGAAGATTTTTTTGCCAAAGAATCCATTACCCTATTTATGGTCACACACGATCGCTATTTTTTAGAGCGTGTGTGCAACGAAATTATCGAATTGGACGAAGGTCAGTTGTACAGTTACAAAGGAAATTACCAGAATTTTCTGGAAAAACGTGAAGCCCGAATAACCTTGCAAACTATTGAAACAGGTAAAGCGCAACAGTTATTCAAAAAAGAATTAAACTGGATGCGTCGGCAACCCAAAGCACGAACCACAAAATCAAAATCCAGAATTGACGATTTTCATGAGATTAAACAGCGAGCACATCAACGTAGAAATGATCATGAAGTGCAATTGGAAATAAATATGGAACGCTTGGGTAGTAAAATTGTGGAACTTCATAACATAAGCAAATCTTTTGGGGCACATATACTTTTAAATCAATTTGAATATACTTTTAAAAAGGGAGAACGAATCGGGATTATTGGTAAAAATGGTACGGGAAAATCAACCTTCTTAAATATCATAACTCAATTGCAAAAACCTGATACTGGCAAAGTGGTTATTGGTGATACCGTAAAATTTGGATATTATACACAAAAAGGAATAGAAATAAAACCTGAACAAAAGGTCATTGAAGTCATAAAAGAGTTTGGCGATTATATTCCGTTAAAAAAAGGAAGGCAGATAAGTGCGCAGCAATTACTAGAACGTTTTTTATTTGATAGGAAAAAGCAATACGATTTTGTTGAAAAGTTAAGCGGTGGCGAGCGTAAACGACTCTATTTGTGCACGGTACTGATTCAAAATCCTAATTTCTTAATTTTGGATGAACCAACCAACGATCTGGATATTGTGACACTCAATGTACTTGAAGATTTCTTGTTGGATTTTCCCGGATGCTTGCTGGTCGTGTCGCACGACAGATATTTTATGGATAAGATTGTAGACCATCTTTTTGTGTTTCGTGGTCAAGGTATTGTCGAAGATTTCCCTGGAAATTATACAGATTTTAGAACTTATGAAGCGAGTCAAACTATGGTAGACGTTATTGAAAATAGTCCAAAAGAGAAAAAGCAATGGAAAAAAGATGAGAATAATAAATTATCTTACAACGAACAGAGAGAACTCAAAAATATTGAAAGTAAACTAAAAACATTAGAGTTTGATAAAGCCGAAATAGAAGTCAAATTCAACAATTCTGATATGACTGAAAAACAGATTAAAGAATTATCTCAACAACTAGAAAAGATTATGAATGAAATTGAAATCAAAGAAGAACGTTGGTTTGAGCTAACCACAAAAATGGAATCATAAATAAAACGTCATTTCGAGTGAAACGAGAAATCTCTTTTAATTTTTTGTCTTAAAAAATGTGGTATTCACTTTTTGCATATATTAAGTTCCTAACGAATTCAACCAAACAACATGGTGTGCATTCACCTTTTGTTTTTGATGTAGTGACCAAATGTTTCTATGATAAAAAACAATATTTTGATTACAAAGAACTCATCAACTATAGAAATGCATTATTAAGATCGGATCTAGCTATTAAAATTACCGATTTAGGTTCGGGTTCAAAAAATACCAAAAACAATGTTCGCAAAATATCTAGCATTGCAAAAAACTCCGGAAGCACATTAAAACGGACAAAATTATTATACAGATTAGTCAATTATTTTCATATTAAGAACATTTTAGAATTAGGCACTTCACTAGGCATCGCTACTCATGCTATGAATTTAGCAAATCCTCAAGCCACCATAACAACCGTCGAAGGGTGTCCAAATATTTCAAAATTTACAAAAACCAATTTTGAAGTCATTGGGCTTAAAAATATGATGCTAATAAATGAGGATTTCGATACACTTGTTCCAAAGCTAACTAACAATGCATACGATTTGGTTTTCTTTGATGGCAATCATCAAAAACAAGCAACACTAAAGTATTTTAACACCTTGCTTTCAACGGTGCATAATGACTCTATATTTATATTTGATGATATTTATTGGTCTAAAGATATGACAGAAGCATGGCAAGACATAAAACAACATCCTAAAGTCACCATAACCATTGATACTTTCTTCTGGGGTTTTGTGTTCTTCAGAAAAGAACAGGCAAAAGAACATTTTACAATTAGAATGTAACAACAAGTTAAATCCTGCGTCATACTAAACAAAAAACAATATTTTTACAGGACAAAAGAAATCTCATGAGCAATCTTATAAAGATTAGGGGTATTATACGCGATTTTAAATTAGGGCAGGAAACAGTTCATGTGTTAAAAGGTATTGATTTAGATATTGAAAGAGGCGAATATGTTGCGATTATGGGACCTTCGGGTTCTGGAAAATCCACACTCATGAATATTTTGGGTTGTTTAGATACACCAACAGCTGGAAGCTATATTTTGAATGGAAAGGATGTAAGCAAAATGAGTGACGATGAATTGGCAGACATCAGAAATACAGAAATCGGATTTGTGTTTCAAACCTTCAACCTACTACCTAGAACTACAGCATTAGACAACGTCGCCTTACCAATGATTTATGCAGGCGTTTCAAAAAGTGACAGAATAAAAAGAGCTCAAGAAGTACTTGCTAATGTAGGTTTATCCGATAGAATGGACCATAAACCCAATCAATTATCCGGAGGTCAACGCCAACGTGTTGCGGTTGGCAGAGCATTAATTAACAAGCCATCTATCATACTTGCTGACGAACCTACTGGAAATCTGGATTCTAAAACCTCTTTAGAAATCATGGAGCTTTTTGACGATATTCATAAATCTGGAAACACTGTGATTATGGTCACTCATGAAGAAGATATTGCTGCGCGTGCACATCGTATTATCAGATTAATTGATGGCATGATTGATAGCGACACCCGAAAAAATAAAAGTCTTGCCAAAAAAATATAACGATTTACATTTTACTTTTTAACTTTTAACTTTTAACTTTCCAAATATTATTGATTAGGAATGAAAATTTATACCAAAACAGGAGATAAGGGTACAACGGCTTTGTTTGGAGGTACTCGAGTGCCAAAACATCATATTCGAATAGAGAGTTATGGCACGGTGGATGAGTTAAACTCTCATCTCGGTTTAATAAGAGATCAAAAAATTGATGAACAATATCAAAAGATTATCATTCAAATTCAGGAAAACTTGTTCACAGTTGGAGCTATTTTGGCAACAGATCCTGAAAAAGCTATTCTAAAAAGCGGTAAAGAACGTTTAAACATTCCTAAAATCTCTTCGGAAGATATTGCATTACTTGAAAGAGAAATGGATGTAATGAATGAAAGTCTTCCTCCTATGACAAACTTTGTACTTCCTGGAGGGCACCAAACGGTGTCATTCTGTCATATAGCGCGCTGTGTATGCCGTAGAGCAGAGCGTTTAACATCAGCACTTAACGAATTTGAACCAGTAGAATCTCATACTTTAATATATCTTAACCGACTATCTGACTATCTTTTTGTGTTGGCACGGAAGTTGTCTCATGACTTGCAGGTAACAGAAATTAAATGGGTTCCCAAAAAGTAATATTTAAAGAATCCAAAAGTATTGTTTTCGCCTTTTGAATATAAAATAGACAGTACTAAAGACCGTTCTTTAAAATAATGATTAAATAATTCATTTTTTTCTTGCTTGTTTAAACTAAAAAATTATTTTTGCAAAAAATTTAAATTGAATTACAAATGTATTGGACACTAGAATTAGCATCGTATTTAAGTGATGCACCTTGGCCTGCAACAAAGGATGAATTAATAGATTATTCTATTAGAACAGGAGCGCCTTTAGAAGTTGTTGAAAATCTTCAAGCAATAGAAGACGAAGGTGATTCTTACGATTCTATTGAAGAAATTTGGTCCGACTATCCAACAGATGAAGATTACCTCTGGAACGAGGACGAATATTAATAACTTTAATTAAACATAAAAAGTCTCTTCATGAGGCTTTTTTTGTGCCTTTACATTAATTAATCATAACAACAAAACGTATCTTTGAATGACAAATTTACTGTTTAAAGATTTTACAATAAAATAAGGGTAGACAATTAACTACCGTTTAAAATAAACAACACATGAGTTTATTAAATTCAGTATTAAAAGTATTTGTAGGAGACAAATCAAAACAAGATGTTAAGGCTATCATGCCTATTGTCAATCAAATTAAAACATTTGAATCGGCTATAGAAGCTTTATCACATGACGAATTAAGAGCTAAAACTACATCTTTTAAAAATATCATAGCAGAAGCTAATAAGGACACTGATGACCAAATAGCTAAACTTCTACAAGAAGCAGAAGCAACAGATGATATTGACAGACGAGAAGACATTTATCAAGAAATAGATAAGCTAAAAGACGAAGCTTACAAAATTACAGAAGACGTTTTAAACCAAATATTGCCAGAAGCTTTTGCAGTTGTAAAGGAAACTGCAAAGCGCTTTGTAGATAATACCAGTATTACAGTTACAGCGAATACCTTTGATAGAGAATTATCTGGAGAAAAAGATTATATAACACTAGATGACGATAAAGCCATATGGTCTAACTCTTGGGATGCAGCTGGTAAACCGGTTACTTGGGACATGGTGCATTACGATGTACAACTTATTGGTGGTATTGCCATGCATCAAGGAAAAATAGCAGAAATGCAAACTGGTGAAGGTAAAACTCTGGTCGCTACACTTCCTATGTACCTCAACGCATTATGTGGTAAAGGAGTACATTTGGTCACGGTAAATGATTATTTAGCAAAACGTGATAGTGCTTGGATGGCTCCTATTTTCGAGTTTCATGGCTTAAGTGTTGATTGTATAGACTACCACCAACCTAATTCTGCTGCTCGAAAAAAAGCTTATAATGCCGATATTACCTACGGAACCAATAACGAATTTGGCTTTGATTATCTACGAGATAATATGGCACATTCACCAGACGATTTGGTGCAACGTCCTCACCACTTTGCTATTGTAGATGAGGTCGATTCTGTATTAGTAGATGATGCACGTACACCATTGATTATTTCTGGTCCAATTCCTCAAGGCGACAGGCACGAATTTAATGAACTAAAACCTAAAGTGGATGATATCGTTAGTGTTCAGCGTAAATATCTAACTGGAGTTTTAGCTGAAGCAAAAAAATTAATTGCAGAAGGAGACACTAAAGAAGGTGGTTTTAAATTATTACGTGTATTTCGTGGAATTCCAAAAAATAAAGCATTAATTAAGTTCTTAAGCGAAGAAGGAGTTAAGCAGTTACTGCAAAAAACTGAAAACTTTTACATGCAGGACAACAACAGGGAAATGCCAAAGGTAGATGCAGAACTTTATTATGTTATCGATGAGAAAAATAATCAAATAGAATTATCAGATAAAGGGGTTGAATATCTTTCCGGAAAGGATGATCCAGACTTTTTCGTAATGCCAGAAATAGGCGTCGAAATTGCTAAAATTGAAGATCAAGGTTTACCAACTCAAGAAGAAGCAAAACTAAAAGAAGAATTGTTCAGAGATTTTGGGGTCAAATCAGAACGTATTCATACATTGAATCAACTGCTTAAAGCTTACGCACTTTTTGAAAAAGACGTTCAGTATGTCGTCATAGACAATAAAGTCATGATTGTTGACGAGCAAACAGGTCGTATTATGGATGGACGTCGTTACAGTGACGGTTTACATCAAGCGATTGAGGCTAAAGAAAATGTAAAGATTGAAGCGGCTACCCAAACATTTGCCACCATAACACTTCAAAATTATTTCAGAATGTATCGTAAATTGTCTGGTATGACAGGTACTGCGGTAACTGAAGCTGGAGAATTCTGGGAAATCTATAAGTTGGATGTAGTAGAAATTCCTACCAACAGGCCAATTGCCAGAGACGATAAACAAGATTTGGTTTATAAAACCAAACGCGAAAAATACAATGCAGTTATTGATGAGGTAACCAAATTATCACAAGAAGGACGTCCTGTTTTAATTGGAACAACGTCTGTTGAAATTAGTGAGTTGCTGGCAAAAATGCTAGCCATTCGTAAAATTCCTCATAATGTATTAAACGCAAAACTGCATAAAAAAGAAGCAGACATTGTTGCAGAAGCTGGACAATCTGGTCAAGTGACTATTGCTACAAATATGGCTGGTCGTGGTACAGATATCAAACTTTCAGACGAAGTGAAAAAAGCTGGAGGTCTTGCTATTGTGGGGACAGAACGTCATGATTCACGTCGTGTAGATAGGCAGTTACGAGGACGTTCTGGTCGTCAAGGAGATCCTGGAAGTTCTCAATTTTATGTGTCGTTAGAAGACAATTTGATGAGATTATTCGGTAGTGAACGTATTGCCAAAATGATGGATAGAATGGGCCTTAAAGAAGGTGAAGTTATTCAACATTCCATGATCTCAAAATCTATTGAGCGAGCACAGAAAAAAGTAGAAGAAAACAACTTCGGAATTAGAAAACGTTTGTTGGAATATGACGATGTTATGAACGCACAACGTGAAGTCGTTTATAAACGTCGCTATCATGCTCTTTTTGGTGAGCGCCTTCGTGTTGATTTTGCCAATATGATTTTTGACACGGCTGAAATTATTGCAGACACTAATAAGGCAGCTAACGATTATAAAAACTTTGAGTTTGAGTTGATTCGTTATTTTTCAATGAGTTCCCCAATTAATAAAGAACAATTTGAAAAACTCTCGGTTCAGGAAATTGCATCTAAAGTTTACAAAGCAGCTTTTGATCATTATAAAGAAAAAATGCAACGTAATGCTGAAATTGCATTTCCTGTTATCAAAAATGTCTATGAAAATCAACGAGATAAATTTAAACGTATTGTAGTTCCTTTTACAGATGGTGTTAAAACATTGCAAGTGGTTACAGATCTTGAAAAAGCATACGAATCTAAAGGAAAGCAATTAATTACCGATTTCGAAAAGAACATCACTTTGGCCATCATTGATGATGCATGGAAAACGCATTTACGCAAAATGGATGAGTTAAAACAATCCGTTCAATTGGCTGTGCATGAACAAAAAGATCCACTTCTTATTTATAAGTTTGAAGCTTTTGAATTGTTTAAAAGCACTATAGATCAAGTGAATAAAGATGTTATTTCATTCTTGTTTAAAGGTGAATTACCAACAGAAGAAGGAAACATTAGTGAAGCAAGACAAACTCGCAAAAGAGAAAAACTTGAAACTACCAAAGAAGAAATTCCAAACTTGGATGAACGTTCTGCACAAAATAGAGCAGCCGGAAACACCCAACGACAACCAGAAGTTGTTGAAACCATTGTTCGAGACAGACCTAAAATTGGAAGAAACGATCGTGTTACAATTAAACATGTAATGAGCGGTGAAAATAGGACTCTAAAATATAAACAGGCGGAGCCTCTAATTACTAAAGGCGAATGGGTTTTAATTGAAGATTAATAAAAACATAAAAATCAGTTAAATAGTTTTTTTTATAGCATTGAACTGTATATCCGATTATTTACTGTTTTTAACGAAAACTATTAAAAGTACCTGCTAGTTTTCTGCTTTTTTTTTAAATTCACGCTTCAAAGTTTTCCCTAAAATTTTAATACTAAATCGGCCCAAAATTTGACCAAACAAGAATCTATTATGTTACTTAATCTTCAGCATATAAAAAGGGAGTACTATATTTTTTTTCTAGTAATTTTATCATTTGTTTTATTTAGTTTCTCACCCATAAAAGCACAAACCATTAGCTTCGGTTCTTCTGGGTTAATAGGAGAAACTGTTACTAATCCAACGTCGTTAGAATTTGGCCCTGATGACAGACTTTATGTTTCACAACAAAATGGAACCATTTGGGCCTATACAATAGAAAGAGATAACGCTGCTATTGGAAGTGGAACATACTCTGTTACCAATTCAGAAGAAATTACCATTATTAGAAATTCGATAAAAAATCATGACGATTCAGGCAATATTACTCAAGCTCTAACTAGACAAATTACTGGGATTATATTATCAGGTACTGCTCTGAATCCCATTATATATGTAACATCATCAGATAATTTAATCGGTGGTGGCGGTGGTGGTGAAGACAGTAATTTAGATACTAATTCAGGTGTGCTGTCTAAACTAGAATGGGATGGAAATCAATGGAATAAGATTGACTTGATACGTGGCTTGCCTCGTTGTGAAGAAAATCATTCCACCAATGGTATGCAATTGTTTGAAAGAAATGGTACACGATATATGTTACTTAATCAAGGAGGTAATACCAATAAGGGAGCGCCATCCAACAATTTTGCAGGTACACCAGAATACTTTTATTCAGGAAGTGTACATATCATAGATTTAACACAATTGGAGTCTATGATGGTTTATACTGATCCAAGAACTAACACAGATTATGTATACGATTTACCAACATTGAATGACCCTAGTCGAGCAGATATAGATAATACAGATCCTAATTTCCCATATCCCATTGGTCACCCAATGTATAATGCCACAATAGATATTGGTGATCCTTTTGGCGGTAATAACAGTTTAAATCAGGCTTTTTTTGAGGCCGGAAGCCCAATTCAAATATTTGCTCCAGGATTTAGGAATCCTTACGATACCCTTATAACCGAAAATGGTAGAATTTATTTATCAGATAATGGTCCAAATTCAGGTTGGGGTGGATTGCCTAAAATTTATGATGTCAACACCGATACATTTTTAGGAGATCAAAGTACAGTCGTTGGAGGATACGATCCGATTAATCATTATGTAACAAACGAAATAAATGAAAATGGTAGCTCGTTACATGGTGATCCGCTACATTTTGTTGGAACAATAAATGATTCCAATGGTACGTATTTTGGCGGCCATCCTTTACCAATTAATGCATTTCCATCAAGGGCCAAGATTATTGCTTATGAGAATAATGGAGGTACATGGAATGAATTATACAATACTGATTTAGCAACATTATTAGTAGGGTGTTCTGGATATTTTAATAGTTCTTTTACTGTTGCAGATTTTCCAGACGATCCAAGATTAGGAGAATATTTAATGGATGAGCCTGTAGGAAGTACTAAAGTTAATATTTTGGATATCATTAATGCTTCAACAAATGGTATTGCAGAATATACCGCTTCAAATTTCAACGGAGCCATGCAAGGTAATATTCTAACTGCATCATTTAATGGGAACATTAATCGTTATGTACTTAATGCTTCTGGAGATACTGTGGTTGAATATGAAGCTACTTTTAGTGGATTTGGCAGTATACCTTTAGATGTTATAGCTCAAGGCGATTCAGATATTTTTCCAGGAACAGTTTGGGCCGCCACTTATGGTTCAGATAGTATTACAGTATTCGAACCATCTGATATTACCTGCTATCAGCCTGGAGATCCTGAATACGATGAGATGGCAGACTATGATATGGATGGTTTTACAAATTATGACGAAACAGAAAATGGTACCAATATTTGCTCTCAAGGAAGTAAGCCAAGTGATTATGATGGTGATTTTATTTCGGATTTATTAGATAATGATGATGATAATGATATGATCCTAGATGTAAATGATGTATTTGCATTGGATGCAGACAATGGTTTGACAACCTCATTGCCTATTAGTTACCCTTTTTGGAATAATGATCCTGGAACTGGCATTCTTGGATTAGGATTTACGGGATTAATGTTAGATCCTTCTGGATCAACAAATTACTATAATCAATTTAGCACTAATAATTTATCATTTGGCGGAGCTGCAGGAAAAGCAACAGTTGATATAGTAACCAGTGGCGATGCTTTAGAAGCCAATAACAATCAGGATAACGGTTTTCAATTTGGAATAAACGTAGATAGCAATTCTAATCCGTTTACCATTCATTCAAAAATTGAATCCCCTTTTTTTGGTATTAGTGGTTCTCAAAGTAACCCAGTAGATTTCCAATCTTATGGTATAAGCATAGGAAATGGTGATCAGGACAATTATCTGAAAATTGTTTTGATGAATGGAGTGACTAATGCCGATTCTGAATACGGAATTCAAATTCTGCTTGAAGATGGTGGTGTAGTTACTCATGATTCCAAATATGATATTACCGATATTTTAAGTGCCAACGCCATTAATATGTATATTTCGGTTAATCCTGCCGGCAATACTGCACAACCTTTTTATTCTATTGATGGAGGTTTAACATTAAATCTATTGGGATCACCAATAACTCTTCCTATTAATTTTTTAGATGATAGTGACAACCAAGGTTTAGCAATAACCTTAATTTCAACATCTAGAAATTCTACTGAATTTACTGCGACTTGGGATTTTATTGAAGTTTATGAAAATCAGAACGGAATTTTAACATATAATCCTAATAATTTAGATTTTGGCTTAACTCCTACTACCAATTCATTGAGAACAAAGTATGTAACCTTAAAAAATGAAGGAGGCCCAACAGACGATGTTATCACTGTTACTGATTTAAATTTTACCGGAACCGATTCAGGCTTATTTTCTAGTGATATAAGCCTTCCTTTCGATATAAATCCTGGAGTTAGTGTCTTGGTTCCTATACATTTTATTTCATTTGCCTCTTTAGGAGTGAAAAGTGCTAACCTCGAAATAACCCATTCAGGCAACAACTCTCCTAATTCATTACAAGTGTCAGCAGAGCTTACTGATGCCTTTGTTCCAGTGGTAAGAATAAATACGGGTGGAAATTCTGTAACAGCTACAGATGGTGGTCCAGATTGGGAAGCTAATCCAGCAGGTGATGGTGGTATTGGTGAATCCTTTATTGTTGATGAAGGTGGTGGCACCTTTTCAATTGGAAGCATTGATTATAGTTCAAAAGACATTTCAATTCCCGGTTATATAGATCAAACGACGTATGAGGCTCTTATGGTTTCTCAAAGAAATTCATCAAGTTTCACTAATAATATGATTTATCATATTTCGGTACCCAATGGCGATTATATTGTTAATTATTATGGTGCAAATATTTATAATGGTACGTCCCTTCCAGGTCAAAGAGTTTTTAGTGTAAATATTGAGGACGAACGTAAAATTGACCATTTAGATTTGTCAGACCAATATGGAAATGAAGTAGCTGGAATGATACAGCATAACGTAACAGTTACAGACAATTCATTGGAATTAGAATTTATTAGAGAAATAGAAGCTCCAGTTGTAAATGCCATTGAAATTTTAGGACTTCAATACCCTATAATTCAAGTAGATCCAATTTCAGACATGATAAGTTTTGAAGGTGATTATTTAGATTTTACAGTTGTTGCAAGTGGCGGAAATCCTGCTGACAATTTTTCATATTCGATTTCTGGGCAACCTGATGGTATTGCAATAGAGCCTACAAATGGTTTAGTGTCTGGAACCATTCAATCTACGGCCGTTACTGGTGGACCAAATAGTGATGGAATTCATAATGTAACCATTACCGTCTCCAAACCAGGTAGCGTGCCTGTTGAAGTAGAATTTCTTTGGACAATTAAAGAATATTTTGATTTAAATTTAGATGTTTCTCTCCAAGGAAGATCTGATTATAGTGGAACCTATTCCATTATTTTCTATGAATTGAATGATTTGGAGAATCCTGCCTATAGCTTTTCTGAAACCGCCGATGAATTTGGACAAATAGTATTAAGTTCTCAAGTTGCAGAAAGCGATTACAAACTATTAGTAAAACATCCACAATACTTGCAAGAACTAGTAAATTTAAACCTAATAAATGATGATTCGATTATTGTTCCTGAATTATTGGCAGGTGATGTTAATGATGATAATAAAGTAAACATTTCAGATTTTGCAATACTGGCAGGTTCTTACAATCTGGAAAGTGGTGATAGTGAGTATGATGATAGAGCAGATCTAAATAGCTCTGGAAAAGTTGATATTTCAGACTTTGCTTTATTAGCAGGTAATTACAACATATTTGGTAAAACAGAAAATGATTAAAAAAATAGAATTATGAAAAATAATTACAACTTTAAAAAATCAATTATTGTATTTATATGCATCCTTTCAGGTTTTGTAAGCTTTGCTCAAGTAGATATGGTAGCTGCAGTAGATGTAACCCCACCTGTAACAAATGGTCAAACTTTTAATTACACACTTGAAACCGTTTCAACCGGAACAGTATATAATGCGGTAAGGGTATTAATTACCTATAATCCAAGTGTTATCCAGGTCAATTCTTTTATCCCAAGTGGAGCTTTTAATTTGGTTTTGGTAAATGACATATCTGTCCCTGGTGAAATTAGATATGAAGCGGCAAAAACTGGATCTAACTTTAATGACACACGAGCTGTTTTTTCTGCAGAGTTTGAAGTTTTAGATGAGACTCAAAACATTGTGATTGTAAATGATACAAATCCAACTGATGGTGCATTTGTTTCAAACCCAGGCGGAAATCAAGTATTAGGCACAACTAATGACATAGACTTTAGTACACTTTCTGTGAGCAATAAAGTATTTCGAGATAGTTTAATTGTTTATCCTAATCCAGCACGTGGTGAATTATTCATTAAAGTAAACTCACAATTATCTTCTAAAATTGAAAGTCTAAAAATATATTCTATTGAAGGAAAATTGATTGAAAGTAGAAATCAATTAACTGCCATACAAGGAGAAATTGCGATTGATATTTCTAGATTAAGATCTGCATTCTATTTTATGACAGTTACTGCTGAAGATGCAAGACAGGCAACTTATAAAATTTTAGTGAAGTAAAACTATTTCAATATAACGTCACTGTATTTGGCGTTAACAACAATGGTTTTATTGCTTTCGGTATTGCCTGAAGAAAAAGAAGGTATTGAAGTTTTTGAAACATTTTCAGGATGTTTTAAATGCGATCGATTCCCTTGATATTGTAAATTAAAATCTTTATTACTTGGTAAATGAATTAAGACATCACTATTTTCTATAACCAAAGTAAGGTTATTAAAGGTTTCATTTATTTTACCAATTTCAAAATCTCCAAAACTTCCACTAATACTTGCATTGCCAGCTAATTCTTTTAATATAAGATTAGATGAATTAGAATTTAACATCAATTTGTTGACGTATTTTAATTGAGCATTTTCTACAAAATTTAATTTTAGTTCTCCTAAATTCCAATTGGTAATTATAACAGGCGAATATGAAGCACTGATGGAAGTATCTCTTCCATCAATGCTATTTGCTATGAGTGTTGTATAGGCCAAATCTGCCTTTGCATTGTGAATAACAGATGCAAATTTAAGCTCACCATGACGTACATTCATTTTAAGTTTAGCCCTTTTAGGCATTTTAATTTTTATAGTTTTAATAACGTTGGTACGCTTTGTTTCATGAATTCTTTTCACCCTTTCCTCGTGTCTTTTTTCTATTGATCGAACTCTTTCTTCTTGGCGCTCCACTATAACTTCTTGGCGTTTTTCTAACTCTTTTTGTCTCGCCTCTAACATTTTTTCTCTTTCTTGCATGCGCTTTTCAAACTCTTCACCAAAGCGTTCACCATATTCTTCTCCCCATTTTTCCATTTTTTCAGCCCAACCACCTTCTTCCAATCGTTTTGCATACTCTTCTCCCCATTTTTCCATGTCTTTGGCGTATTGTTCTCCAAACTTTGCTCCAAACTTCTCACCCCAAATTTCCATGTCTTTTGAGTACTTGTCAAAATCGGTTTTAGCAAACTCTTTAGCCCAAACCTTCATTATTTCTTTGTACTCTTTTCCATATTTTTTTTCGTATTCTTTACTCCACTCGTTAAGATATTTTTCACCATCTTTTTTGTACTCATCAAAATCGAAATTTACACCTTCCATACCTTCTGGAAGTTCAGGTAGTTCTGGAAGTTCAGGTAGTTCTGGCATTTCTGGCATTTCTGGCATCTCTGGCATTTCTGGCATCTCTGGCATCTCTGGCATCTCTGGCATTTCAGGAAAATCTGCCATTTCAAACCGAAAATCATGCAAAGCGTCAAAAGCAAAATCGTTTGCGAAATCAAACTCCCAATCAAAAGATCCGTGAGACCCATGAGTAACTATGGTAATGTTTTCCCCAGAACCTTCAATTTCTACTTGCCAATTGTCCAAAACTTTTTGGAGTTCTTCTTTTGTAAGCTCGTTGCTTTCTACATAAGCTTCTATCTCAACTACATCTTTATTCCAAGTATCGATTTCAATATTGGTGTAGTTAGTATTTAAATTGATTACAGCTTCTTTATCCGCTTTGATAGATTGTGAAGCTTTCTCCAGCCTTTGCTGTGCATTTGTAGTGAGCACAAACATAAAAGCTAGAACAAGTGATATACATTTATACTGTTTCATTTTTTGATAAATTTTTAATATGTTATAACTGTGATTCTTCATATGTGCTTTCAGGATTATTAAATTCATTCAATTTATCTCTTAAGCGATACAATAGGTTTAGACGAAATTTAAGATTATCTATTAGTGCATTTACAGTTAGTTCATTAGGTCCAGACTCAATAAGTTCTTTAGACAAGCGGTTATATTCTTTGTTTAACTCTTCAAGTTTTGACAAATAACCATCAAAAAGCTCTTTACTTTCTGGTGTGACCTTCATCTTTGACAACTCATAATTAATACTGGCCAAATAGTAATCTTCAACTTTTTTCAATTGTGGTGAAACATCTTTTAAGGATTTGGTTTCTACCACCAAAGGTTCATCATTAGGAATAATGGTATCTGGTTTATCTGAATTAAAAATTTTAAAACCACCAAAAGTTAACCCAAATAATAGTACAATTGTAGCTGCAATGTTTAGAAATGTAAATTTGCTTTTGGTTTTAGGCAATGGAAATTCTTTATCCAGTTTATTTACAAATCTACCTTCATGACCTTTAGGCATATCTATTTTTTCTAATTGCTTGTTTTGTTGTACTAAATCTCTAATATCTTGTGCCATCTTTCTCCAGTGTTAAAAGTTTTTGCAATTTTATTTTTCCCCTTGATAATTGGGTCCGTGATGTAACTTCGGAGATATCCAAAATTTCTGAAATCTCTTGATGATCATATCCTTCAATTAAATATAATGTTACAACGTACTTGTACTTATCGGGCAGTTTATTTATTGCTTCTTTTACTTCGTCTATTGTAATAGTATCTTCAACCAACCATTTGTCATTATCTGTATCAACAACTTTTAGATGTCTTTCTTCAAGGTCAACTAGTTGTTGTTTTTTAGATTTTAAAAAATCTATACACTTATTAATGACAATACGTTTAAGCCAAGCACCAAAAGTAACTTCGTTTTTAAACTGATGAAGTTTAGAAAATGCTTTTATAAAAGCATCTTGCAGAACATCTTCTGCATCCATATCATCTTTTACAAACCGTTTGGCAACAATATACATGCCATTGCAGTACTGGTTGTATAACTGCATTTGTGCCTTACGGTTATTCTGTTTGCATTTTTCAATGATGTCTACTTGAAACATGCGTAATTTACTTTTGGTTTTTAGCTAGTTCAATTTTAAAGACGAGACAAATTTCAATGTGTTGCAAAAAGATACATATTTTTTGCAGGTTATAAGAAGTAAAATAATTTTTCGTTAGAATTATAACAGAATTTACTTTTAAAGTATCTTTATAATCAAAAATCACAATTTGTAAATGTTAAATAAGTTTTTAAAATGGCTCGTAATTTTTTTAACCCTTACAGCCATAGGTCTTTTTTTCTACTCCTACTTGAATGATGGGTTGTTTAAAAAGCCTTTAAGTCCTAAAGATACCGTTGAGTTTAAATTAAATGATCTAGAGTTAGAAGTGTTTTACAATAGACCTTCAAAACGAGGTCGTGAAATATTTGGTGCTTTAGTACCTTATAATCAGGTTTGGCGTACCGGTGCAAATGAAGCAACTACATTCGAAACCAATAAAGGTCTAAAAATAGGTGTTGATTCGCTTAAAGCAGGTATTTATACACTGTGGACCATACCGAATGACACGTCATGGAATGTTATATTTAACTCAAAACAATATGCTTGGGGTGTTGATGAGACCATGAAACCCATGAGAGATTCAGTTTTTGATGTTATAAACCTTTCTGTTCCAGTAGAAAAATTAAACCATAGAGTTGAACAGTTTACTATTTCTTTTGATAATTCCACAGATAATTTATCTTTAACAATGGCTTGGGATGACATAAAGATTTCAGTTCCTTTAAAATAATTTTGACCAAGGATAATAAACATAAAAAGTCTATCGAAGAAAAAGAAGGGATTCCTCAAATAGGAATAACTAATAATTCTTTGATTTCAGAAATTCAAAAAAAAAGAAAATCACATCCTGAAGTTCAAAACCTTATCGATGGTATTTTTAAAGGTGATATAACTTCGTTAAGCAGAAGTATAACGCTTGTAGAGAGTACCCATAAAAATCATTTAAAAAAAGCCAATGCTATTATTAAAGCTTGTTTGCCAAAAGCCAACAACTCGATACGTATTGGTATAACTGGAGTACCAGGTGTTGGGAAAAGTACTTTTATAGAAGTCTTTGGCAAGTATCTTACATCTTTAGGAAAAAAAGTTGCTGTTCTTGCCGTAGATCCTAGTAGTTCATTAACCAAAGGTAGTATTCTAGGAGACAAGACTAGAATGGAAGCTTTAGTAAAAGACAAAAATGCTTTTATTAGACCTTCCGCTTCTGGAGAATCTTTAGGAGGCGTTGCCAGAAAAACTCGCGAAACCATTATTCTGTGTGAAGCAGCAGGATTTGATACAATTATCATTGAAACAGTTGGCGTTGGTCAAAGTGAAATTGCTGTAAGTAGCATGGTTGATTTTTTTCTACTGTTAAAACTTGCTGGTGCTGGTGACGAGCTACAAGGAATTAAGCGTGGCATTATTGAAATGGCAGATGCTATTGTAATTAACAAAGCTGATGGCGATAATATAAAACGAGCCAAACTCGCGAAAGTAGAATTTGATAGAGCATTACATTTATATCCTGAAAAAGAATCTTCATGGCAACCCAAAGTTTTAACATGCAGTGCATTACATCATGAAGGTATTGAAGATATTTGGGATATAATTTCTGAATATAAAAATCTTACTGTAACAAATAATCATTGGACTTCGAAACGTAACCATCAAAACAAATATTGGTTAATTCAAACCATAGAAAATCAATTAAAAGAAAACTTCTTCAATAGCGATAAAATAAAAAAAGAATTGAAATTGCAAATTAAACTCATTGAGGAACAAAAAACTACACCTTTTGCAGCTGCAGAGCATCTATTGAGTTTATAAGAAATTTTCTTTGTACCATTTTACTTGACTTTTTACGCTTTCCAATAAAGTTGTTTGTGGATTGTAATTAAGCAATTTTCTTGCTTTATCAATATTGGCTTTAGTTCGTAACTGGTCACCTGCACGTTTGGCTATAACGTTGATGTTTATTTTTATGCCCAGAACCTCCTCTACAGCTTCAATACCATCTTGAGTTGTATGTTCAACTTCAGTGCCTAAATTTATAATCTCTCCATCTACAATACTTTCTTTTCCAACAACACTTACAACACCATCTACTATATCTCCAACATAAGTAAAACTCCTTAAATGCTTATCACTTCCTTCGTGCAATGGGAAAGCCTCGTTGTTAAAACCACAAGCTATTAATTTTGTATACATCTTTTCTGGTCTTTCCCTTGGGCCAATTACCGAATATAATCTCAATGAGCACGACTTTAATTGCTTTTCGCGACTCTTTTGAAGTGTTAACTGCTCGGCCGCTAATTTAGTAACGCCATAATGAGATGCAGGTTTGGGAGCGAAATCTTCCGGAAAGGTCGCTTCAAGACCATAAATAGAAGATGTTCCGATATTTACAAAAAGTTTCAAGTCTTTGCATTGTAACGCATAGTCTATAAGATTTTTTGTACCTATGATATTGTTACTAAAATAATCTTCAAAAGTAGAGTTAGAAGATATGCCTGGTTGAGCTGCAAAATGAAAAATATAATCTACATCTCTTGGCAAAACATCTTTTAAATCATCATCTCGTAAATCTTTAGCCAAAAAAGAAACACCTTTATCAAGCAATGCTTTGTGGTTTAATTCTTTAAGTTCTAAACTATAATAAGGTGAAAAATTATCCAATCCAACAACTTCATGACCCAATGTTTGCAAACGTTCTGCTGTATGTGAACCAATGAATCCTGCTGCTCCTGTTACTAATATTTTCATATAAATAATATCTTGTGCAAAGAAACATTATTTTTTTAAATTTTCTGTTTTCTAAAAAAGAATACATTTGTAAAACCAACGACTAATCGATGAGTTACCAATTTACAATTGTTGTCCCAGTTTATAATGAAGAGGATAACTTATTACGAGTTGAAAAAGAACTACTCGCCTATATTAAAATAGCAACTAAAAAAACAAATGTGTTATTTGTTAATGATGGTTCTAAAGATAAAAGTCAAGATTTAATTGAAGCCATTTGCCAAAGAAATTTAGAATTCAATTACATTAGTTTTAAGGAAAATCGAGGCTTGAGCGCCGCTATCAAAGCTGGATTTGATTATGTAGATACCGAACTGGTTGGCTATATAGATTCTGATTTGCAAACATCTCCAAACGATTTTAATCTACTTTTAGAAAATATTGATGAATTTGATTTAGTAACTGGCGTGCGATCTAATAGAAAAGATTCGTTCACCAAAAATATGTCTTCAAAAATTGCCAATGGTATTCGTAGAGCTTTTACTCATGATGGTATGGATGATACGGGTTGTCCTTTAAAAGTCATTAAAACAGAATATGCCAAGAGAATACCCATGTTTAAAGGGTTGCATCGATTTTTACCAGCAATGATTTTGCTTCAGCATGGAAAAATAAAACAAGTCCCTGTGCAACACTTTCCTAGAATGGCTGGTCAAGCAAAATTTGGTTTATGGAACAGGCTACTTGGCCCATTAGCAGATTGCTTTGCTTATTTATGGATGAAGAAAAAATACATTAATTACGAAGTCAATAAAAAAGGTTAATGAGCGATTGGATTATATATAGTATTGGTTTTATTGCTCAACTCTTATTCTCCTCAAGATTAATAGTGCAATGGGTAACTTCAGAAAAATACAGACGTGTTGTTACACCTTCTCTTTTTTGGGTATTAAGTTTAATTGCATCTTTTCTTTTGTTCATATATGGTTATTTGCGACTTGATTTTGCAATTATGTTGGGGCAAGCACTCACCTATTTTATTTATATCAGAAATTTACAATTGCAAAATCAGTGGCAAAAAATTCCAACCGTGTTACAATGGTTTTTATTATTAGTGCCAACCTTTATAGTCATTTATTACTTCAACAATAATAGGTTTGATGCGATGTTGCTTTTTAAGAACGAAAATATTCCTCTGTGGTTATTAATTTTAGGCATTGTGTCACAAGTAGTATTTACATTGCGTTTTGTATACCAATGGATTTATTCCGAAAGACATAACAAATCTGTATTACCTTTTGGGTTTTGGATGTTAAGCTTAATTGGTTCTCTATTAATATTATCCTATGCCATTATAAGAAAAGATCCTGTGTTGTTTTTAGGACACATTTTGGGTGCTACAATTTATGTCAGAAATTTAATGTTACTCCGAAAAGTTAATGCTTAAAACCATAAAGAAATATCCGAATCTCACTATATGCTTAATAGTTGCCATTATGCTATTACCTAATATTAATGTATTAGGTGTATCAATAATGGAAGCCAGAAACTATATCACAGCAAGAGAGATGGTTACAGACGGAAATTGGCTTCTAACTACCATGAATGGTGAAGCGCGTTATGAAAAACCACCACTACCTACCTGGTTGGCAGCTTTATCTGGTATGGTTTTCGGTTTAAAAAGCTTGTTTGGTTTGAGGTTGCCTGCTGTAGTCATGATTATGGTTATTGGATGTTTTACCTTCAAACTATCCAAAAAGTTATTGAGTAATATTTCTCATAGTATTATCAATGCTCTTGTTGTAATTTCTTCATTTTATGTTATCGGAATTATCATAGAAGCACCATGGGATATTTTCACTCATGGATTTATGCTAATTGCAATTTATTATTTGTACGACTTTTTTGAAAGTAACAACACAACTTACAAAAGTGCTTTACTATCTGGAGTTTTTATTGGGTTATCGTTTATGTGCAAAGGACCAATTTCAATATATGCTTTATTAGTTCCTTTTGTATTGGCTTATGGATTTTCTTATAAATACAAGAATTTTAAAAAGAAAATACCATTAATGATACTCATTTTAATTATTTCTTTGGTCATTGGAGGATGGTGGTTTGTCTATGTGAGGCTTCAGGATCCTGAAACTTTAATAGCTATTACAAAGCGAGAAACTGGGAATTGGTCAAGTTATAATGTAAGACCATTTCATTATTATTGGAGCTTTTTTACACAAAGCGGATTGTGGGCGATTCCTGCTTTTATAGGTTTGTTATATCCTTATTTAAAAACCAGAGTTTCAAACTTAAAAGCTTATAAATTAAGTATTCTTTGGACATTTTTTGCTGTAATTCTCTTGTCGGTAATTCCAGAAAAAAAATCGCGATACCTGATGCCTGTCCTTATTCCATTGGCCTTTAATACAGGTTTTTATATTGAATATTTAGTCTCCAATTTTAAAAATCTAAAAGATAAAAGAGAAACACTACCTGTGTATTTTAATTTTGGTTTGATTGCCATAATTGGAATCACTTTTCCGATAATAGCTTATGTCATCTTAAAAGACAATTTATCTGGTTTTTGGTTTTGGTATATAGCATCATCTTTATTGTTAATGAGTATAGGAATTTTAATTCTCTCTCAACTAAAAAAGAAAAATATCAGGAAGGTTTTTCTTCTTACTGTGGCTTTCTTTACATGTTTGTTAACTTTTGGTTTGCCTTTGTCCAATGCTACTAAAAGTGACAATTATAACCCAATTACGAATTTAAATCTGAAAGCAAAACAGCTAAATATTAAGATCTATACACTAGATTATGTTTCACCAGAAATAATTTGGCAATATGGTGATAAGATCCCTTCAATAAAGCTTGAGGATAATACTTATAACTTTCCGAAAGAAGAAAAAATTGGTTTGCTAGCTAATGATATAAATCCTGAAGATGAAAAGTTGCTGAAATCTTTATATAAAATTGAAAAAATTACTACTTACGATTTAAATAGTATACCACAAACTAATAGAAAACACAAAGATCGTCTTTTAAATCATTATTATATATTAACTAGGATTCAGTAAACCTATGTATCAAATATTTTGATAGTCTGTAAAAAGAATATCCGGATAAGGCTCCAAATATCATCCCACAAAACACGTCTAATGGATAGTGAACTCCAATATAAATTCTACTGTAACCCATTGCAGCAGCCCATAATAATAGTATAAAAATAAGATATTGGTATTTTTGCCTTAAAAGTAAACCTACAAAAACTGCTACTGCCATTGAATTTGAAGCATGCCCAGAGAAAAATCCAAACTTTCCTCCACATGATGGTTTTACAAGTCGCATAATATCTTGAAGATTTGCTTCTTGGCAAGGTCTAAAGCGTTCTAAACCATGCTTAAACAAATTAGTGATTTGGTCTGTAAAAAGCACCATTAAAACCGTTATGGCAAGTATGACTAAAAACGATCTCTTATTTTCTTTTTTATATATTAAATACAATAAGATAGCATATAAGGGAGCCCAATAAAATTTGGTAGTATATACCATCCAGAATCCATCCCAAGATTCTGATCCCAAACCGTTTAAAAATAAAAACAATTCTTTATCGTATTGTAATAATTGATCCAGCATAACTTGTTTTAAAATTATTCCTCATATCGCGAAACCTCACGATCATAAAAATCCGTAGCTTGCTTTATTAAATTTTCTGTTTCAATCTCTAGTTCCTTTTGGTCATGTTGATCAAAATCTTCAAACCATTCTACTTCATCATTTTCCAAATTGATAATAAACCTAGGGAATTCTGTATGAATTACAAAAATGGCATTAGGCAAATCTGTATTATCTCCAAGTATAAATTTAGGAAGTTCCATTTTCTGCAGTTATTAATTTTTTAGTTAAATAATTAAATCGAATATACAATAAAATAGCAGCAGTTGTTAGACCGGCCAGCAATCCTAACCAAATACCAAAACTTCCATAAGCTTCTGCTTTTCCTAAAAAATAACTGATAGGAAACCCGATAACCCAATAGGATATAAATGTAATGATAGTAGGTATTTTAACATCTTGCAATCCTCTTAATGCTCCTAAAATGATAACTTGTAAACTGTCACTTATTTGAAATATTGCAGCCGCAATCAATAATGTGGAGGCTATTTTTACAACTTCGGTGTTATCGGCTAAATTGGTTATATCATTATAATCGACATATAATTTAGGTAAATAATTATGCAAGGCAAAGAACATAATCCCAAATAAAACTGCAAAGATAGCACCCAAAATAAAAATAGAATAGGCTATTCTTCGTAATTCAAAATAAGCTTTTAGTCCTTTCTGATTTCCAACTCTAATCATTGAAGCTACACTTAATCCCATTGCAATCATAAAGGTCATAGAAGATAGGTTTAATGCTATCTGGTTTGCTGCTTGAGGATTTTTTCCCAACAAACCACTTAACCAAATGGCTGCCGTGAATATGGCGACTTCAAAAAACATTTGCATGGCGCTAGGTGCTCCCAAATTCAATATTTTTTTGATCATCAATTTATCTAACACAAATAATTTAATATGTGTTACATACAATTTCGATTTTTCATTTCCTTTCAAAATCCACCATAAAAACCCAACCATAATAAAACGGGATGCCAAGGTACCATAAGCTGCTCCTACAATACCTAGTTGAGGAAAACCAATCTTTCCAAATATGAGCAAATAGTTTAAAATAACATTAACTATGTTAGCCAATATTGTGGCGTACATTGGGTAGCGTGTCATAGACAAACCGTCACTAAATTGTTTGAAAGCTTGAAAAATAATTAATGGAATTAATGAAAATGCAACCAAATCTAAATACGGAATAGCAAGCTCTACAACCTCAACAGGTTGCTTCATTAAATACATAAGTGGCTTTGCAAAATAGATCATGAGGAATAAGGCAATTCCTAATACTGTACATAAAAACAGACCATGTTTAAAAGCTGACTTCCCTTTTCTAAAATCCTGTTCAGCATCTGCTTCCGCGGTTAATGGTGTTATGGCAGTAGAAAATCCTATACCTAAAGACATCGCAATAAACATAAAGCTATTGCCCAAAGATACTGCCGCAAGTTCGGCTGTACCCAATTGTCCTACCATAATATTATCAACAAAACTAACAAATGTATGACCCAGCATACCTAACATTACTGGAGCAGCAAGTTGCCAATTATATTTGAACTCTTTGGTATAAATTCCTAATTGCATTTGGCAAAAGTAGTATATCCAAATGGCAATAACCAAATTCAAAAACTATAGTTGTAGAATAACTTCTTGAAGTTAGATGTTGTTAATAAGTTATTCTAATTGACTTATAACTAGGCTACTATTTTTTATATCTTTATTTTTTAGTACGTAAAACATCATTTTTTATACAATACAAAGAAACATTTAGCTTTTATTTTAGAGGGATTTATAAATAAACTGCGAGTTAAAGGTTTCAAAAAAAAGAGGAATAAAATTCCTCTTTTTTATTGCTTATAATTAACATTCCTTTTAGATTTCTTCAGCAAAGCATTAAGTATATTGCATACTTAAAGCTATCTATATGAAACATTTTTTACTCGTAGGCTTACTCATTTTCTTACAAAATGCCTTTACTCAAAATATAGCCAAACCTTTTTTACCAGATATTATTTCACAATTTCCAAATGTTAGAGATATAGCTATTTCTCCAGATGGCAATGAGATCATGTTCTCTGCACAAAGTGTTATGGGAAACTTATCTGCAATTATTTCAGTAAAAAAAAATGGTGATATCTGGAGCAATCCAAAAGTGGCGTCTTTTTCAGGACAACACTTTGATTTAGAGCCGTTTTTTTCACATCATGGATTAAAACTATATTTTGTATCAACAAGACCTTTAGATAGCAATTCTTCTGAAGCAAAAGATTTTGATATTTGGTATGTAGAAAGAAGTACAATTGAAGGTCATTGGTCAGAACCCAAAAATTTAGGAAGTCCAATAAATACAGAACATGGTGAATTTTACCCTTCAATTGCCGAAAACGGTAATTTCTATTTTACCAGAGACAATTCAACTCTAGGCAGTAAGGATGACTTATATGTAAGCGAATTCATAAATGACACATATACCGAACCAAAAGCCTTACCAGATACTGTAAACTCTGAAGGTTATGAATATAATGCCTTTATTGCACCTGATGAGTCTTACATTTTATTTGGTACTTATAACAGAAAAGACGGTTTTGGAAGTGGTGATCTATATATTAGTTATAATTCTGAAAACGGTTGGACAGAGGCCAAAAATTTAGGCAATACCATAAATACTAATAAAATGGATTATTGTCCATTTGTTAAGGGCAATACGCTATACTATACCAGTAAACAAGATGGTACTCAAACAAAATTTGATACGGCCTTATCCATTGAACAACTTTCACAAGAATTTAATAAACATAATAATGGCTCAAGCAGATTGTATCAAATATCTGCTGATACTATAATAAAATAATTGACAAACAAAATGCAGGCCATATGAATAGAGTAATAATGATTGTATGAAGACTGCATTCTTCGCACATAGATAGCTGGCTAACTTGAGCTACCCCCATAATTAAAATTATCGGGGAAAGTTACAGAAGCTTTCCACCAGTTTATTATATCTTCTTTAGATGTGTTAGCGAAATCTGGTTGTTCCCAAATAAATGCTTTTTCCATTTGTTCTCCGAGAGCTAAAAGCTTTTTACCAGTTATAAGTTGTTTTTTATTCCAAGCTTTTAAAGCTTCTTTTAGAGAATTATTTTCTTTAAGCGAAACTATTAAATCCTTGATATTGTTATAACCCTTAAACACTCCAGAACCTGTAAATGGTTGAACCACGATTCCTGCATCTCCTATCAAACACATATTGTTTTTATAATAGCTATCAAGATCTAATGTATAAATAACCTGAATATAACTTTTTGTTGTTTTATTGACAATATCTGCATAATGCTCAGGAATCTTTTTAGATAAAAAATGTTTTAATTTATTCTCAATTTTAATAGTTAACTTACCTGGAGGCAAAGTTCCATTTCTAACTCTACCATTTACATCGGTCATTATTTCATTTAAGTCTTTTTCCTGAACAGCAATATATGCAGCCCAATTAAATATGCGACTTCCTGTTGTGGTTGAACCTTTTTTGTTTGGTATAAAATACAAGACATTATGACCTGGTTGATTCTTATAAGATAATCTTAGAATTTCATCTTTTAAAGGACTTTTTTCCAAAATTTCTGATTCTGGTAACAAACCTCTCCAAAGGACATAACCTCTGTATTTTAATTTCTTCTCTGGAAATAACAAACTTCTTCCTAAAGAATTGTAACCATCTGCAAAGACAACTAAATCAAATTGTTCCTTTTTTCCTTTATTAGTTGTTAATTCTACTTTTGCATTTTCCAATAAGACGGAATTTGTTATTTTAATTCCACCTTTAAAATATTTATTAGGAAGATTGTTTCGAAGCTTTCTCCATAATTCATTCCATTGAAAAACATGAAAATTCATAGGCATTTCCCATGCTATTTTGCCATAAGGCTCATAGTCTTCATTCTTGCCAATAAAAGGCATTCTATTTATTTGAAAAAAAGAAAAATCATCAGGTATTAAACCATCTTGTTTAATTTGCTTTATTAATTCACTTGGGGTTCCAATTCCTCCACCTCTTCCAACTAACGATGTATTAGACCTTTCAAATACCGTGACATCATAGCCTTCTTTCAGCAATAGAATAGCTGCTGAACAACCGGCAATAGAACCACCAACTACACCAATTTTCATCTTAATAATTTAAAAGAAAAACAATCGTTAAAGTTTAACCTCACTAATCTGAATTATGGGTTCGATATTGGTGTAATTTGGAATATCGCCCATGATTTGTTCGGCATTTGCACCAAATGAAGTTTGAAAATCTTCAACAGAATTAAAATAGATACATCCAATAGCCGCATATGGCGCATCGGCTCCAGGTTCCGCAGTCCCAATACCTTCTTCTATTTCCGCGTACTTAAGAGCATCACCCAACAGATTAGAAACCATTGGTACGTGTTTATTAACATAGTAGTTAATATCAAAATGTTTTCCTTCAGAATTTGGGTACAATACAGTTACTTTAGTCATTCCTACTTTCATAATCAGATAGTTTAAAGATTTAAAAAATGTAGATTAATTAAATGTTAGAATTTAAGCTTGAATAAGATACTAAAAATTCAATGAAAATGAGCTATTTATAAGCTGCTAACTTTACTTTTTGCCTCCTCGAACTCACGTAGCATATCCCTTACTATCTGAGATACAGGCTTTATATCATGTATCAATCCGGCAACTTGTCCGATTTCCAATTCGCCTTCTACTAGGTCGCCTTCAAACATACCTCGCTTTGCTCGTGCTCTGCCAAGAAGCTCTTTTAACTGTTCTGGTGTTGGTGATGTTTTGTATAGCTCTTGAACGTCGTTATAAAACTTGTTTTTAATTATGCGTACTGGAGCTAATTCTTTTAGAGTTAATTGTGTATCTCCTTCTTTGGCATTTACAACTACCTTTTTAAAAGCATCGTGTGCAGAACTTTCTTCACTAGCCACAAACCTACTGCCAACTTGTACTCCATCTGCACCCAAAACCATTGCTGCCAACATAGCCTGACCTGTAGCAATACCTCCAGCCGCAATAAGTGGTATTTGAATTTGCTCTTTTACCATAGGTATCAGCGCTAATGTTGTAGTTTCATCACGACCATTATGACCACCAGCCTCAAAACCTTCTGCTACTACAGCATCTACGCCAGCTTCTTTTGCTTTTAATGCGAATTTTACACTACTCACAACATGCACTACTGTAATCCCTTTATCTTTAAGCCATGATGTCCATGTCTTTGGATTTCCTGCTGAAGTAAAAACTATCTTAACGTCTTCTTCAACAATAATATCCATGATTTTTCCAATATCTGGATATAACATGGGAACATTAACTCCAAAGGGATTATCGGTTGCTTTCTTACATTTTTGGATATGCTCACGCAATACTTCAGGGTACATACTACCAGCTCCAATAAGACCTAAAATACCTGAATTGCTCGCTGCTGAAGCCAATCGCCAACCGCTATTCCAAACCATACCTGCTTGAATGATTGGATATTTTATATTAAATATTTGAGTGATTTTGTTTGGCATTTCTATTGAGCCTTAAAACCTATCGGAATAGTTTGATGAATCGGAATTTTTCTATTCATATGAATCGCTGGTTCCCAACCTTCAATGGCTTCGAAAAAGGAAACAATATGTTTATTAAGTTCTTCAGGTAATTCTTCATCAATAATCACATCTTTAATTTCTCCATGAACACCTATAATATAATGAACGTTAATTTTTCCATTTATTTTGTAACCGATATCTTTACTCAACTTTTTTATTTTTGAATAAAAACTTTCGATTCCTCCTTTAAATTTAGGTTTGCTACTCAACAAAGGAACATTAAATTGATTTCCTTCTTCATCAAAAACAATGGCTTTTAAGATTGAATCGTTTTTGTAATATACTCGGCTAGCTTCTTTACCATTGAAATGGTAATACTTCCATGCGCCTTCTTTTTTGTCACCTAAATAAATACCATCGAAGCTTAATGTACCTGTATCAAACCAAGCCTGTGAACGCCCTTCTCGTTCATTTTTATTATTGTAAAATAAAATATCTGAAGTCTGTCCATTTCTGTGATATGTTACAAACTCACCAATACGTTGTTTCTTATCCTTATTTTTATAATGCCCAATATTTTTAATTTTACCATTTCCAAAATATGTGGTTACAAGCCACAGGGAATCTTTCTTAACCAAAGTTTCTATTTGAGTAGCATACTTTTTATTAACAATTTTTCCTTTTCCATCTAAATAATTAACAATGGAGTCTTGAGAATGAATACTAGAAATTAAGGTTAAGGCTAGGAATAATAATAGATTGTTTTTCATCTGATAAGGTATTTGAATGAAAAGTTACGAAATTATTCCTGAACCAAGTAATTCCTCCTTTTGATACCACGCAACAAATTGACCTTCGGTTATGGCTGATTGAGGTTTTTCAAACTCTACATACAAACCACTTTCTACTTTATACAATGTCGCATTTTCTAGTGGTTGCCTGTAACGAATTCTGGCTTTGACTGTCATAGTTTGATCTACCGCTAAAGCTAAATCTTCTCTTACCCAATGTAACTCTTTATTAGTAACAAACAATGCTTTTTTTAGTAATCCTGGATGATCTTTACCTTGTCCTGTATAAATCACATTCTCCTCAACATCTGTATCAATTACAAATAAAGGTTCTGCAGTTCCGCCAACGGCTAATCCTTTACGCTGACCTTTAGTAAAATAATGTGCTCCTTGATGTTTACCAACAATTCTACCTGAATTTACATTATAGTCAATTTTACGTGATAAATATTTTAATTTTTCTTCTGTTGAAGAAAACTCTGAAACTGTTTCACTATACGTTTCAATTTCTTTTGGCACCTCAACAATAAGACCTTCTTTTGGCTTTAATTGCTGTTGAAGAAAGTCTGGCAGCTTTATTTTACCAATAAAACAAAGACCTTGTGAATCCTTTTTATCAGCCGTTGTTAACCCAATTTCTGACGCAATTTTTCTAACTTCTGGTTTGGTTAATTCACCAATAGGAAACAAAGATTTTGCTAATTGCGCTTGTGACAATTGACACAAAAAATAGGATTGGTCTTTATTTGTATCCTCTCCAGCAAGTAATTGATAAACTGTTCTGCCGTCTTTTTCAATTATTCCTTTTTTACAATAATGACCTGTAGCGACATACTCTGCTCCAAGTTCTAATGCAATTTTCATAAACACATCAAACTTTATTTCTCTATTGCAAAGTACATCTGGGTTTGGCGTTCTGCCTTTTTCATACTCATTGAACATATAATCAACTATACGTTCTTTGTATTGTTCACTTAAATCTATTGTTTGAAATGGAATACCCAGTTTTTCAGCCACTAACATCGCATCATTGCTATCATCAAGCCAAGGGCATTCATCTGAAATAGTTACAGAATCATCATGCCAGTTTTTCATAAATAGGCCAATAACTTCATAGCCTTGCTGCTTCAATAAATAAGCCGCAACGCTTGAATCAACTCCGCCAGAAAGTCCTACTATAACACGTTTCATGCTGCAAATTTACAAATAAAAAAAGGCAACTTTATATTACTGCCTTTTTAAAATAATTTAATGGATATTCTACTTTATTTTTTCTTCTTAAGCTTTCCTTCTGGCGAAAAGTTTTTCTCCTCAACTAGTTTGCCGTTTTCATAATATTTCCAGATACCATGTTTTTTGGCGCGTTTGTATTGTCCTTCAATAATCAAATCGCCAACTGGGCTATAATATTTTGATAAGCCATGTAGTTCTCCATTTTCATAAAGCATTTCCTTTATTAAAACTCCATCTTCAGCATACCATAACGAAACACCATGTAATTCTCCGTCTTTATAGTTTTCTTTTTGAGCTATTTGTCCATTTTCATAATATACTAAACGTCTGCCTTCAAGTTTACCAAAGTCATTATAATGTTCTAAACTCAATAATTGTTTAGAGTTTTTTTGATAATACTTCCATTCACCGACATATTGTTTTCCTCTCATCTTTCCTTCGCTAATGACTTTTCCAATCGATGAATAAAAGGTAACATCGGCTAAATCACTATCGTCATGAAACTTTCTTGTTGCGGTTAAAGTGGCTTTTCCATCTAGATTCTGGTAGAACTTAAAAGTACCAACTTCTTTTCCATGAAAAAATTCTCCTTCATACCGAAGTACTTTGGTGTTTTCAAAATTTTTCCTCCAAATACCATGACGATTTCCATCTTCATCAAATTGGTTAATCTCTTGAGAAAATGTCAAGTCTGCTATAAAAAAAAGAAAAAGTAAAACTTTTATTTTCATATTGTAATTAACGATTTATCTTATCTAAAATTGTATAACAAAAAAGCTGCCAAAAGGCAGCTTTAAACTATTTTTTGCGTCCTTTTACTTTCTTTTGTTGTTCTGCCTGCTCCATCATTTCTGCCATTTTTTTCTGGAATCTGTTTTGTTTTTTAGGCTTTTTCTTATTTTCCTGAATTTTGTCGTGAATCTTATCTTCATCGATAATGTAATTTTTAATCACTAACATTATCCCAATGGTAATTAAGTTAGATACAAAATAATACAAGCTCAATCCAGATGCATAATTATTAAAGAAAAATAACATCATTAGTGGTGAGAAGTAAATCATATACTTCATCATTTTTTGCATATCTGGCATACCTTCTTGTGTTGGTTGTGATGCCATTTGCTGTCCAGTGGTCATTTTCATATAAATGAATATGGCAATAGACGCCAATATCGGAAACAAACTTACATGATCACCATAAAAAGGAATGTGGAAAGGCAATTCTGCAATAGTATCGTATGACGATAAATCTTCAGCCCAAAGGAAGCTTTTCTGCCGTAAATCGAATGCTGTTGGAAAAAACATAAACAGCGCATAAAATACAGGAAGTTGTACCAGTGCTGGCAAACAACCAGCCATTGGACTAGCTCCTGCCTTACTATACAATGCCATAGTTTCCTGTTGGATCTTTATTTTGTTATCCTTGTGTTTGGCTTGAATTTCTGCAATTTCTGGTTTCAGAATTTTCATCTTGGCTTGTGAGACATACGATTTATATGTTACTGGAGACATCACAATCCTTACAAGGATGGTCATTATAATAATAGCAATACCATAAGGAAAAATACCACTCAAAAATGCAAACAACGGAATAAAAACTGATTTGTTTATCCAACCAAAAATTCCCCATCCAAATGGAATGCTTTCTTCAAGGTTCTTCTTATATTTTTTAAGTATTTTACTATCTGTAGGTCCATAATAAAAGCTTAAAGCCTGATTAACTTCTCCTCCTTCTAGACCTAATGGAAATTTAGAAGTGTATAATTTGGTATAAACTGTATCTATTTCTTCATCTTCAACTAAGTTGTTAGATATCAGTTTTACTTTTTCTAATGGTTTTTCTGACAACAATATACTACTAAAAAAATGTTGCCTGTAGGATAGCCAATTCACTTCTTCTTCATCTTCCTCATCGTCTCCCATTTGACCAAGTTTGCTAACTTTATTGCCTTCATGCTGATAAGTAAGTCTTGTATATCTATTCTCATATTGTACACTTTTATCATGTCGATAGCCTTTAAGTGTCCAGTCTAAATTAATTTCTTGGGAACTGTTTATTACATCATTAAGTCCTTGAGATCGAATAGTAAAACCAATCATATAATCATTTGGTTTTAACTCATATCTATACTCTAAAAACTTACTTTCAGATACTTTTAGTTTCATTGAAACTATAGTGTTCTCTCCATTTTTGGTTATGGAAGGCTGAAAGTGTAAGTCTCGTGTATTTAAAATCCTACTATCTGTCGTTCCAAAATTAATATTGAAGTTAACATTTTTATCTTTAATTAAGTAAATAGGAACCGAATCATAATTCACATAATTTTTTAGCATGACTTCAGAAAGGTATCCACCTTTGCTACTAAACTTTAATCTTAAAACTTCATTTTCTACTGTGGTTTCTTTTGTTGTAGCTGAAGGTAATGAAGCTGAATAAGAAAAAGCTCCTAACTTGTTTCTTAAATCGGTTAATTGTGTAGAATCTGGTTCTGAAATTGTTGAAAAATCCTCTGAAGAAGTTGCTAATGAGCTTTCTTGATTTTCTGCTTTTTGCTCGGTCTCAACCTGCTCTTGTTTTGCTTTCTCTTGTGCTTCTAATTCTTCTGGCGTTGGTTGGTTTTGCCAAAGCATATACATTAAAATTCCAAAAATAAGTACGAAACCTATTATTGAATTAATGTCTAGTTTTTTTTCTTCCATATTTATGTGGTAACCTTTCCTTTATAGTGAAAGAGACAAAGCTCTTTTAATCAAAAAGTAATCCGTTATTCATTTTGTGCCATCTTGACACTATTTTTATTTTTCTTTCTATTTAAAGCTGCCTTAACAAATGCCACAAAAAGTGGATGTGGATTATCAACAGTACTTTTATATTCCGGATGGTATTGCACACCGACAAACCAAGGATGGCTAGGCAGTTCAATAATTTCAACAAGATTGGTTTCTGGATTAAAACCGGTTGCAATCATACCAGCATCTTCAATTTGCTTTTTGTACTTGCTATTAAATTCATAACGATGTCTATGTCGTTCTCTTATCGTTTTGCTTTTGTAAACTTTTTCAACTATTGAGTTTTCTTTAAGCTCGCAAGCCCAAGCTCCTAAACGCATCGTGCCACCTTTGTCTGTAATGCTTTTTTGTTCTTCCATTAAATCTATCACAGGATAAGGCGTTTCTAAATCCATTTCTGTAGAGTTAGCGCTTTTTAAGCCTAAAACATTTCTTGAAAATTCTATAACTGCCATTTGCATACCCAAACAAACACCTAAAAATGGAATATTGTTTTCTCTCACATATTTTATGGCTTCAATTTTTCCTTCAATACCTCGCTCTCCAAAACCTGGAGCGACCAAAACGCCATCAAGATGTGATAGTTTTAATTTAACATTATTTTCATTTAAATATTCTGAATGAATGGATTCTACATTTACTCTGACTTCATTTTTTGCTCCTGCGTGTATAAACGATTCAAGGATAGATTTGTAAGAATCCTGAAGTTCTACATACTTCCCTATTAAGCCTATATTAACTTCTGTTATTGGATTTTTATGGCGCTGTAGAAACTTATTCCAGTTGGTTAAATCTGGTGTTCCACTTTTTAAATCCAACTTTTTAAGCACTACCTTGTCCAATCCTTGTTCTAACATTAGATTAGGAACATCGTATATGGTTGAAGCATCTATAGATTGAATAACAGCTTCTTCTCTAACATTGCAGAATAATGCTAGTTTAGATCTTAACTCTTTTGGTAATTCGTGCTCTGTACGACAAACCAAAACGTCTGCCATTACACCACTTTCCATAAGTGTTTTTACACTATGTTGCGTTGGTTTGGTCTTTAATTCTCCAGCAGCCGAAAGAAATGGAACTAACGTCAAATGAATTACAATAGCATTATGTTCACCTAAATCCCATTTTAATTGACGTACAGCTTCAATGTAAGGTAAAGACTCTATATCACCTACTGTACCTCCAATTTCGGTAATAACAATATCATAATCACCTGAATTGCCAAGAATTTGGATTCGGTTCTTAATTTCGTCTGTGATATGCGGAATGACTTGTACTGTTTTACCTAAAAACTCTCCTCTTCTTTCTTTATTTATAACACTTTGATAAATTCTACCTGTAGTAACATTATTTGCTTGACTCGTAGGTGTATTTAAGAAACGTTCATAATGTCCTAAATCCAGATCTGTTTCTGCTCCATCATCTGTTACGTAACATTCACCATGTTCATACGGATTCAAAGTCCCTGGATCTACATTAATATATGGGTCTAATTTTTGAATGGTAATTCTATATCCTTGAGCTTGTAATAGTTTGGCGAGAGAAGCGGCGATAATACCTTTACCTAGAGATGAACTAACTCCACCTGTTACAAATATATATTTTGTAGTCGTAGTCATGTTGCGCTATTAAACGCAGGCAAATTTACAAAGAACTATTGAGAAATAGCAATCTATCTTTGATATTAATTTAGAAAACTGATAAATCTAAATTATTCATAACTTATTAAACGAAATGCTCTTAACTTTTTAAGTTCTTTTGTGATATAATCTTCCCATTCTTTTTGCACTTCAATATTTATTGAATGGTTGGTCTCAAAATCATATTTATCTTGTGTTATTTTTAATTCTTCATTAATATCATCATTGAGTTGATTTAATTCAGACCTTATTTGTTTTGTAAATGTAGTTTCTGCAATACGTTTTCTTAATTTTCTTGCGTACAGTTCTGTTAGGTCAAAATGTAGTTGTTCGTGCTTCAAAATATGATTATTTGATACTTCTGCCTTATACCATGATTTTTCTGGGTAAAAATGAGCTTCTACAAACGTTTGATATCTGTAATCTTCATTGTCATTTTGAGAAAGTGAATAACTAAATGAGATGCCAGAAACGGTTAAAGCAACTGCATCAACTTCAAGTCTTGGATGTGCTTTGAAATCCTTCCAAGAAAGCTTGTAGTTTTCATTCCAAAGTAGGCTATCATTTTTTCCATGAATTAGCAAGCCAAATAACATTACTAAAAAAATCCTTAACATGTTATTGAAACGAAAATTCTAAAAAAATATTGAATTAGATAAAACCTTTATTCTACCTCGACTATTTTAAGATTTTGATATTTTACGAGATAGACTGTGTCATTGTAATACCCTCCAAAAAGTTTCTTTTTGTAAGCAAACTTATTCTCAACATATTCAGTTAATGCAGTATCTTTTGCAGACATATAAAGATTTTCTGAAGTAACTAAACGCAATACAACATCCATGGTTAAATCAAAACCTCTAACTGCTTTTTTATTTGGAGTAATATCATATTGTTTAAGATATGTTTTTACAAAGGTGTTGTATTGGTCTTCATCATAAGATTTTGAAGCTGTCCCAAAATGAAATTGCAATTTTGAAAGATTATAATTTGAAACCTCATCGCTTTCAAATGCAGTATTATAGTTAGTTGTTACCAACACAATATCTATTGCTACCTGTTTTTTCTCAAAGTCTTCTTCTTGAATTAATGAATTTAAAATACTGGTAACATTTGATGCAAACCCTACATTTTGAGTTTCTAAAAAAACAATATTTCTACCTGGCTTTAATTTTAATTTAATATCATCTACTAGAACATAATTAGCATCTTTACCATCTTTATTTTTTCTCGAAAAAACTTGAGGAGCAAAATTAAATTCTCGCTTTAAAGCATTACTGACATCAACATTTTTGCTGTCTGAAATGATAATAACGTTATCCTTTAAACTATCTTTTTTAACAAACTCAATTACTTTATTTTTAAGCAAATCATCTGATGGCATCGTTTGAAAAACATTGTCATAAAGTTGTATGCTCTTTGAGTTTGGAGAAATTACGGGAATATTCAAGCCAGATAATTCTAAAGCTGCTTTATTTAAATTATTAGGCATTAAAGGTCCGATAACAGCATCTACATCTTCAAAATTGTTTGAATTAATTATTCTTTGGACTTCACTTAGCTGATTCTTTGTATCGTAAACATCTACTTTTAGATTAATACCAAGTTTCTTTAATGAATCTAAAGCCACTAATACTCCAGAATAAAAATCAAGAGATGTATTGAGGTAAGGGTCTCTCTTTATTTGGTTTTTTGTTTCGGCAATTGAATCAAAAGTGACTCTGTTTAGCCTGAATGGCAACATAATAGCAATATGTTTTTGACCAAAATCATTAATCTTGCTTGTAAGATGGTCTGTATTTAAATCTTCAATTTCTGAAATACTTGCTACAGCTGAATATGGAACTTTAAGAATCATTCCTTCTTTTAAACCACTTTTATCTAAACCAGGATTTAAGGCTTCCAATTCGTCTTGATCAATACCCAATTTTAGTTTTAAACGATAAAAACCTTCTTTGGGTAACACTTTGTAATAACCATAAGTATCATCAATTTCTCTCTGATCATTAGTTTCAATATTAGGCACATTCAACAAATCACCTTCTTGCAGAACCTCTTTCATATCTGGATTTAAAGCTTCCAATTCGTTTATTGTTATTCCAAATTTATAAGCTATTCTCCATTTACCTTCTTTTGCTAAAACTGTATACTTTTTTGTGAGTTCTGTGGTTTCGGTTGTTTTAACTTCTATATATACTGGAATTTGTAAATTATCTCCTTTACGCAAATTATTTGCATACAGAAATGTATTATGTTTTTTGATGTCTTCTTCACTTACATCATACCTTTTAGATATGCTGTATAATGTTTCTTGACGCTTTACTCTATGTCTTTTAAAACCGTTCAATTTTCTTTCTACGGTTACTTTAGGTTCTGTACTAATTTTAGATTTTGGAATAATTAAAACCGAATTTACTTTTAGTTCATTTTTTGCATCAGGATTTAAGGAATAAATATCGAAAGGAGAAACATTATAAAGTTTTGAAATAGATTCTATGGTTTCACCTTGTTTTATTTTGTGAGTGCTATAATTTTGACCATTTGTAGTATTAAAAGCCAAAAGAAAACATAAAACCAAAAAAATATTTTTCATAAATAAGTGTTTAAATTATTCCCATTCAATAGTAGCTGGAGGCTTTGAACTGATATCATATACTACTCTATTAACGCCCTTAACTTTATTTATTATATCGTTAGAGACTTTTTGTAAAAACTCATAAGGTAAATTTACCCAATCTGCTGTCATACCATCTGTACTTTCAACGGCACGCAAGGCAACACATTTTTCATACGTTCTTTCATCGCCCATAACACCTACACTATTTACTGGCAGCAACATTGCTCCTGCTTGCCAAATTTTATCGTATAAATCCCATTCTTTCAATCCGTTAATAAAAACAGAATCCACTTCTTGCAAAATACGAACTTTTTCAGAAGTTATATCTCCTAGTATCCTAATTGCTAAACCAGGACCCGGAAATGGATGTCTTCCTAATATACTGGAATCTATACCCAAAGAAATACCAACTCGCCTAACCTCATCTTTAAACAATGCCTTAAGTGGCTCAACAATTTTTAGCTTCATAAAATCTGGTAATCCACCAACATTATGATGACTTTTTATAGTTGCACTTGGTCCACCTGTTGCGGAAACACTTTCTATTACATCAGGATAAATTGTGCCCTGTGCCAACCATTTTACATCTTCAATTAAATGTGCCTCATCATCAAAAACCTCAATGAATGAGCGACCGATCGCTTTTCTTTTTTCCTCTGGATCATCAATTCCTGCTAAAGCATTCAAAAAGCGTGCCGAAGCATCAACGCCCTTTACATTAAGACCCATTCCTTCGTATTGTTCCAATACACTTTCAAACTCATTTTTACGCAACAAACCATTATTTACAAAAATGCAGTACAAATTTTTTCCAATTGCCTTATGCAATAACACCGCTGCAACTGAAGAATCTACACCTCCAGAAAGTCCTAAAACAACTTTATCATTTCCGAGTTTATTTTGAAGCTCGTCAACGGTTTCTTCTACAAAAGAATCTGGTGTCCAGTCTTGATCTAATTTAGCAATCTTCACTAAAAAATTTTCCAGTAATTTTTTGCCATCAGTAGTATGATACACTTCTGGATGGAACTGAATAGCATAGGTTTGTTCACCTTCAATTTTATAAGCAGCATTTTTAACATCATGAGTACTGGCTAATAAAATGGCATTGGTTGGTAATGTTTTTATGGTATCGCTATGACTCATCCAAACCTGACTATTATTTGGAATATTCTCAAAAAACAATTCACCTTCTTTTATGTAACTTAAATTGGCTCGGCCATATTCGCGTGTGTTTGAAGGCGCAACTTCGCCTCCAGAAAAATGTGCTAAATATTGTGCTCCATAGCAAACCGCTAATAACGGTATTCTTGCTCTTATTGCTGACAAATCTGGATGAAGTGCTTCATCACTCCTTACAGAAAACGGACTTCCAGAAAGAATCACGGCAGTGTAATCTTGAATACCTGATGGCATTTTGTTGTATGGGTGAATTTCGCAATAAATGTTGAGTTCTCTTACTCTACGTGCAATAAGCTGTGTGTATTGCGAACCGAAATCTAAAATAAGTACCTTGTTATGTTGCATGCGCAAAAGTAACAATTGTTTTAAAAATTTGAGTGTAGATGTTGGGTTTTTTATGCTATAATGTTAACACCTTAAAATTCATTTCCAAAGGGTTTATATTTTCAATAAGTTGCTTGATTAATAACTCTCCATATTGCAAATACAATTCCGAAAAATTAGTGTTTCTTTCTTGCAAACTTTGGTTAGGAAATAATTGATTTTGAATTTCTGTCATTCTGGAAACTTGATCGGCCAATTTTCTTTTTTGAGCCTTTAATAAACGTTTTTCAAGATGTTCTAAACCTTTTATTTGCTTACGTTCTTGAGCTTTAACTGCTCCTAAAAATGATTTATCGGTTTGTTTTGCTAATTCATATAGTTGTTTGAATTGCTCTTGTAAATGTTCTTTTTGAGGTGTAAAGTCAATATCAACATTAGATATTTCCCTTACCTTTTTGTTTATAAATGCGTCACGTTTTAAAAACAAATCTTGAGTAGTTATATTTAATTTTTTAAGTTTTTTTGATTGTTTTTGTGTTTGTATTAGAAGTGAATCACGTAACAATAATATTGGAAAAGTAACATTTACTTCATTGAAGTATTTTTTGAGCTGAAACCAATAAGCCAGTTCACCAGCTCCTCCTATGTAGCAAAGGTTAGGCAAAATAACCTCCTGATATAAAGGTCTCATAATTACGTTAGGTGAAAAACGCTCTGGATGATTATTTAATTCAGTGAGAATTTCTTTTTCCGAAAACTTTATATCTGTGTTATTTACTAGGTAACTCTTATTTTCTTTTGTAATGCGTTCGCGTAAATTTTCTTTTAGATAAAAAAGATTTATTTCTCTTGGGGTTACCTGTATGTTACTATGTTTATAAAGTTCTTTATTAGTTTTAGTAACTTGATTGTATGATGTGTTGTTTAATAATTCTTCTTTAATAAAAGGAACAAATAATCGTTTTAAATCGGTGTCATTTGCATCAATAATAACCAACCCATACCCTTTAAATAATTCATTAGCTAAAAATCTTGTTGCATCAGCTAAACTTTCATTTTTCAAATAAGCTTCATTGAATAGATTTTCTAAATATTTAGCATTTTTGCTTCCACCCAATTCTAACGAGAGTAAATTAAAAACCTCTTTTAAACCTGCAGTATTAAGTTCTCCAACTGCTCCTTTTGCCGGTCTATTCCAGTGAATCTTTTTCCCGTTAACATTAAAATAATTTATCTCTTCAAAGTCATGGTCTTCAGTAGCCATCCAATACACAGGGACGAAATTGAATTCAGAATATTTTTCGTTTAGTTCTTTACATAAATTAATAGTTGAAATAATTTTATACAAAAAATACAATGGGCCAGTAAATAAATTTAACTGATGTCCCGTTGTAATAGTGAAAGTGTTCTCTTGTGATAATAAATGAATGTTTTGTAATGTAGCTTCACTACTGCTTAAATTAGCATATTGGATTTTAAGTTTCCTAACTAAAATTTCACGATGATCTACAGGATAGTTTAGTTCTTTTTCTTCAATTTGATCTTTAAAGTTATGAATATCTGGAAACCGATGATAAAACTGTTTTAGTTTTTCGTTTTCATCTAAATAATCACAAATTAAGTTTGAAAAATAATTTGTATTTCTAAACGGAATAAAGTCTAGATGCATGTTACGTTTTTATATTTTCTGTAAAGATAATGTCTTTTAAAGATTATGCTTAAAATTGTGCTTTTTAGTATTTTTTTAACAAAATTAACAGAATTTGTATGCCTTATATTAGTATTTTCACATAACTTTAATAAAAAAATTTATGAGAAATATTAAGCCTATCTCAATATGCTTATTATTGATATTAATATTATTTAATTGTAACAACGAATCTGTATTTCAGGATCCTAACATTCCTGATCCTGTTGTAGATGATGGACCAAGAACCTACGCCGATGTTCAAGAAGACTTTGATAATTTTGAATTTACTACTGGTGTCAACGATGTTACTTTAATAAATATTGATGGTGATGAATGGTCCTTTAGAGTTATCATGCCCGATGTTGATTTTACAAATAATGACAGACCTTTAGTAATTTCTATGCATGGTTGCGCCTCATGTGGTATACAGCCTACAGCGCATCAAAGTACTGCTTGTTTGGCAGAACCAGGTTTTGAGGCTATCGCCCCTATAATCATTAGTCCAAATAGTAACGGGAAGTTATGGCCTACTGTGGAAAATAATGACCAAGTGTTAACACTCATTGATTTGGCAATTGATTACCTTCCAGTAGATTCTGAAAAAATTGTGGCTCACGGTTATAGTGATGGAGGTAACGGCAGTTGGTTTTTTGCAGAAACTCAATCTAGTTTATTTTCTGCAGCAATTCCAATGGCAAGTCATTGGAATACTACCAACAGCGGTGTAGGAAGATTGATCCCTATTCCTATTTACGTCGTTCATGGTGAAAATGATGCTACATTTCCAGTTCAAGAAGTTCAGGGTTGGGTAGATGCGAGTGTCACCTCTGGCAGTGATATTACATTTGTTATTGCACCTGGACTTACGCATACAGAACCTTGCAATTATGTTGACTATCTTAAAGTTGCTGCAGACTGGTTAGTAAATTCGGTTTGGAATTGAACATAAAATTATTCATTAAATCTTAAAACAATGAAAAACATATATTTAAAAACTCAAGTTAGAAGGCTTCTTCCTCTTTTGATTTTCTTTTTCGTTGTAGGAATTAACCAAAATATAGAAGCTTTCCAAAACAATAATCAACAAGATACCTTTACCGAGTTTAAAGGATTGGTGGTAGACAGTAGAAATAATGATCCTCTAATTTATGCCGATTTAAATGTAAACGGAACAAACATAAGATCCATTACAAATACTGAAGGAGAATTTTCACTCAAAGTTCCAAAAGAACATCTAGAAAAGTCAGTGACTGTGTCTTTTTTGGGTTATAGAACCCAAACCGTTTCTTTGTCTGAATTTAATAGAGAAAGTACTGTAATCAAACTCTCTGTAGTTGCAACAAAACTTACAGAAATTAATATAAGTACTGTTAAAGATCCTAAAAAACTTTTCCAAGAGGTTCTTAAAAGAAAAGCGGAAAATTATTATGGTAATGAATCATTAATGACAGCATTTTACAGAGAATCTATTAAAAAAGGGAAGAAAAATGCATCATTATCAGAAGCCGTTTTAGAGATTTACAAGAATCCAACGAAATCTCTAAAAAAAGACAATTTAATATTGATTAAATCCAGAAAAAATACAAACTATTCAAGATTAGACACATTGGCTTTAAAATTACAAGGTGGTCCGTTTAGCACTTTATATACAGACCTTATGAAATATCCTGAATATGTATTTACAGATGAAAATATGGAATATTATGAGTTTAGTTTTGATGGAAGATCACAAATAGATAATCGTCAGGTTTATGTGTTGAGTTTTAAGCAAAAACCTAACGTTTTATCTCCATTCTATTTTGGTAAATTGTATGTTGATGTAACATCATTAGCACTTTTAAGAGCAGATTACCAACTTAATGTTTCTAATAGAGCTATGACAGGTGCTATGTTTGTAAAGAAAAAGCCGAAAAAAGTAAGGGCTTATCCACTTGAGGCTTCCTATCGTGTTGACTACAGAGAAAAAGATGGTAAATGGCAATATGGCTATAGTAACATTAAACTGGTATTTAGAGTTAAATGGAAAGGAAGACTATTTAACAGTACTTACTCTTTAGATAGTGAAATGTTGATAACAGATTGGCAACAGAATACAGCTGGAATTAAACCTCAACAAACATTAAAACCTAATGTCATTTTAACCGATGAAGCTTCTGGTTTTACAGACCCAGAGTTTTGGGGAGAATACAACATCATTGAACCTGAAAAATCTATAGAAACAGCCATTAAAAAAATAAGCCGACAACTAGAAAAACTGAAATCTTAATTCATTTTTATCAACTTGACTTTCTTAAAAAAATAGTCGAACTTCGTTTAACTATTGATATAAACAATTAAAACAGATTTATATCATAACATTAAACGAAACTCATAAATACAACTTCAGCATATAAATCAACCTTTCGACTTTAGTTTATCTTAAGCGGAGCCGAAAGACTCAAGATGACACAACTTCTGCATACAAATCAAAATCGGCGGCTTCAGTAATTTTAACCTTGGTAAATTCTCCAGTTTTTAAATAGCTCCTTGTAGCATCAATCAAGACTTCGTTATCCACATCTGGAGAGTCATATTCTGTACGTCCAACAAAGTAGTTGCCTTCTTTTCTGTCTATTACCACTTTAAACTCCTGTCCTATTTTCTCCTGGTTCAGTTCCCATGAAATTTGAGATTGCAATTCCATAATCTTGTTGGCGCGTTGTTGCTTTACGTCTTCTGGAACATTGTCTTCCAGATTATAGGCATGTGTATTTTCTTCATGCGAATAGGTAAAACATCCCAAACGTTCAAAACGCATATCTGCAACCCATTGTTTCAACTCCTGAAAATCGGCTTCAGTTTCTCCAGGATAACCAACAATCAGCGTGGTTCTGATAGTCATATTGGGTACAATTTTTCTAAACTCTTGCAAAAGCTTCGTCGTTTTTTCTTTGGTTGTACCTCGACGCATACTCTTTAATAAATGGTCAGAAATATGTTGCAACGGAATATCTATATAATTGCAAATTTTAGCTTCTCTGTTCATCACATCCAAGACATCCATTGGAAAACCTGTTGGGAACGCATAATGCAACCTGATCCATTCTATACCTTCAACTTTCACAAGTGCTTCGAGTAGTTCTGCAAGGTTTCGTTTTTTGTAAAGATCGAGTCCGTAATAGGTTAAATCTTGAGCAATAAGAATCAATTCTTTGACGCCATTGGCAGCTAATTTTTTAGCTTCAATAACGACATCTTCAATAGGTGTACTTTTATGTTTTCCACGCATTAATGGAATGGCACAAAAGCTACAAGGTCTATCGCAACCTTCAGCAATTTTTAAATAGGCGTAATTCTTTGGTGTCGTTGTTAAGCGTTCACCTATAAGCTCATGTTTATAATCAGCACCAAGTGCTTTTAATAATTGCGGTAATTCTGTGGTACCAAAATATTCATCAACATTTGGAATTTCTTTTTGTAAGTCTGGTTTATAGCGTTCTGAAAGACACCCAGTCACAAAAACTTTATCAACTTCTCCAGCTTCCTTTTTCTGCATGTATTCCAGAATGGTATTCACGCTTTCTTCCTTGGCATTATTTATAAATCCGCAGGTATTAATCACCACAACATTACCTTCTTCTTCATGGACGACATCTTTGCCACTGGCTTTAAGTTGCCCCATAAGCACTTCGCTGTCGTAAACATTTTTGCTACAGCCAAGCGTTACAACGTTGATCCTATTTTTTTTAAGCGACTTTGTTCTCATTCAAAAAAAGTTGAGCGCAAAGATAGGCAATGAATAACAATAAAGATTAAAAATTGAACAGAGAAAACTATTTATAATCTTCAGGTATTTGTCTCATTTTTGAGGCTTGCTCATAAGCGTAAGCCCATTGTAACAAGAATTTCTCCTGTAATGGTCTTGCAATTATGGTTAGCCCTTCTGGTTCTCCATCTGAATTATAACCCATTGGAATGGTCATGGCTGGATATTCTGCTACTGCGGCAAATCCGGCGTGGTAGTTGTTTATTGAAAGAATTCCGTTTAAGTTATTTTCATTCATTGGTTTGTTAAGATACTTTATACCATTATTTTTCAGCGTGCTTTTTATGTTTTCAAATGCTGAATCTGTAGCTGAATCTGCAACAATTCCTTCAAATAGTTTCTGTCCGTAAGGCATTCTGCTTATTGAATCTTCTTTATTGAAATCGATTATATCACTAACCGTTCTTACCTTAATACTGTCGCTAGCATTTTGAGAAAGATAAACTGGTAAATCCTTTTTCATATCCAAATTCAACAATCTTAAAAACTCTGGCAGTTCAATTTCTTCTTCTTCAAATTCAATTACTTCAGCACCAAGATTTTTTAAAACCGTAATAGCATTGACATACAAACTGTCTTCCAAAAGATGTTTAAAAGCACCAAATCGTTTTCCTTTTACACCATTTTCTTTAAGTTGTTCTGTGTAAAATCCTAGGTCCAATAAAGCATCAATCGTTTTGCTATCGCTTTTATCTACACCAAACATAGCGTCCAATAAGTATGCATTGTCAACCACATTTTTGGTCATTGGTCCTGGCGTATCTAAAGTAGATGAAATAGGTACGATTCCGCTTCTGCTTAACAAACCAATGGTTGGTTTTAGTCCGACAAGAGAGTTTTTACTTGATGGTGATAATATAGAACCAGACGTTTCACTACCAACAGCAGCAACACAAAAATTGGCTGCAACTGCAACACCACTACCCGAACTAGAACCACCAGTATCTATCATTTTTCTACCATAAGGATTAAGGGTTTGTCCACCAATGGCACTGTAACCGCTAGGACAATCGCCACAGAAAAAATAAGCCCATTCGCTTAAATTGGCTTTTCCAAGAATTAATGCTTTATTCTCTTTAAGTCTTTGAACAATGAAAGCATCATCAGCCATATTATTTTCAAGAGCTACAGCACCAGCAGTTGTTGGCATGCCTGAAGCATTGATGTTATCTTTTAACAGAATTGGCATACCAAAAAGCTTTGGCTTCACCATTCGATTTAAAAATTCTTTGTCTCTTTGCTTCGCTTCCGCAATAACATTAGGGTTCAAAGCAATGACTGAATTTAAGGACAAGTCATTTTCCCGATCAAACTTTCTGATTCTGTAGAGATAAAACTTGGTGAGTTGCTCATAGGACAATTTTCCTTGAGCTATATTTTTTTGAATCGTGGGAATATCCTGTTCTAAAATAAAAGGCTTTAAACTATTGTAAATAGACTCTGTAAAATCTTTTAAGTCTTCACTAAATGGTTCCCACAAAGCAGAAGCATCAATATATTTTGAATCCAGTACCTTAAAATCGTAAAATGGTTTGGTTGAAATATCACTAACATCTGAAGAATCATTAACAACAATTGAATCTTTTACAGATTCTTCACTAGTACTTTCTTGAGTTGCAGGTTGATTATTTTTATTGTCATTACAAGAAATTGTTATGAGAAAGACGCAAATAAGAAGCTTTAAATATTTCATGGTTAGTATTATTTTTTTAAAAATACCAATTTTAAAAATACTCTTTGATAAGAAATTTGAAGTTAATTTCTTTCTGCAAAAGGAATAATGATTCCTTTTTCAAGATAGTTTTTAAGCCCGTAAAGCAACATAGCCCAGCAAAACGAAGCAATCTTAAAATGTTCGTTGGTTTCTTGCCAATTGACATGACTGAATCTTACATAGGTTCTGTTTTCTTTTTCTTCCAAATCAAAACCAAACGTGGTTGGATCCCAATCGTTGTCACTTTTGGTCATTCTTAAATGAAAGGAATCAAAAGGATTACAAACTGATACTTGACAGTACCAATCATATTCATCAGTAAAATTTAAGTTGTAAGTATTACCCATTTCTGGCATACCACTACTCTTTAGAGTCCACCAATTGTTTAAATGTTCTGGTACGGAAACAGCATCAAAAACCTCTTGTTTAGTAGCTTTTATTAAAAGATTATGGTAAATATTAAAACTCATATTTAATATACATCTCGACAACGCTCGATGTGACAATTAAAATCTATTATTTAAAAAACGAATCTACAAACTCATATTTATTAAAAACTTGCAAATCCTCAATCTTTTCTCCAACACCAATATATTTTACTGGAATTTGAAATTGATCACTAATTCCAATAACAACTCCACCCTTTGCAGTTCCGTCCAATTTAGTAACTGCCAGACTTGTAACTTCTGTCGCTGCTGTAAACTGTTTGGCTTGCTCAAAAGCATTCTGTCCTGTAGAACCATCTAGAACTAGTAAAACATCATGAGGAGCATCTTGAACTACTTTTTGCATGACACGTTTTACCTTAGTTAGCTCATTCATGAGATTGACTTTATTATGCAAACGTCCAGCAGTATCTATAATAACAACATCAGCATCTTCTGCTACTGCACTTTGTAACGTATCAAAAGCCACTGAAGCAGGATCACTTCCCATAGATTGCTTTACGATTGGTACATCTACTCTATCTGCCCAAACTTGTAACTGGTCTATAGCTGCAGCTCTAAATGTATCTGCTGCACCAAGTACTACTTTAAGTCCTTGTTTTTTAAACTGATAAGCCAATTTACCTATGGTTGTTGTTTTACCAACACCATTAACACCTACAACCATAATAACATACGGTTTTTTATCTTCAGGAATGGTAAATTCGGTAGCTTCGCCCAAATTGGTTTCAGACAATAATGCTGCTATTTCTTCACGAAGAATTTGGTTTAACTCTTCAGTACCTAAATATTTATCTTTAGATACACGCTCTTCAATGCGCTCAATGACCTTAAGTGTTGTATTAACACCAACATCACTGGTTACCAAAACCTCTTCAAGATTATCTAAAACTTCATCATCAACTTTAGATTTTCCAGCAACTGCTTTACTTAATTTATTTAAGAATGTTGTTTTGGATTTTTCTAATCCTTTATCTAGTGTTTCCTTTTTTTCTGAAGAGAATATTTTTTTAAAAAAACTCATTATTTAATTCAATTTTAAAACTAATAACAAACTTCTTGCCTAGAGTTGAAAACGGAAAGTTTGTCAGGAGTGTAAATATAAAACAAAAGCTGCTTTCAAGGGTATTGAAAGCAGCTTAAAATATTTTTAAGAGTAACTACAGATTATTGCTTACTCATCCATTCGTTTACTTGTTCTGGTGCCATAATTGACTCAACGAACATATATGCTCCAGTTTTAGGTGATTTTACCATCTTTATTGCTTTTGTAAGCCTTTTAGATCCTGTCTGTAATGATGCTACCGATTTCTTTGCCATGACTCAATTACTTTACTTATTTAATTTCTTTATGAACAGTCATACGTTTTAAGATAGGATTGAATTTTTTTATCTCCATTCTATCTGGCGTATTCTTTTTGTTTTTAGTTGTAATATAACGTGAAGTTCCTGGTTGTCCAGTAGCTTTATGCTCTGTACACTCTAATATTACTTGAACTCTATTGCCTTTCTTTGCCATTTTCTTAAATCTTTAAATGTGGCTATTATTTTAAAATCCCTTTAGATTTTGCATCTTTTAACACAGCAGAAATACCTAATTTATTAATGGTTTTTAATGCTGATGTAGAAACTTTTAAAGTTATCCACTTATCTTCTTCAGGTATGTAGAAACGTTTCTTTGCCAAATTAGCATTAAATTTACGTTTAGTTCTGTTTAATGCGTGAGACACGTTGTTTCCAACCATCGCCTTTTTCCCAGTAATTTCACAAACTCTTGACATTATTTCTAACTTTAAATATTGTTATTTCGAAACGAGGTGCAAATATACAAAATCTTTAATTTACGACAACTTAATTTTTATCAATTTTTAAAATTTCTTTTTGTAGCATTTCAAAAGCTTTATTTACGGCTTTATTTATGACCTTAATTCTGTGATTCCCAAAGCTGAATTTTTCTGAAAACACCTTATTTTTTGTAGCTATAGCAATAAAAACAGTACCTAATTCTGCATCTGCATCACCTTTTGTTGGTCCAGCATTTCCTGTAGTTGCAATAGCATAATCTGAATCAAAAATTTCCCTGACATTTTGCGCCATAGCTTCTGCAACTTGCTTACTAACAACAGAATACCTTTCTATAATATCTTTAGGAACCTTTAAAACATCTATTTTTGTTTGGGTTTCGTAACTTACTATGCTACCTTTAAAATAAACGGAAGCTCCAGCATTTGCAGTAATTTGTTCGGCAATTTTTCCGCCTGTACAGCTTTCTGCCGTAGCTAATGTTTTGTGTTGTAATGCTAATTGTTTACCAATACTTAACTCGATAGAATCCTCTTCTTCAAAACCAAAATAAATACCATCTAATAGTGGTAGCAATTTTTGTATTTGATTATCAATTTCCAATTCAATTTCTTTTTTATTCTTTCCCTTTGCAGATAGACGTAATCTCACCTTACCTAAATTTGGTAAATACGCTAGTTTGATGAATTTCGGCAAATTATTTTCCCAAGCTTCAATTTTTGAAGCAAGCATACTTTCTCCAATACCATAAACAACCAGAGTTTTATGTAATATATATGGAAATTTATATTTCTGCTGAAGTTTAGGAATCACTTCATTTCCTAATAAAGCTTTCATCTCATAAGGAACACCTGGAAGCGAAATAAAAACCATGTTACCTTTTTCTATCCACATGCCTGGAGCACTTCCTAAACTGTTCATCAATACAATAGATTTTGATGGTACTAAAGCTTGGTCGATATTAACCTGCATTAAAGGTTGATTGATATAGTTTTTCCAAAGTGATTTAATGTTGTCCAAAACAGCATCATTTTGTATTAAAGTATCCTTAAAATATTCTGCTAAAGTATGTTTGGTAATATCATCTTTTGTTGGACCAAGACCTCCAGTTATAATGATAATATCGGCATTGTCTTCTGCTTCTTTTAAGGCTTTAAGTATATGCTTTTTATCGTCCTGAACAGATGTAATTTGATATACTGAAACACCAATTTTATTAAATTCTTTTGAGATAAAAGCGGAATTAGTATCAATAATTTGACCTATGAGGATTTCGTCTCCAATAGTGATTATTTCAGCGAGCAAAATATATAATTGTGTTAAGTTAAAACGTCAAATTTAAGGTTATTTGTTTATTATTTCTTATTTTTAAAAGGCTTAATTTATTTTAACTACCAACCATGTGCAAAAGCCTTCTGTTATCGTTGTTTTTTATTGTTCCAATACTTTTCATATCCTGTAAAGATGAAGGTAAAGACCAAACACACTCAACTACTAAAATTGAAAAGAGTGTAAATGAGATAACACCTGAATTTACTTTAACCAAAGATCAAACGCATAATAAGTTCAGCAGTGCCATTGAACCCATTTTAAAGGTCAAATCTGGAACTATTATTGAAGCTTTTACAGAAGATGCCAGTGATGAGCAATTCAATCTAAACTCTAAAGTAGAAGATTTAAAGAATTTAAGTTTTGAGCCAATACATCCTTTAACTGGACCTGTTTATGTTGAAGGTGCTTCTCCAGGAGATGTTTTAAAAGTAACGCTGCATCAGATTGAAGTTGGTGATTGGGGCTGGAATGCTATTTACCCAGGTTTTAGCTTTGTTGCCGATTCTATAAAAGGAGAATATTTAAGAATTTATCAATTGGGTAAAGATAGAACCCATGTTGATTTCAACGAAAATATTAAAGTTCCATTGAATCCTTTTTTAGGTGTTATGGGCGTCGCTCCTCCAACTGAAGAAATGTTATCTACAATTCCACCAAGAGCAAATGGTGGAAATATGGACGACCCAAATCTTACTCAAGGTACTATTGTTTATTTTCCGGTTTTTGTTGAAGGCGCTTTATTTTCGGTTGGTGATGGACATGCTGCACAAGGGCTTGGAGAAGTATGCGGAACTGCCATTGAAGCACCTTTAAGGGTCGTTTACCAGTTAGACATTATAAAAAATAAAATATTAAAAGAGCCTCAATACGAAACCAATGATTATTATGCAACAACAGGTTTTGCAACTACTATTGATGAAGCTGCTAAAAAGGCAACCTTATACATGATAGATTATTTAATGCAGGAACATAATTTAAGTGAGAATGAAGCCTATGCTTTATGTTCTTTGGCTGGCGATTTAAAGATTGCTGAAACTGTAGATGTACCACATATGCTTGTTGCCATGCATATATCTAAAGAAGTGCTTGGAATAAAATAGAAAACTACAAATTAAAATCTGATCGTAATTCGTTTGAAGCTTGTTCTACTGCAGCGAGTACAATGTCCAATTTGTCTGTAATATCAACGTCTGTTTTTGTGAATTTTCCCCAATCTTGAACCTCAATTAAATCCTGAAGCACACCAAGTTCAAATAAATCTATTGTTGGTTTCATTTTATGAGCTGCTTGATAGGCTTCTTGATAGTTTTTTTCTGAAACAGCATTTTTTAACCTTTCAGCATCTGGCGGTACTTCTTCCAAAAAAGTTTGAGCTAATGCCAATATAAATTCTTGGTCATCACCTGCTAATTCGCGAACCCTAGATAATTTGTAATGTTGTTCCATTTATTTTACTGTTATTGAAAACATTTGTTTGTTTTCTATGTAACCTTTAAGTTTATCGTCAGCAATTACTTTGCCAACTCCTGCTGGTGTACCGGTAAATATAATATCTCCAATCTTTAAAGTAAAATATTTTGAGATATATTCTATCAATTCATCAATTTTCCAAAGCATATTGGCTGTATTTCCTTGCTGAACTAATATATCATTTTTCTTCAATGAGAAATTTATATTGTTAATATCTCCTATTTCTTTTTTTGGTAACCAATTGCCAATAACTGCTGCACCATCAAAGCCTTTGGCCTTTTCCCAAGGCAAACCTTTTTCTTTTAATTGAGCCTGAATATCTCTAGCCGTGAAATCGATACCTAGGCCAATTTCATCATAATATTTATGTGCAAATTTTTTATCGATGTGCTTCCCTAATCTATTTATTTTAACCAAAATTTCCACTTCATGATGTACATCATCAGAAAAATCTGGTATAAAAAAAGGCTGTTTTTTTAACAATATAGAAGTGTCTGGTTTTAAAAAAACTACTGGATCTTTAGGTTTTTCATTTTCCAATTCTTTAATATGTTCGGTATAATTTCTACCGATGCAGATAAGTTTCATTCTTAATCTAACTTATTATTAAAACTGCGAAGCTTAATAGCTGTTAATACCTTTTTGGTGTATAATGGGAAGTCTGCATTAAGCAACCAACCAAAATAACCGGGTTCTTTTTCTAAAACCTCAATTACCGTTTTGTTTTTGTGCTTACCAAACGAAAAGCATTCTTCTCCTTTTTTATTGTAGGCGATAAAACCTGCAAAATCCGCAAACTTTTTTCTTGAACTGAACTCTGCCAGAAACTTGGAGTTGTTTTCCAATTCGTCATATTTCTCAACCTGCGCTTTTAAGACTTCAAAGGTGGCTTTAGTATCTGCTTCTGCACTGTGTGCATTGTCTAAATCTTTATCACAATAAAATTTGTAAGCGGCACTCAAGGTGCGTTGTTCCATTTTATGAAAAATATTCTGAACATCAATAGCCAATCTGTTTTTCATATCAAAATCTATTTCTGCTCTTAACATTTCTTCCGCTAATAATGGAATATCAAATCTGTTGGAGTTAAATCCTGCCAGATCAGAATCTTTAATCATGACAAATATCTCTTTGGCCAGTTCTTTAAACGTAGGTTTATCTGCAACATCTGCATCAGAAATACCATGAATGGCAGTCACTTCTTTTGGTATTGGCATTTCTGGATTTACCAACCACGTTTTACTTTCTTCATTTCCGCCTGGATTAACTTTTAGGATTGAAATCTCCACAATACGATCTTTAGAAATATTAACACCTGTGGTTTCAAGATCAAAAAAACACAATGGTTTTGTTAAATTAAGGCTCATGCACTACAATTTTGTACAAATGTAATTAGAATAAACAAAACAATGATTTGACTTTATAAGGAAAATAGTTGAACTTTGTTTGACCACTTAAAGAAGCTAAAAAAATTACATCATTACCCACAAGTTAAAAGCAACCACAGTAAAAACACATTCATTGTTGTCTAAAATAAAGAACCATTTTTTGTCAAGTCTCTAAAAAACTTTGACCTTTTGAATATTAATCGTATAATCGCAAAAAGTATGATAACAACAAAACCAATCCTATATTCAGAAATAGTAAACTTAATTAAAGAATTAAATCCTCAAACTATTTCAAACAAGCGTAAAGTAGTTTTACAATTGTTAATTGATTTTATTCAGTCAAAAGTTTCAAAAAATCAAGAAATCCGTATCAACTTTATCTGTACGCACAATTCGCGAAGAAGTCATTTATCACAGGTTTGGGCACAAACAATGGCATATTATTTTGATATTAAAAATGTGTTTTGCTATTCGGGTGGAACAGAAGCTACAGCTCTATTTCCAATGGTTGCAGAAACGTTACAAAATTCTGGTTTTCAAGTAAAAATGATTTCAGAAAGTAACAATCCGATCTACAGCATTAAATACACAGACAACGAGCATCCTATCGTCGGCTTTTCAAAAAAATTAGATGATGTATTTAATCCGAAATCTGAATTTGTGGCAATTATGACCTGCGACTCTGCAAATGAAGCATGTCCGTTTGTTTCTGGTGCAGAAAAACGAATTCCAATAACTTTTGAGGACCCAAAAGCATTTGACAATACACCACAACAAGCAGAAAAATATAATGAAAGAAGTCTTCAAATTGCAACCGAATTGTATTACGTTTTCTCTCAAATAAACTCCTATAAAAAATGGCAACAAAAAAATTAAGTTTTCTTGATAAAAATTTAACCCTTTGGATTTTTATAGCCATGACTTTTGGAGTTGGACTTGGGTATTTCATTCCAACATTCCCGAATATTATTAACTCGTTTAGTAGCGGAACAACAAATATTCCGATTGCCATCGGGTTGATAGTAATGATGTATCCGCCTTTAGCAAAGGTTAATTATGCGTTATTGCCAAAAGTATTTAGAAACACAAAAATCCTTTCTATTTCCCTTATCCTAAATTGGATAATTGGACCTGTTTTAATGTTTGTTTTAGCCATTACTTTTCTACGTGATTATCCAGAATATATGGTCGGCCTGATTTTGATTGGTTTGGCACGTTGTATTGCTATGGTCTTGGTTTGGAACGACCTAGCCGAAGGTAGTAGTGAATATGGAGCAGGTTTGGTTGCATTAAATAGTATTTTTCAAGTTTTTGCGTACAGTTTTTACGCGTGGATTTTTATAACCATTCTACCACCCTATTTCGGGTTTGAAGGTGCAATCGTTGATATTTCAATTGGAACAATCGCTGAAAGTGTAGCCATTTATTTAGGCATTCCGTTCGTAACAGGAATTTTAAGCAGACTCATTTTAGTAAAACTAAAAGGCGAAAATTGGTACACAAAAAAATTTATTCCGGCCATTTCACCATTGACTTTAATTGCATTGCTATTTACCATTATTGTGATGTTCTCGCTTAAAGGAGAGTTAATTGTGGAAATCCCAATGGACGTTCTGATCATAGCAGTTCCTTTACTTATCTATTTTACGATAATGTTTATCATTGGATTTTTCTTTACCAAAGCAACAGGAGCAGAATACGACAAAACAGCTTCAGTTGCGTTTACCGCAGCTGGAAATAATTTTGAATTAGCTATTGCCGTTGCCATTGCAGTTTTCGGACTGAATTCAGGACAAGCATTTGCAGGAGTAATAGGACCATTGGTAGAAGTTCCTGCTTTAATTTTATTAGTTCGAGTTTCTTTTTGGTTGCGAAAAAAATATTATGGAAAAGGCAAGCTGACGGCTCTTAAAAAATAGCTGTTTGGATGCTAACCTGAATTGCTTTTGCTTTTAATTAGAAAAATGCTGTTAAATCTGTCTATTAGAATCCCAAGCCTCCAAATAATCCTTTACAGCCTTTACGAATTGGCCTCCTAAAGCACCATTTACCACGCGATGGTCATAAGAATGCGATAAGAACATTTTGTAACGTATACCAATAAAATCGCCTTCAGAAGTTTCTATAACCGCTGGTACTTTTCTAATAGCTCCTAATGCTAAAATCCCTACTTGAGGTTGGTTGATGATTGGTGTTCCCATAATGCTACCAAAAGAGCCAACATTAGTAACAGTGTAGGTTCCACCTTGTACATCATCTGGATTTAGTTTATTCAAACGAGCTCTATTAGCCAAATCGTTTACTTTTTTGGTCATACCAACCAAATTTAGTTGGTCCGCGTTTTTAATGACTGGAACAATTAAATTTCCATCTTGCAACGCGGTTGCCATACCCAAATTGATATTTTTCTTTTTGATAATCTTATCACCTTGAACTGAAATATTCATCATTGGGAAATCTCGTAACGCTTTGGCTACAGCTTCCATAAAAATAGGTGTAAAGGTTAAGTTTTCACCTTCCTGTTTTAAGAACTGATCTTTAACTTTTTGCCTCCAAGTCCAGATTCTGGTCACATCTGCTTCAATAAAACTTTGTACATGAGCAGAGGTTTGAATCGACTCAACCATGTGATGTGCAACGAGTTTACCCATTCTGGTCATTTCTATAATTTCGTCTTCTCCGCTAGAAATTATAGGAGCAACTGGCTGTTTTATAATGGGTTCTGGTTGAGGAACTGGTTGCGGCTTCTCGGCAGAGTATGAAGTAACAGGAACTTGTTTGTCTCTATTTTCTAAATAAGCAAAAATATCGCTTTTAGTTACACGACCATCTTTTCCCGTTCCTGGAAGCGCATCCAATTCTTGTTGCGAAATACCTTCTTCTTTGGCAATATTCTTAACTAAAGGTGAGTAAAAACGGCCTTCAGTAGAACTTATTGAACTTACTGTCTCAACAGCTTTTGATACCATATCTTCTGCCTGTTGTACACTTTCTTCAACTTGAACAGGTTCTTCATTTTCAGTACTTTGTTCAGTAATTGGAGCAGCAACTTCTTCTCCATTTTGAGTATCTATAATGGCTAACGTTTGCCCAACTTGAACTATTTCATTAATATCGAATAACTTTTCGGTTAAAACACCTTCTACCTCACAAAGTACTTCGCTATCTACTTTGTCTGTAGCAATTTCAAGAACAGCTTCATCAACTTCAATGGTATCTCCTACATCTTTTAACCAAGACGTGATTGTTGCTTCTGCAACGCTCTCTCCCATTTTAGGTAATTTAAGTTCAAATTTTGCCATATATATAATGTAAAGCTATTTTTTTAGTTTCAGAGTGCAAAATTAATAAAAAAAGACGTGTTTTATTAATTATTCTTGATTGATTTAAAAAACAATGACCTCACCTCTACTTTTATTACTGTTACTTCCGATTATAAAATTAGAGTTTTTTGGAAGAATTTTAAACGTTACTAATTTATTTTTTCCAATTGCAGCCATTTGATTAATTATTTCTTTGTACGACATATAGTTGGCATCAAAAATAATTTCGGTGAAATTTTGGACATCGGGCAAAGGAATATTATACATAATAGGTTTATTTAATTTAGAAGATAATTTAACCCAAGTTTTATCCGACAGCAAAGCATATCTATCTATTTGTTTTGTTTCGTCTTGTACATCAGATTTAAACATTTTAGCAAAAAACAAAACCAATGAAACCAAACCATCAAACAACATATTCTTTTTAAAATGTTTTTTATAGAAAATCTTCATCGCACCATAAAAATGTTTAGTATACGTATTGTCTTTTAACGTACTTTCTCCTTTAAAATGAAGAATCGTTGTTTTTCCAAAAAAATAATTATCATAGCTTGATTTTAAAATTTTATAGGATAAGTCTATATCTTCGCCATACATAAAATAGTCTTCATCAAAACCTCCAACTTTTTGATAAATATCTTTTTTAAGCAACATGCAGGCGCCAACTAAAATATCTGCCTTTGCAACATCCTCCTCCTTAATATGGTTTGCATAATAACTACTTGAATTCCCAAATATCTTTTTAATAGAGATCTTTGGTGTAGGAATATTTCGCTTACTTTCTGGTAAAAATTGTCCTGAACCATCTATTAATTTGCAACCAACTATACCAAGGTTTTGTTTAGAATCTGCAAAGTGCATTAACTTTATGAGTGAATCTTCTGCAACAACTATATCTGGATTTAAAATGAGAATGTACTCACCTTTTGAAACTGCTACGCCTTGATTATTTCCTTTGGAAAAACCCAGATTCTTGTGATTCTGGATAAGTGTTACTTCTGGAAAGAGCTTCTTTACCATCTGACAGCTTTCATCTGAAGAATTATTGTCAACAACTATAATTTGTGCCTCTATATCTTTAGCCGCTTCTTGTACACTTTTTAGGCATAGCTCTAAAAAATATCTAACGTTATAATTTAATATGACAACCGAAAGCTTCAAAAAAACTATGCCTTTAATGAAATTTCAAAAGGGATTCTATTAACGATACTTCTACCTAAAGTGATTTCGTCTGCATATTCAATTTCATCACCAACAGAAATACCTCTTGCAATAGTTGATGTAAAGATATTATAATCTTGTATTTGCTTATAGATATAAAAATTGGTTGTGTCGCCTTCCATCGTAGAACTTAATGCAAATATTAGCTCTTTCACATGACCTTGCTTCACTTTTTCTACCAAAGGGTCAATGCATAGTTCGCTAGGTCCAATACCATCCATTGGAGAAATTTTACCGCCGAGCACATGATACAAACCCTTAAAAGAACTTGTGTTTTCTATAGCCATGACATCTCGAACATCTTCTACAACACAAATAATGCTTTCGTCTCTATTTGGATTTGAGCAAATTTCACAAATGTTTAAATCGCTGATATTATTACATGATTTACAAAATTGTATATCGCTTCTCATAGTGCTCAAAGCTTTTGATAATTGTAACGTTTGCTCTTGGGGTTGGCGAAGCAAATGCAAAACCAAACGCAGTGCAGTGCGCTTGCCAACACCTGGTAATTGAGACATTGCATTTACAGCATTTTCAAGTAGTTTTGAAGAGAATTCCATAATTGCGAATTTACAATTTTAGATTTAAGAATTACATTTATAAAGTTGTAATTTGTATTTTGGCATTGAAATAAACTTTTATGACTGCTACGCAAATTCTAATACTTATTGCAGCCTACTTTGGTGTCCTTATTTTAATCTCTCATTTTACAGGGAAAAATGATAATAATGTTGACTTTTTTAAAGCTGGTAAAAAGTCTCCTTGGTATGTCGTTGCCTTTGGAATGGTTGGTGCCTCGCTTTCAGGTGTGACATTTATTTCTGTTCCTGGTTGGGTGGAAAGTTCTCAATTTAGTTATCTGCAAGTTGTCTTTGGTTATATGTTTGGCTACTTTGTTGTAGCTTATGTCTTATTGCCAATATATTATAGGCTCAATGTGACTTCTATATATGAATACTTATTGGACCGTTTTGGAGTTGTAAGTCATAAAACGGGTGCATTCTTCTTTTTCGTTTCTAGAGTTTTAGGTGCTGCCTTCAGGTTGTTTTTGGTGGCTATTGTGTTGCAACAATTTGTATTCGACGAGTGGCATGTGCCGTTTGAGATTACTGTTGTTATCTCAATTTTATTAATTTGGATTTATACCAATAAAGGTGGCATAAAAACTATTGTTTGGACAGACACTTTACAAACTTTATTTATGATTGTTTCAGTGTGCTTGTCTATTTACTTTATCAACAAGGCTATTGGATGGAGTTTTTCAGAGTTTCTTGCTTCAGAAGATTTTAAAGAATATAGTAAAGTTATTTTTACAGATAGCTTTTTAGATAGAACACATTTTATAAAATCGTTTCTAGGCGGAATGTTTATTACTATTTCTATGACAGGTTTAGATCAGGACATGATGCAAAAGAATCTAACATGCAAAACCCTTAAAGATGCACAAAAAAATATGGTGTCTTTTAGTTTTGTGTTGGTTTTTGTTACGGCACTGTTTATGGCTTTAGGAGCACTCTTGTTTATATATTCAAAAGCGAATGATATTACAATTCCATTAATGGATGGTTCTCCAAAAACAGATCTCTTATTTCCGGAAATAGCACTAAATAGCGGTTTGGGTCTAACAGTCGCAGTTACTTTTATGTTAGGTTTAATTGCAGCAGCATATAGTAGTGCAGATAGTGCTCTAACATCATTAACTACGTCTTATTGCGTTGATTTTTTAGATATTGAAAATAGACCCATTGAGCTTCAGAAAAAACTTCGTAAAAAAGTTCATATTATAATGAGTATTGTGCTAGTTTTAGTCATTATAATATTCAAACATGTTTTAAATAAAAATGTTATTGATAGTTTGTTAACTGTAGCTGGTTATACTTATGGTCCTTTACTCGGTTTATTTGCCTTTGGAATTTTTACTAAATTCAAGATTAATGATAAATTAGTTTGGATAGTTGCCTTATGCTCTGTAATCATTACCGCAATTATAGGTAATATACCTTCAGAAAATTTGGGAGGCTATGTTGTAGGTTATGAGCTTTTACCTATTAATGGTTTACTTACTTTTCTTGGCTTAATACTGATTCGTAGCAAGAAGGGTTAATGTACAAGCAACTTCAAAGTGTATTTTATTCTCCTTGAGAAGCTTGTAAAACTTTGAGTTTTCGGTTCCAGGATTAAAGATGACCCTTTTAGGCTTTAATGAAATTATATAATCGTAGTATTCTTTTTGATGTTTTAGACCAACATATAGTGTAACTGTATCAATATTCTTATAATGGTACAATTCTGTAGAAATTTGAATTCCATTAACTTCAGCATTTTTTGTGCCAATGGCAAGGACTTCATGGTTGTTTTTTAATAATTTATGTATTGCCAAATTAGAATATCTATTCCTCTTCTCTGAAGCACCAATAACTAAAGTTTTCTTATTCATTTGTTAAAATTGTTAATCAGTTGTTAAATAAAGTAACGAAATTCAATATTAACCGTCTCTTTGTAAAGTAAAGTAAATACATCAATCAATCAAAAAACAAAACCAATTAAATGAAGAGAATTATCTTATTTAGCTTTATTTTTTTATTATCAGTACTAAAAATTCAAGCAGAAAAAATCACAGACTTTAAAGATGGCATTATTACCGGAATGGTTATAGACGCCGTTTTAAATGAACCCCTACCATATGTAAACATATTAGTGAACAATTCTGAAGGAAAAACTGTGACCGGTGGCATTACAGATGAAGAAGGAGTATTCAAGATTTCTAATATTCCTGAAGGAAGTTACACCATTACGGCACAGTATATAGGTTATAAATCTGAATCTAAAGAAATAACCATTTCCAGAAGAAATTTTAAAATAGACCTTGGCGAAATCTCTCTTACCGAAGAAGCTGAAGGTCTTGATGAAGTAACTGTTGTTGCTGAAGTTTCAACCATACAACAAAAAATAGACAGAAAAGTAGTTAATGTTGGTAAAGATCTAACTACTTCTGGTGCTACTGCCAGTGATATTATGAATAATATTCCTTCAATAAATGTTGATCAACAAACCGGTAACATTAGCATGAGAGGAAACGAAAATGTACGTGTCATGGTAGATGGTAAATTGAGTAATATTCCAGTGGCACAACTTTTAAAACAAATTCCTTCAACATCAATTAAACAAATCGAGCTGATTACTAATCCTTCCGCCAAATACAACCCTGAAGGTATGAGCGGGATCATCAATATAATCCTTCATAAAAATACCAACATTGGCTTCAATGGTAATTTAAATTTAGGACTTACTAAAGAAATTAATGCACGCTTCAATAGTTCTATAGACATGAACTACCGCAATGGCAAATTTAACGTCTATGGAAATTATGGAAATAATATAGGCTACAGCAGTAATTATGGTTTTGTTACTAGAAGCACAGAAAATCTAGATCAAATCTTTACATTTGGAAACAACAATAAGTCTCACCTATACAAAGTTGGGATGGACTTTTACTTGGATGACAAAAACACTTTTTCAGTTTTTACGAACCAAAACTTATATGATGGAAAAGGTTTTGGAAATACACAAATCATTTACGGAACATTTGAAGACAATTCACAAATGTTCAATAATGTTATGGATAATGTTTCTTCCCAGTATAATTTTGTATACCGACACGATTTTGACAAAGATGGAGAGCGTTTGGATTTAGAAGCAGACTATAATGACTTTATTCAAGATGAAAGCGCTAATTTCAGTTTTATAAATTCTCCTTTTCCTCCAAATTATATGGATTTTGTAGACACCAACAGAGATCAAACTACCATTAATGTAGACTATGTAAATCCATTAACTGACAATTCTAAACTTGAAGTTGGACTTGAAGCTAGACTATTTGGTTCAGATATAGATTACATATCTACTGGGCAAAGCTTTGATGAAAATGGAAATGTTATACCTACTCCAGCCACCGACTTTGTTTATGATAGAGATATTTATTCATTTTATGCGACATATGGGAAAAACCATGATACATGGAGCTATCAAGTTGGTTTAAGAGCAGAATCAGTTACTGTTGATAACAATGCTACTCAATTTAATGATGATGGTACTGTAGAAGAATTTCGTTTTGAAAACGATTATTTTAAAGTATATCCATCTGCTTTTCTTACTTACACACCAACTGAAAAAAACTCGTATCAAATTAGTTACAGTCGCCGTGTTGACAGACCTGGCGTTGGACAAGTAAACCCAATTCGTGAATGGAGCACACCATTAGTATCTTCTTATGGAAATCCTGAATTGGAGCCACAATTCACCAACTCTGTTGAAGTAAACTATACGAGAAACCTTGAAAAAGGAAATATAACTGCTGGTGTTTTTTACAGGATAATTGAAGATGAAATAAACAGGTCTTTATTTATAGACAGACTAGATCCAGATTTAGAAAAAGTCATTCTTACCTTTGATAATTTTGACAATACTTCTGCCTACGGATTTGAATTATCGTCAAACTATCGTCCTGCAAAATGGTGGAGTTTAAATGGAAGTTTTGATTTATACTCCCAAAAAACTTCAGGCTTTGCCGAAGAGTTTACCAACCCAGAAGAAGGCACTCATACTATTGACGATATTGTGCAACGAAAAATAGAAGTAGATAACCTGGTTTGGAATGTACGCGTAAACAATAATTTTAAAGCTACAAAAGAATTGACTTTCTCGCTCTTTGGCATGTATCGTGGTACACAACAGGGATTACAGTTTGAAAGAAAACCTATGTATTTTGTAAATACTGGTGTGCGTTACAACTTCATGGAAAACGCAACAGTAAGCTTTAACTACAATGACGTTTTTAATACTATGAAGTTTGAATTTGAAAGTACTAGGCCTTACCCATCATCAGGTGAGTTCAATTGGGAAAGTAATTCATGGTATATAGGGCTCTCATATAGATTTGGTGGCAATAAGTATAGGGCTATTCAACGTAAAAGACGTGACAATAATGAAAAATCTGGTGGTGGCGGATTTATTTAAAGTATACCAATTTAATAACCGGCATAATAATTTGATGGTTAGTGTTTATGCTAGGTTGTTAAATAAGAAAACCCAAAGTAATACTTTGGGTTTTTGTTTTATGTTAAAAATGTTAAAATTGGTTAAAGTTTGATAATCAATGTAATAAAATCGAATTTTTTACGTCTTCATTATATACATACACTATATAAAAACTTTGTATTGTAAAAATTTGAATTAGTCCTCAACAACTCAAAACAACGTTTTAAAATTTAAAGTTAAGTGTTAGTTAGATTAATAGCAAAAGTCTGAAACTAAATCTCCCCAAGTTTCAGACTTTTTTTTATTGATTTCTTTGATTTACCACTTAATAATGACGCTTCCCCAAGTAAAGCCGCTACCAAAAGCCGCTAAAACTACATTATCACCATCCTTTATTTTTCCTTTTTCCCAAGCTTCTGTAAGTGCAATAATGACCGAAGCTGCCGTAGTATTTCCATATTTCATGATATTATTGAACACTTGATCATCACGTAATCCAAATTTTTTCTGAATAAATTGAGCTATACGTAAATTTGCCTGATGAGGAATAAGCATATCAATATCTTCTTTTTTAAGATTGTTTTTTTGTAAGCCTTCCTTTATAACTTCACTAAATCTTACAACGGCATGTTTAAAAACAAAAGTACCATCCATATAAGGAAAATATGAAATGTCTTCACCATTAGATTCTATAATTTCTGGCACCCAATTTCCTATACTTGGAGAAGCAACAATTAATTTATCAGCATACTTACCTTCACTATGTAAATGCGTGGATAATATTCCTCTAGTATTATCTTCTACTCTTGATAGTACACATGCTCCTGCGCCATCTCCAAAAATAACCGAAACGCCTCTACCTCTAGTTGTTTTGTCCAAGCCGTTTGAATGGTATTCGGAACCAACAACAAGAATGTTTTTATACATACCTGTTTTTATGAATTGATCTGCAGTAGCGATAGCATATACAAACCCAGAACACTGATTTCTTACATCAAGTGCGCCTACTGTTTTCATTTCTAACATGTCTTGTATTTGTACACCACATCCAGGAAAATAATAATCCGGGCTCAAGGTTGCAAAAACAATAAAGTCTATATCATCTTTTGTTAATCCAGCTCGTTCTATAGCTATTCTAGAAGCTTTGGCTCCCATTACAGCTGTAGAATCATCTGTGCCCTTTTTAATCCATCTTCGTTCTTTAATTCCTGTTCGCTCCTGGATCCATTGATCATCCGTATCCATCATTTTTGACAAATCATCATTAGTAACAATGTTATCTGGCACGTAATATCCTAATCCTACAATTTTTGAATTATACATAAACTAAATATTAATAATTGGAGTTTTTTTAGCAAATATAAATGAATAGTAAATTTAAGAATAAATTATGGTCTTTGAAGTTTAAAGATGTATTTGTTATAGGTATTGTAATTATTTATATCTTTTAATTCGAAATTGTTTGACTTACAAAAAACCTAAATTAATGGATTACAGTAACAATCGTTATTTCGATTTGTTCAGAAAGCAAAAAGAAAATCAATATAAAGTTGCAAATACTAATTATAAAGGGCGCACAAAAAAGTTAGTTGCAATTAAACACGCTATAGAAGTAACTTACAAAGATCAAATAAGAGAAGCTTTGTATAATGATTTTAAGAAGCCTTTTGCAGAAACCGACCTTACAGAAATCTACCAAATAATTGGTGAAATAAAGCATGCCAAAAAATATTTGAAATCTTGGATGTCTAATCATAAAGTGAGTACACCTTTAGCTTTATTTGGAACCTCATCATGGTATAAATATGAACCTAAAGGCGTGTGTTTGATTATTTCTCCTTGGAACTATCCTCTTAATTTAACTTTTGATCCTTTAGTTTCTGCAATTGCCGCTGGAAATACCGTAATTATAAAACCATCTGAATTAACACCAAATATCTCTAGTGTAATGGCTAAAATCATCAAAGATTTATTTCATGAAAATGAAGTTGCTTTGATTCAGGGTGAAGTAGAAACCTCACAAGAATTATTAAAACTACCTTTTAATCATATTTTCTTTACAGGTTCACCAAAAGTTGGAAAGATTGTCATGGAAGCTGCTGCCAAAAATTTAAGTTCTGTTACATTAGAACTTGGAGGAAAATCACCAACAATAATTGACGAAACGGCAAATATCAAATCAGCTGTTAAAAAAATAGTTTGGGGCAAATTTTTAAACAATGGGCAAACCTGTGTTGCTCCCGATTACATCTTAATTAATGAAACTATTAAAGATGATTTTATTCAAAGTTTTAAAACACAATTAGAACATTTTTTTACTAAAGATGTCATTAATTCAAATTCCATTTGTCGAATTTTGAATTCAGACCATTTTGATAGACTCATAAACCATTTAGAAAATGCAAAATCCAAGAATGCAACTATTGAAATTGGTGGAAAAAGTGATTCTGACAAAAATTTTCTAGAACCTACGGTTATCTCAAACTTACCTGAAGATGCATCTTTATTAGAGAGTGAGATATTTGGCCCTATACTTCCAATTAAAACTTACAAAACTCTTTATGAAGCAATAAACTATATCAATTCCAAAGAAAAGCCATTATCTCTTTACATATATAGCAGTAACAAAAAAAATATTGATTTTATTTTAAATAATACAAGAGCTGGAACTACATGCATTAACAACAATTTATTGCAAGCTTCTAATCATTATTTACCTTTTGGTGGCTCCAATAATAGTGGCATGGGTAAGTCTCATGGCTTTTTCGGTTTTCAAGAATTTTCCAATACACGAGCTATATTAAAACAAAACTTTAAAGGTTTTATTGAGAATTTTTATCCACCATACACTAGTGCTAAACAAAAATTAATTGATTTGACCATTAAATGGTTTTAGACATCAGTTTTAAAAGCCATTTGGCCTATTATCTTCCCTTTTCAGTGTCAGTTTGTCACATTTTCTAAATTGGCATTTTTGTTGCCATTCCTTTGAACAGAATTATAAATCATATTAAAACTTAAAATATTATGGCAAAAGGAAATATCAATGTTTCAGTAGAAAACATCTTCCCTTTAATTAAAAAATTCCTGTACAGCGATCATGAAATCTTTTTACGCGAGCTTATAAGTAATGCGACAGATGCAACTATGAAGTTGAAACATCTTACTAATATTGGTGAAGCCAAAGTAGAATATGGTAATCCACAAATTGAAGTTAAGGTAGATAAGAAGAAAAAACAACTTCATATCATAGATCAAGGTATTGGTATGACGGCTGAAGAAGTTGAAAAATACATCAATCAAATCGCTTTTTCTGGTGCTGAAGAATTTCTAGACAAATACAAAGACAAAGTTGACGATGCTGGAATAATTGGGCATTTTGGACTTGGGTTTTATTCGGCATTCATGGTTGCTGACAAAGTTGAAATCATTACAAAATCTTATAAAGACGAACCAGCAGCACATTGGACATGCGATGGTTCGCCAGAATTTTCATTGGTTAAGGCCAAGAAAAAAGAAAGAGGCACTGAGATCATTCTACATATTGCTGATGATGAAAAAGAATTTCTTGAAGAATCAAAAATTCGTGAACTTTTATTAAAGTATAATAAGTTTATGCCTATTCCAATCAAGTTTGGAACCAAAGAAATAAACGATCCTAACTTTACTCCAAAAACTAAAAAAGACAAAGACGGTAAAGAAACAACAGAACCTCATAAAAAAATTACCGTTAATGATATCATTAACAACACAAATCCAGCATGGACAAAACAACCAACGGATTTAAAAGATGAAGATTACAAAGACTTCTATCGCGAGTTGTATCCAATGCAGTTCGAAGAACCTTTATTCAACATTCACTTGAATGTAGATTATCCATTCAACTTAACAGGCATCTTGTATTTCCCAAAGATGACCAACGATTTAAACATTCAGAAAGACAGAATTCAACTGTATCAAAATCAGGTTTTTGTAACCGATAACGTTGAAGGAATCGTACCAGAATTCTTAACCATGTTAAGAGGTGTAATTGATTCGCCAGATATTCCATTAAATGTATCTCGTAGTTACTTACAAGCCGATGGAGCTGTTAAGAAGATTTCCTCTTACATTACAAGAAAAGTGGCGGATAAGTTGAAATCACTTTTCAATAATAATCGTGAAGATTTTGAGAAAAAATGGGACGACATCAAAATTGTCATCGAGTACGGTATGCTTTCTGAAGAAAAATTCTTCGAAAAAGCTGATGATTTTGCTTTGTACCCAACAGTAGATGGTAAATATTACATCTATGACGAATTATATAACAAAATAAAAGCCAAACAAACAGACAAGGACGATAAGCTTGTTATTCTGTATGCTTCAGATAAAGATGCTCAACACAGTTATATAGAAGCTGCAAAAGCCAAAGGGTATGAAGTCTTATTTTTAGATTCTCCTATTGTCTCTCACTTAATGCAGAAATTAGAAACTACAAAGGAAAAGATTTCTTTTGCTAGAGTTGATGCAGACCATATTGATAATTTAATTAAGAAAGAAGATACTAAAATTTCTAAATTATCTGATGAACAGAAAAAACAACTGGATGAACTATTAAAAGAAGTCATCCCTTCAGAAAAGTTTATGGTTCAATTAGAACCAATGGATAGTACTGCATCTCCTTTTATAATTACGCAGCCAGAGTTTATGCGTAGAATGAAAGAAATGCAACAAACTGGAGGTGGTGGCATGTTTGGTATGGGCAATATGCCAGACATGTACAACTTGGTCGTGAATACAAATCACGAATTAGTTAATGAAATTATTAATACCAAAACTAGAAAGAAACAAGAACGCTTAATAAATCAAAGTTTAGATTTAGCACGTTTATCTCAAGGTTTGCTTAAAGGTGAAGAATTAACCAATTTCATTAAGCGTAGTTACGAAATGATAAAATAGTTGACGCGCTGAAAATATTCAGCATCCTATTATATATAAAACCACTTCAAATTAGAAGTGGTTTTTTTATACTCATTTAAAAAGGCGTTTTATTCACTAAAAAAAACAGCATTCAATAAATGTATTATTTAACAGACAAATTCAAACAAAATGATGTTATGATGTATAATTAAATGTTGAAAACGATATTGTTACAACCTATACAATAGAAATAACTAAAAGTTAAATAATTGTGAAAGACATATAATAGTTTTCTCAGGATAATTAACTTGAATGCATAACAAGATTAAGTATCTTTAAAAATGATGAAATTGCTAAAAATTGCATTAATATTATTCACGTGTTTTAGTTCTTACAACTGTTCCAACAATACTTCAAAAGCTGAAGCGCCAAGTGAAACCTATATTGATGTCAATTTAAATATTGATAATCTAGACGACACAGATTACAATATTCTGTTTATTGGCAACAGTCTTACTTATACAAACAACCTACCCAAATTAATAAAGCAAAAAGCAAGTGAAAAAGGCATAAACCTTGGTATTAAAACAATTGCAAAGCCCAACTATGCTATTTTAGATCATTGGGCAGAAGGTGATGTACAACAATACATTAAAAGCAAAAAATTCGACTATGTAATTATACAGCAAGGACCTTCCTCACAACAAGAAGGCAGAGAGATGCTTATTGAAGGTGGAAAAAAATATGCTGAATTATGTGCTGCAAATAATACAAAACTCTGCTACTTTATGGTTTGGCCTTCATTAACGTACTACTATACTTTTGATGATGTTATAAAAAATCATGAAGACGCTGCATCAATAAATAATGCCATTTTATGTCCTGTTGGTATCATCTGGAAAGACCATTTTGATGCTACGAACGAATTTGATTATTATAGTTCAGATGGATTTCACCCTTCATTATTAGGAAGTCAAATTGCAGCCAATGTTATTGTGGCTACCCTTTTCAACTAGTCAAGTATCCAAAAACATTTAACTTATATACTACTCCTTTAACTTGCTTTTCTGTGGTTAATATAAACCGTTTCTCTTGTGTAACTTTTGTTACATAACCTACTGATATTTATCATATTAAATCATCACATAACGAGGTAATTTTATAATCCATTAAAAGGGGAAATAATCAAACAATATTTTAAATATATGTTTATAAAATAAAAATATCATGAGAACAATTTTATTAAAATTATGTGTCTTACTATTTAGCACTTCACTAATCGCACAAAGTGGTCATGTTTTACAAGGTGTAGGATCAGTAAATATGTCGATGGGTGGTGCTGCAACTGGGCAACCTCTGGACATTTCAGGTGCTTTACAATGGAATCCAGCATCTATTTCAACATTTGACGAAACCGTATTAAGCTTTGACATTGGATTATTCTTTTCTTCTCCAGTATTATATTCTACTGTTCCAGAATTCGATAATATGGGACAGCCTACAGGAAATTTCTTTTCTGGAAAAACAAAAGATGATAGAGGAACATCACCAATGCCAGCATTGTCTGTTGTTTGGAGTAAAGAAAACAGCAAACATACTTTTGGTGCTTCAGCATTTGGCATAAGTGGTTTTGGTGTTACTTTCCCTGAAAGTATGACCAATCCAATAAATATGCCTCAAAGTATGGGTGGCTTTGGCAGAGTAGAATCAGATTATATTTTACTCCAAATAGGTTTTGCTTGGGCCTACCAATTATCAGATAATTTTTCTATCGGTGTTCAACCCAATTTCGATTATGCAACATTAGAGTTAATGCCTAATCCAACGGCTAATCCAAATATGGCTGGTTATCCATCGACCGATAAAGCTGCAGCAACTGGTTTTGGAGCACAATTTGGAATATTCTATGATTCCCATAAAGGATTTAAAGCTGGTGCGTCATATAAAACAACACAGTCGTTTAGTGATTTCGAGTTTGATAATACCTATTTAGATGATTCTAAAAGTAAAAATGAATTTAACATGGATTACCCTGCAATCTTTTCTGTAGGTGTAGGCTATTCCCAAACTAATTTTGATCTAGCATTGGATTATAGATATGTTGATTATGAAAATACAGACGGATTTTCCACAGCAGGATGGACTCAATCCGCTTCAGTAAAAGGATTTGGTTGGGAAAGTATTTCAATAATATCAGCTGGAATACAATATAAAGGCGTTAATAAGCTCCCTATTAGATTGGGATATACATATAATACAAATCCTATCAGTTCAGATGTTGCTTTTTTTAATATACCAGCAACCGCAATTAATCAAAATGCTTTTCAAGTAGGACTTACTTATCAAGTTAATGATAATTTTAATTTGAACGCAGTTTACCATCATGGCGCTAGTGAAGGCAAAACATCTGGCCCACTACTTAATCCAATGTTTGCACAAAGTTTTCCTCCTTATGGAGCAATCCCTCAAAGTGATGTCTCTTACGACATGACTACAGATTTGATCATGGTAGGATTTAACTACACATTTAAGAGTAAAGAGAAAGAAAATATAGATAATAAAAATCAATAAAATGAAAGAGTTACTCATATTAGGAGCAGGAACGTCTGGAACAATGATGGCTAATCATTTACGAAGAGCTTTACCAAAAAAAGCTTGGAACATAACAATCGTAGATCAAGAAAAAACACATTATTATCAGCCAGGTTTCTTATTCCTGCCTTTTGACCTTTATAAAACAAAAGATGTCAAAAAGAAAATTGATAAGTTTATTCCTAAAGGAGTAAATCTTATTCAGGAAAAAATAAATCGAATTGATAAAGATAACGATACTGTAATTCTAAAAAACAATAAATCTCTTGAGTACGATATTTTAATCATTGCAACTGGAACCAATATTGCTCCTCAAGAAATTGAAGGTATGTTAGGCAATCATTGGCATAAATCTGTTTTTGATTTTTACACCTTTGAAGGTGCTCGAAATTTACGGAACAAATTAAGAACCTGGAAAGGTGGTAAACTTGTTGTTCATATTGCTGAAATGCCAATTAAATGCCCTGTTGCTCCATTAGAATTCGCATTTTTGGCAGACTCCTATTTTATTAATAAAGGCATAAGAGAAAAAGTAGATATTACTTTTGTAACACCAATGTCTGGCGCATTTACAAAACCAAAAGCCACAGAAGCACTTGAATATTTATTAAAACAAAAAAACATTAAAGTAGTTCCCGATTTTAATATAGAGCATGTTGATGGAGAAAATAAAAAGATTGTAGACTACGCAGAGCAAGAAGTGGAGTACGATCTTTTAGTCACAGTTCCTACAAATATGGGAGATGAAATGATAGAACGTTCTGGTTTTGGAGACGAATTAAATTATGTCCCAACCGATAAAGCTACACTTCAAACAATGGTAAAAGATAATATCTTTGCTATTGGAGATGCCACCAATATTCCAGCATCTAAAGCTGGTTCTGTAGCTCACTTTGAAGCAGAGATTCTAACAGAAAACATAAAACGTTTTATCAAAAGTAAAGAACTTAAAAAAGAGTTTGATGGTCATGCCAACTGCTTTATTGAAACTGGACATGGCAAAGCTTTACTTATAGATTTCAATTACACTCAAGAACCTGTAAAAGGAACATTCCCTTTTGCTGGCATCGGACCTTTAAGCCTATTAAAAGAAACTTACATGAATCACATGGGTAAGTTAGCATTCCGTTGGATTTATTGGAATATGCTCATAAAAGGAAAACATATTCCATTTGTATCTGCAACTATGGATACAGCTGGAAAACAAATAGAAGAAGCAGTTTAATAATTATATAAATTTTAAAAATCATGGAAAAAACATATGCAAACGTTATTATAGATTGTAATGACGAAGGATACTTAAAAAATTTTCAGCAATGGAATCAAGAAGTTGGATTGGAAATAGCAAATGAAGAAGGCATCGCAATGACAGGCAGACATTGGGAAGTTATTGAATACCTTCAAGATCAATACAGAAAAGAAGTGCCATTAAGTATTAGAAAAATTGGTAAAAGTGGTGTGGTAAGCATTAAGGAATTTTATCAATTGTTCCCTAAAGGACCTTTGAAAATTTCCAGTAAAATAGCTGGAATTCCAAAACCTGTGAGTTGTATATAATTAAATTATTTAAAATACTAATAAAATGGAAAATACTATAGAGAGTCCGGTAAATAAAAAAGTGGACGAAAAAAAGCCAATTAAAAAAATGATGCTCATATTGTCTAAAGCAACCATAGATAATGTATATGCTTGCTTTATATTGGCAAACGGAGCCAGAATGGAAGGTATAGAGTCTGAAATTTTCTTTACATTTTTTGGATTAGAAGCTATTACAAAAAAGAAACTGGAGCATTTACATGTTGCAACAGTAGGAAATCCTGGTATGCATATACCTACCATGCTTGGTGGTCTTCCAGGAATGGAAGCTTTGGCAACCAAAATGATGAAATCTGAAATGGAAAAACTTGATATTCCGCCAGTAGGTGAGTTTTTAGAAATACTAGCAGCCTCTGGAACCAAACTTTGGGCCTGTAAATTAGCAATGGATATGTTCCATTTGGATAAAGATAAATTAATAGATGATCTAGATGGTGTATTAACTGTCGGAGATTTTTACGCTAGGGCACAAGGTGATGGTACACACCTACTCTTTATTTAGTTAGTTGGTCTAAATTAATTTCAAACCACTTCAAGTATGAGGTGGTTTTTTTTATTGCCTTTCTTATAAAAAAAGTCGAACCTCGTTTAACATTTGATATAAACAATTAAAATATTTCATATCAAAGTATTAAACGAAACTCCAAAAAAACGTAATAACCAAATGCTTTTTTTCTTTATTTCTTTTCTTTCCAATAAGTTTAACTAAATTTATAGGAAGTTAAAAACTAATACTTTATGAAGCACTTTCTTGTCGTTTTAATGTTTACATCATTGTTTATGTCTGCTCAAAATAACACCAAACATATTTTCTATTTACATGGTATGATATTAGAAATTCAAGGTGTTAATGCAGTAAGCGAAACCTTCGGAGAATACAGATATAACAATATCATTGAAGCTCTTAAAAATACTAGTGCAATGGTTCATCATGAAGTAAGGACTCAACAAACAGATTACAATACATTTTGTGAAAAAATCTCTTCACAAATTGATAGTCTTATTGCAAAAAATGTGAACCCAAAAGACATAACTGTTATTGGAGCTTCTAAAGGCGCAATCATGACCATGACCATTTCCAGCATCAATAAAAATCCTATAAATTATATATTATTAGGTGCGAATAGTGATCGTCTGGAAAAACAAGGAGATTTCACTTTACATGGCAGAATATTGGGCATTTATGAAAAAAGCGATACCATTGCAGGAAAGGATTATCAGTTTTGGATTGATACATCTAATGAGGTCGAAGAGTTCAAACAACTTGAAATTAATACAGGCTTAAGTCATGGATTCTTATATCGTCCTTATGAAGCATGGCTTAAACCAGCTAAAGCATGGATAGGAATTAAATGAAAGTTATATCTACCAACATAGCAGAACCCAAAATCATTATATATAATGGTCAGGAAGTTACAACTGGTATTTTTAAAAAACCTGTTGAAACACCTATTTTTCTTGAAAAAGAAAATGTGAGAGGTGACGAAGTTTCAGATCGCAGAGTTCATGGAGGTGAGTTTAAAGCCTGTTATTTGTTTTCTGCAGATTACTATCCGTATTGGAAGAATTTATATCCAAACTTAGATTGGGATTTTGGTATGCTGGGTGAAAATCTAACCATTTCTGGTTTAGATGAATCTAACATAACAATTGGAAGTATTTATAAAATTGGTAATGCATTAGTGCAGGTTACCCAACCACGAGAACCTTGCTTTAAATTTGGTGTTAAGTTTGTAAATCCTGATGTTTTAAAACAGTTTATAGAGCACAGACACCCAGGCTTTTATGTGAAAGTTTTAGTAGAAGGTCATGTAAAAAAAGGAGATAAAATAACATTGGTTGAACAAGCTGAAAATAGCATAACCATTAGTGAATTCTATGGTTTATTATTTGATAAAATTAAAAATCAGAAACATTTAAAATTGGCCATAAATAATGAAACTCTACCCGAAAGAAAACGTGTTAAGCTTATGGCTTTTTTGAAACCATAAACTATGGATATTGAATATTTAATTAAAGAACTGGATCTACAACCTCATCCGGAAGGAGGCTTTTTTAAAGAAGTCTACAGAAGCACTGGAACAATTGGTAGCGAATCTTTGGATTCAAGATATAGTGGGAAAAGAAATTATGCTACGAGTATTTATTTTTTGTTAACATCTGATACGTTCTCTGCGTTTCATAAAATAAATCAGGATGAAGTCTGGCATTTTTATGATGGTTCACCTATTAAAATCCATATGATTTCTGAAGATGGTGAATATTCTTATGTGATCGTAGGCAGAAATTTAAAGGATGGTGAGAAACTTCAATTTGTAGTTCCAGGTGGATCTTGGTTTGCAGCAAATGTTATAAACCAAAATGATTATTCTTTGGTTGGATGTACTGTTTCACCCGGATTTGATTTTAAGGATTTTCAACTGGCTGATAGAAATGAATTGATAGCACAATACCCAAAATACAAGGAGATTATCTTCAATTTGACCATAGCTTAAATAAAATTGATATTTTATTCATAAGACATTTCGACAAAAATCAATTATTTTTGTTAAATATCTGGGATTCAACTACTCAACTTCAATATGAACTTATACAACAAATATATTCTTCCTAAAGTAATCGATTACGTCTGCAAACTGAAACCCACTATGTACCAAAGAGAAAAAGTCGTTCCATTAGCTAAAGGTCACGTATTGGAAATTGGTATTGGTTCTGGATTAAATTTACCATTCTACAATTCAGTAAAAGTTAAACAGTTAACAGCCATAGACCCTTCAGAAGAAATTTGGAGTAAAAATGAAATTGACGTCAGCAAACTAGAATATGGTTTTAAATTTATAAAAGCCTTTGCTGAAGATATTCCAGAAAACAACAACACGTTTGATTCAGCAGTAATAACTTATACGCTTTGCACTATTCCAGATGTACAAAAAGCTCTTACAGAAATTAAAAGAGTTTTAAAACCTAATGGTGAAATTATTTTTTGCGAACATGGTAAAGCACCTGATAAAACTGTAGAAAAATGGCAGAATTTAGTAAATCCATTGTGGAAAAGGCTTGGAGGTGGATGCAATTTAAACAGAAACATTCCTTCAATTTTGGAGAACAATGGTTTTAAAATATCCCAAATGGAAACGATGTATATTCCAGGATGGAAACCAGCTAGTTTTAATTATTGGGGAACTGCAATTCCAAATTAATATAATTTAAACTAAACGTTTGTCATAGTAGTTTTTAAGTACTGTAATTTGTATTAAGCACATAAGAGCTAAAGATAGAATTGCATAGGTAAATGTATTTGACAATTTTATACCAACAAGCATTTGCGTTAATTTATTATTAAAGAGGTAATCAAAATTTATTGTAATCAGGGATTCAGAATCCTGCCAAGTAATTCCAAATACTAAATAACTCATAAAAACAATAAAGCCGAAGCTTAATAATATCCAAACCGATTTAGAAATTAACGGTTTGTATGCAATAGTTTTTTGTGTTGAAAGGTCAAAAACTTTAGCCATAAGATTAGCTTCAAAATTTTCTGAAGGTGTTTCTAAAGAGACATCTTTCATCATTTTATTCACTAATTTATCTAAATATTTATCTGTTTTGTTAATCATAATTTCTAATCATTTCGGGTTCTAATGTTGATCTTAAAATTGATGCCAACTTTTTTCTACTTCTAAAAAGTTTAACTTTTACATTATTTGCTGTTAAACCAACAATTTTAGAAATCTCATCTAGCGAATGCTCTTCAAAATAATATAAGGTTAATAAAAAACTATCATCTGATGACATCCTATTGATACAATCTTGGATGGTTTGCTTTCTATCTTCATGTATCATATTATCAAGTGCATTATCCAAACTCTTTACTTTGTTTTCTGTAAATTCATCTATTGGCACATTAACATATTCTTTTTTGTATTGCTTTAGTCTATCTAAACAACTGTTGTAAACAATTTTATAAATCCAAGTTGACAATTTCGAGTCTCCTTTAAACTTGTGTAAAGATTTATATATCTTAATAAATACATCTTGAGAAACTTCTTCTGCTTCCTCCTTATTTTTCAACATTCTCAAGGTCAAACTATACACTAAATCTTTATAATGATACACCAATACCGAAAACGATTTGGTGTCGCCATTAATAATTTGATTGATTAAAAGTTGTTCGTTGGTAGTGGTCATTTTGGTATTTGACGACAATGCATCCTCTTGGGTTACAGAAGCAACTAAAAAATATTTTGAAAAAGTTGTAACCATAATTGAAAAACAATCGTCATAAGCTATGAACCATTTAAAATTAATCAATTAAAAACAAACAATTATGCATTCAGAATTAATTATAGTACCTATTATGTTTGGAGTGATTTTTGGAATTTTCTATTTATATCTATCCACTCGAAACAAAGAACGTTTGGCTCTTATTGAAAAAGGTGCAGACGCAAGTATTTTTATGAGAGGCAGAAGCCAGAAAGCTGCACCAATATGGAAAGTTCTAATCTTAAATCTTGCCCTTTTATTAATGGGAATTGGAATTGGCGTATTTATTTCTGCTTTATTAGTAAATATGGGAATTGATGATAATGTAGCTGAACCTGGAACTATTTTCTTAATGGCAGGAATTGCCCTTTTTATTGGCTTTACCATGACCAAAAATTTAGACAAGAATTAAACCAGCCTAGCTTCAAACAATCATCAAAACTGCTCTCAATTTCCGATAGCAGTTTTTTTATGTTATCAATTATTCCTAGAATTGTATCTTTAAAACACAATACTAATTAATAAAGCAATTAAAAATTTATTTCGTTATATATTATTTATCATAACTGTTTGCAAGGTTTCATCTCAAACGCAAGTTTTAGAAATTCAAACGGAAAAACCAATATCATTTGCAACCATATCTTTTGGTAATGGAAATGGTATCTTTGCGGATGACGAAGGTATTTTCTTATTTACAAAAAAATTATATCCGGATATCGATTCTCTTTATATTTCTGCTTTGGGTTATAAAGATCTTATTATACCAACACATAATTTACCTAAAACCTTGATATTAGATACTCAAACCAATATACTTGATGAAGTTCTTATTAGCGTAGAATTAGATAGGAAATATAAGGAAGAATCCCTTAAACCATATTTAGATGACGATTATTACAAATGTTGGTTACCAACTATTGAATCTGAAATTGCAGTATTTTTTCCAAACAATGATAATAACCTCAAGAAGATTACTAATATTCATTTTCCGATTACTCTAGAATCCAAAGATTGGGAAAAGCGCAATCGAAAAAATTCTGATAAAAAAGCTTTTTCAACGTTGTTTAAAGTCAAACTTTATAAAAATGACAATGGATTTCCTGGAGAGGTAATAAGTTATGATAATATTGTTTTTAGGGCAACCGAAAAAAATGGAGATGTATTCAATCTTGATGTTTCTTCAAATGATTTATTTATTCCTAAAGACGGCTTTTTTGTGTCTTTACAAGTTCTTGGCTACACAGACAAAACTGGAAAACTATTGCCAAATAAAAAATATAAGGAAATAAAATCTAAAGGAGGTGTTGTAAAAATCCCAACCAATTTTAGACCTTTGTTACCATTTACCGATGAAATTTTAGAACATAATACCTTCATCAAACGTGTGTTTGTAAACAACAACCAATGGGTGCAATTTAAAAGAGGTATTGTAGATAGTTCTCTATTGAAATCTGGTCTTAACAATTATGGAGTTGGAGTAACTTATAGGGTTTACAAGGAAGATTGATTTTTATAAAACATAGAAATTCATCAAACTCATTTAAAATTTATGAAGCTGTTCACTCAACAATAAAGTCAAAATACGTTTCTGGAAAAGGCTCACCAACCAAAGTAAAATGCCACCATTCTTGTGGGTAATTTCTAAATCCGTGTTTACGCATAATACTTTGCAACATTTGTCTATTTTGTTTTTGATTTTGAGTAAGTTTATCAAATTCTACCCAAGAAGGTTCACCAAAGAAATCATACGGACTTCCCATATCTAATGGTTTACTAGTATTACCATCAATAATAGTTAAATCTAGCGTACTACCTCTGCTATGGCCTGATCGAGAAGCGATATAACCATCACGAAACAAATATCGTTTTTCTACATTGGGGTAAAACTCTTGTTTATTAATAGTATCATTCAAATCTCTTGCCCATTGTATAAAATTGTTGACAGCTCTTTGCGGACGGTAACCATCATACACTTTTAAACACAAATTTTGTTGTTCTAATTCCTCTTGCACCTTTTTTAAAGCTTCAGCCGCTTGTTGAGTTAAAATAAGTTTATTGGCTTTATAGCCTTCAATAGTATCTCCGACAAAATTGTGTGTTGAAAAATAACGTAGTTCAACATCTAAATCTTTAATGATGTCATTTACATAAACAAAGCCTTTTGGAAGTTGAGCTGAAACAACTTCAAAGACTAAAAAAACAAAAATGGTTAATCTGAACTTCATTAATATACATTTAATGCTAATTTAGAGAAATTAATGTTTAGTCTATTTAATAAATTATACTAATGCTTTTTCCAGAGAAATATATTGATTTAAACATGCCAGATGCTGAAGTTAGATATTATCCTGAATTCTTATCAAAAGACAATGCAGATAGTTATTTTAAAAGATTAAAAAAAACAATTGATTGGCAACAAGATAGCATCACCCTTTTTGGAAAAACTTATTTGCAACCCAGATTAACTGCTTTATATGGGGATAATGGAATACCATATACGTATTCTAACATAACCATGCATCCAAAAAAATTCACTAAAGATCTATTGTTCATAAAAGCAGCAATAGAAAATCTAATTCATATTCGTTTTACAAGTTGCCTGGCAAATTTATATAGAAATGGACAAGACAGTAATGGATGGCATGCTGATGACGAAAAAGAATTAGGAGATAACCCAATAATTGCTTCAGTAAGTTTTGGTGCAGAGCGTAAATTTCATTTTAAACATAAGTTTGACAAGACACTAAAAACAAAATTAATTCTAAAACATGGTAGTTTATTAGTCATGAAAGGTAGCACTCAAAAATTTTGGCTACATCAAATTCCTAAATCCAAAAGAGAAATTGACCAAAGAATAAACCTAACTTACAGAATTATACAACAAAAAAACCGGGATCCCTCAATCCCGGCTCTTTCTTAATTTGCTTTTTACTTACGAAGTTAGATTTAGGGTCTCTATATCAACAACATAATGCAAATATTAATTAATTAATCCATTGAACTAAAAAGTAAATTCTAGTACATTTCAAAAGTAAAATTATATTTCATATATACCGTTTAAAAGCTATTATTTTCGATGAAATACACTTTTTTTTAACATTTATCGATGTAAATATCATATTTATCGATGAAATACATTTCTACAAATGTTAAAGAGGGCTAAAAAAATAAATAAATTTCTTACAGTTAAATAATAATTTTATCTTTTGAGGGTTATTATCATAAATTGGGTATTGAAAAAATGAAACTTAAATTTTTAATATTTTCTTTGTTGTTTCATGTGATTGTTTTTAGCCAAGAAAAACAGTTTGTTTCAACTGATATTTCAATTAACAAATTTATAGAAGGCACATTACTTATACCTAATGACAATCCAAAACCTGACCTAGCTATTATTATTGGAGATTCTGGCCCAACAGACAGAAATGGCAATCAGAATTTTCTTAAGAACTATTCATTAAAAAAATTAGCAGAAGCTTTAAGTAAAAATGGCATTGCTACATTTAGATATGATAAACGAATTGTTAAACAAATAAGAAATAATTATTTAGACAAAAATATTGTTTTCGATGATTTTGTTACTGATGCAATATCTGTTATAGATTATTTTAAAACTTCTAATACTTATAATAAAATCTTTGTCATTGGTCATGGACAAGGTAGTTTGGTTGGTATGTTAGCAAGTAGAGAATATATCGATGGTTTTATTTCTATTGCTGGAGCTGGTCAATCTATAGATAATGTTATAATTGAACAGATAGAAAAAACGGCTCCAATGTTTACAGAAGATGCCAAAAAGGTTTTCATGGTATTAAAAAATGGCCAAACTACAAGTAATTATCCTGAAGCATTAAGTTCAATTTTCAAAGAAGATATTCAAACATTTATGTCTAATTGGATGAGGTACAATCCCCAAGAAGAAATAAAAAAATTAAGTATTCCTGTTCTAATTATTAATGGCACAAAAGATTTACAAGTATCTGTTGAAGAAGCAACTCTATTAGAAAGTGCTGCCAATCAGGCTAACTTAAAAATTATAGATAATATGAACCATATCATGTTTATTATTGATGGTGATGATTTAGAAAATTCTAAATCTTATAACGAATCCTTCCGATCTGTTTCTCGAGAGCTTATTGAAACAGTGGTGACTTTTTTAAACTAGTTTACCACCTTTTATAATCAAATTTTAACTTCATTAAAACATTAAGCACTTCCTTTTGAACAATTTCAAGCTTGCTTTTCATCGCAAAAAATAAACCTTTAATCCTAGCTATATCTCAATCAACGGATAAAACTAAACCATTGACGAAAAAATTACGAATCTCTCATAATCACTATTAGATTTACATTCAGAAACCCAAATCTATTACAATGAATAAGCGAATCCTACTTTTAGCTTTTTCCCTCTTTAGTTTTTTATATATAAATGCACAAGAATATGCCTTTGGTGTTAGAGGCGGAATCAATACCTATAGCATTGGAGATATTGTTACTGTTGGATCTAATGGTCCAGATGGTCCTGTCGCTGGTTTAGTATTTGAGCCAACAAAAGATATTGGTTATCAGTTTGGAGGTTATTTTTATGCAAAGTTTGGTAAATTCTATATTCGCCCAGAACTAAATTATACATCCTCAAAAAATCATTATGACTTTCCTAACAAAAAATCAAACTGGACAACATCAAAAATTGATCTTCCAATTTTGTTTGCTTATGACATTTTTGAACCTGTATCTGTATACGCAGGACCTGGGATTAGTTTTTATGGAGATACTGAAATAGAAGGTGTTCATGAAACAAGTTTTACAACAGGATCTTTAGGACCAGATCTAGACAAAACAAGTTTTAGTGTTAATATCGGCATTATGCTCCGTTATAAAAGGCTAGGCTTTGATTTGAGATACGAAATGGGTCTTAAGGAAACTGCAGAAGAACGTGAAGACTTTAATAGGTCTGGTTGGGGAGTCAATCTAGCAGATCTTAAGCCATACAAACCTAAAGTTTTAAGTTTAAGTATTTTCTATGATATTTTTAGAACTGACTCTCAAAGTATAGGAGGAATATTTTCAGGACTCTTTGAAGGAGACAAATGCAAATGCCCATATTAAAAAATGCTGTTTTAAATACCCAATTTAAATAACATTTAATAAAAAAAGCATCCTAAATTAGGATGCTTTTTTTCAACTAACCAACCAAAAAATATGAAATTACTACCATTTAAATAAAGTAACCACACTTTAATAAATTCTATTTGTAGTAACTGCTTTATTTAATTCAATCTTCGTGCCAAACTTTAAAAGAATTATATTACTAGCTAATTTTGTATTTTGCAAATATTAAAAATTTATTTATGGATAACCAACCTCTTTTTACTGACGACACTATTGTATTTGGATTATTAATGTTAGCATTAGGATTAGTATTTTATACTGAATCCTTAAAAGGAGGCTTTTGGGAAAAGTTCTATAAAATTATTCCAGGACTTTTTATGGCCTATATGGTTCCAGCCTTATTGACTACAGTTGGCCTTATTGCGCCCGAATGGTCTACAACTAATGATGTTGGTGAAGAAATTAAGCACAGTACAAACTTATATTATGTATCAAGCCGATATTTGTTGCCTGCAGCTTTAGTACTGATGACATTGAGTATCGATTTAAAAGCAGTTTTCAATCTAGGTTGGAAAGCTTTAGTTATGTTTTTTACTGGAACAATAGGTATTGTATTAGGAGGTCCAATAGCTATTCTTTTAGTCTCAATTTTTTCTCCTGAAACAGTTGGAGGTGCTGGACCAGATGCAGTTTGGAGAGGTTTGTCTACTCTTGCTGGAAGTTGGATTGGTGGAGGTGCTAATCAAACTGCAATGCTTGAAATATATGGGTACAATCAATCTGAATATGGAAAAATGGTATTTGTAGACATTTTCGTTGCCAACGTCTGGATGGCTGTTCTACTTATAGGAATATCAAAATCTAAACGAATTGATAAATGGTTAAATGCCGATACTTCTGCAATTGAAGCATTAAAAGAAAAGGTTACCAGCTTTGCCCAAAGCGTTAAACGTAACCCATCACTTACAGATTTAATGATTATCGCCGCTATAGGTTTTGGCGCCGTAAGTTTTGCACATTTATGTGCCAATTTTATAGCACCATTCTTTGATGGTATTGTTGCGAATATTGAATCTATAACAACAAGGAATATTTTTACTTTTTTAGGCTCTGAATTTTTCTGGATGATAAGTATTTCTACTATCATAGCTATTATATTGTCATTCACAAAAATCAAAAATTATGAAGGTGCTGGTGCTAGTAAATTTGGAAGTGTTTTTATTTATATACTAGTTGCATCTATTGGTATGAAGATAGATTTAATGTCTATTTTTGACAATCCTGGTCTAATAGCGGTTGGAATCGTGTGGATGGCTATTCATGCCGGACTTTTAATTCTTATTGGAAAACTTATTAAAGCACCATATTTCTTTTTAGCTATAGGTAGTCAAGCAAATGTTGGTGGTGCAGCTTCAGCTCCTGTAGTTGCTACGGCCTTTCACCCATCTTTAGCAACAGTTGGTGTTCTGCTTGCCGTATTGGGTTATGCTATTGGCACCGTCGCTGCTATTGGTTGTACCATTTTAATGCAATTAGCCGCTACTAGTTAGTTTTTAAAGAATAATTATAAGATATTTGCGGTCTTAAATTCAGAATTGTAAATGAAAAATATTGTAGCTCTTTTAATTTTGATATCCATTTTCTCTTGTCAAAAGGAGGAACAGCGTGATTTAACAGTAAAAGTAAATATTGAAGGTTTAAAGAAAGGAATTATATATCTTAAAAAGGCTCAGGACACTGCTTTAATAGTCGTGGACTCAATATATATTGATCATGGTAATTCAATTTTTGAACTGCATAGTGATTTAAATTCTCCGGAAATCTTTTATTTAACTTTAGATAAAAAAGTTAACGAGCAGTTTAAGATTCCTTTTTTCGCTAATCGTGGCATTACTGAAATTAGTACCTCTTTAAAGAATTTTGAGATTGATGCAAATATTAATGGTTCAGAACAACAAAAGACTCTTGAAGAATACAAAAAAATGATTAGTAGATTTAATGAAAGAAATCTAGAACTCATTAAAGAAAACTTTGAAGCACAAAGAGATCAAGATTCGGCAAAACTCAATGCCAATGAGACCGAATATAACAATCTACTTAAAAGAAAATATTTATATACGGTAAACTTTGCTATTAGTCACAAAGACAGTGAGGTAGCACCTTATTTAGCTTTATCAGAAATTTATGATGCTAATGTTAAATGGTTAGATACTATAAATAATTCATTATCTCCTGAAGTTAAAGATTCTAAATACGGAAAAGAACTTCAGTCGTTTATAGAGAAAATTAAAGAAAGTGAAAAATAAAAAAAGCCCTTCAGAACCTGAAGGGCTTTTATAACTACAATAGATTTAAAGTTTATTTATCTTTTCTATTAACTTTCTACCTCTATCTTCAAGTTCTTGATTAATTGCTTTAAAATGAGCTTTTTTATCTTCTACATTCTTAACATTTATTTTTGCGATTAACTCGTCAAACGTCTCTATAGCTTCATCAATAATTGCTTCACTCTTTTTTGTGTCTTTATCTGTATTTGCATATTCCCATACATAGACAGCTTCAATAATATCACCTAAAACGTAATTAATATCTTTTTTTAGGTCTCTAACATTTGCCATAATTCTTTATTTTAATTTGACCACAAAATTACACATAAACTTCCAATAGTTTGGCATTTTCAGACTTAATTTGATAAGCTTTAATACATGCTGGAATTAATATAGTTTCTCCGGTATTAATTGTTTCCATAGTTAATTCAGTAATTATTTCTGCTTGACCTTCTACACAAATATAAATCATGAAAGAATCGTGATGATTTTCTTTTTGAAGGGTTTTTGTAACATCTAAATAGTTGGTTGTAAAATATGGACAACTAACCATTATATTTGGTTGGTTTTTTGTTTTTGAATAACTGACTCTAAAATCATTTTCCATATCAAAATCTATGGCATCTATGGCTAAATCGTTATGCAAGTCACGTCCATTTCCATTTTCATCAAATCTATCCCAATCGTAAACCCGATAAGTAATATCACTTGTTTGCTGTATTTCGGCCAGCATTACTCCAGCTCCAATTGCATGTACACGGCCTACTTCTATAAAATAAGTATCTCCTTTTTGTACTTTGTCAAAATTTAAAATTTGTGGTAAGGTTTTATTTTCTAAATGTTTCAAATAGATTTCTGGATTTACCTTTTGGTTGAAACCTACTATTAAATTAGAATCTTCATCAGCCTGCATTATATACCACATTTCTGTTTTTCCAAAAGAATTGTGTCGTTTTGCCGCTAATTCGTCATTTGGATGTAGCTGTATTGATAAATCTTCTTTAGCATCTATAAATTTAATTAGCAATGGAAATTTATTGCCAAAAACTTTGTAATTCTGATGCCCAATTAAATCTGATCGATAAGTCTGCAACAAATCTTGTAAAGATTGTCCTTTTAAACTTCCATTAGAAACAACTGAAATATCTCCTTCTACATCACTAATTTCCCAGCTCTCTCCAACATTAAGTAAATCACTTTTTTTATTTAGAAGACTTCTTAATTTCTGTCCACCCCAAACTTTGTGTTTTAATATTGGAGTGAATCTTAATGGATGCAAATCTTGTTTCATTAATGCATTCCTGAATAGGTTACAAAATTACGTGGAGTTTCATAGAGTATTATTTCTAAATCAAATTCAAGATTCAATCTTGGTTTAATTTTATTAAAAATAACAACAGCTATATTCTCGGCAGTTGGATTTAGATTTTCAAATTCTTTAACTTCAATATTAAGGTTTTTATGGTCAAATGCATCTTCTACCTCTTCTTTGATAATATCTTTTAAAGTTTTAATATCAATAACATAACCTGTTTCTCTATCAATCCTACCTGTAACACTTACTACAAGTTCGTAATTGTGCCCATGATAGTTAGGGTTACTACATTTACCAAATACCTGCCTATTCTTCTCATCTGTCCATTCTATTCTGTGCAAACGATGCGCAGCATTAAAATGTGCTTTTCTGCTTACTGTTGCAATCATTTTTTTACATTTATGTGTTGGTAGAATTTATCAAAAATAATTTTAAACCATTCTGTATACAATTCAGGTTGTAGTGAAATATCTGCTTTAATTTTGTCTAAAGACATCCATTTCCAATCAGCAACTTCATCAGAATTTATATCTGGTTCTCCATTATAATAACCTATCAAAACATGATCGTATTCATGTTCTGTGAGGCCATTGTCAAAAGGTGCAGTGTAAATAAAGGAAATAACTTCTTCTAGATCTGTCACAAAACCCATTTCTTCTCTCAATCGTCTTTTTCCTGCATCAATGTTACTTTCTCCTTCTCTTTGGTGGCTACAACAGGTATTGGTCCATAGACCAGGAGAATGGTATTTATGCACAGCACGTCTTTGAAGCATTAATTCATTTTTATTATTAAAAATAAATACAGAAAATGCTCGATGCAGTAATGCTTTTTGATGAGCCTCAAGCTTTGGCATCAAGCCAATTTGTTCATCATTTTCATTAACCAGAATAACTTGCTCTTCTATCATAATGTAAAAATACCAATCAAAAATTAAAAATAATACATTCTTATCATAAAATTAAAAAGCATGAATAACAATCATTTTTATTGTTTTTAATAATAGTATATTTGCATCCCATTTGAAAGATTATTATGAGTTTCATTAAGGAAATTGCGAGAAGGAGAACCTTCGGAATTATTTCACATCCTGATGCCGGTAAAACTACATTAACTGAAAAATTATTGCTATTTGGTGGTGCAATACAGGAAGCTGGCGCTGTAAAAAGTAACAAAATAAAGAAAGGTGCTACTAGCGATTTCATGGAAATTGAACGCCAACGTGGTATTTCTGTGGCTACCTCTGTTTTAGCTTTTGAATATAACGGTATAAAGATTAATATTCTAGATACTCCTGGACATAAGGATTTTGCTGAAGACACCTTTAGAACACTTACTGCTGTTGACAGTGTAATAGTTGTAATAGACGTTGCCAAAGGTGTTGAAGAACAAACTGAAAAATTGGTGGAAGTTTGTCGAATGCGAAATATTCCAATGATTGTTTTTATAAATAAATTGGATAGAGAAGGTAAAGATGCTTTCGATTTATTGGATGAGATTGAACAAAAGCTTGGACTCACTATCACGCCATTAAGTTTTCCAATAGGTATGGGTTACGATTTTAAAGGTATTTATAATATTTGGGAGAGAAACATCAATCTTTTTAGTGGAGATAGTCGTAAAAACATTGAAGAAACTATCAAAATTTCAGATTTAGGTTCTTCAGAATTGAATAAACTTGTTGGAGATAAAGCTTCTGAAACATTAAGAGAAGAATTAGAATTAGTACATGGTGTTTATCCTGATTTTGATAAAGACGAATATCTTCATGGCAAACTACAGCCCGTTTTCTTTGGGTCTGCACTTAATAATTTTGGTGTTCGTGAGCTTTTGGATTGCTTTGTGGAGATTGCTCCAAAACCAAGACCTAAACAAAGTGAAGAACGTCTTGTAAAGGCAGACGAAAAAGATTTTACAGGTTTTGTTTTTAAAATTCATGCAAACATGGATCCAAACCATAGAGACCGTTTAGCCTTTGTGAAAATTGTTTCAGGGCAGTTTAAACGGAATACGCCTTATCTTCATGTTAGACATGGAAAAAAGTTGAAATTCTCTAGCCCAAATGCGTTTTTCGCAGAAAAAAAAGAAATCGTTGATGTTTCTTATCCAGGTGATATTGTAGGTCTTCATGACACCGGCAATTTTAAAATTGGCGACACCTTAACTGAAGGCGAAACCATAAACTATAAAGGGATTCCAAATTTTTCTCCAGAACATTTTAGATATATTAACAATGCAGATCCGTTAAAATCCAAACAACTTTTTAAAGGTATCGATCAATTGATGGACGAAGGTGTTGCGCAATTATTTACTCTAGAACTTAATGGCAGAAAAGTAATTGGAACCGTTGGAGCACTACAATATGAAGTTATTCAATACAGATTAGAACATGAATATGGTGCAAAATGTACTTATGAAAACTTAAATGTACATAAAGCATGTTGGGTTGAAACTCAAGACGAAAGGAGTGAAGAATATCAAGAATTTTTAAGAGTAAAACAACGCTATTTAGCCAAAGATAAACAAGGACAACTTGTGTTTCTGGCAGATTCTGCATTCTCCTTACAAATGACACAACAAAAATATCCAAAGATTAAATTTCACTTCACTTCAGAGTTTGATTAAATTTCAAACGTTTTCGTAAGAATAATACTTCAAAATAGACTTTTATCATATTTTAAAAGTAAAATATCGAAAATTTTGCATATAATTGATGTGAATTTATACATTCATATTGATTATAACCCCAAAATAATCTACTTATGGACATACAATCTAACTTGTTCAGTAATGATGATATTACTGTAACTTTCGAACCCGAGATCTGTATTCATGCAGAGCGTTGTGCTCGCGAACTTTCTGAAGTTTTTAGAACTTCAGTTATTCCATGGATAAAATTAGAAGGCACTGAAACCGACAGGATTATTAATCAAATTAATCGATGTCCTTCTGGTGCATTAAAGTATTGTCGTAATACTAAAAAAGCTAGTTAAAAATTAATTTAAATAAAAAAGCCCATTGAAATTTCAATGGGCTTTTTTATTTATGCTTGACCTGTTGGACCAAAGTTCAACGGTATAGGTGGTTGCTCATAGTCTTTAATTTCTCCATGTGCATTTTCAAACCTATGTATGTTATCTCCTAATGCTTTAAGTAATCGTTTGGCATGTTGTGGAGTTAAAATAATTCTAGATTTAACCTTACTCTTTGGTGTCCCAGGCATGATACTTACAAAATCAACAACAAACTCTGAAACTGAATGATTAATAATAGCTAGATTTGAATAGGTGCCTTCTGCAACTTTTTCATCTAGTTCAATATTAATTTGTCCCTTCTTTTGTTTGTTGTTTTTGTTATCGCTCATCTCTCTTAATTATAATTTACTTCTTGTTTTGCCTGCATCATTTCATCAAATTCCTCTTTTGAACCAACTATGATATTTTCATAAGCTCTCATACCGGTTCCTGCAGGAATTCTATGACCAACGATTACATTCTCTTTCAATCCTTCAAGAGTATCTACTTTAGCGCTTACTGCTGCCTCATTAAGGACTTTCGTTGTCTCTTGGAAAGATGCAGCAGAAATAAATGATTTTGTTTGAAGTGATGCTCTAGTAATACCCTGTAATACTGGTGTTGCCGTCGCTGGCTTTGCATCTCTAGCAACTACAATATTTTTATCTTCACGCCGTAAGACAGAGTTTTCATCTCTTAACTGTCTTGGTGTTATGATTTGCCCAGCTTTAAGATTTACAGAATCTCCAGAATCCTCAACTACTTTCATTCCAAATATTTCATCATTCTCCTCGATAAAATCTGATTTGTGAACCAATTGATCTTCTAAAAACAATGTATCACCCGAATCTATAATTCTAACTTTACGCATCATTTGTCTTACCACTACTTCAAAATGCTTATCATTGATTTTCACACCTTGTAGTCTATAAACTTCTTGTACTTCATTTACTAAATATTGCTGAACTGCTGAAGGTCCCTTGATATTTAAAATATCATTTGGAGTTACAGAGCCATCTGAAAGCGGCATACCTGCTTTTATGTAATCATTTTCTTGAACTAGAATTTGATTAGACAATTTAACTAGATATTTTTTAACATCACCCAATTTAGACTCAACTATAATCTCGCGGTTACCTCTTTTAATCTTACCAAAAGAAACTACACCATCTATAGCACTTACAACAGCCGGATTTGAAGGATTACGAGCTTCAAATAATTCTGTCACACGTGGTAAACCTCCAGTAATATCACCTGTTTTAGCTGATTTACGTGGAATTTTAACTAATACTTTACCTATTTTAATTTTTTCTCCATCATCAATCATAAGGTGTGCGCCTACTGGTAAGTTGTAAGAACGCATAGTATTTCCTTTACCATCTTCTATATGAAGCGTAGGAATTAACTTTTTATTTCTAGATTCTGAAATTACTTTTTCCTGGAATCCAGTCTGCTCATCAATTTCAACTTGATAAGTTATACCTTGTTCAATATTCTCATATTTTACTTTTCCAGCAAATTCAGAAATAATTACACCATTATATGGATCCCACTGACAAACAACATCACCTTTAGAAAGCTTATCTCCATTTTTAACAAAAATAGTTGAACCATAAGGTATATTATTTGTGCTTAAATTGATGCCAGTTTTTGGGTCTACTAATTTAATTTCAGATGTACGAGAAATGACAATGTCAGCAATGTTACCTTCACTATCTTCTCCTTTAACTGTTTTAAGATCCTCTATCTCTGCAATACCATCAAATTTTACTGCTAATTTATTTTCTTCAGAAATATTACCAGCAATACCACCGACGTGGAAAGTACGCAATGTTAATTGTGTTCCTGGTTCTCCAATGGATTGAGCGGCAACAACACCAACGGCTTCACCTCTTTGCACCATTTTACCAGTTGCTAAATTTAGACCATAACATCTAGCACATATTCCTTTTTTGGCTTCACATGTTAAAGCAGAACGAACATCAACCGATTCAATAGGTGAATTTTCTATTTCTTTAGCAACATTATCATCAATTAATTGACCTGATGCTGCTAATAATTCTTCAGTAATTGGATTGTAAACATCATCTAGAGAAACTCTACCTACTATGCGCTCTTCAAGAGTTTCTACTACTTCATCGTTTTTCTTCAATGCAGAAACCTCTACACCTCTTAAAGTACCACAGTCTTCACTATTTACAATAACATCTTGAGATACATCAACCAAACGGCGTGTTAAGTAACCTGCATCTGCTGTTTTAAGTGCTGTGTCGGCAAGACCTTTACGAGCACCATGCGTAGAAATAAAGTATTCTAAAATTGACAGCCCTTCTTTAAAGTTAGAAAGAATTGGATTCTCAATAATCTCTCCTCCTCCTGCTGTAGATTTTTTCGGTTTTGCCATCAAACCACGCATACCTGTTAACTGGCGAATTTGTTCTTTAGAACCTCGAGCTCCAGAATCAAGCATCATATACACAGAGTTAAATCCTTGTTGATCTTCACGAATACGTTTCATGGACAATTCTGTCAATTCAGCATTGGTAGAAGTCCAAATATCAATCACCTGATTATAACGCTCATTATTTGTAATTAGACCCATGTTATAATTCGCCATAATACCATCAACTTGCGTGTTGGCACGAGCAATCATATCATGCTTTTCAGGTGGAATAATTATATCTCCCAAACTAAATGATAGTCCTCCTTGGAAGGCAAATTTATAACCTAGTGTTTTTATTTCATCAAGGAAATCAGCAGTTTCAGGTACCGAAGTTACCTTAAGTACATCTCCAATAATATCTCTTAATGATTTTTTAGTAAGAACCTGATTAATATATCCAGCGGCTTGTGGCACTTTATCATTAAATAATACACGACCAACTGTTGTTTCCAAAATAGTTGGAGCCAACTTCCCGTCTTCATTGATATCTAAAGTTCTTACTTTAATTGTAGCATTTAAATCTACTCTTTTCTCATTATAGGCAATTACAACCTCTTCAGGAGAATAGAATGTAAGTCCTTCTCCTAAAACAGATACTTCAGGAGTTGAAAGCCTTTGTTTAGTCATATAATAAAGACCCAGTACCATATCTTGAGAAGGTACAGTAACTGGTGAACCATTTGCAGGATTCAAGATATTGTGAGAAGCCAACATTAATAATTGTGACTCTAATATAGCTTCAGGCCCTAATGGTAAATGTACAGCCATTTGGTCACCATCAAAATCGGCGTTAAATGCAGTACACACTAATGGATGTAACTGAATAGCTTTTCCTTCAATCAATTTAGGTTGAAAAGCTTGAATACCCAAACGGTGAAGTGTAGGAGCACGATTAAGTAATACCGGATGTCCTTTTAGAACGTTTTCTAAAATATCCCAAACTACTGGCTCTCTTTTATCTATAATCTTTTTTGCAGATTTTACAGTTTTTACAATACCTCTTTCGATTAATTTTCGAATCACAAAAGGCTTGTAAAGTTCGGCTGCCATATTTTTAGGCAAACCACACTCATATAACTTCAATTCTGGACCAACAACGATTACCGAACGTGCAGAATAATCGACACGTTTACCTAACAAATTTTGACGGAAACGCCCTTGTTTTCCTTTCAATGAATCTGACAATGACTTAAGTGGTCTGTTTGAATCAGTTTTAACAGCTGATGCTTTACGTGTATTATCAAACAACGAATCTACAGATTCTTGAAGCATACGTTTTTCATTACGCAAAATCACCTCTGGAGCTTTGATTTCAACCAACCTTTTAAGACGATTGTTGCGAATAATAACACGGCGATATAAATCATTTAAATCTGAAGTTGCGAAACGTCCTCCATCTAATGGGACTAATGGACGTAATTCTGGTGGAATAACCGGAATTACTTTCATAATCATCCACTCTGCGCGATTTTCTCTATTGTTATTAGATTCTCTTAAAGCCTCAACTACTTGTAAACGTTTTAAAGCTTCTGTTTTACGTTGTTTAGATGTTTCAGTATTTGCTTTGTGGCGTAACTCATATGATAATGATTCAAGATCTATTCTAGAAAGTAATTCAATTAAACATTCAGCACCCATTTTAGCCAAAAACTTATTAGGATCTGTATCTTCAAGATATTGATTTTCTTGAGGAAGTGATTCTAAAATATTCAAGTATTCTTCTTCAGTTAAGAAATCCATTACTTGTAAAGGGTCTCCCTCAGCGTTTTTAGCAGTACCTGGTTGAATTACTACATAGCGTTCGTAGTAAATAATCATATCCAGCTTTTTGGATGGTAATCCTAATAAATAACCTATCTTATTTGGTAAAGAACGGAAATACCATATGTGCGCAATAGGAACAACCAGATTAATATGTCCTACTCTATCACGACGTACTTTCTTTTCTGTAACTTCAACACCACAACGATCGCAAACTATTCCTTTATAACGGATACGTTTGTATTTTCCACAGGCACATTCGTAGTCTTTTACGGGACCAAAAATACGCTCACAAAATAGCCCATCTCTTTCCGGTTTGTGTGTACGATAGTTAATCGTTTCAGGTTTTAAAACCTCACCACGAGATTCAGCTAATATTGATTCTGGAGATGCTAATCCAATTGAGATCTTATTAAATCTCTGTACTTGATGCTTATCTTGTTTTCTAGCCATAATATATGGTAATATAGAATTATTTTGTAAACTTTTTAATCATCATTTTAAATGCAAATGATGTGAAATATTATCTTATTCCTCTAATCTGATATCTAGTCCTAATCCTTTCAATTCATGCATTAATACATTAAAAGATTCTGGAAGGCCTGGTTCTGGCATTGGTTCTCCTTTGACAATACTTTCGTAAGTTTTGGCTCTACCAATAACATCATCAGATTTAACTGTAAGGATTTCTCTTAAAGTGCTTGATGCTCCATAAGCTTCAAGTGCCCAAACTTCCATTTCTCCAAAACGCTGACCACCAAATTGTGCTTTACCTCCTAGAGGCTGTTGCGTGATTAATGAGTACGGTCCAATTGAACGAGCATGCATTTTATCGTCAACCATGTGTCCTAGTTTCAACATATAAATAACACCTACGGTTGCTGGTTGGTCAAAACGATCTCCTGTACCACCATCATACAAATATGTATGTCCGAATTGTGGAACACCTGCTTCGTCTGTCAATTCATTTATCTGATCTATTGTTGCACCATCAAAAATTGGTGTTGCAAAAGTTCTACCAAGCTTTTGTCCAGCCCAACCTAAAACGGTTTCATAAATTTGACCAATATTCATACGAGATGGTACACCAAGTGGATTTAATACTATATCAACTGGAGTTCCATCTTCTAGGAATGGCATATCTTCTTCTCTTACTATACGTGCAACAATACCTTTGTTACCATGACGCCCAGCCATTTTATCACCTACTTTAAGTTTACGTTTTTTAGCTATATAAACTTTAGCAAGTTTGATAATTCCTGCTGGTAACTCATCACCTACTGAAATAGTAAACTTCTCACGTCTTAATGAACCCTGGAGGTCATTTTCTTTAATCTTATAATTATGGATTAAATCTGCAACGAGTTTGTTAGTATGCTTATCTGTTGTCCAAGTTCCTGACGTTAAATGTGTATAATCATCAACAGCATTTAACATTTTAAGAGTGAATTTCTTACCTTTTGGTAAAACTTCCTCACCTAAGTCATTGAAAATACCCTGCGATGTTTTACCTCCAACAATAGCAAATAATTTCTCTACTAAAATTGCTTTTAAATCATCAAATTTAGTATAGTAAATTGCCTCAAGCTGTGCAGTATCTTCCTTGTCTTTTGCTCTCTTACGTTTATCTTTTATTGCACGAGAGAATAACTTTTTATCTATTACTACCCCATTTAATGAAGGTGAAGCTTTTAATGATGCATCTTTTACATCTCCAGCTTTATCACCAAATATTGCACGTAAAAGTTTCTCTTCTGGTGTTGGATCACTTTCACCTTTAGGTGTAATTTTTCCAATTAAAATATCGCCTGGTTTTACTTCTGCACCAATGCGAATCATTCCATGCTCATCCAAATCTTTAGTAGCTTCTTCAGAAACATTAGGAATATCATTAGTTAATTCTTCATTTCCTAATTTAGTGTCACGAACTTCTAATGAATACTCATCTATATGGATTGAAGTAAAAATATCTTCACGTACAACTTTTTCGGAGATTACAATCGCATCCTCAAAATTATATCCTTTCCAAGGCATAAATGCCACTTTCATATTTCTACCAAGAGCAAGTTCTCCATTTTGAGTAGCATAACCTTCACATAAAACTTGTCCTTTAACTACTTTGTCACCTTTTTTAACAATTGGCTTTAGATTAATACAAGTTCCTTGGTTAGTTTTTCTGAATTTTACTAATGGATATTTTTTAGTATCGCTATCAAAACTCACCATTGCTTCGTCTTCAGTACGATGGTATTTAATAACAATTTCATTGGCATCTACATACTGCACAACACCTCCACCTTCTGCATTAATCAATACCCGAGAATCTGACGCTACTTGTCTTTCTAATCCGGTTCCTACAATTGGTGATTGTGGTAATAATAATGGTACTGCTTGACGCATCATGTTAGAACCCATCAATGCTCGGTTAGCATCATCATGCTCCAAGAATGGTATTAAAGAGGCTGAAATTGATGAAATCTGGTTTGGTGCAACATCTGTATAGTTAACAGAAGTTGGTTCAACAACTGGGAAGTCACCTTCTTGTCTTGCAATAACTTTTTCATGCAATATTTTACCTTTGTCATCAACTTTTACAGTTGCTTGCGCTATAAGTTGTTCTTCTTCCTCTTCAGCACTCAAATAAATTGGATCACCTTTGATATCTACAACTCCATCGGTTACTTTTCTATATGGGGTCTCAATGAATCCCATTGAATTCACTTTCGCAAATACTGAAAGTGATGAAATCAATCCAATATTTGGACCTTCAGGAGTTTCAATTGGGCACAAACGACCATAATGCGTAAAGTGAACATCACGAACTTCGAAACCTGCTCTTTCTCTAGATAAACCACCTGGTCCTAAAGCTGATAAACGACGTTTGTGAGTAATCTCTGCTAATGGATTGGTTTGATCCATGAATTGAGATAACTGGTTTGTTCCAAAGAATGAATTAATTACAGACGAAAGTGTCTTCGCATTAATCAAATCTATTGGCGTAAAAACCTCATTATCACGTACATTCATACGCTCACGAATTGTACGAGCCATACGAGCAAGACCAACACCAAATTGAGAAGACAATTGCTCACCTACAGTACGTACACGACGGTTAGATAAGTGATCAATATCATCAATCTCTGCTTTAGAGTTAATTAACTCTATTAAATATTTTATTATGGTAATGATATCTTCTTTGGTAAGCACTTGTTTGTCCATACCAATATCAAGACCTAATTTTTTGTTCATTCTGTAACGACCTACTTCTCCTAAAGAGTAACGTTGGTCACTAAAGAATAATTTGTCAATGATGCCACGTGCTGTTTCCTCATCTGGTGGTTCAGCATTACGTAATTGACGGTAAATATGCTCAACAGCTTCTTTTTCAGAGTTTGTTGGATCCTTTTGAAGCGTATTATGAATAATTGCATAATCTCCTTGTTGTGCATTTTCTTTGTGCAACAAAATTGTTTTAGCATCTGCATCAAGAATTTCAACAATATTGTCTTTATCAAGAACTGTATCACGATCCAAAACAATTTCGTTTCGTTCAATTGATACAACTTCACCTGTGTCTTCGTCAACAAAATCTTCATGCCATGTGTTCAGAACACGAGCAGCTAACTTTCTTCCTAGATATTTTTTAAGTCCAGTTTTAGATACTTTAATTTCTTCCGCTAAATCAAATATTTCAAGAATATCTTTATCACGTTCAAAACCTATAGCTCTAAATAATGTTGTAACCGGTAATTTTTTCTTACGATCAATATATGCATACATCACATTGTTAATGTCTGTAGCAAATTCGATCCAAGATCCTTTAAAAGGAATTACTCTTGCAGAATATAATTTTGTGCCATTAGCATGAAATGACTGACCAAAGAAAACTCCAGGAGAACGATGTAATTGAGAAACTACCACACGCTCTGCTCCATTGATTACAAAGGTACCACTAGGCGTCATGTATGGGATTGTTCCTAAATACACGTCCTGAACAATCGTTTCAAAATCTTCGTGTTCTGGATCTGTACAGTATAACTTTAATCTTGCTTTAAGAGGTACACTATATGTAAGTCCTCTTTCAATACACTCTTCTATAGTGTATCTAGGAGGATCAATAAAGTAATCTAAAAACTCTAAAACAAATTGATTACGTGAATCTGTTATTGGATAGTTCTCCATGAAGGTGTTATATAAACCTTCATTACTTCTTTCTTCTGATTTTGTTTCTAATTGGAAAAAATCCTGAAAGGATTTTATCTGAATATCCAAGAAATCTGGATAGTCTGTTCTATTTACAATAGACGAGAAATTTAATCTTTCAGCTTGTGTTACTAACATCAATGGACGAAATTATGATTAAAAAATATGTTGAAAGCGTATCTTACTTATATATACGCAAAATGGTCTAGGTCTTTATCTCGTTTTAAAAACGGGACAGACCTAAACCTATATGATCTTTGCTTGAGATAAGCTTATTTAAGCTCAACCTCTGCTCCTGCTTCTTCTAAAGAAGATTTAAACCCTTCAGCCTCATCTTTAGAAACACCTTCTTTAATTGGGCTTGGTGCGTTATCAACTAATTCTTTAGCTTCTTTTAAGCCTAAACCAGTTAATTCTTTTACTAATTTAACTACAGCTAATTTAGAACCACCAGCTGCTTTTAATATAACATCAAATTCAGTTTGCTCTTCACCAGCTTCATCTCCTCCAGCAGCAGGGCCAGCAGCAACAGCAACAGCTGCAGCAGCAGGCTCTATACCGTACTCCTCTTTTAATATAGTAGCTAACTCATTAACTTCTTTTACTGATAAGTTAACTAATTGTTCTGCGAAATCTTTTAAATCTGCCATTTTTCTATCGTTTTAATAATTTTTTAATTTAATATAATTGTAAAAAGTGCGTACTTATTAATTTATCCCTCTTTTTGAGATAATGTTTTTAAGATACCTGAAAGTTTTCCACCACTTGATTGAAGTGCTGAAATAACATTTTTAGCAGGAGATTGTAATAAACCTATAATCTCACCTATCAATTCTTCTTTAGATTTGATATCTACTAACATATCTAACTGCTCATCACCAATGTAAATTGCTTCTTCAATAAACGCTCCTTTTAATAAAGGCTTGTTTGATTTTTTTCTGAAGGCTTTAATTACTTTGGCTGGAGCATTTCCAGTTTCAGAATACATTACTGAAGTGTTTCCTTTTAAAACAGTTGGAAGATCTCCAAAATCTCTTTCAGATGCTTCCATAGCTTTTTCCAATAATGTATTTTTAACCACTGCTAACTTTACGTTCGCTTTAAAACAAGCTCTACGTAAATTTGAAGTGTTACCTGCATCTAATCCCGAAATATCTGCTAAATAGATATTAGTATTATCAGCTAATTGTGCAGTTAACTCTTCAATTACATTTGATTTTTCTCCTCTTGTCATAATAAAAGTTTTTAACTACTTAACCAATTTTAGGATTAACTGCAACACTAGGACTCATTGTGCTAGACATATGTATACTTTTCACATAAGTTCCTTTAGCAGTTGTTGGTTTCAATTTAATTAATGTTTGAATTAATTCATTTGCATTACCTGCAATTTTATCAGCACTAAATGATGCTTTTCCTATAGCAGCATGAACGATTCCGGTTTTATCAACTTTAAAGTCAATTTTACCAGCTTTTACTTCAGAAACTGCTTTAGCAACGTCCATAGTTACTGTGCCTGTTTTTGGGTTTGGCATTAAACCACGAGGACCTAATACCCGTCCTAAAGGACCTAATTTACCCATAACACTTGGCATAGTGACAATAACATCTACATCTGTCCAACCTCCTTTAATTTTGTCAAGGTATTCATCCAACCCAACATAATCAGCGCCTGCTTCTTTCGCCTCTTCTTCTTTATCTGGAGTAACTAATGCTAAAACTTTCATGTCTTTACCTGTACCATGAGGAAGTGAAACCACTCCTCTAACCATCTGATTTGCTTTTCTTGGGTCAACTCCCAATCTTACAGCTATATCTACAGATGAATCAAATTTTGTATTGGTAATTTCTTTTATTAATGCTGATGCTTCTTCAAGAGAGTATAATTTATCTTTCTCAATTTTAGCTACAGCTTCTTTTTTCTTTTTTGTTAATCTTGCCATTTTAAATGTCTTTAATAGATTAAGATGGGAATTTCCCTATTACGGTTATACCCATTGATCTTGCAGTACCGGCAACCATTTTCATAGCAGAGTCAATAGTAAAAGCATTTAAATCTACCATTTTATCTTCTGCAATAGTCTTAATTTGGTCCCAAGACACTTTAGCTACTTTTTTTCGATTTGGTTCTCCTGAACCTTTTTTCACCTTGGCCGCTTCTAATAATTGTACAGCTGCTGGCGGAGTCTTGATTACAAAGTCAAACGATTTGTCTTTGTAAACAGAAATTACAACAGGTAATACTTTACCTGGCTTATCTTGGGTTCTTGCGTTAAATTGTTTGCAAAACTCCATGATATTAACTCCAGCAGCACCTAAAGCGGGTCCAACCGGTGGCGATGGATTCGCTGCACCTCCCCGAACTTGTAACTTAACTACTTTACCTAATTCTTTTGCCATTTTTAATAATTTAGTTTAATGCATATCTTATAAATTGGAAGCATAAGAATACATCTATCTTTGTGTAACAATTATTATACTTTTTCTACTTGCATATAACTCAATTCTAACGGTGTTTTTCTTCCGAAAATCTTAACCATTACTTCAAGTTTGCGTTTCTCTTCATTTATTTTTTCAATAGTACCGTCAAAACCATTAAAAGGTCCATCTATTACTTTGACTGTTTCTCCTTTAGTAAATGGAATAGCCACATTTAAATCTCCTTCTATAGACAACTCATCAACTTTACCTAACATTCTATTAACTTCCGATTGACGTAATGGTACAGGATCTCCTCCTTTTGTTTCTCCTAAAAACCCAATCACATTGGTAACAGATTTAATGATGTGGGGAATTTCTCCAGTTAAGTTTGCCTGAATCATTATATAACCAGGAAAATAAACCTTTTCCTTATTGATCTTTTTTCCGTTACGAATTTGAACAACCTTTTCAGTAGGCACCAATACCTGATCAACATAATCTTGATATCCCAATCGGGCAATTTCGTTTTCAATATAAGTTTTGATCTTATTTTCTTGACCACTTACTGCTCTAACTACATACCATTTTTTTTCACCTACTTCTGCCATAAAATCTTTCTTTAAGCTTTAATCCATTTAAAATAAAGTTCTACAACATGACTAAATACTGTATCAACACCCCAAATAGCAAGCGAAAAAATTATTGAAAATACTGCTACAAGAACTGTTAAACTCTGTGCTTCTGACCAAGTAGGCCATGAAACATGATTTTTAAGCTCTTCAAACGATTCTTTAATATAATTTACTATTCCAGCCATTTGTTATTTGTCTTAATTTTTAAACAGGTTGAAGCCTAATTATAAAGTTCTTCTCACCTCGTTCTGTTTTGCACGGGTTGAGAGGCTCGAACTCCCGACACCTGGTTTTGGAGACCAGTGCTCTACCAACTGAGCTAAACCCGTAAATATAAGTCAAGGTATTCCGATAAACAGAATACCTTTAACTTAATATTTGTTAAACTTTGTTTAGTCTAAAATTTCAGTTACCTGACCAGCTCCAACTGTTCTACCTCCTTCACGGATAGCAAAACGAAGACCAACATTCATTGCAATTGGTTGAATTAATTCAACTGTAATTGTCAAGTTGTCACCTGGCATAACCATTTCTACTCCTGATGGTAAAGCAATATTTCCCGTTACATCCGTTGTACGAACATAGAATTGTGGACGATAATTGTTATGAAAAGGAGTGTGACGACCACCTTCTTCTTTTTTAAGGATATAGACCTCTGCTTTAAATTTAGCATGAGGTGTAACAGAACCTGTTTTACAGATTACCATCCCTCTAGAAATTTGAGTCTTTTCAATACCTCTTAATAAAATACCTACGTTATCACCAGCTTCACCTCTATCTAATATTTTACGGAACATTTCAACTCCAGTAATAGTAGATGTTAATTTTTCAGCTCCCATTCCAATGATATCAACACTATCACCAGTATTAGCGATACCTGTTTCGATACGACCAGTTGCAACGGTACCACGACCAGTAATAGAGAATACATCTTCAATTGGCATTAAGAAAGGCTTATCTACATCTCTTTCTGGTAATTCAATCCAGCTGTCAACAGCTTCCATCAATTCCATTACAGTATCAACCCATTTTTGCTCGCCGTTAAGTGCGCCTAAAGCAGAACCAGAAATTACAGGGCCATTATCACCGTCGTACTCATAGAAGTTTAATAAATCTCTAACTTCCATATCAACTAATTCTAAAAGCTCTTCGTCATCCACCATATCAACTTTGTTTAAGAAAACAACGATACGAGGAATACCAACTTGACGACCTAATAAGATGTGCTCACGAGTTTGTGGCATTGGACCATCAGTAGCAGCTACTACAAGAATAGCTCCATCCATTTGAGCAGCACCAGTTACCATGTTCTTAACGTAATCCGCGTGACCTGGACAGTCAACGTGAGCATAGTGACGATTTGCTGTTGAATATTCTACGTGTGATGTATTAATTGTAATACCTCTTTCTTTTTCTTCTGGAGCATTGTCGATAGAATCGAAACTTCTTACTTCAGACAATCCTGCATTAGCCAATACTGTAGTAATAGCAGCAGTTAAAGTTGTTTTACCGTGATCTACGTGTCCAATTGTACCTATATTTAAATGTGGTTTGGAACGATCAAAAGTTGCCTTTGCCATGTTTTAATAATTTAATCTTTAGTTTATATAATATTAGTGTGTGTTATAATCTTTAATTTAATAGAGCCAATGACGGGATTTGAACCCGTGACCTCTTCCTTACCAAGGAAACGCTCTACCCCTGAGCTACACCGGCTTTAGGTTTCAGGTTCAAAAGTTAAAGTTTAGAGTTACAATTTTAACTTAACAACTATTGTCTAATAACCATTAACTCATTAGAGCGGGAGACCGGGTTCGAACCGGCGACATTCAGCTTGGAAGGCTGACGCTCTACCAACTGAGCTACTCCCGCAATTATTTATTTATATTTTAATTATGTGGGGAGAGCAGGATTCGAACCTGCGAAGGTGAAAACCAACAGATTTACAGTCTGTCCTCGTTGGCCGCTTGAGTATCTCCCCTTAATTAAAACGTTTCATTCTGTTTAAGAACTTGAGCCGATAGAGGGACTCGAACCCACGACCTGCTGATTACAAATCAGCTGCTCTAGCCAGCTGAGCTATATCGGCTTTTATTAACTTTTTTTCATACAAAAAAGCCCGTTATTTCTAACGGACTGCAAATGTATCGATTTATTTTTTTATTCAAAACATTTTTTGAAATATTTTATCATAAATATGTTCTTAATTTTTCTTTACGTTTTTTTAATTGTCTTTCTAGTGACGCAACTGCAATATCTGTCCCTTCTTCGAAGGTTTTGCATTGCTTTTTCACTACTAAACTATCGCCTGGCACACTAAGTCTTGCTTCGAAAATTTTATTTTGTTTTTCGCTAGTATTTTCAACTTTTAAATAAACATCTGTTTTAATTACTTTGTCATAAAACTGTTCTAATTTGTCCATACGTTTTTGAATAAAATCTATTAATTTTCGATCTGCATTAAAATTAACTGATTGTGTGTGTACTTTCATTTTTTTGTATTTAGGGTTAGACAAAAGGTTTTGCTATTACTTTTTACTTCTAGGATGTGCATTTAAATACACTTTTTTTAATTCTGCTATACTGTTGTGCGTATAAACTTGCGTAGCTGCTAGGCTAGAATGTCCTAAAAGTTCTTTCACAGCATTTAAATCTGCACCTTGGTTTAATAAGTGAGTTGCAAAAGAATGCCTTAATATATGAGGGCTCTTTTTCACTTTGGAAGATGCTAAACTAAAATAATCATTTATTATTCTGTAAACAAGTGTTTCGTAAATTTTCACACCCTTTTTTGTTAAAAATAAATAATCATTGTCAACAATAATATTCAATCTGTTTCGATATTCTATATATTTATGGATAGTATCTATAACTGAACTTAACAACGGGACAAATCTCTCTTTATTTCTCTTACCTAATACTTTTAACGTTTTATTATTAAAATCTAAATTTTGAAGTTTTAATTGAACCAGTTCTATACGACGAATTCCAGTAGAATAAAACAATTCTATAATTAATTTATTACGCAGTCCTTCAAATGTATCTTCATGATGAATTTGGTCTAAAACACTCGTTATCTCAATTTCTGAAAATGGAATCTGAACCTTTTTATTGGTTTTTAATGCTCTGTGCTTTGCTAAAGGGTTTGAATTTAAATCACCTACTTTTAGAAGAAACTTGAAATAGGAGTTTAATGCAGATACTTTTCTATTTACACTTCTGTTAGAAATTCCTTTCTCAACCAAACTAACTATCCAACTTCTAATTTGAGGATAATGAGCGTCTTTAATTTCATTTGTATCAAATTCTATTTTTAAAAATTGCAGGAAATCTCCTAGATCCTTTTGATAAGCTTTTACAGTGAGCTCGGAATATTTTTTTTCTAACAAAAGATAATTTATAAATGATTTGAAAGGCATTTCTAAATTTATAAGTATAAAGCTAAAAATACGAAGATTTATTGGTATTTAAATCTAGGGCAAAAAAAATTCCTGAACATTCAGGAATTTTAATTTTATCTGTTTAAAGATTACATATTTTCTTCTGCGTCTCTCAAACGCTGAATATACTGCGCTTTTTGAATTTGAGCTCTACGTTCTACAGAGGGTTTTGTAAACTGTTTGCGCACTTGCAACTGACGTTTCGTACCAGTCTTATCAAACTTACGCTTAAAACGTTTTAACGCTCTATCTATATTTTCTCCTTCTTTTATTGGTATAATTAACATAGTATCTTAACCTCCTCTCTTTTAGAATTTCGGTTGGCAAAGATAATTACTAATTCTTAAATTACAATTAAAAATTAAAAAATTATTTTGTAGCTGGTTTGTATTCTTTTTTATCAATAACTATTTTAGAAATAATCTCGCGAAGTATTTCTGATGTACCTCCTCCAATTGGTCCTAAACGGCTGTCACGAAATAAACGAGCCATTGGATACTCTTCCATATAACCATAACCACCTAAAAATTGTAGGCATTCGTAAACAACCTCGTCTGCCATTTTTGTAGATTGAAGTTTGGCTATGGTAGCTTCTTTTACAACATATTCTTCTTTATTTAATCTATATGCGACAGAATAGTTGTATTCTTTACAAATTTCCATCTGACTATACAAATCTGAAAACTTGTGTCTCAATGCTTGATATTGAGTTAAGCTTTTACCAAAAGTTTTTCTGTCGTTCATATATTGCAGTGCATATTCTAATGCATATTCTGCCCGTGCATGAGCATTAATGGCCATTACTAATCGCTCTAACGCAAAATGCTGCATGATATAAGAAAAGCCTTTTCCTTCTTCTCCCATTAAGTTAGCTACAGGAACATTAACATTATCAAATGCTATTTCGGCCGTATCTGAAGCTCGCCAACCTAACTTATCTAATTTAGTAACAGAAATTCCAGGGGTGTTGCTATCAACTACAAACATACTAATACCCTTATTTCCTAACTCTGGATTTGTTTTGGCAGCAACTACCATATAATCAGAATAATAACCATTAGTAATAAATGTTTTAGAACCATTTAGAACATAATTGTTTCCACTTTTCACAGCAGTTGTTCTCATACCAGCCACATCACTACCACCAAAAGGTTCGGTCACACAAAGACATCCAATTTTTTCTCCAGAAATACTAGAGGATAAATATTTTTCCTTTATATCGTGGTTTCCCTCTTTATTAAGGTGCGTCATTGCTAAATAACAATGTGCCCAAATAGCAGCAGCAAAACCTCCAGAGTTTATTTTTTGAAGTTCCTCTAATAAAATTACTGTATAAAAAAGATCTAAATCCAAGCCTCCATAGGCATCAGGATATGCTAGACCAAAATAACCCATTTTTCCAAACTTCTTCCAAATGAAACGTTCTATACTTCCATTTTTCTCCCATTTTTCAATATGTGGCACCACTTCTTTCTGTAAAAAATCCTGAAGGCTTTTTCTAAAAAGTTGATGTTCTTCGCTGAAGTACATACTATTCATACATGCAATTTTTAAAATATTTAATCGAGGGTCAAATATAATTTAATTATCTCAATTTTATTTACAGGAAAGTCTTTTACTTTTAATAATTCATCCAGGGATTTATATCCTTCGCGCAAAGTTTTTTGCTCAATAATATTGTGCGCCAGTTGGTAGTCTATATGTTGGATGGTCACTAATTGTTCCGATGACGCGGTATTCAAATTTATTTTTTCAATCTGTCTTGGGGTTTTTACAGTAAACTGTTCTCCTATTCTTTCAATAACTTCAGGCGATAAACCATATACATCTTGTAGCTGAACATCTGCTATAAAGCCACCAACAAATTTACTCCTAAAATTTACTATTCGTTCAGAGAGTGCTTTACCAATACCATTTACTCTTTGAAGCTGACTTGCAGTAGCAGTATTTAAGTCTAGTTTCTCTTCAAAAGATCTTGGAGTATTATAGTTTTTAAAAGCACTAGTATTTTGAGATTTTGGGTTTGTAACCCAATCTGGAAATTTGAAATAAGGTGAAATTGCATTAAGTAAAGAATCTGAAACTTGAGTAACTTCTTGAAATTGCTTTACAGAATTAATCCACAAATTTTGTTCTCTATATTTTAACAATCTGTCTATCTCTTCATTACTCATTCCTAATGTATATCCCTTATAATCTGTAATAAAATTTGGATTGAAAGGATATATTACAGGCTTTCTATTTTCAATTTCAACTAGACGTAATGAATCTATTTCTTTTTGAAATAATTCAAATTCAGCCTCATTATATTTAATTTCTTCTGAAGAAAAGTCTATAAAAAAATAGATGCATTGAAAAACTATGATAAGAAATAACAATAAAAAAATCCCATTTCGTTGTCTTTTTGAAAACGTGAAATAGGATTTCATATTTAATTTAAATTAGTTTATCATTTTTTCTCTAATAGCACTGACATAATTTGCCATTTCCTCTCTAACTTTAGGGAATAGGAAAAATAACCCAATCATATTAGGGAAAACTAAAGCTAAAATCATTGCGTCAGAAAATTTGATTACAGCATCTAACGTTGCTGCAGCTCCTATTACTATAAAGATTAAGAATAAAACTTTATAAACAGTATCTGCCGTTTTACCTTTACCAAATAAATATTTCCATGATTGCAGACCATAATATGACCAAGATATCATCGTAGAAAAAGCAAATAAAACAATTGCAATAGTTAAGATATAGGAGAATCCTGGAATTACTGAGTCAAAGGCCATAGAGGTTAAATCTACTCCTCCAATTGAACTTCCATCAGCATTTAGTAAAACACTACTTGCCGAATCTCCAGCTGCTCCGTATTGAAAAACACTTTGCATATTACCACCATCAATATTAAAAAAGATGATTACTAAAGCTGTCATCGTACAAATAACAACCGTATCAATAAATGGTTCTAAAAGTGCTACTACACCTTCAGATGCAGGGTAATTTGTTTTTACTGCCGAATGTGCTATGGCTGCAGATCCTGCTCCAGCCTCATTAGAAAATGCTGCACGTTGAAATCCAACAATAAGCACACCTACCAAGCCACCAAGTCCAGCCATTGGAGTAAATGCACCATTAAAAATTAAGCCAAAAGCAGTTCCTATATCACTGAAATTCGCAATAATTATAACTATTGCAGCTAGCACATAAATCCCTGCCATAAATGGGACAATTTTTTCGGTAATACTTGCAATTCTTTTAATTCCTCCTATGATTACAATACCAACCAATACTGCTAAAATAATTCCGATAACAAAACCCATAGAGCCACCTTCAAGTCCTAGCATAGAAGAAATTTGAACTGTTGCTTGATTTGATTGAAAAGCATTACCTCCTCCAAAAGACGCTCCAATACAAAGAATAGCAAATAAAGCCGCCAACACTTTTCCAATTCCCGCAAAACCTCTTTCTTTTAATCCTTTAGACAAATAATACATTGGCCCTCCATATACAGTACCATCTTCACCAACATCTCTATACTTTACACCTAAAGTACATTCTACAAATTTTGTTGACATTCCAATTAATCCACAAACAATCATCCAGAATGTAGCACCTGGACCACCAAGTGCAATAGCAACTGCAACACCTGCAATATTTCCTAAACCTACTGTTCCTGAAACTGCTGTTGCTAAAGCTTGAAAGTGCGATACTTCTCCTTCTTTACTTTCGTCTCTAATGGTGTCTGGAATATCACCATCTATTGCCATTTCAGGATCTCCTGCTGCATGACCTCCTTCAATCTCATCATATTTTCCTCTAACAGTATTTATTGCTAATGCAAACTTTGTGAAACTCGGGAATTTAAAATATACTGTAAAGAACGTAGCTCCTAATACTAAAAGAATTACTACAAAAGGAATATTATAAGAACCTAATGGTACGGTTGTTAAAACAAGATGTTCCCAACCATCTGCTATCGGCATAAACCAATCGTTAATACGCTCATCTAGGCCTTTTTCAGCTTCTTGCGCAAATGTGATTAATGGTAAAAAAAGTGTGAAAATTGAAAGAAGATATTTCTTCATAATAGTGAAAATATTAGTTAGTATTTTTAAAGAAAATTAAATTGATGCTGACAAGATGCTAAAAAAAATTGGTTTTTTAAAACATCGCTCGTTAAAATGATGAGGGCTGTTCTAAATTGTATAACGTATTAAGATTCTGTATTTGTTCTGGTTTTCCTAGAACAATAACTTTTGAATTTGGTATTAATTTTATATCTGCTTCTGGGTTTACAATATATTCACCATTTGGGTCTTTAAAACCAATAACACTACAACCGGTCTTCTTTCTAAAGTCAAGCTCTTTAAGGGTTTTTATTTTCTTTGTATTATAAAGTTTTTCAACTGCAACTTCTTCAATATTAATGTTAGATTTTCCAACAATGGATAAATTATCAATAAATTCCATCAATCCTGGAACAACCACTAATGATGCCATGTGGTCACCACCTATTTTATCTGGTAAAATAACATTATCTGCTCCTGCAAACTTTAATTTATCATATGACGATTCTTGAGATGCACGGCTAATAATAGTCATGTCCTTATTCATTTGTCTTGCTGAAAGTACAATAAACAAATTATCTGCATCACTTGGCAAGGCAGTAATAAAACAAGATGCTCTTTCAACTCCTGCTTCCAGAAGAACTTCATCTTCATTAGCATTTCCCATAACATAAGGCACATTATCCATTTGTAGTCTAGATTCAATCTTTTCATCCTTTTCTATAACTACAAACGATTTATTATATGCTAATAATTTTGTAGCAGCTTGTTTTCCATTTCTACCATAACCACAAATAATAATATGGTTCTTTAGGTTATCAATCATTTTTTGCATCTTTTTTTGTTTTAATTCTTCAAAATCATTTTTACTCAAAATATATTCTGTAATTATTGTTAATGCATAACCGACAATAATAATACTTGTTAAAATTAAAAATACAGTAAATATTTTGGAAACTTCATCTAATGGATTAACCTCGGCAAACCCAACCGTTGTTATCGTAATAACTGTCATGTACAACGCATCAATCCAAGTATAATTTGAAAGAAGTTTAAAGCCAAAAATACCAATGGCTAACAAGACTATTAACAATAAAACTGCAGTGTAAATTCTTGATCTGAAAAGTTTGATAATCGGATTCATAGATTATAAGTCGAATACTGATGAACGTTTAGTATAAACAATATCTTTAATACGCATCCAAAAAGCTATAAATAAATATAAAGCAAAACCAAAACCTAGAGTCACAAAGGTTAAATACATAAATGATGTTCTCACCACTTTTGCTCTTATTCCTAATCTGTCGGCTATTCGTTGGCAAACGTAGTATCCATGCTTTTGAAAATAGAGTAATGTATTGTAAAAAATATTCATGCCGCAAGTTAATCAATTCCTGTTAAAAGAGAATTCCCAATTTCGCATTGCAAACATTTATTTTTATCACAATAATTTGCTTTTAATTGAATTAGTCCTTGTGATTGAATCGCCGATTTTGAAACAGGTTTTAATGTGTTAAAAGTTTCAACAATACTATTCTTTTCAGATGATATTTCTGAAATCAGTTTAATTATTTCATCGTTTATATCTTTACCTTGATATTTTGCAAAGCTGAATTTTATAGGGATTATAGTATTTATTAAAAGTAAATCGACAAACTGTTTGGTTAGTCTTTTTTTTGATGGTTTTGAAGTCTTGCCGAAGGCATAATGTGTTTGCCAATACTCCGAAGTATCTGAAATTAAAAGTGTGTAAAATTCTTCTTTTGAATGGTTTTCTATGACTATTGAAAATAGATTTTGACGTGTGTAGTACAATTTTGCAAATTGCGATAATCTAATCGTTGGGAAATTAGGGGGTCTCAATCTAAAAAATTTCAGAGGTATAACCCCAATAGTATTTAAGTTGAATTTTTGCATTAAAAATTGATATTCATTTTGAAGTTTTATGTAGTAGGTGTCTTGAAAATCATTTTCAAGTAGTCCTGCTTGACCAAAAAACAAAGCTTCAATTGAAGCTAATTTAGATTGTGATTTTTTTAAAACTGAAAAATCAAAAGAATTGGCAATACTTAAAAAAGAAACAGCATTAACCTTAAGTCCAAAACTTTTAAATAGCATTTTAAACAAAACTGCTTCCCAATTATTTGTTTCATATTCAAGTAAGTTTACAATATCGATATATTTTCTCTCTAAGCGTTCAAAATACAGGCGTTCTAACCAGCTTTCAATCAAAAAATCATCAACAGTTGAGAAATCATGCTCACAATTAATCCATTTTTGTGATTTAGAAAATAGTTTTTCATAATTATTCAAAGTAGATTTTGAAACATATTCTTTGAGTTCTAAAGTTGATATTACTGTGTTGTCCTTTCTATAAATATCTGTATCGTACTTCCAAACCACATGAAGAATTACATTATCATAAGCTCTGTCATTCTCATGATTATGAATATACCAATCACTAGAATTCATATGGATTTCAACATTACCAGCCCAAAATTGTTCATCGGTTTTAAGTTGCGAATTAAAAAAATCAGGTCCGGAATTTAAATTATGCTGTCCAGTTGAAACAATGTTAATAGCCTCTCCATTTATAGTTTTTAAATCTGAAGTATCAAATTTCTTATGTTCCCATATATAATGGAGAAAGTTTTCTCTCATAAATCTAAAGTAATCCTACTCTGGTAAAAATGCAAATTCATTATTCTATAAATACTTGACTTTAAACTTAAAATCAACTAAATTAACTATTTCAATAGTATTTTATGATTGTTGATTTATTTGAATATTTTAAGAAGAATCCAAAATACAATAAGGTAGCTGGAGATGACTATCTTATTGTTGAGTATAAATGTCCTATAAATTCTGAGGAGTTTCAACTTTGGACGGAAACAAACATGATAACTTATGTAATTAGTGGGAAAAAAGATTGGATTGCTCCAGATAAAAAATATGAGATAACTTCTGGTGATGCCTTATTTATTAGAAAAGGTGTTTATACAACCAAACAATATTTTGAAGTTGACTATTGCGTGATGCTTTTTTTCATCACTGATGATTTTATAAGAAATTTCATTAAAGAACTTAATCCCGATAGCTCCTTAATTAATAATACAGAATTTCCACAAATCTTTGAAATTGCTGTGAATGACTCTTTTCAATCTTTAATCCTTTCTGTCTTTAATTATCTTAAACAAGGCAATGAAATACCAAAAGAACTTATTGAAATGAAATTTAAAGAACTCTTATTCAATATTGTTTTAAATCCTCAAAACCATAATCTCACAAAATATTTTAAATCACTTGAGCAAGTTACAAAAGTGAACTACGAGCAAATTATGCATAAAAACTTTCAATACGATTTAAAATTAGAGGACTTTGCCAAGCTATGTAACACAAGTCTTTCCACGTTTAAACGTGAATTCAAAAATCATTTTGGAGATACACCTGCAAATTGGTTAAAACACAAACGCCTGAAATATGCGACATCACTTTTAAACAATACAAGTTTACAAATTAATGAGATCTGCTATGAAAGCGGATTTAAAAATGCTTCACATTTCAATAAAGTATTCAAACAAAAATATGCTATTACTCCAAATCAATTTCGTTTGAAAAGCACTTAATTACCAGAAATTTAGACTAAATATTTATTTGAACTTTTAAGAACATCATTTGAGCCTAATGGAAAATCCTATGCTTCATTTTTGAAACATCTTTGTATCTGAAAACAAAATAGTATTAACCTAAAAATTCAAATATTATGAAAACTTTATTTTTAACCTTTATCAGTTTAATTAGTTTATTAAACTTACAAGCCCAAGAATTGGCAATGGCTAACTTGACATCCAATTTAGATTCTTTTATCGGAAATCGCAATTTAACAAAAAGTAATTCAACCTATTTTTTTGCAGTGAACAATTTTGAATTACCTAAAGTAGTTAAAGAACTTCAGGCGGACGCCAGAAACTACAATATTAAAGAAGCCAAAGTTTATGAAAGTTCAGAGCCAGCAGTTTACAATGTAAAACTAAAAAAAGGGAAGCACACTTTAAATTTAACTTACAACAACAACGGGCAAATTTTAAACTCGAAAGAAGTTTATAAAAACATTGCATTACCAGTTAATTTAAGAGTTAAACTTTCAAAAAAATTCCCAGATTGGATATTTTCAAAAACAAAGCTTACTATTTCATTTAATCATAATAATGAAACTCAATTAATTTATAATATAACCTTACAAAAGAATAATGATATAAAAGAGCTAACAATAAATGACAAAGGCGAACTAATATAATAAACAGCCGCAAAATTTATATAAGCCCTTAAATTTTATTCAGGGTTATAGAAATCAAACTACGGTTTAATTAAAAAATATTAGCAACTATAAATAAAAAATAAATAACTTTACTTAAATACTTATACCACCAATATTGAAAAAGTAACTCAAGTCAAATGATACTATAAGATTATGAGATCAAACTCCTTAACACTGTTTGCCCTGTTTACAATATTAACTTCTTGCAAAAACAATTCATCAGACATTAATAACATTAAAGAAGAACCACAAAAGAATATTTTGGAACGGAAAATTGTCGATCTTTCTCATGACTATTCAAGTGAAACCATTTATTGGGTAACAGCAAAAGAGTTTAAATTGGATACTGTTTTTAACGGAAAAACTGACCAAGGATTCTATTATTCAGCAAATAACTTTGAAACTGCAGAACATGGAGGCACTCACATTGATGCGCCAATACATTTCTCTGAAAATTCTGAAACCGTAGATCAAATTCCTTTAGAAAAACTAGTTGGTAAAGCTATTAAAATTGATGTTTCTGAAAAAACCATAAGTAATCCTGATTATCTGATAAGTATTGAAGATTTGATGAATTGGGAAACAAAAGAAGGTATACAAATTCCAAACGAAAGTATTGTGCTTTTAGAAACAGGTTTTTCTAAATTTTATCCAGATGTTTTAAAGTATCTAGGCACTGATAAACGTGGCCCAGAAGCTGTAAAAGAGTTACATTTTCCAGGACTTTCACCTGAAGCTGCAACATGGATAATTGAGAACAGAAACATAAAAGCTATTGGTATTGATACAGCAAGTATAGATTATGGACAATCTCAAAATTTTCAAACACATGTTAACCTTATGTCTCATAATATTTCTGCCTTTGAAAACTTAACAAACCTTAATAAATTACCTAGTAAAGGTTTTCACATTGTGGCATTACCTATGAAAATAAAAGGAGGTTCTGGGGCGCCGTTAAGAATTGTGGCTTTTATAAATTGAATGGTATTACTAATAAATACTGTGGTAATATAAAATAAATCGATTACTTTTAGATTTCTCCAAACATCTAGTCTTAAACCTCTTTTAAGTTTTTAAAATGATTCAGTTCTTTAGAAGAATTCGAAAGACATTAGTAGACGACAACAAGCCTATTAAATATCTGCGCTATGCTATTGGTGAAATTGTGCTGGTGATGATTGGTATTTTATTGGCTTTACAAGTGAACAATTGGAACCAAGACAGACAGCAACGGCAAAAGGAGAAGCAAATACTTATTGAACTTAAAAGGGATTTGGTATCAAACGATTCCATTTTACAAAATACAATAGAAATTCAGCAAATCATTACTGGTGAAATCACCTCACTGATAGCACATTTAAAAAATAAAGAACCATTCAATGACACCATTGGAATGTATTTAAATCATGCCTATTTTGTAGAAAGAATTCAGTTTACTTCTTCAGCTTATGAATCATTAAAGTCTATCGGTATAGATATTATTTCTTCAAACAACTTAAGGGCCGATATCGCCAATTTATTTAGCAATGAATTCCCCAATAAAACTTTATGGATGAGTGAAGCAGGACTATTACAGACATCAGCAATTAAACCTTATTATACAAAATTTTTGGAGGCAATAGATGAAAAAAACCCGGTCAAATCAAGTCTAGGACATCCTGAATATCAATATATAGTTGATTATGTAAATCTTTTGAAAAGCAGAGAATTTATAAACGAATTAGCCGGAAGAAAAAGGTTCAAAAGAGCAATCTGTTTTACTTTGGAACAGTTGCAGGACAAGGTAAAGAAAACCGTAAACGAAATAGACAAAGAACTGGAACATTTTAATCCATAGACCCATGATAAAATTTTTTCGTGCTATCCGCCAAAATCTTCTCAACGAAGGCAAAACCGCCAAATACTTTAAATATGCTATTGGCGAAATCGTGTTGGTCGTGATAGGTATTCTTATTGCCTTGTCTATAAATAATTGGAACGAAAAGCGCAAGATTATTATAAAAGAGAGAAGTTATATTCAATCTATTTACAAAGATTTAAAGAATGACATAAAAAAAATTAATGTGTGTAGAACCATGTTATCCAATCACTATAACATTGGAATAGAAGTTCTAAAAGCTATTGAACAAAAAGATCTGCAAATAATGGATTCTATTAAGATAGCTACTTATCTCGGCTGGGATTTATCAGAAGTATTGCCAGTGGACAGAGATGAAAATACTTGGGATGGTTTAAAGATTTTAGGTAAAGAAACCTATCTGATAAACGATTCGCTTACTTCACAGCTAAATAAGTTTTATGCTCATTACGATACCCAAATTGTACGGTTTAATCAATTACCAAAAAAGGCTCGACAGGAATTGCGTGAATTAACAGGTAACTGCCATAATTCAGAAGGATTAGAAGTTATCTATAAAAATGGTGTAGATTTTTATGGCGCATCATCTCCATATACACGTCATTGTATTTTGTCAATTGAGAATTCATCAAAGGTTGTTGGTATCATTGTAATGTCATCAATTGTTCATTTAAGAATTTATGAAAAATTAATAAATAATGCCGAGAGCGTTAATTCATATTTGGAAGCCAATTATAGTCAAGAATTAAATCTAAAGTAAATAGATTGAGATACAAGAAGAGTTGGAAAGAATATTAATAATACATTGGAAAAACTTTCACTCACATTATATATGCATAGCGTATACATTTGGAGTTTTTATATTTATTAAAAATCAGTTATAAATTTAATGAACAATTAAAATCCAACTAAAAGATACTACCATATTGTCTTATTGGTAATGCGCATCTTTTTTATTATTTCCTTTATCACCAATATTCTTAATTCAATCATTGTAGATGTAAAAGAAAGTTTCGATTTAAGTTTAGTATGACAGGCTTTTTATCATTTTCATTATTTTTAGCGCATAGTGTAATATCTATTCCTGCTGGCTTTCTTTTAGAAAAATATGGCGCCAAGTTGTTACTGATTTTTTCCTTTGTGCTTATGGTAATCACTTCTTTGGTTTTTGTTATAGCACCAAGTTTTGTGGTTTTTAGTTTCACCTTGTTTGTACTGGTAGCTGTATGTCAATATTGCAAGTAATCATAAATCCTATGTTTCGCGTTCCTGTTGGACAAGAACATTTTGCATTTAATTCGGTTGCTGCACAATTGGTTTTTGGGCTAAACCGTTGATAACAAATAAAAACTATAGGTTGAAAAAGAAACAATGTATGTTAATAGTAATTGGTAAGGAAGGATTGTTTATATCTTTAACCAACAACCAATCCAATCAAGAAATATTATTCTTCCTTTAGGTTAGACCAGAAATATCAAATTGATTTAAGCGATAATGAAAAGCCGTTTTCAATATCCTTAAAAACCCAAAAAAGAATGAATCTATCTGATCAAAAAACTCAATCTGGTTTAAGCAACAAAGGTTGGGTTAAAGGTATGAAAGGGCTAGCCAAGCATGGTTTAACCAAAGTAACTAAAACTGCTGATTCTTTGATTGTAGAACTTCAGGAATAATCAAAATCTCTCATTGAGCTAATTGAAGCGAAATCGAAAGGCTATTATATCAACAAAGGGTTTACATTTTAAGTAAATTCTTTGTTATTTATATTTTCTATTTATACACATTAATAATGTTATTCTTTGTCGAAACAGATTTTAAAAATGTTATATGTATTTAGTCGGCTCAAAACTGATAAAAATCATAAAAATTTATACCTATTATTTCTAAATTAAAACGCTTAAAGCAAAAGTATGAATCGCAATGCTTTAGAATCACTTCATTTTTTAATTTATTGACCACAGGATTCTTTAAAAAACAGTGATATGAAGTAAATAAAACTTTATTTTATTAAAAGCATGGATGAAAATAGGTTTTTAAATAAAATAAAAAGAATAATTAATTCAAATATCGGTAAAGAAGATTTTGGTGTAAGAGAACTTGCATCAGAACTTGGTTTCAGTCGTTCTCAAACCTTAAGAAGAGTAAAAGCATTAACTGGTAAATCAGCAAATCATTTTATTCGTGAGACAAGACTTAAAAAAGCCATTGAACTTTTGAAAGAAGATACCTATACGGCTTCTGAAATTGCCTATAAAGTTGGCTTTAGCAGTCCATCTTATTTTAACAAATGTTTTCATGATAGCTTCGGAATAACTCCTGGAGATTATAAAAATCACAGAGTTGATAAAATTGTTCATCTTCCAAAAACGGCAAAAATAATACACAATCGCAAAGCTTTGATTGCATTCATTTTAATATGTTCAGTTCTTATATTTATTATTTATACTGCTTTTCAATCAGATTCAAAAAGCACACGTGTTGATTCTATACTTAATGAGGCATCAATTGCTGTTCTACCTTTACTCGACCTTTCTAAAAATAAAAACATGGAATATATGGCCATAGGTCTAACCGATGCTATTACACTGGAACTCTCCAAAATAAAGGGGTTAAGAGTTATTTCCAGAGGCTCAACCATGATTTTCCAGGACTCCATTATTCCCTATTCTCAAATAGCTGAAAATCTAAATGTAAATTTATTGCTAGAAGGGTCTGTAATTTTCAGTAGTGATAGTTTAAGGGTCACTGTCCAATTAATTGAGCCCCTACCTAAAGAAAAGCATATATGGGCAAATAAATATGAACAGAATTTTTCAAATATTATTGAACTAGCTGATAATATATCAACCCAAATAGCAAATGAAATAGGCCTAGTTTTTAATAATGAAAGTGAAAATTCAAATTCAAGTAAGGTCAACCCAAACGCTTATAAATATTACCTTAGGGGTAAACTTTTATGGCAAAATCAAAACCCTGAATCTATACAAAAAGCAATCAGTTACCTTAATAAATCTATTCAAATTGACTCAACATTTGCACCTTCCTATTCTTGTCTTGCAGATTGCTATGTAATTATGAATAAATTTATCCAAAACAATGAAGACAAATTTAAGAATAGGCTAGAAAGTCATTTGGCTGCAAATAATGCAATGAACAAAGCTATCGGTCTAGATAGTTCTCTTGCAGAGGCCTATATCACAAAAGGAAAAATATTTGGGAAATTGGACTGGAACTGGGAAGAAATGAAAGAAATGGCTGATAAGGGTTTGGGTTTAAACCCAAATAATCCTTATGGTCATATACTTTTATCAAAATATTGGGCAATAAAAGGGAATCAGGACAGGTTGCTAAAAGAGGCCATTACTGCAGAGCATCTTGACCCTCTAAACCCTATGACAATATCTTGGGTTTGCTACAGCTATTTGTTAACAGGGAAATATAATGAAGCAATAGAAAAATATCATCAAGTGTTAGAACTTTTCCCAAATCACGGATTAGCTTGGAATGATCTTGGAATTGCCTATTATCTTCTTGGAGAAAAGGAAAAAGCTAAAGAATCTTGGAAAGAATTACATGAAATTATGGGAAATTATTCGATGGCAAAATATTTCGAGAATGAAAATTTTGATAATTCAGTGAATCATTGGCTATTAGAAGCCACAACAGGTTCAAAATTATATTGTTCAAACCCTTCAATTATTGCAATTGCTCATCTCTTTGTAAACCAAAAGGAAGGAGCTCTTGATTACCTTGAATTAGCATATAAATATAAAAATGAAGATTTACCTCTAATCATGTTAAATCCGGTTTTTAAGAATTTATACGATGAACCAAGGTTTAACAAAATTGCCCACAAAGTAGGCATTACTAAAAAATTTTAGTTCTTCTTTTGGTCGTTTCTATCCTGACATTTTAGATATGAATTCAAATCCATGCTTCAAAATTATAATTGATGCTTTAAAATTTAAAAGGAATGCTTCCCAATTGATAAGTTGACATCACAAATAATTCTGAAATTTGTATTAGTTCTAATATTTAAATTATATACAAATGAGAAACATATATTTATTAATGTTATTGGCTTTAGTTTCATTTTCATTTACTTCCTGTGATAAAGATGAAATAATCAAGCCTGAACAAGAAATGGAGCTTTTAAGTAGTAAAGCTAATAAAGACAAGTTAACAGGTGTTGATGAATGGGGATTTAACTTCCAAGCCCACCATTTTGATAATTATCTTATTAATGCCATTTTGGGTGATCCCGCTTTTGCCAACTTCCCGCATTACAAGCAAACAATTTACAATGGCGAAGGCATTTCTTTTTGGAACGACTTAATTAGTGATTATGATTATATTCCGTATATGATGCCAGTAGATCTGCTAGATTGCAAATTAATTATGCATTGGAATGAAGGACTATTGTCTAAAGATGGAATTTATCCAGATACTTGGATAGATTCAAATGGGTGGATTACTTTCCATTTCAAAATGAATAAAGATGGTGAAAAATGGTCATATTTCAGGAAGCTAGTTTCGAGTCGTTCAACAGACTATATGGCCGATGGAATTTGGTATGACCAATACGGTAATGAAATTGGAGTCCAATCATATGATTGGCCAACACTTATAATTACCCAAATTGTAAATACGGGAGATGTTCCTTTCTTTTTTGATCAAACATATACTAGTCCTTATGGTCCAGGTTTTGGTAAATATAAATTAAAATCACAACATGAAGCTAAAAATGTTGAACAAGGATGGTTTTCAGGTTCATACTGGTCACCAATATTTTGTAATGGCGATATGGTTGATTTTTTGGAAGGAGGCACATTAAGAATTCATTATGTGATGCGCTACGAACCAAATGTGATTTATAAAGAAATAGATCAAATAAAAGGAGAAGTAACAAGTAGCTTAACTGGAGAGACATTTAAAATAAGAGAAATTGATAGGTATTTGGGAACCCCTGATTCTTTTATAGGCACATGGCATTATAATCTCATTGGAGACATGGGAACACATTACATTGGAACCCTTACAATGGATATGAATACTGGAGCAATTACAATTGAACAAACTGTTTGTAATTAATTTTTTTTCTAATGAAACTAACATAATCAGAAAATGTATCTATAAAAATACTTTCTGGTTGGTTAGTAAAGAGATAAGTCTAGGTTAGGAAAATATAAATGAGGAAAAATGTAATTACATTTTGAACTCATATCTTAAGGAAATAATTATATAATTATTCGCTTTTAACATCGTTCTGCTTTAGTTTTCAATTTCTTATTTCTGTATGCCAGAAAAAGTTTAGTGTTCCCGAAGTCAGGGCAGATGAAAAAATTGAAGCACTGTATAATCATTTGATTGCATATGTAATAACTGGTTTACGATTTGCAAAAATATAGATTACATGGAATCACAGTTTTAATTTAAAATATATACAAGCAAAAAAGAACCGCTTAAGCGGTTCTTTTTATTTTATTAATATAATTAAAATTAATTATCGGACCTTTTTCACTAAAGTCCCCATAACTCCAGATTTTAAATCACGTGTTGCAATACCGTCCTGAACAGCCTTTTGTTGCGCTTCTGTCAATGTTCCCATACCTGAACTTCTATCACTTATCGCCTGGTCAATATCTTTATACATATCATAGGTTATATGCGTTGCGTATACATCACTACCATATGGAAGCATAAATCTCAATAGACCCCATGCACTCCTATTTCCATCGTCAACAGATTTTTGATGCATTGGTTGGAACACTTCTGTTTCGGCTTTCTCATAAGCTCCGTATTTACCCATTTCTACTTTCATATAATTGATAAAAGCGATTGAACCTAAAGGCATATCGAACGATTCATTCGTGGTCGTTGCGATTTGTCTTAAATAAATACGTACTGCAAGGTCTCTTGATTTTGAAGTATGTTCAAACTTTTTTCTTAAATCTTCTTCCGACAAATCAGGGTATGCCTTTTTTACATTTTCCATAAAATTACCTCCTTGAAACATGCCTTTAGCACTGTTAAAAAGTGTCACAGTCATATATTGAAACCCTTGTGTTTCTCCACCTGGTGATAATTGCCAAAGATCCCATCCAACAATATCTCCATTATTGACGCGTTGTTGATGAATCTTTTCCCAGAAATTTTCTGTTTCCCAATACGCTTGTTCTTGTTCATTGTCGACTTTCATTAGTTCAAAAACAAGAAATAGATCGTCTTGTGCAATAGCACTGAATGACAGTGATACTACTACGAATAATGCTAAAAATTTTTTCATAATTTGTTGGTTTATTTAGTTAATAAGACGATTAATTTACTAATTTTTATTGACTTATAATTTCTTTTAACACAAAAAGCCAGTAATTTTAAATTACTGGCTTTTCAAATTATATAGATTTTAATTTATCTCACTCCAATTAAATCACCTTTACCTTTTAATGGATTAAACTCTTTAGGTAAGTATTTAGAAGTGTCAAAATCAAGATTGACCTCTTCTTCTATTTCGATTAACTCAATTTTGCTCCAATCTAAATCGTCTTTACCTTTTAATGCATTAAATCCTTCAGGCAGATACTTTGTAGTATCAAAATTTAAATTAACCTCTTCATCTATCTCAACTAAATCAATTGTGTTAATATCAATTTCTTTATAATTTCTTGATTTATCATAATCTAGAAATAAGACTTTAGATAAAGTACATTCTTCAAAACGATCTAAATTACATGAATTATAGTTATCTGTGTTATTTGTTAAAGCATTAAGATTTAATACTAAAAACATGCTTAATAATAAGGCTGGCTTGTACATAATATATTTGTTTAATTATTTAAATTTTATATCACAATTGACGTTCCAAAAAAGATATAGTTACAAACATTTAGAAATATTTAACAATAAATATTACTTTTTATATTTTAATTAAGAATTATTCTCTTTTTTGAAAGGAGGTGAGATTTAGAATCACAAAATTGTAATTGAACTTAATCTTATTGAAGAAGTAGGTCCTTAATGGCATTATGATATTCTTCAAAGTTAATTAAATCATTGTGGCTTGCACCTTCAATAGCTATGAACGTTGTTTGATTTTCTGGAGCGACTTCAAATAGTTTTTCAGCAGAGCTTATTTTTATGACTTTATCTTCTGAACCATGTAATATTAAAATATTACAATCAATTTTATTCATAAAACTGTATGTTGGTAATTTGTACTTCAATAAATATTTAGTTGGCAAAAGTGGGAAACGTAATTTTGCAACATCGGACATGCTGTAATAAGGCGTTTCTAAAATAATTTGCTTCGGGTTGTTTTTGGATGCAACAAACGCTGCAAATGTTGTGCCTAAAGAACGACCATAAACAGTGATATACTCTTCAGGATAAGATTTTTTTAAATAATCATAACAAAATTGTGCGTCTCTATAAAGCCCTTCTTGAGATAAAGCACCAGTGCTTTTTCCGTAAGTACGATAATCCATAACTAAAACATCATAATTCAGTTGAACAAAATATTCCATGATTTTTCCCCAACGACTTAAATCTCCAGCATTTCCATGAAAATATAGAATAACGCCTTTAGGTTTTATATTCGTAAAATGAAGTGCATTAATAACTACTCCTTCTTCTGGATTTAAGAATAATTCTTCAAAAGGATACGAGAATTTATATTCGAAATCTTTTGCTAAAACTGTTGGTCTAAACAAAATGTTATCCTGTAAAAAATATAATGTAGAAGCAATTCCTAAATACATAATAACAAAAATGATTATGACTTTTTTAAGCTTTGGCTTTTCTCTTTGAGGAATGAATGACATTGATGCTAGTCGTTTGAAGATCTATTTCTTTAGGTTTTTTGTTAAGTATGTCGTCCAACATATTGTGATATGATTCAAAATTATTCAAGTTTTTGTGTCCGCCACCGATAACTGTATGCAATTTGGTTAATTTAGGGTTTACTTTAGATAGTTTAACACTTGTTTTATAAGGAATAAGCTTATCGTTTGTTCCATGTATAATATGAATTGGACAACAAACATACCTTAACCATTTATAGGTAGGTAAAGGATATTTCATCAAAACGGATAAAGGCATAAATGGCATATATCTGGCGGTCACTTTTGTTAAACTATAATACGGAGCATCAAGGATGAGCATTCTCGGATTATTCATTGATGCCAATTTTGCTGCAAATCCTGAACCCAAAGATCGACCATAAAGAATAATATATTTTTCGTCTATTAATTCTTTTAGTTTATTATAAACCACTTGCAAATCTCTCTTTATAGCTTTTTGTGACCGTTTTCCTGTACTCTTTCCAAAGCCTCTGTAATCAACCATAAATACATTAAAATTGTGTCTTGTAAAATCGACAGCAAACTTTCCCCAACCTTTTATACTTTTAGAATTTCCCTTAAGATAAAGTACAACACCTCTTGGTTTTTCTTTAGATTTAAAGAGAACTCCATTTAATGTGGCACCATCACGAGTTTCCATATTGTACTCTTCTGTTTCTTGATTTTCATAATAAAATTGGAAATCTTTCGGGAGTTTTTCAGGCTTAAACAACAAGTAGTCTTGTAAATAATATAGTGCAACACTAATTATTATATACACAATTACAATGGTCAAAATAGTAGAAATCCAATAAGCCATTTTAAATTATTTCTAATACAAGATATAAAAAAAGGCTTTAGCAAAAAACTAAAGCCTTTATATCAATAATTTAAAAGTTTATAAACCTAAAACTTCTGTGCCTTGTTCGAAAATAACATCAACAGGAATATCTGCAGAACTTAATCTATCTAAATCTGCTTGCAATTCTTCTGTTACAATACCCATTTCTGCAACTAGTTTGGCAACTCCTTCGTAATCGCCATTACCCTGAAGTGTTAATATTAAATTAGATAGCTCTGTCATAGCAGTTTCCATATTTTCAAAATTAACTTTATAAGTTCCATCTTCATTTCGACTAAAAGCACCTTTTTCTTTAAAGAAATTGAAACGAATCATATTGGCCTTACCATGAGCACTGGAAGCTCCAAAACGAACAGACCTAAAAATACCTGCCATAAAGGTAACCATATGGTCTTTAATGTCTTCCGTTAGTTCTCCTTTCTTTGTTAATTGCTGAATCATATACAACCCAAGAATATCTGCTTTACCTTCTTCTAAAGCGCTAGAATGCTCTTGTAATGCAGTTCTTACAGTTCCTTTATCATTAATGGTGTTTTTAATTCCCAAACCATGTGCAACTTCATGAAACATTGTATTTGCAAAAAAAGCGTCAAAAGTGATATGTTTGCGCTGACTTGAATCGATTAAAACTTCAGAAATCGGCACTAATATCTTATCAAACTTGGCTTTCATGGCATTTTTAAGCTGAAGACGTCTAGTCCCTTTTTGCAACTGTACTTCTTCATCGTTTGGTAAATTGATAGCAATAGTTTTGCTACCGGCATTACAATCTCCTGCATAATAGACTACATCGTAAGCATTGAGATCTGAATCTGTACCAGGTGTTTCTTGCTTATAGGCTTCATCAACTGGTAAGCCTTTTTGTAACTCTGGCAAGTATGCACTGAATTTTGCCAGTCGTTCACTCCATTCCTGATCCTTTATGAGCACATAAGCTTCATGAGCTGCTTTATTACCAAACAATTGGTCTTCATAGGTCTCAATTGGACCAATAACAATATCAATAGTATTGGTTTTCATGTCCATCCATGCCAAATCGCTTTCTTGATATTCATCATCTAACAATGCTTTCGCTCTCAATTCTAAATACTTTTGCAAACCTTTATCTTCTGCTAATTCTGAAGCTTCTAATAGCAATGCCGAGACTTCTTTTACTTCGCTTTCAAATTGTTTATGATATGGTATTGAATAGAGTTTTCCAGTTTCATCACGTCGTACAAAATTATAGATACTAGACTTATCGTCAATTTCAGAAGCTTCAAATTCTTCTTTGGACATATCCTGTGGATAAAAATTAGCTCCAGCTGGCTTTTCACTAACAGACTGTACAAAAGGTTTATTACCATTTAATCTATCCCAAGGGCCATAATTAATCATAATAAATTTTTTGGTATCCTCATCGCTTATAGAATTCAATAACTCTGTATTATCCCCATAAGCTTCGTGCCAGAACAAACTATTCATTTTATTAGCCGCTTTGATCAGAATAGGAATCATTTTGCGTTCATTCTCTGAAAGTTTGGCTAAATCTGTAGTAAGTTTTACGCTTACGTACTTACTTAAGTTCTTTTGCATTTCAGTTTGTGTTTTTTCTTCAACTTTTTCTTCTTGTTTATCTTGTTTGCATGAACTAAAAAGTAGAAGCATTGTAAAGATCATCGCTATGTTTTTCATTGTATATACTAAATTTATTTATCTGTCAAAGTTAACTAATTTCAACTTGAAATCAATAATGAAAGTTACCTATTAGCTAATCTAATTTATTACAATATTTAAAGCCTTGCAAGACTCTGCAAGGCTTTAAAATTAACAAAATTAATCTCTTTATTAATCGTCTTCAATATGCCTGTCTATATATTGTACATCCCTAATGTTTTTTTGCACGGCTATGGCTGCAAAAATACTTAATGTGAAAGACATCCCATAAAAACCTTTTTCACTTAAATACAGATCGGCATTCCAAAGCCCTATAATCAATAACAGAACTGAAGTAATTGTTGTAAACCAACTAATACCAAAATAAACCTCTGTAATTGGTATATTTTCTAATTTATCTCTTACTGCTTTCTGCAAAGAGATTACAGAAAATAATCCGAAAAGTAATATTGTAAAATAATATCCTTTTTCATTGAGTTGCATATCAGCATTCCATAAGCCAATACAATAGGAGGTCATGCCTGTTAATAATGCCAGCCAAGAAGCCGCAATAAAAGCAGGAGTTGGTTTTTGATCAAAAACCTTCATCTCTTTTTTAAACTCTTCATTTAATTCTTCCTCATGGGAAACTGTTGTTTGATATTTCATAATATTCTATTTTAAATATGTGTCAAATTTGTAATTATAAAATGAAGTATAAAACACGATTTTTTTAAATTACTGACGATATATTTTAGTAGTTTACTATTTTAATATTTATAAATACTATATTTATTAAATAATTACTGATGATTAAATGAATAATTTGAATAATATAGTTTCCACGTTATCTTCTGATGACAAGCAACGCTTTATAACCTATTTAGAAAGAAAAAATAAGCGTAAAGACATTAAAAACATTCAGCTATTTAAACTTTTGATTAAGAATGAATTGAGCTCAAAAGATATTTGTTTTAGGCTTTATCAATCCCATAAAAAAGATGCCTACCATGCTCTAAGAAAAAGATTATATCAATCTTTAATTGATTTTATTGCCAACTTGAGTTTAGATGAGGAAAAGGCTTTGGATATGCAAATCATTAAATTGATATTGGCATCAAGAACTTTTTTTTTACATAAGCAGTATAAAGTAGCTTATAAAATTTTAGACAAAGCTGAAGAACTGGCGGAGGAAAATTATCTATTTCCATTGCTAAATGAAATTTATCATACAAAAATCCAGTATGCTTATTCAAATCCATCAATAAAACTTAATGAACTCATTGAAAAATTTAATTCCAATCAAAAAAAACATAACCTAGAGGATCGATTGAATATAGTGTATGCCAAAATTAGGCAAGAAATAAATGAAGTAACTATCAATAGCCAATTTATAAATTTCCAAAATTTAGTAATTAATACGCTTAAGGAATATAATATAGATTTAAAAGAAATGTCATTCAAATCTCTATATCAATTAATGAAAATAGTTAGTATTTCTGCTTTTGCCACAAACGATTACTTAAAGATAGAACCCTTTTTAATCAATACATATGAGTCAATATTAACTCATAGAAGTAAATCAAAACAATTATATTATCACCTACAGGTACTCTACTTAATATCATATACATTATTTAGAAATAAAAAATTTGATGAATCTTTAAATTTTTTGCAGGAGTTACATGAACACATGTTCCTTAAGCAAAGAAAATATTATAGCTCCCTTAAACTAAAATATCATTTACTATTAGCGCTCAATTTAAACTTTTTAAATCAACAAAATAAAGCCATTGAAACTTTAAAACCGTTTATTATTACAAAACATCCAGACATCCAATCTTTATTAGATATTTATTTGAGTTTAGTAATGATGTATTTTCAAAAAGGTGAATTTAATAAAGCAAGACACATCTATTCAAAATTTTATCATACCGATAACTGGTATATTTCAAAAATTGGTAAAGAATGGGTAATAAAGAAAAACTTAATTGAGATTTTATTATATATAGAACTTAAGAATATAGATTTGGTTGAATCTAGATTGTTAAGCTTTAAAAGGAATTATTATAGGTTTCTAAAAGAAATAAATCAAAAAAGAGTTATAACGTATCTAAATCTTGTAACTGAATACTATAAAGCTCCAGAAAATGTTTCATCATTGGCTTTTAAAAATAAAGTTGAAAATTCATTTACATGGGTTGGAGGGCAACAGGAAGATATTTTTGTTATGAGCTTTTATGCTTGGTTAAAAAGTAAAATGGAAAAAGAAGATGTCTATCAAACTACATTAAAATTAGTTCAATTATCACAAAATGTTAATTTATAGTTAAAGAGACATAGCTAATTAAACTATTCGATTTTATATTAGTCATAAGTACAAAAGATAAAATATCAAAAAAAATGAAAAATCTATTCATTATTGCTTTAGCTTTAATAACCATTCAGGTTACTGCACAAGAAAAGCAAAAAGAAGAATATAAAGCTGGAAAAGAACGCATGTACAAACGCAGCCCAATGAATCCAGAAGAGGCAGCAATAATGCAAACAAAGAAAATGACATTAGCTTTAGACTTAACTGAAGAGCAGCAAGAAAAAATACAAAAGATAAATCTTGAGAATGCCAAACAACGTAAAGCTAAGATTGAAGCACATAAATCTATGAAAGAAAATGCTGGGTTTGAAAAGCTTACTGATGAGCAAAAATTGGAACTGAAAAATGCGAGATTAGACAAACAAATTGCTCACAAAAAACAAATGAAAGAGATCTTAACCGAAGAACAATATAAAAAATGGAGTGAGAACATGGAAAAAAGACATGAAAAAGGCAAGGAGAAAATGAAAGCCTATAAGCATAAAAAAAATAAAGAGTAAAGCTGAAATGTTAAATTGATTTTTCAGTTAAATTGGTTGGTTAGTTAGTTTGAAAAGCAGGGATTAAAAAATCCCTGCTTTTTTTTATAGGTTTTTTGATACTACGTCAACTACTTTAATGGTCTCGTCCAAATCTTTGTAGGTAAGAGCATCTGTTATAAACCAGGTTTCAAAAGCACTTGGTGCAATATATATCCCTTGTTTTAACAAACCATGAAAGAACTTTTTAAAGGTTTCGTTATTTCCTTTGGCAGAGGTTTCAAAATCTACAACTTTCTCTTCAGCAAAGTGAACAGAAATCATAGAGCCTACTCTATTAATGGTGTGAGTAATATTATTTTCAGTTAAAACTTTAGACAAACCGTTGTGTAAATATGCTGTCTTTTCTTCTAATCTTTTAAAAAGTTCAGAATCACTATCAATTGTTTTTAACATAGCTAATCCAGCAGCCATCGCTAACGGATTTCCACTTAATGTTCCTGCTTGATACACTGGCCCAATAGGTGCCAGATAATTCATAATTTCGTCACGTGCAGCAAAGGCTCCTACAGGCAGACCTCCTCCTATTACTTTACCAAAACAAACAATATCTGATTTAATATCAAATAATTCTTGAGCACCTCCTTTTGCTAATCTAAACCCTGTCATCACCTCATCAAAAATTAACAAAATATCATTGGTATCACACAAACCCCTTAATCCTTCAAGAAATCCTTCAAGCGGTGGAATACAACCCATATTGCCGGCAACTGGCTCAATGATGATGCAGGCAACTTCATTTGTATTAGCTTCAATTAATTCTGCAACATTTTGCAAATCATTATATCTAGCCAACAAGGTGTCTTTTGCAGTGCCTTCTGTAACACCTGGACTATTTGGTGTACCAAATGTCACGGCACCACTGCCCGCTTGAATTAAGAATGAATCGCTATGCCCATGATAGCAACCAGCAAACTTTATAATTTTATCTTTACCTGTAAAACCTCTTGCCAAACGTACAGCACTCATACAGGCCTCTGTACCAGAATTCACAAAACGGATTTTATCAATATTAGGCACCATAGAAACAGCAAGCTTTGCTATTTCTGTTTCTATTTCTGTTGGCATTCCAAAAGATGTTCCTTTTTTTGCCTTATCAATGACTGCATTTACTACTGGCTCAAAAGCATGACCTAATAGCATTGGGCCCCAAGAGTTTATATAATCAATTAGTTTGTTACCATCTTCATCATACAAATACGCTCCTTTAGCTTCTTTCACAAAAATAGGTGTTCCACCTACTGCTTTAAATGCTCTTACTGGTGAGTTAACTCCACCTGGTATTACCTGTTCGGCTTCTATGAATAAATCACTACTTCTTTTATAAATCATAAAAATTAGAAATCTTTTGATGAAGGTTTTACATTCAAAATCTGACCTATTTTGATATCGTTTGTGTTAAGTCCATTGAGTTGTTGAAGTTCTTGTACTGTTAAATTAAAGCGTTTGGATATGGAATATAGTGTGTCTCCTTTTATAACCACGTACTCTCTAATTTCAGCAGTTTCTTGGTTTTGTGCTTCGGTATTTACAAATTTATCAAACTTATATAATTCATAACGCTCAATTAGGCTAATTAATTTTTCTGGATACCTCTTGTCCGTGGCATAACCAGCTGCTTTCAACCCTTTTGCCCAGCGTTTATAATCATCTTTTCTTAAATCAAACAATCCAGCATAACGTCTCCTTTCGGTTAAGAACAATGAATGATCTCTAAACGAATATTTGGCATCTATATATTTTCTAAAACATTCTTGAGACTCATCGTCATCGTGATAAATTCTTGCTCCTGTCCATTCATGACATTTAATGCCAAAATGATTATTAGCTTCAGTTGAAAGCCTTCCCTTTCCTGAACCAGATTCTAAAATACCTTGGGCTAAAGTAATACTTGCAGGAATGCCGTATAGTTTCATTTCTTGCTGTGCAATAGCACTGTACATATCAATATAATCTTCGTTAGAATTCGGTATATCTATTGTTGGTGTAAGAATTTCGTTTGTCTCTTCGATTACAGTTTCTTCTTCTTTAGTTTCATGAACCACAACTTCTTCTCTTTTTTGCCTTTCTACTTCACGTTGAGCTACCCTTTTTTTAGTACCACAACTAAACATGAATATACCTATAAATAATACTGCCAAAAATCGCTTCATATGTTTAACCAATTAACGGTAATTTTCTTTTTCTTAATCTAAAATTCATTCCATCAATTCCTTGTAGACCTCCAGTATGGATCATTAAAATTTTTGATTCTTCAGGGAACAACCCTTTTTTAATTAAATCAAAAACACCATACATCATTTTGCCTGTATATATTGGATCCAATGGAATATCATGATTTTCTTTAATCTCATTAATAAAACTTATTAATTCCAAATTTATTTTGGCATAACCTCCAAAATGATAATCAGCAATAAGTTTCCAATTTGATTTGGTCACAAATTTACTAATATCATCTTTTAAAAAACTACCTTTTAAAGCAGGAAATCCTAAAACTTGTTGACCAGGTTGTGAACAATTTATAAGACCAGCAATGGTTCCACCTGTTCCAACCGAACAGCAGATGTAGTCAAAATGAATATCTTGATTGTTTAATATTTCTTCACATCCTTTTACAGCCAAATCGTTGGTGCCACCTTCAGGAAGCAAATAAAACTGACCGAACTCTGCTTTTAAACCAGCAATAAACTCGTCAGAATCCTTATTTCTATAATCTTCACGAGACACAAACTTAAATTGCATTCCATTATCTGAAGCATGCTTTAATGTAGGATTTTCATCAATCATATTTGTTAACTCTTCACCTCTTACAACCCCAATGGTTTTAAATCTAAATTCAGTTCCAGCCACTGCAGCAGCTACAATATGATTGGAAAAAGCACCTCCAAAGGTAAGTAAGGTTTTATAGTCTTGTTTTCTGGCTTCAATAAGATTGTATTTTAGTTTTCTGTATTTATTGCCAGAAATGATTGGATGAATATTATCTTCACGCTTTATAAAAAGTTCAACATTATATTTTTTAGGCAAAATAATAGGTTGATTAACGCTATTTTCTAGACTGAAATTCATTGCTGCGAATATACTTTAAAAAACGCAAAAATTTCCTTGACTTTAAATAATCAAAATTGTTTTCATTCTGGTGAGCTTCACGTTCAAAGGAAATGTTCTTATAAGCTAAAGTCCAGTTTTTGTATTGCAAAAGACGAAATATAAACTCCATAGCATAAAACAAATAAAAAGGTATGAATAATAATTCCAGCTGTTGTCTTAAATGAATTTTTTCATGATTAATTAATACAATATCAGATTTTAACCTATCATATTTCAACACTAAAAAAGGGAAAATTGTTATCGCTGAATAGCCTTTAGGAACTAAATATTTAGAAATCAAAATCATACTCTATACAGTTCAAAAATCAATCCATTTTTATTTGACCAGAATGACAACTTATTTGAAACCTTAACTACAAAGTCAAATAACATTTTCTTAAATTTACGCTATCTTTACAAAATAATGAAAGACCATATTCCAATCGAAGAAGGTGATTACTATTTAACACCCGAAGGTTATAGATGTTTTACAGAACAATATCATTTAAAACGTGGATATTGTTGCCAAAGTTCATGCAGGCATTGCCCATACGATTACAACAGAAAGACAAATTCGTTATAAACCAAATCTGTTCCATTAAGCTTTTATTGGTATGATTCTTGATGCTTAAAAAGTAAATTAAAAATTATCAAAGCTCAATGTTTTGTAAACTTAATATTTTTGGTTTCACAAAAAGATAAGGGATAATTTATTAAATTCGTTATAACTACAAACAAAAAAATTATGAAAAAGTTAATTCAAAAAGCATCCTTTTTGGTAGTATTATTAGTAATAACTTCTTGTAGTTCTGTTAAAGTCGCTACAGATTATGACAAGAACGCAAATTTTGGTGATTACAAATCGTTTGCATTTTATAAACCTGGTATTGACCAAGCCGAAATCAATGATTTGGATAAACGTAGATTGTTAAGGGCCATTGAAACCGAATTGCTTGCAAAAGGCTATATAAAATCAGAAAAGCCAGATCTTTTAATTAGCCTTTTTACGAAATCTCAACAACGTGTTGATATATATAACAATGCTTGGGGAATGGGTGCTTGGGGTTGGGGCGGATGGGGCCCTTATGGAGCTTATGGTCCAGGTTGGGGTTGGGGTTGGAATCAACCTTCTGTTTCAACAAGTATAGAAGGCACATTATACATAGATTTAATAGATGCTAGTAAAAAAGAATTGATCTGGCAAGGTATGGGAACTGGCTATTTATCTAAAAATATGGAGAAAAAAGAAGAGCGAATTAAAGAATTTGTTTCTAAAATAATGGAACTATATCCTCCTGGTTCTTAACGGTAAAACAATAAAAAAAGCGACTGAATAGTCGCTTTTTTTATTTCATAATCTTGAGCTGAAATTTCAATTACTACAGCTTAATTTCGTATTTTTACAATACTAAAAAATATTAATTCATGTATCCCGAAACTATAGAATCCAACGAAATTCTTGAACGTTTACCCAAACATCTTCGCCAATATATCAAACCTCAAAACTATGAAGAATATTCTGCAATAGATCAGGCAGTTTGGCGATATGTAATGCGTAAGAATGTAGACTATTTAAGTACTGTAGCACATGATTCTTATGTTGATGGTTTAAAAGTTACTGGCATTTCAATAGATAGTATCCCAAACATGTATGGTATGAACCGTATTCTAAAAGAAATTGGTTGGGCTGCAGTTGCAGTAGATGGTTTTATTCCACCAAATGCCTTTATGGAATTTCAAGCGTATAATGTTCTGGTTATTGCCAGTGACATCAGACAATTAGAGCATATTGAATATACACCTGCTCCAGATATCATTCATGAAGGTGCTGGACATGCTCCCATTATCGCTAACCCAGAATACGCAGAGTATTTAAGACGCTTTGGTGAAATAGGTTGCAAGGCTATTTCGTCTGCTAAAGATTATGAGTTGTATGATGCGGTAAGACATTTATCTATTATTAAAGAAGCTCCTAATTCAAACAAAAAAGATATAGTTGAAGCTGAAAAAAAAGTAGAATACCTTCAGAATAATATGGGAAAGCCAAGCGAAATGGCTTTAATCAGAAATTTACATTGGTGGACTGTTGAATATGGCTTAATAGGCAGTCTTGAGAACCCTAAAATATATGGTGCTGGACTGCTTTCTTCTATCGGTGAAAGTGCATGGTGCATGACAGATGAAGTAAAAAAATTACCCTATAACATTGAAGCAACTTATAAAGAGTTTGATATTACCAAACCACAACCTCAGCTCTACGTTACACCAGATTTTGCTCATTTAAGTCTAGTCCTGGAAGAATTTGCAAATACAATGGCCTTAAGAACTGGAGGTTTGTCAGGAGTTAAAAAACTTATAGAATCTGATGCATTGGGTACTATAGAGTTTAGTACAGGATTGCAAGTTTCAGGCGTATTTACAGAGGTTTTAGAACATAATAACAAGCCAATTTACGTCCAAACTTCTGGAGCAACAGCTTTAGCTTACAGAGGAAAAGAAATCATTGGTCATGGTACCAATTATCATAAACATGGTTTTGGAACACCAGTTGGAAAATTAAAAGGGATTAATTTAGCTATTGAAGATATGAGCCCTAGAGATTTAAGGGCTTATGATATTTATGAAGGCGAAACCATTGAACTTGAATTTGAAGGCAACATTAAAGTGAAAGGAGAAATAATTACTGGAAAACGCAATCTTCAAGGTAAAATAATTCTAATTAGCTTTAAAAATTGCACGGTAAACCATGGCAATACTATTCTTTTTAAACCCGAATGGGGAACTTACGATATGGCTATAGGTAAAAGTATAATTTCAGCATTTTCCGGACCAGCAGATTTACAAAGTTTTAATATGGTAACACACAAATTAAGTTCAGAAACCATTCATATTAAAAAATCTAAAAAACGTTTACAACTAGAAGAACTTTATCAACAAGTTCGTGATTTTAGGGAAGGCAAAAATCGTTCTGTATCCAGAACTAAAATTTTGGAACAACTTATTGAAGATTATCCTGATGATTGGTTATTGTCTGTTGAATTATATGAATTGGCCTATAAAGGAAATGAATCAAAACTTTGTGCGAAAATTGCAAGCCATTTAGAAACTGTTAAACTTCATAAACCAGAATTCGGCAAGCTCATAGATAACGGTATTTCAATTATTGAAAAAAGTTTGGTTAATTAACTAGACTATTTTCAACTTTTAGCATCCAATTCAGTTCGTCTTTCATTTTCCCTGAACGAACACCATTAAGCGTGTCTAAAAGCATTTGAGCTATAGGAAAGCTATCTGAAACTTTTATTGTAGAATCTTTATATCCTATTTCCTGAATCATCGTAATACCAACAGCTGTACCTGTGCCAAAAGCTTCTTCTAGCGTTCCATTCTTTGAAGCTTCAATAATTTCTTCTATATGTATTGGACGTTCAGTTACCTTAAATCCTTTATGTCTTAATAATTCAATAATACTCATTCTAGTAATGCCAGCAAGAATACAACCATCAAGGCTTGGTGTAATAAATTCACCATTGATTTTGAAGAAAATATTCATGGTTCCAACTTCCTGTATATAATGGAACTCACGAGCATCCAACCACAGAACCTGATCATATCCTTTTTGTTTCGCAATTTCTGTTGGTTGCACTGCTGCAGCATAATTTCCTGCTGCTTTAGCTTCTCCAGTGCCTCCATTGGCTGCTCTAATAAATTTGGTTTCGGCATACAAACGCACAGGTTTATTATAAAGCGGTTGTGATGGTGATGCCATGATGATAAATTTGTAATGTGTTGCAGCTCGCATACCAATAAAAGCTTCATCTGCATACATGAATGGTCTTAAGTATAAAGCACTTCCTTCTTGTGGCGGAATCCAATCATGGTCTAAAGCCACTAATTGTTTTAAACCTTCAACAAACAAGTCTTCAGGAAATGTTGGCATTCCCATTCTCGAAGCACTAAAATTTAACCTAGAAGCATTTTTTTCTGGTCTGAATAACATTGGTGTTCCTTCAGCATCTACTGTAGCTTTCATACCTTCAAATATGGCCTGACCATAATGCAATGCCATAGCTGCAGGATGTGTTGGAATTAAATGTAAAGGCTCAATTCTTGGGTTTGTCCATTCTCCATTTTCATAATCACAAATAAACATGTGATCTGTAAATGTTTTACCCAAATGAACATTGTTGAAATCTATTGTTGAAACTTTAGATTCTTTTATTTTATCGATTGTAATATTATAGTTCATCACTGAATTTTAAGACTACAAAGTTGAGACTTTTATTTGTATCTTTTCAATGTTTCTTTGGTAAAATCGCTTAAAGCTAATTTGCCACTGATCGCAGCACGTTCAATGAGCAAATCATCCCAATGTTCTGTATTTGTCCAAAAGACAGATTTCATTTGTTTCATAGCGTCTGGACTGTATGTTGCAAGTTTTTCTGCAAAAGCTTTTACAGCCTCATCCAGATCTTCTATAGTTTTAAAAACTTCAACAAATAATCCTTTCTCTTTTGCCCATTCAGCCGATTTAAAATTGGTAGCATCTATAGACAATTGTGTCATATTACTCAAACCTATTTTCCGTGTTACAGCAGGTTCAATGACAAAAGGACCAAAAGCCAAAGACAATTCACTTAATTTGATGGAAGCAAATTTAGATGCTAAACAATAATCTGTTGCAGACGCCAAACCAACACCACCGCCAACTGCTTTACCTTGCACTCGACCAATAATAAATTTAGGACACTTTCGCATTGTGTTTATAAGGTTTGCAAATCCAGAGAAAAATGCCTTTCCAGATTTCTCACTATCTATAGCTATTAATTCCTGAAAGCTTGCTCCTGCACAAAATGTTCTGTCTCCACCACTTTTTAGAACAATGGTTTTAATGTCATCATCATTACCAGCATTTACAATAGCATCTTGTAATTTACCCAATACATCTGATGGCAAAGAGTTGTGTGAAGGATGGAAAAATTCGATATATCCAACTTGATTTTCTATATGTGTTTTGACGTATGAACTGCTCATGTTATATCTATTATCTTGCAAAAGGTAAATTTACTAAATCTACATTGCCTCCAGAAATAATAACACCAACCTTTTTGGTTGTAAATGTATCTTTTTCTTTCAGCAAAGCCGCAAAAGCCACTGCACTCGAAGGTTCAATAATAATTTTCATGCGCTCCCAAATCAATTTCATTGCATGAATGATCTCATCTTCTTCGACCCTTATAATCCGCTCAACATGCTCTTTAATTATTGGAAAATTTTGATCTCCAAGAAACGTGCGCAATCCATCTGCAATGGTATTTACGGTATCATTATATTCAATTTTTCCAGATTTTAAAGAACGGTAAGCATCATCTGCATTCATAGGTTCTCCACCAATTACTTTACAGTTTTCAGAGAAATATTTTGCGGCTAAACACGTTCCAGCAATTAAACCACCACCACCAACTGGTGTAACAATGTAGTCTAAATTGGGTTCTTCTTCTAACAATTCAATTGCTGCTGTTCCTTGTCCAAAAATAACTTCCAAATCGTTTGAAGGATGAATAAAGGTTGCTTTCTTTTCTTTCCTGATTTTCTCTGCTATTTGTTCTCGAGCAATAGCTGTAGATTCACATACTATAATGTTTCCTTCATAGGCTTCTACAGCATCTTTTTTAGATTGTGGCGCGTTTTCTGGCATCACAATATAAGTTTTTACCCCAAGTTGTTTAGCTGCTAAAGCTATGGCTTGTGCAAAGTTCCCGGAAGAATGTGTTACCACACCTTTTTCTTTTTGCTCATCAGATAAACTTAAAAGTGCATTGGTAGCACCTCGCATTTTGAAAGCTCCCATTTTCTGGAAGTTTTCGCATTTAAAATACACACTAGCGCCAACAATTTCATTTATAAGATAAGATGTAAGAATTGGAGTACTATGAATATATGGCTTAACTCTATTATGTACTTGTTGTAAGGTTTCTTTATTCATTGAAGTTATACTATAAACAAAGCATGAAGATAAAGAAAAAAAGCCTTGTAACTCTTGTTACATTCAATTCACAATAAAAAGCAGTAATTTGCGATAAGCAAACTTTACTTAAAGGTTCAGTTTGAAAATGTATTGTCATTCCTGCGAAAGCGGGAATCTAATAAAAACAAGAATAAGTAAGTGGATTCCGCATCTAGTGCGGAATGACAACATCATTTAAAGAAGTCATTTATAATAAAATAAGAACAACATGGGATTACTGGATTTTCTTTTTGGAGGCAACGACAAAAAAATTAAGGGTTATCTAAATAAAGGAGCTATTCTTTTGGATGTAAGAACAGTAAGGGAATTCAATGCAAATTCTTTACCTAAATCTCAAAATATTCCTTTACAGGAATTACATCATAATGTCGAGGAACTAAAACAAATGAACAAACCATTTATTGTGTATTGTGAAAGTGGCGTACGTTCGGCTAAAGCCGCAAAATTCCTAAACTTAAATAATATTGATGCCATTAATGGTGGTGGCTGGAGAAGAGTACAAAGCATTCTTGCTAAATAGCCTCTTATTGAGTATCTTGGTGATATACTTCAATATATCATTATGGAACTCAATAGAAGACAATGGCTAAAAACCGCCTCGCTTGTTGGTGGTTTTACTTTATTAAATGGTTTTCAGACTTTATCTGCTGAAGAAATTATAAAATTCAATCCTAGAAAATTAGTCAAACCTATTCGGTTAAGTTCTAATGAAAACCCTTATGGGCCTTCAGAGCGTGTTAGAAATGCTGTTAAAGTTGCGTTTGACGATGGTTGTCGCTATCCTTATTCCTATGCCGATGATTTGGCGGAACTGTTGGCCAATAAGCATGGCGTGTCTAAAGAAAGTATTATTATAACAGGCGGTTCAACTGAAGGCTTAAAAATAGCTGGAATCACATTTACAGCTAATGGTGGCGAAATTATTGCTGCAAAACCCACTTTTTTGGCCATGATGCAATATGCCGAAATGTGGGGCGCTAATATTAATTGGGTGCCTGTTGATGAAAATTTAGGATATGATTTAGAAGAAATTGAAAAAAGAATTTCCTCAAACACCAAAATGGTTTTTGTCTGTAACCCTAACAATCCTACTTCTACGCTTTTGCCAAAAGACACTCTATTGGATTTCTGCTATTCGGCAGGTAAAAAGACTATTGTATTTAGCGATGAAGCTTATTATGAATATATTGAAGATCCAACCTATCCTAGTATGATAGAGCTTGTAAAAAAAGGAGGGAATATTGTAGTATCTAAAACATTTTCTAAAGTTTATGGGATGGCTGGAATGCGTATTGGCTACCTCATTGCCAAACCAGAATTAGCAAGAAAAATACGCAGTAATATTGTTGCCATGAGTAATGTCTATGCTATTGAAGGTGCAAAAGAAGCTTTGAATGATCAAGAGTTTTATGATTTCACAATTCACAAAAACAAGGAAGCCAAAACAATTATTTACAATACTTTGGACCATTTAGGCCTAAAATATCTAGATTCAAGCACAAACTTTGTCTTCTTTAAATCTGGGAAGGACATTAATGGGCTTGGAAAACTGATGTATGACAAAGGTGTACGTATTGGAAGAGCTTTTCCTCCGTTTTACAATTGGTGCCGTATAAGTACAGGTACACTTGAAGAAATGGAATTGTTTTCAAAAAGTTTGATTTCTCTGTATTAAATACGAATAGAGTATTTTTAAAAGCAAAAAACATCAATTTCAAATCATTTTACAGATCCAATCTTGATGTTTTTAAGTATATTGATTAATAGCTCAAGAAAGATAACCCGAGATATCGATTTGTCAGCCAATTTTTCGACAAAATGGTATTAAAAAAAGATGAAGTGTATTTTAAATTATTCGTCAAAACTAATGTACTTATATAATGCTTTTAAATTCCTTTTTTTGGCATCGAGTACGGCTAAAAATTTCTGATGCCCTTCAGAATTTGGACTGAATGCTTTGTGAAGTAATCCTTTCTGAATGTCGTCAACATCATCCATCGATTCTTTTGCAAGAGGAGAAATCCAGACCTGTTGAAACTTTTCCCATATATAATTTATTGCCGTTGCATTAGGGTGAATCATATCTTCAGCATAAAAGCGATAATCCCGAAGCTCATCAAGCATGATTTCAAAAGAGGGAAAATAATGACATCTCGACTGCGCTCGATGTGACAAAACAGAATGTAATGCAGAAAATAAATGTGATTTGCTTTGTGTGTTTTCAATAAAACCATCCCTTAAATGGCGAACTGGAGACACTGTTAAAATAATTGTTGCTCCAGAGTTCACAGTACTTATTAAATTAATAATTGCATTTAAAGATTGTGAAATTTCATCAACAGTCAACAACTCTTTTGAAAACTCTTTTTGAGATATTTTATGACAATTAGCAACATAACTATTTTGCTCAATGTGCTTGTAAACCCAAGAAGTACCCAATGTTATAATTATATGACTGGAATCCATAATATAATTGCGAGTTAAATCAAGTTGTTGGTTTAATTCTTTGAGTAGATTGTCTTTTGAAACATCTGATAATTTTGAATGTGCATCATAACAATGCCATTGTTCATTATGAAAGAAAATGTCCCTTTCGGTATACTCTTTTTTTTCAACAGATTTGAATATTAGGTTTTCAATCGCCAAGGGATGAAACATAATACCAAATGGATTAATTAGGTTTTGGAATTTGAAATATTCTAGTTTTCCGCCTATATTTTCAACAAAACAAGACCCTAACAGCAGAATTTTAGATTGATAGTCTATTAGATTTTCAGACTGTTGTTGTAATGGTATTTGGGTTTGTAACTTCATTTTTTTTGAGATCCTGAATCAAGTTCAGGATGACAATTATTTTAAAATGTAATCTTTAGCTTTTTCTAAAGCCTGATCAATTCCTTTGGGATTCTTTCCCCCTGCTGTAGCAAAGAATGGCTGACCACCACCACCTCCATGAATAAATTTTCCGAGTTCTTTTACAATCTGTCCTGCATTGAGGCCTTTGCTTGAAACTAGTTCTTTTGAAATATAACAAGATAGCAAGGCTTTACCATTGTTGCTTGTTCCAAATAACAAGAATAGATTATCAAACTGTTGACCTAATTCAAAACTCACATCTTTAATTCCAGATGCATCCAAATCTAGTTGCCTAGCTAGAAATTGAACTCCGTTAATTTCAGTTAATTCATTGATAAGTTCTCCTTGTATGTTTTTAGCTTTATCTTTCAGTAACTGCTCTATTTGCTTTTTAAGATTTGAATTTTCCTCCTGAAGGTTTTGCAAAGCTTTGACAGGTTCTTTTGCATTATTGAGTAAATCTTTCATTTCATAAAAAGCCCTATTGTTTTCATGATAAAAATCTTTTACGGCATCACTAGTAATAGCTTCAATACGTCTAATTCCAGCAGCTACAGCACCTTCAGATACAATCTTAAAATGCCAGATATCCGAAGTGTTTTTTACATGTGTACCACCACAAAGTTCAATAGATTGCCCAAAACGAACAGAACGAACAGAATCACCATACTTCTCTCCAAATAAAGCCATTGCTCCTTCATCCATTGCTTCTTGCATTGGTATATTTCGTTTTTCAATTAATGGTAATTTTCCATCAATTCTAGCATTTACAAAATTCTCAACATCACGAAGTTCTTCGACAGTCAACTTTGAAAAATGTGAAAAATCAAAACGCAGATATTTAGAGTGAACAGCACTTCCTTTTTGTTCAACATGATCTCCTAAAACCTCTCTTAATGCTTGATGTAATAAATGGGTTGCTGTATGATTTGCTTCAGTTCTGTGGCGTTGTTTTGCATCAACAACAGCCTTAAATGTTTCATTCAAATGCTTTGGTAAATTCTTTGTAAAATGAATAATAACGTTGTTCTCTTTTTTAGTGTCGAGAATATAAACCACATCACCATGTGTATCTTCTAAATAACCTTTATCGCCAACTTGTCCTCCACCTTCTGGATAAAAAGGTGTTAAATCAAAAACCAGTTGATACATTTCTCCATCCTTTTTAGAAGTTACTTTTCTATAACGCGTTATTTGGACATTGACCTCTAAAGTATCATAACCTACGAATTCCTCTTTTGTATCTTCCGATAATACAATCCAATCGTCTGTACTCATCTGGCTTGCTGCACGCGAACGCTCTTTCTGTTTTTTCATCTCTACATGAAAACCGGTTTCATCAAGAGTAAATTCTTTTTCACGAAGAATTAATGAAGTTAAATCTAATGGAAAACCATACGTGTCGTACAACTCAAAGGCTTTTTCTCCAGAAATAATTTTATTTTTGGAATCTTTCACAATACGATCAAGCAATACTAATCCTTGATCTAAAGTTCTTAAAAAAGAATACTCTTCTTCTTTTATAACATTTTCAATGAGATGTTTTTGAGATTTTAATTCAGGAAAAGCAATACCCATTTTGTTACTCAATACATCGATCAGTCTATATATAAAAGGCTCTTTTTGATTTAAAAACGTAAAACTATAGCGTACAGCACGACGTAAAATTCTTCTAATCACATAACCTGCTCCTGTATTGCTAGGTAATTGTCCATCGGCAATTGAAAAGGCTACAGCACGAACATGATCTGAAATCACTCGAATAGCTACATCAACTTTTTCATTTTTACCATACTGTTTGTTAGTAATGGTTTCAATTTCTCTAATTATAGGTATAAAAACATCAGAGTCATAATTAGATTTTACGCCTTGCAATACCATACACAAACGTTCAAAACCCATACCAGTATCAATATGCTTGTTAGGTAAGTTTTCTAGAGTACCATTTGCTTTTCTATTGTATTGCATAAAGACCAGATTCCAGATTTCTACGACTTGAGGATGGTCTTTATTAACCAAGTCCTTGCCAGAAATCTTTGCTTTTTCATCATCAGACCGAATATCAACGTGTATTTCACTACAAGGTCCACAAGGTCCTTGATCTCCCATTTCCCAGAAATTGTCCTTTTTATTTCCCATTAGGATTCTGTCTTCAGAAATGTATTCTTTCCAAAAATCGTATGCTTCTTGATCCATCGGCAGACCATCTTCCTTATCGCCTTCAAAAACGGTTACATAGAGAATATTTTTATCTATTTTATAAACTTCTGTCAATAATTCCCAAGCCCAAGCTATGGCTTCATTTTTAAAGTAATCGCCAAAACTCCAATTGCCAAGCATTTCGAACAAAGTATGATGATATGTATCATATCCAACCTCTTCCAAATCATTGTGCTTACCAGAAACACGTAGGCATTTTTGCGAATCGGCTATTCGGTTATCCTTTGGTTCGGCATTCCCTAAAAAAAATTCTTTAAAAGGTGCCATACCAGAATTCACAAACATTAAGGTGGGATCGTCCTTTAACACCATTGGTGCAGATGGTACAATGGTGTGTTTCTTTTCTTTGAAAAAGTTTAAAAAATTAGAGCGAATATCTTGAGACTTCATGTACTTTTAGTGCTAATCTTGTTTCAGTTAAAATTATTTTAATTACGAAACAATTTTTATCTTTGAACGTTATGCTAATTAATCCATGTTTAAACAGATGTAATTAATGACAAAAATAGCATAAATAAAGAAATGAGTAAGGTAAAATATTATTACGATTCTGAAACTCTTTCATATAGAAAGATTGAACGCAAAAAAAGAACTACTCTTAAATATATATTTGGTTTTTTATTATCCTCTGCCTTGTTTGGTTTCATCTTTGTTTTTATTGCCAGTCAATTTGTTGAATCACCAAAAGAAAAAGCCCTTAAACGAGAATTGGCAAATATGGAATTTCAATATGAGCTGCTAAATAAAAAAATGGACGAAGCTGAATCTGTTTTGGCTAGCATAGAAGATAGAGATAACAATATTTATCGTTTATATTTTGAAGCAAATCCAATTCCGGCTGAACAACGCAGAGCTGGTTTTGGTGGTATAAACAGATACAAAAACCTTGAAGGCTTTGATAATTCCAAGCTAATTATAGAAAGTAACAAGCGTATAGATATTCTTCAAAAACAGATTGTTGTACAATCGAAATCTTTAGATGAAATTGTAAAACTTGCCGAAGAGAAAGAAAAGTTCTTGGCCGCTATTCCTGCAATCCAACCCGTAAATAATGAAGATTTAACTAGAATGGCATCAGGTTTTGGTATGCGTTCAGATCCGTTTACCAAAGCTAGAAAAATGCATTGGGGAATGGACTTTACTTCTCCAAGGGGAACACCTGTTTATGCTACAGGTGATGGCGTGGTAAAACGTGCAGATGCAGGAGCTGCAGGATATGGTAGGCATATTAGGATTGACCATGGCTATGGTTATACTAGCCTATATGCACATTTGTACAAGTATAATGTAAAAAAGAACCAAAAGGTTAAACGTGGAGATATTATTGGGTTTGTCGGTAGTACTGGAAGATCTGAAGCACCACATTTACATTATGAAATCTTTAAGAACGAACAACGCATAAACCCCATTAATTTCTATTATGGTAGTTTGACCGCTGAGGAGTTTAATGACCTATTAGAACAAGCATCACAAGAAAACCAATCGTTAGATTAATGTATATAGACTTACCAGAGAAAAGATATTATGGTATTGGCGAAGTCGCCAAAGCCTTTGGTGTTAACACCTCCTTAATTCGATTTTGGGAAAAGGAATTTGATGTCATTAAACCCAAGAAAAATGCCAAAGGCAACCGTAAGTTTACTCCCGAAGATATTAAAAATCTACAGTTTATCTACCACTTGGTTAAAGAGCGTGGTTTCACTTTAGAAGGTGCTAAAACCCATTTAAAAGAAGAGAAAAAGCAGTCTCTAAATAATTTCGAAATCATTAGCAAATTAGAAAACATTAAGACCCAACTTATCAAAATTAAATTAGAGCTGTAACATTTCTTTCTATTAGATACTAATAGAGTAGATTATAACATTCTAAACACTAACACAAAACATACGTACTATGAAAAAATGGCTTATCCCTTTAATAATAATTGTCATTGTTATTTTTGGAATTTACAAATGGGCAGTAGGAATCAATAATACATCTGTAACATTAGAGGCTGACGCAAAAACCGCGTGGTCTAATGTTGAGAGTTCTTACCAACGAAGAAACGATCTGATAGGCAACCTTGTAAAAACCGTTCAAGGTGCTGCAGATTTTGAGCGTACTACTTTACGCGAAGTTATTGAAGCTCGTGCCAAAGCAACCTCTACAACTATTGATGCCAATAATATTACCGCAGAGAATATGGCTGCATTTCAACAAGCTCAAAGTGGATTAAGTGGTGCTTTATCTAAATTATTAGTCTCTGTTGAGCGCTATCCAGAACTTAAAGCAAATCAAAATTTTCTTGAATTACAGTCTCAACTAGAAGGTACGGAGAACAGAATTAATGTAGCTCGTGATCGTTATAATGAAGCCGTAAACAAATACGATATTTATACCACTAAATTTCCAAATAAAATATTGGCTAGCATGTTTGGATTTAAAGAGATGGCGCGTTATAAGGCAGATCCAGGAAGCGAAAACGCACCTAATGTAGATTTTGATTTTAATTAATCATCATGTCTTTAAATATTGAAGAATTTTTAAGCACAACAGAAGAGCAAGAGATTGTTGAGGCCATTCGTATTGCCGAACAAAACACTTCGGGTGAGATACGTGTTCATTTAGAAAATTCATCAAAAGGCAATATTGAAAAAAGAGCTTTAGAAGTTTTCTATACTCTAAAAATGGAAAACACCAAACTCCAAAACGCTGTATTGATTTATGTTGCTGTAAATGATAAACAATTTGCCATTTATGGTGACCAAGGTATTAATCATGTAGTGCCCTCAAATTTTTGGGATAGTACTAAAAATCTTATAGAACAACATTTTAAGAAAGGACAATTTAAACAAGGGTTGATTGATGGTATCTTGAAAGCTGGAGAGCAGCTTAAACTTCATTTCCCAATTGCTATAAATGACATCAACGAATTACCAAACGATATAACTACATCCTAAATGAAATCTATTCAACATATATGGCTTTTAGGATTTATACTTTTTTCGTCCTTACAGATAAGTTATGCGCAGTTTGACATACCTAAAAAACCAGAATTTCAAACCAGTGTTTACGATTATGTTGATCTTCTTTCTTCTTTTGACAGATTAAATTTAGAGGAAAAACTAATTCAATATTCGGACACAACTTCCACCCAAATCGTCATTGCTATTATTAGTTCAACCGAAGAAGAAAATATCAATTATCTTGGTGCTCAATGGGCACATTCATGGGGCATTGGTCAAGCCAAAGAAGACAATGGGGTTTTTATTCTTTTAGCAAAAGATGACCGAAAAATAGGGATCAATACAGGCTATGGTGTAGAACATTTATTAACCGATGCCATGTCTAAACGAATTATAGAGCGAGACATTATTCCTTATTTTAAAAATGGTGATTATTATGGTGGTTTAAATCGAGGTTCTGACGCTATTTTTGAAGTCTTAATGGGAGAATATCAAGGGTCTAGACCATCAAGCTCAAATGGTTTCCCAATTGGATTGTTACTTCTCTTATTCATCATATTCATCATCCTTATTATTGCACTTTCTAAAAGCAGACGTGGAGGTGGAAGAAACAAAGGAAACCGATCAGGAGGCATTAGCATTCTGGATGCCATTATTTTGAGCAATATGGGCCGAGGCAATTATAAAGGTCGTTCTTCTGCTGGTGGCTTTGGTGGTTGGTCTGGCGGTAGTAGTTCTGGCGGTGGCTTTGGAGGAGGTTTTGGCGGCGGAGGCTTTGGTGGTGGCGGTGCCTCTGGTGGTTGGTAATTTCAGTATTCAGTTTGCAGTAACCTGTTGGCAGTCCTCAATTGCAGTAGTTTCTATTTCTTTTTAATCGTTTCAAATTTTATTCCTACATTTAGAAAACCAACTATCTACTCATTTCCTACATTACTAATTTTAAGTAATGATTAATTTCTTCAGAAAAATTCGTCACACTGTTTTAAGTGAAGGAAAAACAATTAAGTATTTTAAATATGCTGTTGGAGAGATTATTCTTGTTGTTGTTGGTATTTTAATTGCATTGCAGATTAACAACTGGAATGAAAATAGAAAGGAAACTAATTTAGAACTGAAGTATTTGCAAAGCATACAAAAAGACCTCAACAATGATATCAAATATTATGATCGCCGGATAAAGGAGGCCCAAAATAATATTGAAAATTATTATAGAGTAGTAGACGGAATGTATCAAACGCAAAAAAACTTCGAAGAGTATGCAAGACTATTCGAATCCTTTGATTTCCCTGCAGAGCATCTTACTATTCAAAATTTCACATTCAACGAATTGGTGAGCAGTGGAAATATTGGTATAATAAAAAATAAAGTACTTAAAGATTCCATTGCAAGCCTATATAAAATATCAGAAGAAAAAGCGAAATATATTCAAGAGTTTAACGAATTTACAGCGAATAACATATTGAACATATGGGGACATCCTGACTTGCCTTTTTCTTGGCTATATGCTAGCCGAAAAAACGTATTATTCAATAAAAAGGTCATGTCTCATGGTTTGGAATGGGACTTTATTAATGACCCAAATTCTCTACCTTTCAAACTAATAAGAAATAATATTGGTCTATATTATGTTAAACTCAAGGACTTTATAGAAAAGTTTGAAAACTTAAGAACAAAATCAATTGAAACGGTCGATATGATACAGAACGAACTGTACAAAAGAACGTGAATAAATTATTAGTATGATTAACTTTTTCAGAAAAATACGTAAACGACTAGCTGACGAAAACAAATTTTCAAAATATTTTAGATATGCCTTTGGAGAAGTCGTACTTATTATGCTTGGTATTTTTATGGCATTACAATTAAATAATTGGAACGAAAACCGTAAGCAGGAGGCACAATTTAAAGTAACGTTAGAGCAATTATATAGCTCCATGACTTACGATGTTCAGATAATTGAAGGACATATAAAGCTTACAAGCAGACAAATTGAGAATATGGATTTTATTTATAATCATCCTGATTCTATACCTAGCATTGAAAATTATTTAAATAACCATTCACGTACCAAAGATTTACCTTATCTCTTAAATTTTATCGCTATAGATTATTCAAATTATTTTGTTTCAGAAACTAAATATCATGCCGAAATCTTAAGCTTTAATCCTAATAACAAAAGTCAGAATGAAATTTTTAAGCATGTCATTAACTATGTTAATGAAGTTGACAATGAAATCCTTTACCAAGATTACTTACATCCATTATACTATGAATACAATTTAGCATCACCTAAAGTCAATTCAAATGATGGTGTAATTAATCGTTTTGATAAATTAGATTCTCTTTATTATAATGATCAAGATATTTTAAACGTTATTAAATTAGTTAACTCTAATGAGTTTAGAATAGCTAAAAACAATACCAGAAATAATAAAGTTAATTATCGATCTACCTTATTAAATCGCTTAGGCAATGTAAAATCCATATTGCAGATTATTAAAAATTATTATCCCGAAGTAAAAATTTTATATCAAGATGTAGGTATTATTGGTACTTCGCTAGACGGATTTACTGATGTTGGAGGTAAATCAACACCTATGGTTCTCACTGATATTGAAAATGACATTTGGGAAATTGATTTGTTTTTAAAAGAAGGTCGTGTAAAGTTTAGATGCCGTGATAGCTGGGCACAAAATTGGGGTGTTTTTGGGAATAACGATTTTCCAAAAGGAAAATCAGTACAAGATGGAGATGATATTGATATACCCGAAGCCGGTAATTATCATATTATTTTTAAACCCATAACAGGAGAATTTGAATTTATAAAACAAGATGATTAAGCTTTTTAAAAACATACGTAGGCAACTTGTTAACGAAAATAAATTCGGAAAATATCTGCGCTATGCCATTGGTGAAATTATTCTTGTTGTAGTTGGTATTTTAATTGCTTTATGGATTAATCAAAAAGCCAATTATAATGAAGAACGCAATAGTGAAATTGCAATTCTAATAGAAATTCAATCTAACCTAGAAAGAGATTTAATAGAAATTAATGAAGATATTGCTTTCATGGATTCAGTAAATGACGGAAGTCATTTTATTGTACATTATTTAGAACATTTTGATAAGCCTAATTCAGAATTCAACCACAATGTTTTAAAGTTAAGAACAACGCCTCATTTAAACCCAAACACTAGTGGTTATCGCCTATTGGTTTCAAAAGGTGTTGAGATCATTCAAAACGATAATTTGCGGCAAGCCATTTCAGACCATTATGAATCCTACTATCCATATTATCTAAAATATGAGCAAGAACGTATTGATTTCAGGATTAAGTATATAGAATCTGAACTGTTAAAATATTTTTCATGGACAGCAACAAATCATACTCTCTGGTTAGGCGAATATCGAATAACCGATCATGATTATACCTTACTTAAAAATGAAGGCACATTCTATAAGCTGACACAAGCAACCAAAAGAGAAAACAATTTAGTGCAAAACAGAGCTTTGAGGATTAAACAAAATATGATTGATCTTTTAAGTTTATTAGCGAAGGAATTAAGTACAAAAATTTAACTTGTTAAAAATACTTTAGAATTTGAAATGCGCAATTGAACAATTATCTGTTGAAGCGTCCCGAAATATTACCTTCCAGTAAGGTATTAACTTCATTTACTGTAGCATAATTAACATCACCCATGTACGTGTGTTTTAAAGCACATGCAGCACTTGCAAAATTCATCGCCTTGATATCGTCAAAACGCTGTAAACCGTGTATCAATCCTGCAGCAAAGGCATCACCAGTACCAATTCTATCTACTACATGTGTAATATCAAAATCCTGTGTTTCATAAAACTCTTCACCATTCCACATTCTAGCACGTATTTTGTGCCATGATGCGTTAATGGAAGTTCTTATTTTATCGAATACTTTTAGAATCCTCGGAAATTTTTCCATCAATACTTTACTGGCTTCAATAAATTCTTCATTAGAGCTTCCGCAAGTTGTTCCTAATACTTCATTCATTTCATTAATACCGCCAATAAAAATAGTTGAATATGACAATAGCTCTGTTAATGCATCTTTTGGTTCAGCCCCATATTTCCATAATCCATTTCGATATGTAGGATCTGAAGAAACTTGCATTCCTTTTTTACTTGCTAACTTTAATCCTTCTCTTAAGGTATCAAACGTGCCTTGTGTTAAGGCTGGTGTAATACCTGTCCAATGAAACCATGTTCCGTTCTCCAAAGCATTTTTCCAATTAACCATACTAGGATTAATTTCAGAAAACGCAGAATGTGAACGATTGTAAGATATATTACTTGGCCTCATTACAGCTCCTACCTCAAGAAAATAAGCTCCCAAAGGTCTTTTAGAACGTACAACAGCAGTGGTGTCTAAATCGAATTTATTCATATAGGCCATAGCTGTATCACCAATAAAATCATCAGATATACAAGTGATATGTTTTACATTGTCACCAAAATTAGCTAACGAAAGTCCAACGTTTAATTCTGTGCCACCAAAATAAAACTCTAAGCGATTAGCCTGAATAAATTTTCTGTTACCAAGTGGAGAAAGACGCATTCATACTTCTCCAAAAGTGATGATTTGATTCATGAGTTATGATTGTTAGACTAAATTAAGGATTATTACTTAAATCTTAAACGAAATTTAGGAGATTACTTCTTGCGCATATACACTGTAACAGGTACACCATGAAAATCGAAATGCTCTCGTAGTTTATTCTCTAGAAAACGTTTGTATGGTTCTTTTACGTATTGTGGTAAGTTGCAGAAAAATGCAAATTGAGGTTGTGGTGTTGGTAATTGGGTAATAAATTTAATCTTAACGTATTTTCCTTTTAAAGCCGGTGGCGGATAATTCTGAATGATAGGTAACATCACATCATTAAGAAGACGTGTTTTTATTTTTTTGCTTCGATTTTTGTAAACCTCAACTGCGGTTTCAATAGCTTTAAAAATACGTTGTTTGGTTAATGACGAAATAAAGACAATTGGCACATCTGTAAATGGTTCTATTTCTTTTCGAATAACCTTTTCGAAATCTTTCATAGTCCTGTTATCCTTTTCAACCAAATCCCATTTATTTACCAGAATAACAATACCTTTTCTATTGCGTTCTGCCAACCAAAAAATATTTTGCACTTGGCCATCAAAGCCTCGATTGGCATCAAGAACGACTAAACACACATCGCAATGTTCAATAGCACGTACACTTCGCATTACAGAATAAAATTCCAGATCTTCCTTTACTTTAGCTTTTCTTCTAATACCGGCGGTATCTACCAAATTGAATTCAAACCCAAAGCGGTTGTACTTTGTATCTATTGAATCTCTTGTAGTTCCAGCAATATCTGTAACTATATATCTTTCTTCTCCAATAAGTGCATTGATAAAAGATGATTTACCAGCATTAGGACGACCGACCACTGCAAAACGTGGCAGTTCAGTTTCTTCAACCTCTTCTTTTTCTGGCAAGGCTTCTACCAAAGCATCCAATAATTCTCCTGTTCCGCTTCCATTAATACTTGCAATGGTATAATATTCGCCCAAACCTAAAGCATAAAATTCAACAGCATCTTCCGCTCGTTTGGCATTGTCCACTTTATTAACCGCTAGAAAAACAGGTTTGTTTACTTTTCGCAATAGTTTGGCCACATCTTCATCCATGCCTGTGACTCCACTTTCAACATCCACCATAAAAATAATAGCATCGGCCTCATCAATCGCCAATTCTACTTGTTTATCAATTTCAGCCTCAAAAATATCGTCACTTCCTTTAACATAACCACCAGTATCAATCAATGAAAAATCCTTTCCGTTCCAATCACTTTTTCCATAATGTCTATCTCTAGTCACACCACTAACTGCATCAACAATGGCTTCTCTTCGTTGAATTAAACGATTGAAGAAGGTTGATTTCCCAACATTTGGTCTTCCTACTATAGCTACTATATTGCTCATACTCTATAAATTGGCTGCAAAGGTAGTGTTTCCTATTTGAAGAAAAAACACTAATTTAATATCTTAAAATAAAATCTATATGTCTTCAGCCAATGCTATTGTTTTACGTCCGAGATTTAAAATAGAATTAAAAAGAAATAATGAAGATGCATTGCGAATTTTTGAAGACATAAAAAAGACACAATCAGATTTTATTATTAATCGAATAGATGACCATGTCTTTATTAAATTTCCAAAGGAAAAGCAACATTTTTGGTCACCTCAATTGCATTTAGAGATTAACGCCGTTAATTCAAAAACTTCTATTTTACATGGCTTATTTGGACCAAACCCAACAGTTTGGACCATGTTTATGTTTATACATTTTATTGTTGCTGGATTATTTATTGCATTCGGAATTTGGGCCTATACCAACTGGTCATTAGAAACTGATTACACCATGCAATTGTTTGTGGTCATTCTAATGATTGTTTTTTGGATTGTTCTTTATTTTGTTGGAAGAATAGGTAAAGCAACTGGAAATGAGCAAATGCATATACTTTATGATTTTATGAATAAAGCTCTAAAGTTGTAAAATATTCGTATATAATTTACAGTTACATTATTACTCATTTTTTAATATTTCAACAATGAAAAAAAGTCTTACTGCAATCATTTTTGGTTTGTCTATTGTTATCTCTTCATATTTACTTGGAAATTCTATTGTAAATAGAAATAAAACTGATGGCACAATTTCAGTTACAGGTTTGGGTAAAGCCGATTTTACATCCGATTTAATTGTTTGGGAAGGTTCCTTTTCAAAAGAAAGTTCAAATTTACAACAGGCATACGCCGATCTTGAAAACGACAAGAAAGTCATTTCAGAATATTTATTATCAAAAGGCATAACAGATAAAGAATTGGTATTTAATGCCGTTAGAAGTAGAAAAAATACAAGAGGAAAATATACAGGTGATGGAAAATATATAGGTGAAGAATTTTTGGGTTACGTTCTCACCCAAACTCTTCAAATAGACTCTAAAAATGTAGAAAAGGTCGAAAAGATCTCCAGAGAAGTTACCGAGCTTTTGAATAAAGGTATTCAATTTTACTCTCAAGAACCGCGATATTATTATACACAACTTGCCGATCTAAAAATTGAAATGATCTCTAAAGCTACTGCCGATGCCAAAACACGGGCAGAAAAAATTGCTGAAAATTCTGGAGGCACTTTAGGTAATCTAATTTCTGCAAAAATGGGTATATTTCAAATAACAGGACAAAACTCAAATGAAGATCATTCTTGGGGTGGAACCTATAACACCTCTTCAAAAGAGAAAACGGCATCCATAACCATGAAACTGGACTATGAGGTTGATTAATTAGTTTTGATTGTAACCAAAACTATTTTATAATTTACTAATCATCCACATTTATATTTTATTTAGATAAAAAACAACACCCAATTCTGGAGCATAGTCAGTAGCTTTGCTTGTAATTCCTATGGCATTATTTACTCTAATAAACATCCAGGATTTGATATGGAATTGTAAATCATTTATTAATTCCCACTCATCTTGAGTTCCTTCAACACCTATATAAAACCTGAACCAATCATTGACCTTTCTTAAATACTCAAGTGCCATTTCACCAAGCTCAAATTTGTCTTCAGCTCCGTCATATTCTGCGGCTATTCTAAAGGTCATTGTACCAAACTTGAATCCTTTTAGAATACCAGATCCTAACTTGAATTCCCAGTCGCCTGTTCCAGTTAATGGTTTATCTGGTGTAAAAGGAAACACAAATTCGAGGTAAGAAAAGTATTCGGGTTTTTTTAATGTTTCCATATTATATCTCCATCTTACTTGTCCTTCTACATCGCCTAAACCGCTTTCTTTTATTTCATCTGGCATTTGCGATGTATCATCGGTTGATTTTTCCAATTTACCACTTATAACAGCGGCTTCAAGTTCTACCATAACCCAATCAGATATTCCTAGCCCAAAATAGATCAGCCCTTCATGGGCTGTATATTTACTGCGATATTCAATTTCTGAACCATAGCCAAATTCGAAGGGTTCATATTCAAAATCTTTATCATAATAGTATTCATAAAAAGGATAAAGAATGATATCTCCTTTTTCTGCATATGTTCCAAACATTGAAGTTGGTATTCCGTTACTACCTCGATCACGAAGAAAGTTCCTATCATCATCTTGGCAAAAGCTTTGACCTAAACCAAATAAAAGCCCAATCAAAGCCACTAAAAAGTTTTTGAAGGTATACATAATAAATTAATTTAATTAAGAAGACTTAATACCATGAATTAGTTTCATGTAATGGATCAGAAAGCAACGTAAACTTTCAACAATAAAACATTAGTTCGGTTAAGTCAATGAGGTAGAAGTTATTAATTAAATTATATAATGTAGGATGCCCAGTAGAATGTTGTATAAAAGGTACAAAAAATAAGCGAAAAAGACTAGAATTAAAATCTTTAAATATCTTCAATCATTATTATTAAGACTGATTATAACCAAAACGTCTCAATTGGTTTTGATTACTTCGCCAATTCTTGTTCACTTTCACATACAACTCCAAATGCACTTGTTTACCAAAGAATTTCTCTAAATCTTTCCGGGACTCTACACCTACGCGCTTTAGAGCAGAGCCTTTATGACCAATTATTATTCCTTTTTGGGTTTCGCGCTCCACCATTATCACTGATCGCATTCTTATAATAGTGTCTTCTTCAAAGAACTCTTCGGTATCTACTTCAACAGCATAAGGGATTTCCTTTTTATAATGCATTAAGATTTTTTCTCTAATGGTTTCGTTTACAAAAAAGCGTTCAGGTTTATCTGTTAATTGATCTTTAGGATAAAAAGGTGGTGACTCTGGAAGTAATTCTATAATTCTATCAAAAACTTCTTTTACTTGAAACCCTGTTAAAGCTGAAATAGCAATAATTTCGGCGTTGGGAACTTTTTCTTGCCAGAGTTGTACTTGTTCTTCTAACTGATTTTGGTCGGACCTGTCAATTTTGTTTAGAAGTAGTAATATTGGTATTTTTGAATTGGTTATCTTGTTAAAAAAAGCTTCGTCTTTTAATTCTTTCTCACCTATCTCAACCATATAAATTAAAACATCGGCATCATCAAAAGCAGATTTTACAAAATCCATCATGGATTCTTGTAACTCATAGGCCGGTTTAATAATGCCTGGTGTATCGCTTAAAATGACTTGAAAGTCTTCTCCATTGACAATACCCAAAATACGATGCCTTGTTGTCTGCGCCTTTGATGTAATAATGGATAATTTTTCGCCTACAAAAGCATTCATCAAGGTTGACTTACCCACATTCGGGTTACCAATAATATTTACAAAGCCTGCTTTGTGCATTCGTTTTAAATTTGGTTGCAAAGATACTGCTAAAAATTTAAGATTTTTGGTATAATCATAAAGTTAATGAATGCTGAAATTTCGTATATTTGGAAAGTATATATTTAATAATCAACTATTTAAACTAACTATTATGACAACAAATCGTACAAAAAGTAAAATTAGATTACACGATGCTATTGTTGGAATACTTTATGGCGTCAGTGTTTTACTAGCATTTCAAGTTAACATGCAATGGCTGTATTTGGCCGCAGGAGTTGCTGTCTTACAAATTATTAGTCCTGTTACCAAGTTTTGTCCGGTTTATTTTGTACTGAACAAAATGATGCCTGATTCAGACCCTATTCAAGACGGCAAAAGCGAATAAAAGCGTTTTAACTACTAAAATTATCTTTGATTTTTTAAGCTAAAAACAAAGCCCTTCAGTATCATAAAGAGCTTTTAATGTCTATAAATCAATTGTTTTATTTCGCAAAATATATATAGATACAAATTACAACCAAAGTAATTAATCCGCCAACAAGCTTGACATGTTTCCAAGGTTGAATATCCACTTGCTCCGTGTATGTTTGAATATAGGCTTCTTTGTTGGGATAAAATTTGCCAATTAGCAACATGATTAAAATATTGGCGGTAAACAATATTGCCATGACATGTAAAAAATGTGGATAGGCTTCTGCTTCTACTAATCTTAAAGCTGCTGGATCGGTAATTCCCGATGCTTTTGCTGCCTCTAGTGCTGCAGATACCTTGTTAGGACCAATAATAAACTGACTTATTATATACAATACAGATCCTGAAATAATTCCAATCTTTGCTGCAATTGCTGGAACTCTTTTGGTTACATATCCAACCACAATGATGGTTAAAATAGGAATACTGTAAATACCATTTATCTGTTGCAAATAATTAAATAAACTTCCTGCATTTGCAATCATTGGTGCAATAAACATAGCTGCTAATGCTAAACAAATACCAAAGATTTTTCCATACTTTACTACAGTTCTTTCATTAGCTTCCTTATTAACATGCTGTTTGTAAATGTCTATTCCAAATAAAGTTACAGAACTATTTAAAACACTATTAAAAGAACTTAAGATCGCGCCAAACAATACAGCCGCAAAAAATCCAACGAGAGATGTTGGTAATACTGCACGCACTAATTCAGGATATGCTAAATCGCTTGAAGCCAATTCTCCATTAAAATAATGGTAAGCTATCATGCCAGGAAGTACCAAAATTAGTGGTCCTAAAATTTTAATAAAAGATGCCAGTACCAATCCTTTTTGTCCTTCGGCCAAATTCTTCGCTCCTAAAGCTCTTTGTATGATTTGTTGATTTGTTCCCCAATAAAATAACTGCACCAACATCATTCCTGTAAAAATCGTCGCGAAAGGCACTTCTTGACCTGGATTTCCAGTTGAATCAAAACGTTCTGGATTGGTAGTCATTAATGCATCTAAACCTGCTAAAACAGACCCATCTCCAATAGCCATTAATCCAAAAATTGGTATTAATATCCCACCAGCTAACAAACCAATGGCATTTATTGAATCTGATACCACAACTGCTTTTAAACCCCCAAAAACTGCATATATTGAGCCTATTATACCAATTCCCCAAATACAAATTACTAACGCTGTAGAGTCTGAAACATTTAGTAAAGTTGGCACATCAAACATACCACTAATTGCCACGGATCCAGAGTATAAAATAACTGGCAGTAGCACCACAACATAACCTGTTAAGAATAGTGCTGATGTAATGGTTTTTGTAGCAACATCAAACCTATTTGCTAAAAATTGAGGAATGGTGGTTAAACCACTTTTTAGATATCTTGGTAATAAAAAAATGGCAGTTACAATCATGGCAATTGCCGCAAGTGTTTCCCATGCCATAACAGACAATCCATCTTTATAGGCACTACCATTTAAACCTACAATTTGTTCAGTAGATAAATTTGTAAGCAATAAAGAACCTGCAATTACACCAGCCGTTAAACTTCGTCCACCCAAAAAATACCCATCAGAAGAATTCTCATCTGTTTTTCGGGTTGCTATATAAGAAATAATTGCTACTAATGCTGTAAAGCCAACAAAGGAGAGTATGCCAATCATGAATCTAGTTTTAGTTTAGTTAGACAATAAATTTATAAATAATATTGAGTATTCTACATTTGTAGTACTATTTCTTTATAAAATAACTTTTTAAGATTTCATATTACGTTTAATTATTGCCATAAAAAAAGCCATACTATACATATGGCTTTTAACTCTTTTATATTGGTTTTTTAATGCTTTACCAATTTTAAGGTGTCGCTTCCTAACTCTGAAGTTACTTTTGCAAAATATAAACCTAATCCCAAACTTGACCCATCTATAACAGCTTCGTTAGAGCTTGGATTTAAAGACATCACATTTTTACCTAACACATCAAACACTTGAATGTTTATAATACTGTTATTAGCTGCCTTAATCGTCCAACTATCACGTGTTGGATTAGGGAACGTTTTAAAGCTGTTAATATTTAAATCATTAGCTTCAGCACTTAAAATTTGTGGTGTGTTCCAAACTAAATTAATTGTTCTGTCACCATACATTTGAATATATCTATTTGTATTACCATCATTCGTGACGGTTCCCGGATCGAATTGTGCGAAAAATTCTTGATCCGTCCATCCATCTACTGTAATTTTAAATTCGTAAGTATACTCTTCCAATGGTATGGTCGCTGACCAAATATTACTTCCCATATCAACTAATGGAATACAAGGGCCACACCAATTACCTAGTCCTTGACTATTATAATTTTGACCATTAATATTAACAGCTGTATTTATAGAACCACCATAAGCACTCATATCTACATTAACTATTAAACTATGTGGTCCTGGGTTTGATGCAGATTCTACACAACCACTAAAAGGAGCTGTTGGTAAGGTTTTATCTGAACCAGCAACAACTAAAATCCTGTTATGGTTACCGCCACCATTGGTAATTGTACAAACATCTCCTTGAGAAAACGCCTCCTGCCCTGTCCAATTATCATAAGTGAATTTATATTCATGTTCACCATCTGCTAATGGAAAAGTCGCTTCCCAAATACCACTCCCCATATCTACTAATGGGTTTGACGTTCCGCTCCATCCATTAAAACTTCCACTAACATAGGCTTGCGTAAAAGTTTGACCAGTCATATCAACACTAAAGGTGATATTGCTCTGTGCAGATAAGTGTAATGTTAATAGAAATAGAAATAGAAATAAAAGGTAATTTTTTTTCATAGTTTAATTAAATTTAGAATTAAAATTTTTCTCGTAAACTCTAAGATAATAAAAAAATAAAAAAAAGCCATATTATTCATATGGCTTTTAAAATAGAATGCACTAATTTATTATTTCTTAACAAGCTTTAAAGTACTGGTCCCTAAATCTGAAGATACTTTAGCGAAATACAAACCAGATCTTAAATTTGATCCATCTATAACCGCTTGGTTAGATCTTGGATTTATTGACATTACATTTTTTCCTAAAATATCGTAAATCTCAATAGCAGATATCACTTCGGTATTAGTAGCAATTGTCCAACTATCTCTTGTTGGATTAGGATATGCTTTAAAAACTGCTTTTGCAAAATCTTCTGAACTAGCAGTTGCTGTTTGCACAATATCATCAAAATAATATGTTGATGTTGCTGTACCATCACCTAAAACACCAAGATTTGGAATAATAACGAATCTCCTATGAATTGTAGTCCCAACTCCATCAAAATCAAAGGTTAGAGTTTCCCAATCTCCTGTTACAGTTGTATTCATCGTTTTATCACCACTATTGTTACCACCATCACCAATCTGTTCTGTTTTTACTACAATTGGAGTACCTATGGCCGCATCTGTCCAAATTCTTAATTGAATATACCTTTCTGCAGTAAAATCAAAATCCTCCGGAGCATCAACAAAAGCTCCTGCCCAAGGTTGACCACCACTTCTAACAAGTTTAGCTAAATTAGTACTAGAATTACCTATTGCTTGAGGTCCTGAAGGAGCTTCTAAAGTTGCCGTACAACCATCAAACCCAGTAATAGGTGGTGATGATTCAAAATCTTCTGAAAAAGAAGCTATAGGTGGACATGCAGGACAAACGCCACCACAATCTACACCAGTTTCGTCTTGGTTTTGTATACCATCCATACAAGTTTCTGCTGGAGGAGCAGACAATGTAATTTTAACATTATCATAAAACATTTGAGCCGTAGAACCTACATCAGCTGATGTTGTAGCAGTTAACTGAAACGTTACGCCTCCACTTACATCCGGACCTGTAGTAGTTGTAAAAGAAAAACTTGTCCACGTATTAGGGTCAGCATTTATGCTCAAAGGTCCACCTCCCAATATCACAGCTGATGATGTACCTCCTCCGCTGATTTCTGAAAAAAACTCTGCAAAAGCTACGCCACCAACACCTAAAGTACCACGTGCATCGAATGTTATTGTGACATCTTGGCTAGGTACTACCGTTCCTATTCCTATATTGGCATTTTTTATTAAGCTGGCAGATTGTGCCACATTGTTATTTAATTCAGCACAAAATGTTCCGTCTGAAGGATTCGTATTAATTACAGTTTGCGTACCACTAGGAAATTGTGTCCAATCAGTAAAATCTCCTGTTTCGAAACTTCCATTTAAAGCAATATCGGTTTGAGAGTACCCCAATGAAAATGTCAATAGAGCAAATAATAAGGTAATTTTTTTCATAATTTTATAGAGTTTTGTTAAAAAATATTTAGTTATTGTAAATATGCCATAAAATGTTTACAAAAGAGGATAAAAGACCTATACAAAAACAATACAACCTCATTAAATTAACATAATTAGTTGTTTTTTATACAAAATAGCCGCTAATTATGATAAAATCGATAATTAATTAACTTTTGACTGAAATAATGATAATGGTTTATTATTGTTTGATATAACAAGAGTGTATTTTTTATTATTTTGCTTTAACAGCTTAATATCTCTACTATCGTAAGGTACATTAAAACCACTTTTAGCTGTATGTAGAGCTTTAAAATTATTCTTTCCATCACCTAATAATATTGCTCCTATACCAGCATCATAACGCGTAGTTTCTACTTCTACCCCAAAATGATTGCCTACTATTATTATATCTTGATGCCCATCGTTATTAACATCTATAACTAATGATGACTTTATTGGCGATACTTGTGCCTGATTAGGTAAAGCCTGTCTTGTTAATTTACCATTGTTATTTATTAAAATAATACTTTCGAAGTTTTTTATTTCATAAATAACGGCATCATCTACTTTATCTTCTGGTAAGATATCTACTAATTTGGAAGATGCAAAACTATGATAGTCTTTAAACTTGTCTGCAATAAATGGCATTTGCTGGCTTGTACATTCTCTTCCTCTTACGGGCACATAATCGTCTTTATAGAATTTGGCTAAAACAACATCGTTCGTACCATTACTATCAAAATCATTTACAAAAACTTTAAAAGGATGTTTCTCTGATGCTTTAAATTTATTATTTAATCCTAGATTGCCAATTATATAATCATCATCACCATCTTTATCTATATCATCGGCTGTAATGGACCACCATAAGCCTCTTGTGTTTTCTAAACCGTAGTCTTGTTTATTATTTGTAAACGTCCCATCTGTATTTGTTAAGACTTGTATTTCCATCCATTCACCAACAATTATCAAATCGTCATCATTATCCTTATCAATATCTGTAAATACAGCATCAGTTACCATACCTATATTCTCAAGATCTGGTGCTGTTTGTTTAGGAGCTTTCTTGAAAGTGCCATTATTGTTCAAAAGTATATAACTACTTGATGGAAATCCGTACTTACCAGATATTAACCTAGTGCCTACAAACAAATCTAAATCGCCATCGTTATCTATATCTGAAGCCTTAACACATTGGGTACTTTCGTATATGTTAGGTAAAGCCGCGTTGTTTTTTGTAAACTCACCTTTACCATTGTTTATATATAATCTGTCCTTTAACAATGGATTACCTCTTTTATACTCACTGCCACCACTAGTAACATATAAATCCAAATCATTATCGCCATCTACATCTAAAAACAATACACCCAAATCCTCTGATGCTTTGTCTAATTGCCAAGGCTGTGAATCATTTTCTTTAAACTTACCATCTTGGGATTGTAGGTAAAGTATTCCCTCGTGACCAACTGAACCTCCAATAAATATATCTTCTAAATCATCACCATTAACATCTCCTACACTTGTAAATGGTCCATTTTGCGACACATTATGAGGTAACAATATCTCATCTTGGTACTCATCAAATTCATTCTCCTTGTGCGTATAGTCTATTCCTATAGTTTCTGAATTGACTTTAACAAATAAAGGTGTTTCTTGTTCTTTTGAAGTTTTTCTGATAATAGCTGCTTTAGAATATTTTGCTGTAAGTTCTGTATTCGCACTTACTTTTTCAAAGACATTTGTTTTTCCATCAGGCCATAATACCTCTACTTTACTTACCTCTGTATCCTTGCCCAATCCAAAAAATACACCGGGTTCAACAGATGATAAATAGCCTCTAGTTACCATGTTTTCTCCAACCTGTATATTGTCTCCGTGGTAAATGATAGCTTTTGCTCCATAACCAAATGTATTATTAGTTGAACCCTCAAAACTGATTTTTAAAAAGTTTCCAGTAGCTTTATTTTCGTATACAAATGCAGGTGACTCCATATTATTAATTACTACATCTAAATCGCCGTCATTATCCAAATCGCCATAAGCCATACCGCTTGAAAAACTTGGCGTATCAAATCCCCAATCATAAGTTACTTTATCAAATTTTAAATCTCCTCTGTTTTTAAATACATAGTTTGGTAATGGTACAGACGGTGCCTCTTTAGCAATTTCGAAAAAAGTTTCTGATGATATATTTTCATCAAGGTTTCTGACTTTTGTTAAGTAGTCATTATTTCTTACGTCTTTTTTAACACCATTAGTAATAAGAATATCTCTAAAACCATCATTATCTAAATCCACCATTAAGCTAGCCCAGCTCCAATCTGTTCTTGCTAATCCAACCATATCTGCAACATCCGAAAATGTCCCCATACCAGAATTAATCTGTAATGCATTTGCCATATATTGATAGTGTCTGCCTGTCTTCACACGATCCATAAAATCTTTGGTGCTCATCGTCTGCATATTGGTTTTAGATCTGTAATGATCCTCGGGCGTCATGTCTATAGTAATGAGGTCCATAAACCCATCATTATTAATATCGCCCGTATCTGAACCCATGCTTAAATTAGTCATATGATTCATTTTCTCATGAGCAACATTTTTAAAAGTTCCATCACCGTTGTTATAATACATCAAATCTGGTTCCATATAGTCATTAGCTATATATATATCCATCCAACCATCATTATTAAAATCTGTAGCATTAACGCTTAGACCATAAGATCCAATATTGTGAGATATTCCAACTTCTCGGCTAACATCTTGAAATCTTCCATTATTATTCTTGTATAACCTATCTGCAAAAAAATGGTAGGTATTCTCCGGAATATTGTTCCTTAAAAATAGTTTTTGATCAGCTGGTTGGTTGACTTGGTACATATCTAAATCACCATCATTATCCATATCAAAGAATACTGCTTGAGTTGAAAAACCAGCATCTGCCAAGCCATATATCATAGCCGCTTCTGTAAATGTGAGGTCTTGATTATTAATATAGAGTTGATTTTTTCTATCTTCAGGATTCATAGACTCTCCATTTCTACTAACGTATATATCTAGATAGCCGTCTGCATTTACATCGGCCATAGTAACGCCCCATGTCCATCCAGAATTAATAGCAGTTTTAGATTTTTTGGTAATATCTTCAAATCGAAAATTACCTTTATTTAAATATAATCGATCAGAAACCTGATTACCCGCAAAAAAAATATCTGGCAACCCATCATTATTAATATCACCTATGGCAACTCCAGCTCCATTATATATTTGACTGAAATAAAAATGATTTACACCTTTAGTTTCTCTAATCGTGTTATTGAAATCAATTCCTGTTCTTTCTGAAGATAATAATTCTAATCCACCAATTAAATTTTTAGGATTAAGATTTCTTTCTACCTGATTGCACGTCATAATTACCACACTAACAAAAAGTAAAAGAACATTTTTTTTCATGTTTTTTAGACTTAATTTCATTAAAAAATACTAATCAATTCTCTATTGTATAAAGATTCAATGTTAAAATTATGTAGCTATTTTATTATTTAATTTATTTCTAAAGATTAAATATTTAATACTATTTTGACATATTAAAACCCGAAAAAAAAGACTCCATAACCAATTTTGGCATTCTATCGACTTTAAACAGCCCCCAATGTTTTTCAGGCTCAAGAGCTTCGCTTGAGCCCTTCCAAGATTCATCAAATGCTTCGAATACAAACGTTAAGATGGTAGCCACATGACTCCAATTCACAAGATCGTTAATGTATGTCTTTTGGTATTCTTCACTCACATTATTTGGGTCTATTCCGCGTCCGTTGGAATAGGTTGTCCAGCCTGCTTCAGTAATAACAACGGGTTTATGAGGATAGGTATCAGCAACCGAATAGTAATTTTCCTTTGTATATTCCATCGCTTCATGAATGTTCTTATATTCCCAAACAGGGTATGTATGAATAGAAATAAAATCTATTTCTTCTACCAAAGGTTTTAACTTATTCAACCACGGTACATAATTTTCGCAAAATGTCACTGGTTGTTTTGCTCCTTGCTTAATCATTCTTACATAATTAATCACACTTTCAACAGGTACATAATGGTCAGTCCATTCCACACAGGCCTCATTTCCTGCAGACAATGAAAAAATGATATCTGGATATTGATTTGCCAAGCGAATCAATTTTTTAATCCTATTCTCATTATAAATTTTATTCTTCTCTAGTTTTTCTTTTGGATATGTACCACCTCCCCATGGACATCCATAGTTATTTTTTTCAGCTACAATATAGGCGCCGAGCATCACTTTAAAATTTAACTTTTCCTTTTTGATTACTTCTAAAACAGTTTCGGAATGCTCATCACAATCATATAACCTTAAATACTTCCAATGACCGTTTAGTAGCAAAAGATCTTCCTTTATTTGTTCATAACTTGGATAAACCAAACCAGGACATTGTCCCTCCCTAAAACCAGAATAGCAGATCGCATTTCCAGGTTCTATATTCAAAACTTTCGTATAATTCATTTAATAATTATTAGTAAAAATCGAATGATTTTTTAAAGATGATCTAAAATTTTAATTTTTCATTTTTATCCCATAATCCCCAAAATGCTCCAACATCACCTTCAGCTCCTACTTTCCATGATTCATCAAATGATGAAAAGTAGAACATTTCTATATCTTCGGTATCAGACCATTGTTGTGCATGTATAAAGTATTTTATTGCATTTTCAAATGAAGGTTGAGCACCTTGTAATCCGGTTCCAAGATTTGGCCATCCTGTTTCAGAAATAATCACTTTTTTACCGTTAGCGGCACTTACAGCTTGATGATACATCTGTTTCATGTACACCAATGAATATTCTATGCTGCATCCTTCCCAGTATGGGTAACAATTGGCCAAAACCACATCACAAGCTTCAGTAATTCTAGGACGATGAGAAAATTCATAATACGCATCGACATATCCAACCGGAATTCCAGGAATCGCTTCTTTAACTTGATAAATAAATGCTAAAAGTTCGTCTTCTGTTAGATCTTGACGATACATAACTTCATTTCCAACGGCAGCAATATCCACAAATCCATCTTTTGCTAATTTTATCAGTCCTGCAATTTCTTTTTTGTTGATCTCTGGATCATCTCCCAACCAAGCTCCAACTAAAGTTTTAATTCCAAATTCTCGAGCAATTCTGGGAATAGCTTCATTACCATCTGTACATGAAAAGGAACGAATCCATTTTGTATATGGCTTAATAATCTTCATACGCCTACGAATCTGATCCTCACTAATCAACATACCAGGTTCTTGTCCTTCTTCATAAGGACTGAAACACAATCCGTGCATCCCATTTTTTAAAACTCTTTTAAATAGGTTTTGTAATCCTTTTGTGGTTTTTCCGTCGAGATTTATTCCTGCCAACGACCTTATTTTATCTACTCTGTAAGACATATCTATTTTAAAATAAAATTATATTAATTATTAACTATAATTCGCCTCTTCGGGCAATCAATTCTGCTTTAATTTCTCTAGCTTTGGTTTCTGTAAGGCTATACTTAACCATCACCCAAATTGCTAAACCTGCTGTAAACGCAGGGATTACTACATCAGCTATTCTTAAATTTGTCATCGTTTCCATAGTCTGTGTTGGTGCATCAGAAATAAAGCCTACCAATTTCAATACAAGCCCTCCTAACACCAAAGCTATCGCTTGACCAAGTTTTACCATCCACCAATAAATGGCTCCAAATGTTCCTTCTTTTCTAGGCATCCCATTTTTTAATTCATCCAGATCACATACATCCGCTGTCATGCTCATCATTAAAGTAAATAATCCACCAAGCCCGAAAGCCATTAATGGCAAAGGTAGGAAAATTAGCCAAGGTGCTCCTTGACTTGTATCAATACTAAACCATGACATGCCAACACTCTCCAAATATGGATTTAAAAATTCAAATAAAGAACCAACGGCATTGTTTAAAGATTGACCTAACCCTGTTTTGTTAAAATTTGCGTTTAAAGTAGTATCAAATCCCCACCATTTTAATATATAACCTATAATAGACAACACTGTTGAAATAATAAATGCTTTTCTTTTGCCCCATTTATTAGACATCCAAGAAATAATAGGAATCACAATGAAAGCAGTTAAAACTGCAGTAATTGTAGAAAACCATGCTGGCCAAGTACCTGCTCCACCATAGTCACCATTATACATATAAAAGACTATAATATAAAAACTGAATGCCGCTACCATTTGAAAGCCATTGAATACTAAAAATGTAGCGCCACAAAGTTTCATGAAAGGTTTGTTCTTTGATACTTGAACAATGCCCTTAAATAAATCTTTCAAATTAGACGCCATTGTTTTAAATGAAAGTTTCTTTCGGTTCTCCATTTGAGAAGCATCAATTCCTTTACAAAAAATGGCAGGTAAAATCCCTAAAACAATACAAAATCCAGCTACAACGGTTGACATTGTTCTTACACCTTCAGCCTGATCCGCAAATAAATTTGGATCAGCAATAATTACCCAAAACCATGGAACTATCATCCATGCAATTTGACCTACAGTATTGGCAAAGGCCATTAAGCGAGTACGCTCATTATAGTCTGAAGTCATTTCATATCCCAATCCAACTAATGGAGTAGCATACATGGTATTTCCAATTAAAAATAACAATGATAAAATAAGAAAATACCAGAAGTTATAGGTTTGAGAATTATCAGCATTCAATTGCCAAAGAGCAGCGAATAATAACCCACTCAAAATCGCACCAATAAAGATGTATGGCCTCCTACGACCCCATCTCGATTTTGTGTTGTCCGAAATAAATCCCATTATAGGATCTGTCAAGGCATCAAAGATTCGAGGTAGACCTCCCAACAAACCTGCAAGAAAAGGATCCATCCCAAAGGCTGTAAGCAAGAAAAACATAAAGAATCCCAGTGCTCCTGGTAATAAATTCAGTACGAAATGACCAGCACCAAAGGCGGCTTTTTGACCTAATGGAACTTTATCTTTCGCTTCAGTTTTGTATTGCGACATAATATTTAAATTTTAGTTTTTAACAGTTCTATTATCATTTTTTAAATTATTATGATTTGGGTATTACTATTGTTTGAATTGCTTGTGCATTAATTGTGATCTCTTTGCTTGTATTGTTTAAAAACAAATCGAAACTCTTAGTTTTTTCACCTTCATTAAAGAGTATAACTGCAATAGAACCATCTGGATTATGAGCCGCAGTGACCATTAACTCTTTATCTGAATTTTCTAAGCCAATAATTTTGGCTTCTGGCCTAATGTATTTACTAAAATGCATTAAAGTATAGTACAATGGTGTAAAATAAACTTCATCATTTTCAATATCGACGATAACAGGAGCCACACACCAATTTTTAAACCAATTAGGCCCACCTTGCTTATCAAGCACCATATTCCAATCAATCCAACCATCGACCCAATTATTAAGACAACCAATAATATCTCTGGCATAGCGATTTACAGGTGCATATTTTGGATGATAGTGTTTGTCTTGTTCTGGCGCCCAATCCCAACCCCAATCTGTAGCTTCTTTTTTCCAATACCAAGTATCATTTTTCCATCTTGGAATTTCGGCATCTACGCATGCTTCTGATTGTATCAGATGTTTATTTGGTGATTTATTATGCGCGTATTGTAACTCTTCTGGAAAATAATCATAGGTACTTGCATACCAATGTATGGCTGTGCCATCGTAATATTTTGAAGAAGCCTCATCTTTGAACATTACATCAACCCAATGTTTTAAATGCTCCCTATTTTGATCATATCCCAAAATCTTAACCTCATGTCCATCTTCTTCTAACTTTGGCCCTAAATAATCTTTTACAAAATTGGTCATTTCTTCAGGAGTGTAATGCATACTTTCCCAGTTATTGCCATTACCTAATGGTTCATTCTCCACTGTAAAACCCCAAATATCTATTCCTTCAGCTTTGTATGCTTCAACGTATTTCGAAAAAAACAATGCCCATGTATTATAGTATTCTGGCAGAAGCTTTCCACCAACCCAGCTTTTGTTATCTTTCATCCATGGTGGAGCGGTCCACGGAGAGGATAAAATTTTAAAACCATCTTTTGAAACAGCCATGGCCTCTTTTATCATTGGGATGATATCATCCTTATCTTCTTTAATCGAAAAGTGTTCGAGGCTCTTATCGTCTTCTACTGGTGCATAGGAATAATTGCTCAATGAAAAATCACATGAATTCATATGTGTTCTAGTCAGTGAATATTTTGCTCCTTCTTCACCGAAATAGGCCTGAATAATCTTGTCTCGATTGGATTTACTTAATTGATTTAATAAATATGCCGTAGATTCTGTGAATGAGCCACCAAAACCTGTAATGGTTTGATAGGTTTCTTCTGGTATTAATTTAATACTTCCTTTGTTTTCTTCTGGTAAAAATTCGGTGATTTTAGTTAACTTATTTCCACTAGCTGATGTTTCATAAAGTTCAACCTTCAACTGCTTTTGTTCTTTGCTACAACTCATAAACAATGTAATCAATAAAAATGAAAAGAAATATTTTGATAGCGATTTCATATTTAAAATAATTAATGAGGTATTGTGACTTCAGAAGCCATTGGTGGTACCAAAACATCTTTCATTAACGCTTCTTTATTACCATTATAAGTTTTAGATATTGAGTTCCCATTTCTAGTTAACCCTTTAAATGTTCCTTTATCAACCTCATCCCAAAGCACATATTTTGCTTTTCCATCTACAGTGAATAAACCAAAGTGTTTTTCAGAATTTCCCGAATTCTCTCCTCCTTTCCATGGTTCATCAAATCCTTCAAAATAAAAACACGACATTCCTACGTCGTTGGTCCAGTCTCTCATATGTTTGTAATAAAGTGCTTCTTTATACTCGTCACATGCTTTTGATCCATCGGGACCATAATGACCTGTAGAAACACTTGCCCATCCAGTTTCACCAATATGAATTGGTTTATTAACTCCAAGGCTTTCCATATATTTCTTTACGTCTTCATATTGCATCATGGCATATTCTTTAGCTCTTAACATGGAAATTTCAATTTTTTCCATATCGGTTTTACCTTCCATACCATCAGAATTTAACCAAAATTCTGGTTGATAATGCGTATCATGCATAGGATAGGTGTGCATAGAAATATAATCTACAGCCTTAATTAGTTCGTTTAAATCTTCAACATGGTATTCTTCTCCACCGCCTCCCCAAGACGCAAAATTATCTGAACTAGTTATCCAAATGTCATTGGCTAAATCTCCTTCTTTTTTAAGGTTCTGTAAATATTTAACCCATTTTAATATAACCCAAGGTTCAACATAATAACTCGTTGCCCATTTTACCATGGCTTCATTACCTACAGCAATTATTTTTATAATATCTGGAAATTTTCCGGCTAGCTTCACAGCTCTTTCAACTTCTGCTGCATTATCTTCGCTTTCCTCATTATGGATTGGTTCTCCATTTTCCCAGCTGAATGCATTTTTGCAATTAATCCATACGCCTAACATCACATACATTTCAAAATTAGGGTCTTCATTTTTTAATTCACTTATTGCCTTAACTAGGTTTGATGCATGAGGTTTAGTTAGTTTATATGTTCGAACAATTTTTACTCCTATTGCAGAGAGCAACTTCATGTCTTCTTTTAATTCCTGCAAAGTTGGTTCTATGCTATGGTCTGCATATCTGTAACCTCCATAAGACATTGCTAAATAATTCGGATTACCTAAAATATCTTTAGCCGTTAAACTTGCTTTTTCTTTCATTACATCAATTTTCCTATCTTTTTTAGTTTGATTTTGACATGAAAACACAAACATTATTGCAATCAATAAAACCGATGTCTTTATGTATTTTTCCATGCTATTATATTTATTTTTCCAATAAAACTTCTATATGATCTATTTCACCCGTTCTTTCAAAAATCTTTTTACTGGCTGTTAAATCAAGTCTTAAGTTTTCAAATGTAGTTATCATATCGCTAGTATAATGGACATTGATACTATTTTGGTTTGAAAGTTTATAAATTACAGGAACTTGACAATAGGTAAAACAAATTGAATCTTGATTAAGTCTAATTGTTTTAATTTCCTTGTTTAAGTCTGTATATGAGAAAACTTTCGATTCTTTTAAAAATTCCTCTCTGCGCAGTAATTGCGGATTAAATTGAAGCACACCATTTTTCACAGACACACCCAATTCACCACGTCGGCTCAAAATATCTTCTTTTACCTGACCGGTCATTCCTGGTTGCTGTGCTCCTTTCCCGAAAGGAGTATGAGAGTAAGGATCTGTTGGAACCGCTCCGTATAATTCTGGTGACTTGTGAGCACCAATGCCTTCATTAATTTCGAAGTAGTGGTCAAACAATTTGCCAATAATGATCTGACTCTCGTTGTTCTCTAAAGCCGATAAACAAGTTTCCTGAACTGCTAATAATAGTTTAGATACCATGTGCCAATAAATGGAGCCAAGACCTTCATATCCGAAAAAAGTGCCCGATCTACCTGTAAATGATTTGTGATCGAAAATGCTCTCAAAAATGTCATAGACTAATTGAGATTCATTTTCAACCAAAACTCCATATTTGTCTTTTGGAAGTTTCCGCAATGCCTGTTTTACGCTTCCGACATTGTTGAAATTACCATTAAAATGAAAATTTCCAAGTACATCCTTCTCAATCACCTGTGTATTACCATCTTTTAATAACTGTTGTAAGAGTTCTGATGATTCTACACTTTTTAATTCTATATTATTCTTATTTATAAATCTTGGCAATTCTTTGTTTGGATAAAGAATATAGCTATACTGGTCTGGTCTAAATAATGCACTGTTTTTTAGAGCATCCAAAAGTCTAACAGAAGATTCAGAAGAAATATATCCAGAACTTAAAACAGCCACTTGGCCCTCCAACATTTCTGGTAAATAAGAAATAGATATTTCTGTTTCACTTTTAATAGTCATTAAGTTATACGAATGATACAAATTATCTTGCCGCTTATTGGCATTGATAGAATGTTCTAAATAGGATTTAGAAATCTTCAAAAATTTAAGCAATGTTTTTTTGCTAATATTTGATTTTTCACTTGAGAATCCATTTTCATAAATACCCATTCTATAACTGCTTCCAGCAATTCCAAGACTATCAAGAATAGTTTTTCTATCTGCATCAGACACTTTCCCAGAAAGGATAGAACTATTTTTATCAAGAGTATCTAATACTCTATTAAAGAATTCGCTCAACTCTGTTGAAATATTAAAATTCTCCACAGTAGAATTGGAGGCAATGATTTCAAAGAAATTTAAAAAACGTCTTAAATAATACAATGTTACCATAGAAACACCATTACCTACCAACGCATTATTTGCATCATTCCACTCTGGTCTCTGGGTGTTCATCCATATTCCTGCTTCTGGAATAAAATTGGAAATTTTAGCCAGTACCGTGGCCAATAATTTCTCTAAAAGATTAACTCTATAAATAACCGATGTTTCATCTCTAAGAATTGCTCCGTCGGCACCTAATTCTTCCCTTTCTGCACGAATTTTTCTATCGAGCCTTTCATCAAATATTATGGTGTCTTTTGGATTCTTTATTATCTCTTTGTAACTTTTTATTTTATAAGGCACATTAGCATATACAAAGATGTCCTCAACAAAATAATCCGTTAGTTTATTAGGATAATAATCTTCAATAAATTCAAGGAACTTTAAGAGATAAATTATTTGATGATCTCCCCAATATCCTATATAGGACCAGGGATCGTCTGGTTCAATAATTTCCCAGTCAAAACCATCTTTAGTAACTCGATAAGGATTATAACCATCAAAAGTTGAGGCATTTAAAAACTTATGAATCATGCTATCTATAAATTCTGGATAGGAATGTGCTAACGCTTCCCAGTTTTGAAAAATATCTCTCCAATTACCTTCATAATCCAGTATTTTGGAACCATCAATTTCACTTCTGGTATTAATTGAGAATCTATTCCATGGTCTGCTTGGATCACCATGTCTTCTGCTAAACTTTAATGGCATATATTCTAAAGTTAATCTCTTAAAGTCTACATCACAATCATCTTCAATGAAAGTTTTTAAATACTTGTATTCAAATTCTTCAGGTAAGTTATTTAAGAAATCCTTCTCTTTTTGATACACTCTTTTATTTGCGTTCTTAATATATTTTATAAAATCATGTTTTTCAATTTTATAATTATCGTCAAATATTCCACCTCGCATTATATTGAATAAGGTATTCGCCAAATGGCGTGAGTTTCTTAAGGTATCTGACGTTAATTGAACACCATCAGAAGCTTCAATCAATTCAGTTAATCGTTGAGCGCCTAAATCAATGTCATCCTGAATCTTTGCTGAAAGATTATTTTCATGTTTAATCTTTTCGGAAATTTCATTTATTGCTGTGATTGATTGATTGACATTGGCAATAATCATCCATGATTTTTCAGCTTTTGGTTGTAGTATAATTTCCGAACTTATAAAATAAGCCCCTTTTTCAGCTTTTACATCAATCTCTTCTCTTATTTCATTCCCCTTTCTAAACTCATTAAGCTGTAATGAAGAGATAAGGTGTTTTACATTTTTTAATCCTGTAGACCAAGCTATTGTAGCTTTTAATGCTTCACTTGGTTCAGCCTTATCTACTATTATTGCACTTAACGCATATATACCTACTCCTGTTTCTTTTTCTAATTCATTTTTTTTGTAGGCATCTACTAAATTGCTCGATCTATTTTGAGTATCTGAAGGAACTCCATAAGGAACGATATTTTGTATTCCATCTAAAATGGTTATTTCGATTGGCTCATCTGTATTATTTATTAAGTTAGCCTTTTTTACAAACCCGAAGGAATTGCTAGAATTCCATTGATACCAAAAAGTTAATCCTAAATCCTCATTAATTTCTTCGAAGACTATCTTATTACCAATACCATTCTTATATAAATTCCTTTGAATTTTATATATTCCTGTATATTTTTCTGAAAAGGGTTCCCATAAAAAAAGTTTATTATTTAGGTGCACCTGAAAAATGGATTTGCTACCAGTAATTTCTGATGATTCGGTTATCTTATCGTCTGTATAATAAGGAAAGAGAGAATACTCGCTATTTTTTCGTCCAGCAGTTAAGCCTCCATTACTAGAAATAAACATCCAGTGATTAGAATCACTCACAATACTCATAAAGAAAGGTCTCATGGCATCTGCATTACTAATTTTATAGTAACTCTCACCAGCAAATTTTACTAAATTCCCTTTAATTTGCTTTTGATCAAATTGACTAGGTTCTTTACCTATATATATGGCTTCTTTACTCATTCTATTCTAATTTTGAGTTTAAAAATCAATATTTTAATTTAAGTTCTAATTAATAGTTTTTCTAATTCTTCAAGTGTTTTACCTTTAGTCTCTATTACAAATTTGTATACAAAAATTATAGCACAAAAGGATAATGCGGCATAAATACCAAAGGTTATTGTTGGCCCCAGGGTTGATAGCTCCCAGGGAAATACTTGTGTTACAGAAAAACTTACCAAGGAATTGAAAAACCCTACAACTGAAATTGCGATTCCTTTAATTTTATTTGGAAACACTTCTGATATCAAGGTCCACATTACGGGGCCTAATGATATTGCAAAAGATGCTACATACAACAAGATAGCTATTAAAACCAAAGTCGCATTAATTTGAATAAAATTTGTAATCTCATTTCGCTTGAAATTTAAGAATTGCTCATTCTTCAATTTTGGTTTAACAGCCTCAAATAATTCTGTCTGACTTTGAAAAGATTTTCCATCAAAATCCATTAAAATCGTTTTGATTTCTGTGTTACTTACCTGATTTATTGTATTGGAATTAAAATCATAAGTTGCACTATTAAATGCAAATGTTGCCATTATTAAAGCTACCGTCATAAAACTAGATCCTATTAAGAGTAAAGGCTTCCTTCCCAGTCTATCTATTAACCAAATGGCAACCAAAGTGAACACTAAATTGGTTAGTCCTACCACTATGGCTTGTAAAAAGGACGAATCTGTGCTTCCGCCAGCTTGTTCAAATATTGTAGGTGCATAATAGAAGACAGCATTAATTCCTGTAATCTGTTGAAAAAAAGCAATGCCTAAAGCAATGATCATAATGGTTGAATACTTACTTTTTAAAATATCTGAAAGTTTAGCCTTCTTCTCCTTCTTATCTATTCCTCTTTGTATTTCAGAAGTTGTTATTTCGGCATATTTGTCACCACCAATTTTTGTGAGCGTTTTTCTTGCAAGATCTACTTTATTCTTTTTCAGGATTAACCACCTTGGGCTTCTAGGCACTGTCCAAAGTGCTAGAAAATATATTATTGCGGGAATAGCTTCTACGCCTAGCATCCAACGCCAACTTTCGTCTTGAATATTGACAAGAAAATAATTAGAAAAATACGCTACTGAAATCCCAATAACAATGTTCAATTGATTGAATGACACTAAACTTCCCCGAAGTTTTGGCGGTGCTATTTCGGCAATATAAATTGGCGCAATTAAAATCGCTCCGCCTATACCAATACCCCCAATAATTCTGGCAATTATAAATACGGTATAATCGGTCGCCAATGCAGACCAAATAGCAGAAATAGTGAACAAAGCTGCGACAATTATCAGTACCTTTTTTCGTCCCAGTATATCACTTATTGGACCAGCCATTAAATTTCCAGCCATAGCTCCAAACACCACGCAGCCTACTGAAAATCCCAGCATGGCATCTGTCATTTCAAAATATATGGTAATTCCTTTAACCGCTCCTGAAATCACAGCACTATCAAAACCGAGTAAAAACCCACCGAGAGCGACAATAAGACTTATTAAAATTGTATAAGATTTATTCATCAATGTTTAAAAATTGTTTATAATATTTCAATAACATTGGGACAGATAAAAATCATGATTAATTAAAATATTTTTCCATTAATTAACCAAAGGCGACAAAGATTTATCTCTGTCGCCGATGGATTTTTTATTCAAAGATTACGGATTAAGGGTTACAGATACATTATCAATATTTGCCGAAACACTGCAACCTGCTGCTCCACCGCAAACCGTCTCAATTAAAAATGAAATACCTTCAGATACATCTGTTCCTCCAGGAATTGTAAATGTTCCTGTAAACGTGGTCCACGAACCAGAAAGTATTGGTGCAGGATTAAAGACATGTGTAAAAGGAACAGCTCCTCCAGCACCTTCACCAAATAATAAAACATTGAATACTCCACCTTCTCCAGCGACTGCACCAATATGATCGAAACTAATTTGAACTACATCACCTGCAGCAACAGTTCCTGCACCTATTCTTTCTTGTTTAAATGCTGGATTACTAGGCCCACCTGTTTCAATTTTGCCAGAATATGAACCACCATTGTTAATACTGTTATCTATTATGGCTGTTCCACCATTCTGGAATAATAACCATCCTGTATCATCACCTGTTTCAAAACCTCCATTTAAAGCAAGGTTATCACCGGTGCCTCCACCACCACCGCCTCCGCCTCCGGAGCCGCCGTCACAATCAGAACATGTGAGTACTACATTATCAATAACTACCGTACCTACTTCAGCACCCATATCAAACAATACACGACTGTTAGCTCCTCCAAAAGATGCCGTAAAGTTATACGTAAACTCCTGTGTTGTAGTTGTTAAATTTGCTGTTTCTGTATCTGAAGTCCAAGGAGCTTCATTGAGACCTATACCAGCTATTATTGTTCTGCTTACATTAGAGGATGCATCGAATGTTAATGTGTAATTTTTACCTTGTATTATTTCTAATACTTGACTTAAGTTCACATCAAAAGCATTTCCTGCAGCAGTCACATCCGCAAAATTGAAAGAATTACCACCTTCGGTAACAACATTAGCTGCATTCCCAGTCCATCCTGTCGTTCCATTTTCAAAATCGCCATTAGTTACTAAGTTATCACCAGTACCTCCACCGCCACCGTTTCCGGCTCCATACAGCATAAGATCATCAAAGAAATAAGCGTCAGTATTATTTGCATTTAGGTCAAAGAAAATAACAATCTTATCAAATTTACCACTGTCGGTGGTTTCAAAAGGGAATGTCAATTCTTCCCAAGCACTTGTCGTTGACATATTTAAAAACTTTTCAACATTATTTCCTGGATTTCCAATTTCTTCAAGTTTAATTCTAACTTCAGTATTTGCTCTTCCTGACCATACTTTAATTTTTAGACCTTCATTCGCGTTAAAATCTAGTTTAGCATCCAGATCTATTTGGTTATTGTCCCAAGGGTTTGCTCCTAATTTTGTGATTTTACCTACTTTACAAGACTTGTTAACATCATTATCGAAATCTGGATTATCTATCCATTCAAAATCACCTCCATCTTCAATCACATTGCCAGTTTGATCTGACATAAAAGTGATATTTAAATCTGATGCACTAGTTGATTCGTTAGTCTCTGCCGTACAGGAACCACCTCCACCAGAACCATAAAGCATTAAGTCATCAAAATAATAGACATCTGTATTCTCTGCATTTAAATCAAAGAAGATTACTATCTTATCATATTTATTGCTGTCTGAACTTGTAAACGGAAATGTTAATTCTTCCCATGCACTAGTAACGGAAGTTGTTAAGAACTGCTCTGTGCTATTGCCTGAATTTCCAATCTCCTCAAGTTTAATTCTGACTTCAGTATTTTCTATAGCAGACCATACTTTAATTTTTAATCCTTCGTTAGCATTGAAATCCAATTTAGCATCCAAATCTATTTGGTTGTTGTCCCATGGGTTATTTCCTAATTTCGTAATCTTTCCAACTTTACATGAAATGTTTACATCATTTTCAAAATCTGGATTATCTACCCATTCAAAATCACCGCCATCTTCAATAATATTTGCCGTTTGGTCAGACAAGAATGTAATATTTAAATCTGCTGCACTCATTGATTCTGCAGATTCTGCAACACAGACTACAGGAGTTTCTATTTGAGTTATATCATCAAGATAAAATGTACCAGATGTTGTACCCGGACCATCAGCAAATACGGTTAATCTTGAATAGCGATCTGATGAATTAAAATTAAAAATAATTGTTTCCCATCCAGTGCCGCCATGACTCATTGTAGTTTCTATATCCGGTCCCGTTCCTTCTTCAAGTTTTAATAAAATATCTACCGGTGCATCAGCCCAAAAATTCATTGATATACTTTTTTCTGTGGTTAAGTCTATATCGGCTCCTAAACCAAAACTAATACCTTCATAAGCAGCTCCTACATTTGTAATTTTACCTACCTTGGATACCTCAGGATTAGCACCTGATGGATCTGGATTATCAACAAATTCAAATGAAGCGCCACCAAAGACATCAGCATCATATCTCGTATTAGCACCATCAAAAGTAATTGGCAATGTTGCTATTTCTGGAATTAAAATTGTTATCTCATCTCGAAAAATATCTGAATCACCAGCCCCATTAGACGCTGTTAAAACAACGGAATAGGTTCCATTTGAATATACTTTTACAGGATCTATAAGTCTTGAGCCGCTACCATCTCCAAAATCCCATTCGAATTTTGTTGCCTCTGTCGAAATATTTATAAATGTTACTGTTCCATTATCAGCATTTATAGTATATGTAAAACCAGCAACAACTTCTGGTAAAACCGCGTCATCATCTTCGCAACCCACAAAGGATATTGCCAAGATTAAAATTGAAATTTGCTTAACTTTTTTAAGAAATTTTTTCATAATTTTTTTATTATTAGTTATTGTCATACATATTTTTATATACTCTTACATAATCTACCAACATACTTTGAGGAAAAGTTGTATTGGCATCTGGTACTCCTGGAAAATTACCTCCAACAGCTAAATTGATTATAATGTAAAATGGCTTATTATACACCCATTCACCCAAAGCTCCTGGATTATCTGGGTCTTCAGGTGTTATTTCAAGATCAGCTGGTGTTATTTGATTATATAAGGCGTCATCTACATAAAAATTGATGTATTCTGGACCCCATTCAATGCCAAAAATATGAAACCCATTATCGAAGCGATCGTTTTGTAAATCATAGCTTTTAGTAATCTGCCCTTGAGGATCAGTAAGCCCTGAATAACCAGGTCCATGAACTGTACCACTTACGCTAGTTGGTTCTTGTCTACGATATTCCATTATATCTATTTCACCGCACAAAGGCCAATTGGAATCAATACGTTCTCCAACACCATCGCAATCAGCACCCAAAAGCCAGAATGCTGGCCAAAGACCAGATCCTCTAGGCACTCTGATTCGCGCCTCAAATCGTCCATACTTTTGTTCAAACAATCCTTTGGTGGTAAGTCTAGCAGAAGTATAAGAAGCGCCATTATAATCTTCTTTTAAAGCAGTAATAAGTAACACTCCGTTCTCTACTTTTACATTTTCACTTCTGCTTGTATAGTATTGCAACTCATTATTACCCCAGCCATCAAATCCAGTTCCTGTATCATAACCCCAAATAGAGGGATCAGGAGCACCATCAACATCAAACTCATCTGCCATGATCAGTTCGGTAAATGTAGTCACCGTCTGTGTATTGTCAGTTTCGCAGTCTGTGAACATAATAAATGAAATCAATAAAAAAGAGTAAAAAACGAGGGTTTTGCTTACTGTATATTTTTGAGAATTATTCATCTTCTTGTTTTTTTATTTAGTTTGATTATCTATAGTAATAAATGTTGTCAACAAATATATTTGAGATCGTAGCATCTGAAATAAAGAATAACAACCCTATTCTAGTTAGATCACCCATTCCAAAATCAGCAATAGGTATATCTAAACCAACCCATTGATCTTGTACAAATGAGCTTGCTCCAAACGGTATTGTACCAGAAGTTTCATTACCTCCAACATCATTAATTAGCTGTATGTTGATATAGTCACCACCATCAATTGGTTCATTGACCTTAATGTCTATATGAAGGTGTGTCATGCTAGTGATATTGACAGGTGAAACATCAAAAAATGTTCCTATGCCCACAAAATTCAATTCTGTATAATTAATAATCATGTCTCCATTAAAATCTAATGGTGGAGCCCCTCCTTGCGTTGTTTGGAAAGGAGCAAAAAATCCATTATAATAATCTACAGGAACATTATCATAAGCATCACTAAATATTGAGATTACATTTGCCGCATCACGGCTAGGTGGTTCTGGAGCTGCTTCAAAACTTCCAGAAGATTCGATAGTTAATGAGCCCACCGCTTGAACACCAGCTAGAGAGGCTGTAATTACAGCAGTTCCAGAATTTAATACAGTTACAAGACCATCTTCACTTACACTGGCAACACTTGGATTTGTAGATTCAAAACTAAAATAAGAAGGATATGTTGCGACAAGTTGGTCTTCTCCTGATGGCAGATTAAAAATACATGCAGATCTTTGTAAGTCGTCAATAGTTGTACCTATGAAAGAGTTCATTGTAACATCTTCTCCTAACATAATTATTGGCAATGGTTGCCCTACAGTACCTAGCTTTTCAAACTGTAATTCGTCTATCCAAAAAGTATATCCATAACCATTAGTATTCCGTGTGCCAGTGGAATAACTGAACATCCCCCTTTCTTCAAAAAGTTTTGAAGGATCCGGTATTGGAATAATATATTTGGTCCAAGAAGTACTTAAGTCTACATCTGGAATAACTGCAACGAATTTATCTTCCAAAAAATCCGTACCAAAACCAAATTGTCCAATTGTAACACCTTGGGATGCTTTAGCCCAAAATGTAAGTACATCAAATTCTGTCAAATCACGACCAGCACCATCAACTCTAAAAATCGCTCCAGCATAATTACCTTCTGGATCGTTAGCGTTAGGTACGTCAAAACGCATTGATGAGGTACCTTTATAACTTACTTCATCATCTACAGACCATGCAGTTGGTTTAGAGCCCTGATAAGGAAAATAAAAGTCACTTCCCATACCAATTGGACTATCTGTAAAGATTTCTCCTACCTTTGAAAATGTAGCAAAAACTACCTCGTCTGATAAATCTCTTTCACAGCTAACTAAAGCAGTGAAAAGCAACGCTTGAAGGCATATTATTTTCAAATAAATAAATTTTATATTTTTCATTTTCTTTATTTTTTATTTTCCGATATTGATATGTATGTATGTCCTGATTTCCCATTCCTGACCTTTATCAAAACCTACTGGACTTAATATGGGTTCTGGAGGGAAAGTATTTGGTGGAACAGCGGTTGGAGCATATCGATTTGAATACTTATCAAGGGATCTCCAAGTTCCACGAATTCCGATTTTTGTATCAGGTAAAATGAACCAATCTGGTTTTCCAACCGTTGTAGATAAATCCAACATTAATTGTACTGGATAAGTTAGGTTGAAATCCCTGTGATAATCAAACGGACCCCAATCGTCAATCTTAAAAGAATGAACCAATTTAATCTTATTATAAATTAACCTGATATCTCCTCCTAGACGAGTAATGAGTCTTTCATCACTACCATTTGCTTGTCCATTACCAGCATAAAGATTTGCAATGATTCCTAAATCAGGATGAACCTTTGAAACAATTCTAGAATGCACTTCCCAAAGGTCTTCTGCAGGAGCAGCGTTTGGAAACGCAAACGATGTACGATCATCCAAAAATCCAATAGCTGCATCCATAGTTGTTGGATGGTGACGATAGACAAAACCCAAATTTAGGGATAGTGGTGCATCTTCCGATCTATCATTATCCCACTCATAAAACCATGTTCCAGGTGTAGGGTCAAAAGTGAACAGAATTTCTCCAGCAGTGGTTTCCCTATTGGCCCTCACCGCAAATGGGTCGTCTTGAATGTTTCTTAATCTACCTGGTGCTTGTACATCATTTGGCATGGCTTCAACAATGGGTTTTTGCCATAAAAAGTTAGGAGCTATTTGGAAGTTACCCAATGTTAAAGCGAAACCCGTTAAGAAATTAGTTTGATTTCCACTACCAGTATCTTTTAGCTTCCAACCAGTAAATGTTTGTGTTTGATCATATCCACCATTTGCAACCAAACCTTGTGCAGTTCCTTGGGCATACCAATTAAATTTTCCATTTTGATATGTAATTTTTGCCTTACCTCCCCAATTATCTTCGGAATTGATTTTATCAGTATAAATAATGTAATTACCTGACTGCCCCTTTGCTACCTGAAACTCTCTTCCATTTAATGGTTCACCTCCCCAAATTGCACCCAACTGAACATCGAAGTTTCCAAATTCTCTTTCTACTGAAATTGTCGCCCTTCTTGTTTTAGGTAATGGTATTGCAATGGATGTTACTGTTTCACTTTGTTCTGCTACATCTTCATGGAAAATAGCGGAAACATCGAAATGACCAATTTTTCTGTTATACTTTAATAAAACTGCAGGATTAGCTCCCCACCATAATTGGGGTCCAAAAGCAGCTTTTATTCCATCGAGACCCTTTTTTCCATCTATCTCAATTCCTGATATTACACCTTGGTATATATCAAGGTTTGGACCATAATTTGCTTCAGGATAAAGACCAAAAAAATCACCTTCATATCCCCAATGATAATGTCCAGTTCGATAAAAACCTCTTAAATCAAAGTCTTTAGCATTCCATTCAAACTCTGCATTATAGACTTGTACTCTATTCCCAGTAGTTATATCGACTGGACCATCTTCTGTATTAACACTCACTGGTCTTGCTCTATTTTCATAAAATATTTCATCAATAGGGTTTTCAGCAACATTCCCCAAAATATTTAAGTTTAAGTTGGCCCTCATATTAGATGAGGGGTTGCCTTCAACACCCACAAAATAGGATTCCATGTGATCAAACCCAAGCTTATTGGGATACTCATTGGTATCTGGATTTTCACTATCTGGAGTAGTAATTAAACTACCTCCAGTATTGAAAGTTGTAAATTCTGCTCTTAAATTACTTAACCGAAGTTTTTTATTACTTTCTGCCATTAAAGAAGCTTTGTCTCCTCGTGCTTTTAATACAGCATCCATAATTTGAATTCTGTCAAAATAATTATTGACAAAATCTAAAGTAACTCCTTCATCATATGGATTTAGTTGGTGAGCTTCCTTTAATGCATAATACGCTGCGCGAGGATACAGCTCATATAATCCTCTTTCGTTGGTTGGACCTTTAGCACAGATTCCAAACCATTCTTCATTCATGTTATTCTCTCCTTCCATATAATCTCTTAAATATCCTCCATTTGCCCATGATGCATTATTATCATGAATATCTGCATTTTCTCTCTTATCAAAGCCATATTTCCACCAACCATCACTAAATTGAAAGGTAAATCCACCAATTGAGTTTTCAGCTTTACCTAAACCAGCAGCATTTTGATAAATTTCCTTCCAGTTTTCAACCATGTAATACGCTTGAGAAAACTGGTCTTCCTTATTTTCAATTGCATTGAACGCATCAGCTCCAAATTCTGTAAACATTACTGGTTTATTAAGTTTCTGTTTAACAACTTGAAACATATCTGTAAACGATGGCCCCCGATAAGAATTAACGCCATATATATCTATGTCTTTACATTCTTCAGCAATAATATCTATGAATAGCACGTCGCCATTACAAATCGCCACAGGATGTGATGAATCTAAAGCCTTCATTTTTTTTGCAGCCTCATTCATCAATTTATACATAGGTCTTCCTCGGCTTTCTCCGATAAACTTCTTTTCTTCTTCACTATCAGGAAAATCTTCAGTTTCTGCTCCAGCCCAAAACAAACCGTAGTTATTTTCATTACCTAACAAGTACAATAATAGACCTGGTGTGTTTTTGTAATCCTTAACCAATTGCTCGATTTCATTCATTAGGAATTCCTGCGTACGAGGTTCGGAATAAACAGTAACTGGAGTCCAAACACCATCAAGAGTTAATCCATAACGTCCAAAAGAATGATTAAGCATGGTATAAATACCATAGTTTTCATAGATATACTTAATCCATCTCGCTGGTACTCCCGTATATTGGCGTATTACATTTACATTCATGTTTTTTAGAAGAGACATTTCTGTGTCGAGCCCGGCTTTAATAACATCATCGGATTTGTTCCAAAAATCGGCATTGACTGTATTGGTACCTATTGGTATATAATCCCAGTTCATTCCATTTATCATAAAGTCTTCACCGTTCACCACAAGCTTAACACCTCCATTAACCTCTTCAACTGAAACTTTACTTACTTGAGCCAAAACTGTAGCTGTAAATAGAAATAGAATTAAATTCAAAAAATTATTTCTCATAATATTTTTATTTAAGATTGTCATTGTCATACAAAAAGATCCCTCAACTTTAAACCTAACCTTTTATATTGATAAAATGGCAAAATACACCACTACAAAAAGCATACATAACAATAAAAAGCGAGTTATTTTATGAATTTCTCAAATAATTAATTACTTTAGTATGCTTTTATTAGACTTCACTTAAGGCTTTTCATTAATTAATAAAAGGATTGTTGTGGTAATGTATGGGTATTTTTTGGGTATGTAGCGTACTTGAAATTTCTTTGTATCATTTAAATGAAGTCTTAACACATTTTACTTTATTATTAAATTGGCTTGAAACGCAAATTCTGATAATTCAAAATGCAATTAGAGTTTTCAATACAATAAATTTTAAACGCTTATTGATAAACTCTTACATAATCTATTTCCATAGTATCCTCTGTAAATTCAGGGTCAATATCACCACCTAAAGTTCCGCCCATGGCCACATTTAAAATTATAAAAAATTTATCATGAAATGGTGAATTCTGAATTTCTGAATTGGCAATATTTATGGCATAATATTGTGTATCATCAACAAATATTTTAATGGTTGAAGCATCCCATTCCATTGAATAAATATGAAATTCTGTAGTGGCAGTATTTATAACAGTATTGAGACCATAACTTGCATTGGATGAGCTAGCACTATCAAGCCAGTGACATGTTCCTAAAATTGTGTTTTTATCCCATCCAGTTTGTTCCATAATATCTATTTCACCACATGTTGACCATCCTACAGTATCAAAATTTGCTCCAAGCATCCATATAGCTGGCCAAGTACCTAGCGAAGATGGTAATTTTGCCCTAACTTCGACCCTTCCATATTTGAATTCATACAAATTTTCTGATTTTATTCTTGCAGAGGTATATTCTCCATCTTCTGCTCGTGCAATAATTTTTAAAACACCATCTTCTACTATTACATTTTTATTTGTGCTTGTATAAGTTTGGACTTCATTATTACCCCAGCCACCATCTCCAAGATCATAAGTCCAGTTAGAAGGCTTTGGTGCACCACTATAATTAAACTCATCAGACCAAGTTGCACCAGATTGGTTATTTACTAAAACTGCAACAATTTTAGATGAGCTAATAACATTATTAGAACTTGAGTATGCAAAAACAGAAATAACATAACTATTTAATCCTACATTAGAAAATGTGTATTCTATATCTCCACTTTGGCTTTGTATTTCAACACTATTATCAAATTTAAACCCAAACTTTACTGCGTTTGTTGCTGTCGCAGTACATCTTACCTGTCCAGAACCATTTCCATTTGGATTATTTGCATCGGCACCAATAATTTCAACATTTAAAATGAGATTAGATGGAATAATCTCTTGTGGTCCTGGAGGTATATCGGGAGAATCATCTCCTCCATCAGAGCAGGATAACATTATTACACTAAATAAACCAAACACAAGCAATTGGGTAATATGTTCTATTTTTTTAAACATAAACTTTTCAATTGTGTCGTTATTATTTGAGTTGTGTATCGATAAAAAAGGAGCTCAATTTTTTAGCTCCTTTTTATATTTAACACTTAAAAAATCATTATTCAGGAACCAAAATAAACCACCACTCAAATTCATTATTTCCATCAGTGGTGCTTAATATCATCTCATCAGCTGATCGGCTAAATATCCTATATTTATGGTTACCTCCTGTATAATATCCAATAAAACCAAGTCCAGTTAAACTTATAGTTTCTACGCCTCCTGGAGCGGTTAAAGTATATTGTCCGGTATAATCGTCCAAAGGATAATTTAGAATATCAGCTCCATCTGGTGTTCCTCCTGCACCACCTAGCTCCTCAATTAGAACTTCACGGCCAAAAACGGTACCAGTTGGGTCGTCTCCAGATCCGTCATTCTCATTATTGGTTATGTGTTTAAATGTTCCATCTACATTGAAAATATATCGATCGTCATACATGCCTGTACCCTCTTTATCAAAAGCACCGGCACCATACCACTCACTAAGCGTTCCGCCTAAAACTGGTCCTAAACCAAAATGTTTAGCTTCTTCTGCTTTTATTCTCCAAGTTCTAGAGCTATTAGAATTTAACATTTCGACCAAATCTGCTGGAGGAGCATATGTAGCCAAAACCGTTACTTCTATAGTTTTGGTAGAGGAAATTCCTCCGGTTCCAAATGCACTAACAGTAATTTCATAGTTGTTTAAACCTAAAATCGAAAAATCATAGGTTTGTTTTCCACCAGGTGCTGATGAAGTAATACCATTATAATAAAATTGATAGGATATGGCATTATCTGCAGTTGCTGTAAAATGTACTGTACCACTTCCGTCACCATTTGGATTTGCAGCATCAGCTCCAACAATATCTACTTCTACCCGTATATTTGAAGGCACAATTAAATCTCCTACAGAAACATCATCTTCTTGACAATTAGTAAATATTAATGCTATTAAAAGCATAAATCCGATACTATATTTAAAGTTTTTCATGTTTATAAATTTTGTATTTAAAATTTTTTTTATGACAGTGCTAATTTGTTAAAGTATATTCATCAAAGTAATATATTGAGTCGTCACCGGCATTACCAAAATCGAAGAAAATAACGACTCTAATGTAGTCTGCAACTGGCGCTCCACTAAAATCATAAGTTAACTCTTCCCATGCATTTGTTGTACTCGTAAACAAATCTTGTTCGTGAACAATACTAGCATCACTGTTTTCTAATTTTAACTTTACCATAGCTCCATTTACTGGTGACCAAGTTTTTACGCTTATCTTGCTGTATGTTACAAGATCAAGAGGTGCAGCGGTTTCAAAAAACGTTCCTGCCCATACTTCTGATCCAGCTGTTTTGGTAAGTTGAGCCACATTAGCTGTTGTATTAATTCCGGAAATATCTGGATTTGCAATGACTTGAGTATCTGCTATATTTCCAAATACCGTAAAAGTTGGAGGTGTTCCCTCAAAATCCTGAAATATGGAGGCAGGTGGTCCACCATCATTATTTACCAATTCAATATCATCATAATAGTAAACTGAATCATCACCGCTATTACCAAAATCGAAGAAAATAACAATACGCACATAATCTGCCACTGGTGCACCACTAAAATCGTATAATAAATTCTCCCAGGTATTAATGGATGTAGTAAATAAATCTTGTTCGTGAACAATACTTGCATCAATGTTTTCAAGTTTTAATTTTACCATGGCTCCGTTTTTAGGAGACCACGTTTTAACGTTAATCTTATTATAGGTCGCCAAATCCAAAGGCGCAGCGGTTTCAAAGAATGTTCCTGCCCATACTTCTGAACCTGCTGTTTTTGTTAGTTGTGCAACGTTGCCACTTGTATTAATTCCAGATGCGTCTGGATTGGACACCACTTGAGTGTCAGCAATATTACCAAAAACTGTAAATGTCGGAGGTGTACCTTCAAAATCTTCGACCATAGAGGTAATAACTCCAGAAGGTTCTTTATAAAAATAAATATTATCAATAAAGACGGTACCTCCGCCAGAGAATGGGTCTCCAACATATTTTAATTGATGAATGTCACCAACTGTCAAACCTTGATCTGTCCAAGCAGAAATAGGAATATCAATACTAGTCCAGCCATTAGGTGTTAAATCTACCCAAACTGGTTTTTCTCCATTACTTACACTTATCAATGAAATTTCTACCCTAGACAATACATCGGCTGTCCAAAGATCAATGTGCATATATTCCATTGCTGTAAGGTCAACGGGAGCACTTAATTGATTACCTTGATAACTTAAATTGATATATTGCAACATCTCATCTCCGTTTAAATCAAACGTTGTCCAACCACTTCCACAACATCCGCCTTGACCCCAGTCAGGGAAAAAATCTGTGCCTGGTAAATCATCATATCTTTCACTGTATAATGATATTACATCTCCAACTCCTCTAGAAGGCTGTTGAGGTGCTGAAGCTAAAGGTTGCAGTATTGCAGTCACTTCAAACTCCTCTGTATATTCTGTAGTCTCAATGGCTGCTCCCATAACTACTATTCTAATTGTATAGGTTCCTGGGTCTTGATAAACATAAGAAACAGTTTCTCCAACATTGGTTGTTACAGGTGTATCATTTCCTAATTCACCGAAATAGACATCATAAGAAATTGCAAAATCGGCGTTTACAGTTACATTCACTTGTTTAGAAACTGCAGCGTCATTCTCTATCACCACATCCAAATTTTCTGGAGCATTAAATGACACTACCAATTCTTTTGTTATTTCACTTATAAGTCCAGTTATTCCAATAGCCTCAATTTTAACCGAATATGTGCCTTCGGCATAAGTATGAATAATATTTCGTCCTTGAATCACCTCAACTGGTTCTGAAGTATCATCTCCTAAATAGACCATATATTTTGTTGCTCCATCACTATTTGGCGTAATGGTTACTATTCCTGTATTATCTTGAGTCACTTGAAATACTGCCGTGACGTTTGTTGGTGGCGCAACGGATTTTAAATAGTCGAAATTGGCATCGTCGTCTGAACAATTTATAAAAGCCAATATTACGATACTACAGCTTAATAAATATTTAAATGTTTTCATAGTTGTATTTTTTATTTTTAGTATCCTGGGTTTTGAGACCATCTACCACCAGACAATTCTATTTCTTCTATTGGTATTGGAAATAATTCATGTTTACCTGCTACAAATCCATCTATTTCTTGTGCCGCTCTACCAGTTCTTACTAAATCAAAGAAACGGTGCCCTTCTCCTACTAGTTCTACTCTTCGTTCTTTATAAATGGCATTCGTTAAATTATTCCCTGTAAAATTTACATTAGGAAGCAATGCTCTACTTCTAACTTGGTTTAAATATGTTAATGCTCTAGTATCACTTATACCTCCACGATTTAATGCTTCAGCAGCCATAAGTAAAACATCTGCAAATCTAATGGCTCGGTAGTTATCAGGATTTGTTAATGCCGCATCCCCAATATTTAAATCCCCTAGACGTGCTATATATTTTCTGTTGAAATATCCTGTTTGTTCGTATCCAGCATCTTCTTCATAACTTGAACCTGGATTATCGATTATGTACTGTTCGATATCAAGTATAGAGGTTTCATAACGAAGATCGCCTGGTTCAAAAGCATCAACGACTTCTTGTGTGGGTACATTAAAACTATAACCTGCATCAAATTTTCCTGCAGAATCAACAAAGCCTCTTGGACCATTAAAATATACCGAATAATTGCCTTCAAGACATTGGAAACAATCAAAGCTTCCTCCATCAACATCAGAATACTGTACTTCAAAAACTGATTCTATATTATTTTCCCAATCGCGTTCAAACAAATTTGGGTATTCTACAGAGGTTAATAATCGGTGCGGACCATTATTTATTAAATCTTCCAGAACGTTTGCAGCTTCCGAAAATTTGTCTTGATACAAATATGCTTTCCCCAACAAAGCTTGAGCGGCAGCTTTAGTAACACGTCCTGTTCCTAATTGTGAATTATCTAAATTTGCTGCTGCAAAGATTAAATCGTCTTCAATTAAAGCATAAACTTCTGCTTTAGGTGTTCTATCTATATTAAATTGATCACCAAATTGAATGCGTTCATCAATTAACATCGGTACATCGCCCCACCATTTAACCAAGACAAAATTATAGTATGCTCTTAAAAATCTAGTTTGAGCAATCACATTGGTTTTATTAGGAAAATCTGTCTTATCTTGAAATTCCATAATATAGTTACAACGGTTTACCGCTTCGTACATCCATTGCCACATTGTTCTTAAACCACCATCACTTTGTCCAACTGGCGTATGAATCATATCATCTATTTGTTGAATATATGGCGAATCAGTAGCACTTTCTCCACCACACAAAGTATTATCTGAAGCAATTTCTCCAAATTGGTAAAACTTGGACATAGTTTGCAAATAATCATAAGCTGCAACCAAGGCCAGTTGATAATCTTCTTCTGTATTAAAGAAGGTTTCAGAATTTTGATCTTCAGAATCCACGTATACAAAATCGTCACTACAAGAAAGTAGCATAAGTAAGGCAACGAGGATATTTACAATTTTTAAATTTTTCATAATGCTTAATTAAAATTTTACGTTAACGCCTAATAAAAATGTTTTTGCGCTTGGATAAAAACCATTATCAATTCCGCCTCCAATAGGAGCGCCATTGCCAACTGATGGATCATAGCCTCTGTATTTAGTTAAAGTGACTAAATTACTTGCGGAAACATATATTCTAAACTTATCGAATAAAGGATCATCTTCCGAGTCATTGGAAAACGTGTACCCTAATTGTACATTTTGTAAACGGACAAAAGAACCGTCTTCTACATAAAAATCAGAAAAAACAGTATTGCCATTTGCACCAATCGTATGTCTTGGCGCCGAATTATTTGTACCTGGACCTGTCCAACGATCTAAATACCAATTAGGTTTATTTACTAATTGCTGATTACGTTCATAATTTCGTACTATCTCATTACCTAAAGATGCAAATGCATATGCTGCAAAATCAAACTTTTTATAATCCAACGATATATTAAGGCCCATTGTAGCATCTGGAATTGGATTTCCAAGATCTATTCGATCATCTAAATCAATAACTCCATTACCATCTTGATCCACAAATCTGAAATCACCAGGTTGTGGCGCTACGTCGCCCACTGCAGCATTATCGATCTCCTCTTGAGATTGAAAAATTCCATCGGTTTCAAAACCAATAAAATATCCTAACGGGAAACCAGCTTCCATTCTGGAAATTGCTGGTTGAGATATGCCAAATCCACCACCTTCAAGGTATTCGCCTTCTCCACTTACAGAAACTACTTCATTTTTTATTGCAGTAACATTATACTTAACACTAAAACTAAAGTCATCACTGAAGTTATCTGAATAGCCAATTGCAAACTCAAATCCAGTATTTTCAACTACTCCAGCATTTACAAATGGAGGTGCTCCAGTCCCAAGTAATCCAGAGATTTGAGGTGACACTAATAAATCTTCTGTTCTTCTTTTAAAATAATCTGTAGTGATATCCACTTTATTGTTTAAGATTCGCATGTCCAATCCAATATCCAAAGTTTTTTGTTTCTCCCATTTAATTTGAGGATTTGCAATTGGTCCGCTAGCAATTCCAAAAATTTGGTCTTCTTCATCATTTCCTCCGAAAAAATAAGTGCCTTCTCCATTTAGCAGTGATACAAATCTGTAATCACCAATTCTGTCATTACCTAAAATTCCATAAGATGCTCTCACTTTTAATAAATCGAAGAAATTACTATCACTCATAAAGTTTTCATCTGATGCTACCCATCCAATAGATCCTGATGGAAAATATCCAAATTTGTTACCAGGGCCAAATCTTGTGGAACCATCTCTACGAATCACAGCAGACAGCAAATACTTACCTTTGTAATCATATTGTAATCTTGCGAAATATGACAATAATCTACCATCGAATTTTGGATTACTTCCACGTTCTTGATAAATATCTTCTGGATCATTTATAAGAGCCTCTTGAGCATTTGCAACATCATTATCACGGATATTGTTTGCGGTTATTCCAGATAGAACACCAGTAGTTTTGAAAACAGAAGTTCCTAAAAGCACATTAACTTTGTGGGCATCTTTGAATGTATTTTCATATTTGATAAAACCATCGAATGTGTAATCTCTATATATGTCAAAACCTTCAAAAGCTCCATTTGTAACCGTATTAAATACTTTTCCAATTCCATAAAAATCTATTGGATCAAATGAAAAGGTTGTTACTTCGGCATAGTTGAACTGTATATTTGCTTCTGCAGTAAAATGATCTAGAAAGTTATACGATAGTCCACCGAAACCATTAAGCTTCATGACTTTAGTTCTATTGTACGTATTTGCCATTTGTGCTATTGGGTTAATGACCTCACCACCAAGTCCATCTGCTAAAGAATATTCACCATTTTCATCTCTTACGGGAATATTAGGTGCCATATTTAGAGCATTAAAAAGTACAGACCCTAAAGCATTTTCTGGAAGTCCTCTTTTATTTGTTCTTGTTAATGTAAGTCCCGATTTAAATTTAAAATTATCTAAAAAATCTAAATTATAGTTAGCAGTATTTGTGTAACGTGTAAAATTCGATTTATTCCCACCAACAATACCATCTTGAGTTAAAAAAGAACTGCTATATAAATAAGATGATTTTTCTCTTCCACCCTTAAGCGTAATGCTATGTTCTGTTATCGGTGCGGTTTGAAACACTTCATCCTGCCAATCAGTTCCTTCACCTAAAACCGATAAATCATCAAAAGGAGGAAGGCTACCTCCAGCGGCATAACCTTCATTAACTATAATACCATATTCCGTTGCATTTAATAAAGGTATTTCTCTTGTTGTTTGTTGAAAACCTATATAGCCATTATACTCAAGTGTTAGTGGCATATTTTTACGCCCCGTTTTAGTTGTAATTAAAATTACTCCATTTGCTGCTCTTACTCCATAAATACCAGCCGTTGCATCCTTAAGGATATTCATGCTTTCAATATCGTTTGGGTTAACAACACTAAGATCTTCAACAACATTACCATCAACCAATATTAGTGGTCTACTATCACCATTGGTTGACACACCTCTAATACTAATTGTTGAGCCACCTCCTGGAGTACCAGAGTTTGTTGTAACATTAACACCAGCAACCTGCCCTTGCAGAGCCTGTTCAATACGAGTCGGTTTTAAGGCTTCAATTGTTTCCGAACCTACAACAGATACGGCTCCTGTAATTTCTTTTTTAGTTTGAGTACCATAACCAATTACAACAACCTCATCAAGTGTTGCAATATCCGGTTCTAACTGAATATTTAAGCTTGAATTATCATTTACCACGACTTCATAGGTAAGATATCCAACATAACTAAAAGATAGAGTTGAACCAGGTTCTACATCAGATATGGTAAAATTACCATCAAAATCTGATACAGTTCCTTTTGTTGTATTCTTAACCAAAATGTTTGCGCCAGGAACTGGGAAACCACTTTCTGCATCTGTTATTGTTCCACTTATATCAATATTCTGCCCACTGGCATAAGTAAAGAAACACAGAGTTAGAATTTTTAGGAAAATTTGTCTCATCGGAAATCAAGTTTATAATTTTGTTAAAACTATGTAAACAAATTACGATAATGACAAACTATACCTCAACAAAAAATATACAAAATAAAAAAATAAGTGTTTTAATGCAAATTCCTTAAAATAACTGCTGATTTGATAGAAAATAGCAATAATATCAATACTCACAATCTAACATCTAAAAAGCAATGTTGTGGTAATGTTGTGGTCTTTGTAAGAATTGTTGTGTGATTAAATTTCTAAAATATAATCTGTTAAGCTCTCCTCGTGCGGTAAATCTATTTTTTTCCTTAACCTATATCGTTTTACTTCTACACTTCTGGATGAGATGTTAAGTAAAGGGGCTATTTCTTTGGAAGATAGATTAAGCCTTAAATAAGCGCACAATCTTAAATCATTATGAGTTAAATTTGGGTGTATGCTCTTCATTTTTTTTAGAAAGTCTTTATCTGCATTATTAAATGCTTGTTCAAACACATTCCAGTCATCTGAATGGTTTAAGTTTTTATCTATAATCTTTATAACACCCTTTAGATTACTAACATTCTCTATTTTCTTGAGTTCGCTTTTAATGTTATTTAAAAATTCGTTCTTCTTTATTAAACTCATCGTAGAAATATTAAGCTCTCTATCTTTATACTCGATATCCTGTCGCAATTTTTCATTATTGAACTGCATTAATTGTTGCTGGTTTTCGAGTTTTATTAATTCAAGCTCTTTTGTTGTTTTTTCTAGTAATTTCTCTCTTTGTTTTCTGTAATATCTTTTGTAGACATTATGCATAAACAACGAAAATAGTGATACTATTAAAATGTAAAATATAATTGCTGTGTTAGACAAAAACCATGGTCTTGCAATTATAAAGCTGTATTCTGCAGTATTGTCTGAATTTATATATGCACTGCGCCCTCTAACTTTGAATGTATAATCCCCAAAAGGCAGGTTTTCAAATTTTTCAATTGAATTGATTGACCAATCACTCCAATTATTATAGATTCCTTCAAGTTTATATTGGTACTCTGTCTTATAATATTTTTGATATTCTGGAATACTAAATGAAAATTGAATATTATTTTGATTGCTCTTAAAATCTCCAAAAGCATTCTTATCTATTAATTTTAAAGAGTCTTGACTTTTATACTTATTAATTCCAACCGTGGAAATGGCTATATTATATTTTCTCTCTTGAAAATTATTTAAATCCAACATAATATAACCCGATGATGTACCTATAAGATATTGATTGTCTATAATATGCGTAATATTTTCTGAATCGGTAACATCTTTGCGTAGTTCTATTGGGAACGAGATCCTTTTTATTTCTGGTTCTCCTAAAAATTTCCCTTGTGTAATATAGCTTAACCCATTGGCAGAAAAGCTCCAAAGTGTATTCGTTTTATTTTCGTTGACTAACTTTCCCGATGTATATTCATTCTTGTTAAAAATCTGACTATAGAGAGAATCTTTTTTAAAAACACCTTCTGAAGCATAGAATTTAAATACACCATCTCGGTAGGCGTATAAAATATCACTGTTGTATTTTACAAGGCTCGAATTTAATCCTCGCGCAACGGAAGATTCTATTTTATAATCAAGTACTTTCCTATAATCCTTATCTACCGTTAAATTAAATACACCTTTATATTCGTGACTTACAAATATTTGATTACGCTCTTTTAGGATTTCAAAATATTTACTTGAAATATCAAATCCTTCAATTTTATTTTTGAAACGCCACTTACCATTTTGCTTTTCAAGAACATTAAGTCCATTGTAATTTCCTTGAATCAATAAATTATTATTGCGATCAATTGATTTTATATTCCATGTACCTGAAATATCAAGAATTTTTTCGGCGTTACTGTCTTTTATAATAAATGTCCCAGTGTTATGACCACAAAACAGTGTGTTATCAATTTCGACCAGACACCAAACCTGACCTTGAGTTCCTTTTACAAATTGAAATTGTTTATTCCCCAGTAGTGCTTTATAAAAGAGGCCTTGATTAGTTCCTAAATACACCTTGTTTTCATACACTGCTGAAGCATAAACTGTTCCGATTGTTCCAATATTATCGTTATAAACTTTAAAAGGTGACTTGATATTAATACAATTAATACCATTATCCAGACCAAGCCAAATATTATTTTCAATATCTTCGAATATAGAAAGCACTGTATTGTTGCCTAACCCATTGGATCTATTAATATCATAATTAATTTCTCCATTTGGTGTAAGATGTAGCATACCATCTGATATGGTCCCTAAAATGAAACTAGAATCTTGCAGTTGCATACTATTATATACACTTACACTTGATAAAATTTCATTGGCCGGAATATCCCATTTGGTAATTTTATTGTTTCTTAATTTATAAAAACCTGCATCTTGAGTTTGTAGTAAATAACCATCATTAATATCAAACATATTAACTAGCAGGTTTTTACTTAACACGGGATCGCTAATAATTTGTTTCAGCTTTCCATTTTCTATTTTATATAATCCTTCATTCGTTTTCTGAAAATAAATACCATCTGATAACTTAAATATTTTTGAAGCCTGTGAATCTATAAAGCTGTAGCTATTATCACGATTATTATAGATATAAATCCTCTTTAACGATTGAAACAGTATCCATCTATCTAATTTAATAATATTCCATATTTCTTCATCATCTAAAAACGGTATGGAAAGATTTTGAGATAAAGATGTGTACGCTAACTCACCCGATACTGTTGGCTGCCAATAACCAAATTCACGATAACAACCTGTATAAATTTTATCATCGATAACATTGACAGACCTCATTATAGTTTCGTTTGGTGAATCATAGAATTTCCATTCAGCACCATTAAACTCTAATAAACCTTTATTGTTTGCTACATAGATGTACTTGTTACCTGCTTGAGTTATGCTCCAATTTTGGTTTTCGGCTCCGTAAATTTCGGGTGAGAATATCTCAATAGGTGGGATTTCTTGTCCAAAAATATACAAAGACAAAAAAAAGAATACCACAACATTATATCGAAAGCACCTCAACATAAAAAAAATTTGAGACTAATTTAAACAAAATAAAGTAATAAAGTCAATAATACAGTGTTTACATACCAGAACACTATGATAGATTTTTTATAATCAGGCTGAATGCAAACTATAATTGTGAATAAGGTAGCGGCTTTAAGAATACGCGTGTTATATCGTTCATGGCATTATCATATTCTTTAAGTTTAATAATGCGTTGCCATTCCGGGTGTGCTCCAAATTTAGACCAAATTTGCGAATGCTCTTCTTTGTTTTTAAACGCTAATAAATAGGTTAAACAAGGCATTTGATGTCCAGAAATATTAGCACCAAAAAACACTGTGTTGAGACCAACATCTTTAAAAATATCAAACTCACTGTCGTTGAACATTTTCACTTTTCGTCTTAAAGCATCTTCATTATAACTTTCATAAATGCGCAATTCAAAAAAATCCAAATCATCTGCTGGTTTTACTAAATTGGGAAAGCCAGAGACAGATCTAATAAATATACTTTCATAACGATTATATGGAATTTCTTTAGGTTCTATAGTATTATAGAACTCTGAATCTTTTTTAAACTGATCATCTAAAGCTAAAGCATCAAAAACTTCTTGATGTGCCTGCATTGTTTTGTAAGAAATCAATACGTATATCTTTGGCGGTAAGGCTTCTCCACTTTCTTCAAATACACCAACGTTTACAACTCCTTGTCTATTTAATGCAGGAATAAGTGCTTTTTGAAGATAATCATGCAAAATATCTGCTGATCTAAAAAGCTCCATATCATAAACTCGGAATTCATAAATTTCAGATTGGCTATTAATAGGTAAATAAAAGAAAAGAGCGAGAGCAAAAAGAATAAAGCGTTTCATGATGGAAAAATTAAATTAGAGTTTCAATGCTTATTAAATATACAGCTTTTTGAAATAAGTACTATTTTAAGGCCATTCTTAATATACTAATGGGGTGTTGTGCTATTCTGTTTGTTCCATCCAAAATTTGATGTCTACAACTTGTACCAGACGCAGCTATAGAAATGGATTTATCTATATTTCTTATTTTAGGAAATAAGGTATCTTCACCTATTTGCATACTAATATCAAAATGCTCTTTCTCATAACCGAATGAACCGGCCATACCGCAACATCCAGAATTTATAATAACAACAGAATAATTTTCAGGCAGATTTAGCATTGCGAAAGTAGGCTCAATACTACTTAATGCCTTTTGATGGCAGTGCCCATGAATTTTAATTGACTTTGCTTCACTTGTAAATTGATGAGATGCAATTTTGCCTTTTAAAATCTCTTGTTGCATAAATTCTTCAATCGTATATGTACTAGATGCTAGTTTTTGGGCTTCACTTTTATTATCTGCTAACCTTAAATACTCATCTCTAAATGATAGGATGGCAGATGGCTCTAATCCTACTAAAGGTATTTCTTGGGAAATAAGCTTATTGAAGATTGCAATATTTTTATTAGCTATTTCTTTGGCTTCATCTAAAAACCCTTTAGATATATAGCTTCTACCGCTTTCTTCATGTTCCGTAATCAGAACTTTATATCCTAATCGTGTTAAGAGTTCAAAAGTATCAATCCCAGTTTGAACATCATAATAATTAGTAAACTCGTCAACAAACAAACACAATGTGCCTTTATCTAAATCAGCATTTAAAAATTTATTATTATGCCCTTTATACCATGTCCTAAACGTCTTTGACGCTAACTTTGGCATGCTTCTTTTGGTTGCTATTCCTAATATTTTCTTTGCTAATGATGTATTTAGGATGGTATTTGTGATGTTAGGAAATAGGCTTCCAAATTTATTGTATCTTGCATTTTTGGCTATTGCTGTGTCTCTAAAAGACGAACCATTCTCCTTTTGATACTGATACAAAAATTCTGCCTTAAAGCTTGCTACATCAACATTACTCGGACACTCACTAGCACATGCCTTACAACTTAAACAAAGGTCAAAAACCTCTTTTAGTTCTTTATGGTTGAATCTATTTACTTTATTAGAATGAGTTAAAAACTCTCTCAATGTATTGGCTCTAGCTCTCGTAGTATCTTTCTCATTTCTAGTAGCTCTATAACTAGGACACATAGCGCCTCCAGCTGAAGGTAACTTTCTACAATCTCCAGAACCATTGCACTTTTCTGAAGCTCTTAAAATGCCTAATGAATCAGAAAAATCCAATACGGTTTCTATCTTGGGTTCTTTTCTATCAACTTCGTACCGTAGTGATTTATCCATGGGATATGGATCTATTATTTTGCCTTTGTTGAAAATATTTTTCGAATCGAAAGCTCTTTTAATTTGCTCCAGCAATTGATAATTCTTTTCACCAATCATTAACGGTAAAAACTCACCACGAACAATCCCATCGCCATGCTCACCACTTAAAGAACCTTTATATTTTTTGACAAGTTTGGCGATTTGTGTAGTTATTTCTCTAAAAAGCGAAACATCATTTTGGTCCTTTAAGTTTAATATTGGTCTTAAATGAATTTCTCCAGCTCCAGCATGTGCATAATAAACCGCTTCTTGCTTGTAGTTATCCATCATGTTTGTAAATTCTGAAATGTAATTTGGCAAATCCTGTAGGTCTACCGCTGTATCTTCAATACATGCAACAGCTTTGGCGTCTCCAACAATATTACCTAATAATCCCAAGCCTGCTTTTCTTAATTCTATTATTTTATTGATATCGTCGCCATAGAGTTTGGGATGAGCATAACCAAAATTTTGAGTTTTTAAATCTTCAATTAAATGATTAGCTAAAACTTCCGCTTCTTCTCTTGAATCTGATCTGATCTCTAACATTAAAATGGCTTTGGGATCTCCTTCAATAAAAAATCTGTTTTTAGCTTGTTCTCTGTTATTTTTTGTACAATCTAATATGGTCTTGTCTAACAATTCACAAGAATACAAGTTGTGCTTCATAGCACTTACAGTTGCTTCCAAACTCTTTTGAATACTTCTAAAATGTGGTATAACAAAGACAGCTTCTTTAGGAGGTAATTCATCTAACTGTAAAGTTATTGACGTTGTGAATGCCAATGTTCCTTCACTTCCACAAAGCAACTTTGCAATATTCAGTTTATTTGTTAAACCACTTTCTTGATTGCTATCAAGAAAAACGTCTACCGCATAACCCGTATTTCTTCTATGTATTGAAGCTTTTGGAAATTCCTTATATATTTCAGCCTGAGTTTCTTTTTTAGATAGTTCATCCAAAATAGTTTTATAAATAACACCTTCAATATTGTCTTGCGTGCTTTTGGTTTTGAATTCCTCTTGCGAAAGATCTTTGAAAACAACTTCAGTGCCGTCAGCCAAAATAGCTTCAAGTTCCAATACTTTATCTCTGGTTACACCATACTTAATTGATGTTGAACCAGAAGAATTATTGCCAACCATTCCTCCAATCATACAACGATTACTGGTTGAAGTATTCGGTGAAAAAAACAAACCATAAGGTTCCAAAAAATTATTTAACTCATCTCTTATAATTCCAGGTTCTATTACAATAGTTTTCTGTGCTTCATTAAAGCTTAAAATTTTTGTGAAGTATTTTGAAATATCTACAATAATGCCATCTCCAACACATTGACCTGCCAACGATGTACCAGCAGCTCTTGGAATGAGCGTGACACTTTCCTTATCTGCAAATGCGATTAATTGCTTAATATCATTTTTATCCTTTGGGTGAGCAACTGCCAAAGGTAACATTCTGTAAACTGAGGCATCTGTAGCATACATGCTCTTATGCAATGCATCAAAAAAAAACTCTCCTTTTAATGTTTTAGAGAGAGAATTTAGTTTATTATCAATAGATATTTGTGGCATTTAAATAAAATCAAACTATGTTTTAAATTATGGAGTTTTAAGATATATATTTTGTTCTAATGTAATGAGATAAAATCAATAATAAAATTTGGTTAATAACTAACAGTTTAGATGAGTGATTTTTAAAGACCCTTCAACAAGCCGAAAACAAAGCTGGTTTTGGTCTTGATGTATTAAATTTTAATAACAACTCAAAATGATCAGTTATTATAGTTTTCAGTTAAAAGTAGTTTTCCATTATCGTCAAAATATTTCCATTCGCCAATCATACGATCATCCTTATATAGCCCTTTACCCTTTAGCTGGCCGTTAGCGTGATATTGCTCCCATTGGCCATCTTTAACTCCTTCCTTATAATTTTCTTTTCTCATTAATTTTCCGTTTTCGTAATATTCTTGCCAAAGACCGTCTTTCTTTCCATTAATATAAACTCCTTTGCTTTCAAGATTTCCATTAGAATAATGTTGTTCCCAAATGCCATTTTTCTCTACCTTATGATCAACCATATTATTTTCCAATACTTCAACTTTATAACTCCTATCTCTTGGTTTTTCTATAACAGAAGCATTAATATTAGACTGAAGATCTGTAGTAATATCGTTTCTATCGGACATTTGATCATCATATTTCACTATTGGATCTTCAATAGATCCAATAACAATACCTTCTTCATTTACAACATTAACGGTATTTTTAGTTTTTAATTTTTTATCTGGTTCTTGATACTTCTCTTTTATTTGAATCCATCCAAAACTATCTGGTTTCCCATTTGAAACTAAAACATAACTCTTAGCTTTATTATTTTTATTATAACGAATGATTCTACCAGTAACTAAAGTTGAATCAACTTTATAATATACTAATCCATTGATTTCGGTGACATCTTTAAAATTCACCTCTTGAATAATATCTGACACTACTGTTTGCCCTTGACAAACAAAAGAAAAAGTAAGTAATATTAAAAACAATTTAAGTTTCATACGTTAGCATAAGATACAAAAATAGCTTCATATTTCTGTGAAGCTATTTTTAGTGTTGTTAAATGCGCTCGAAGCAGTACCTTTTTGGCTATAAGTTCTTAATTAACCCAGATTTTTGATTGTGTTTCATTGTGCTAACATAACCTTTATTATTGAGGGTTTTAGAAACAGTCCATATTGAAGGTGATTAAATTTAATTCACATTGTATCAAGTACTAATTGAAACTTTCAGTTTTGATTAACTTTCCTTCTTTATCATAAATTTTTGATGCTCCAGTAATTTTACCATTCTTATATTCCATTTCTCGAGCTACCTGGCCATTATCATGCCACCATTTCCAAATTCCATCTCTTATACCTTCAATATAAATATGTTCATACCTTAATCCGCCATTTTCATGCCACCCTTTCCAAATTCCATCTTCTTTATTGCCAATGTAAGTATGAGCATGCAATAATTGCCCATTCTCACGAGTCATGGTCTCAACATTATCCCATCTACCATCCTTAAATGAAATTTGATGAGATAATTGTCCATTCTCGTCCCACCATTTCATGACTCCTATTGGCTTGTCTTCCTTATATGTTTTCTCAGACCGTAATTGATCATTCTCGTCCCAGCTTTTAAAAACCCCATCACGTTTATTATCTTTGTAGTTCCCTTCAGATGATAATTGCCCATCCTCATACCACCCTTTCCATGCTCCATTTAATTTACCATCTTTGTAGTTACTTACATATAATAATTGCCTATTCTTATAACTCCGACTTATTTTACCAGTAAACCAAGTTTTTTCAATTTTGGAATAATCGATATTATCCAATTTCTTTTCAATACCGCTGTCAATCGTTAAAATTGTATAATCATCATCAATACTTTCTTCATTACCATAAGAAAAATATAATATTAAATAACCTTCATGATTCCAGCTTATATGAGCACCATATTTTTCACCATCTTTGTATCCTTCTTCAGATTTTAATTGCCCATTCTTATCCCATTCTTTCGAAACACCATCCTTTTCACCATCCTTGTAGCTTTCTTCCGATCGTAATTGTCCGTTTTCATGCCAGGTTTTTCTAACGCCATCATATGAGTTACCTATAACCGTACCTTCCTCCTTTAATTCTCCATTCATATACCAAACTTTCATTGCACCATAGGGTAAACTATTCTTCCACTTTGTGTTGATAACAGCCCTTAATTGTCCATTTTCATACCAATTTTTCGAAACTCCAACCTTTTTGTCATTGATATATATTGATTCTGACTTCAATTGTCCGTTCTCATGCCATCTTTTATAAGCACCATCCCTCTTTCCATTTTTATATACAACTTCTCTTTCTAACTGGCCATTTTGGTATGATTTATTTGCAACACCGGTAAATGGATTTCCTTTATATAAATAGATAGATGACCCCAATGAATCCCTTATTTCTTCTATTTCCTCATAAGCAACACTTTTTGTCTGCCCATTACATTGGTAATTGCCTAGTATTAGGAAAGCTGTGAACAATAACACATTCAACTTGAGATTTATAATCCTTTTCGTTTTTAATTTCATAATTGTGATGTATGTTTGCTTATTAATTTTAATATCTCTTTTCTGAAATAAACTCACCATTTTCATACCAGGCTTCGTAGGTTAGTTTTCCATCAAAATCCCATTCTTTAATACTTTTTAATTCACCATGCTTATATGTTTCTTCTCTGGCTAACTGTCCATTGTCATGCCAATTTTTCCAAATGCCATCTTTAATACCATCTTTAAATACGGCTTCTGAAATTAATTGTCCGTCATAATTCCACTCTTTCCAAACACCATCATCTTTACCATCTTTGTAGGCTTGTTCACTTTGTAATTGTCCATTGTCATGCCAGCTTTTCCAAACGCCTTCTTTATCGGGGTAAACAAAGTTTCCTACGTATATACCTTCCTCTTCTACTTGTCCATTGTCATGCCAACTTCTCCTTACCCCAAACATTTCACCTTCCTTATAGAACTTTTCCTCTTTTAATTGGCCATTATCATACCACTCTTTCCAAACACCTTCTGGCATATCATCTTTATACACAACTTCCGTTTTCAATTGCCCATTATAATACCATTCTTGCCAATCGCCATCCTTCATACCATCCTTATATTCTGCTACTGAACTTATTTGCCCATCATAATCCCAATTTTTCCAGACACCATTTTCTATCCCGTCCTTGAATTGTGCTACCTCTTTTAATTGCCCATTATCATGCCAAAATTTTGCAATGCCTTCTGGCTTACCTTCCACGTAGTTGACTTCAGACAATAATTGCCCATTATGATGCCATCCCTTCCAAACCCCAAACTTTTTACCATCCTTGTAATTACCTTCCAATTCAAGTTTTCCATTCTCAAAATATGCTTTCCAAGTGCTATCAATGATACCATCCAGGTAAGTGTATTCACGTAATAATTGTCCATTTTCATACCACATTTTAAAAACACCATTCGGTATACCTAGAATGAATGTTTCTTCCAGCAATAATTTTCCGTTATCATTATACCTTTTTTGAACATCATTCACATCCACATTATCATCCTTAAAGGACTGTTCCTTTTTTAATTGTCCATTCTCATACCAATCTTTCCAGTTACCATTCGCAATGCCAACGTTGTATATTTTTTCAGATGCTAATTGCCCGTTCTCATGCCACTCTTTCCAAATACCATCACTTTTACCATCTTTAAATCTCAGTTCTTCTTTTAATTGCCCATTATCATACCACGTTTTCCAAACTCCATCCGCTTTACCTCTTTCAAACGTTCCTTCTCTTTTTAATTGTCCATTATCATAATATTCATTGGCAACACCAGTAAAAGGTTTTTCTTCAAATAGATACATCTGGTCATCAAATAAATCAGTAATTATCTCTAATTCGTTATAAGAAATACTTTTTGTTTGAGCATTAGCCTGATTATCTGCTATTACTAGAAAAGTTATAAATAATAACAAATTAAAATTGAGATGTGTTACCCTTCTTATATGTGACTTCATAAAGTGATTATTGTTTTGATGCGTAATATAAAAAATTAAGCATAAAAAAAAGAGTAACCATTTCTGATTACTCTCATTTTGTAGCAGGAACTGGACTCGAATTAGTGACCTTTGAATTAGACACTCTATGTTTAAGTTTTATTAGAAACATGATAAAATGTCATATTCAAAGGTCTAATACCCAAAGTCAATTTTAGTAATAGATATGATATATATCATTGTTCTTGTTTCAATATTCAAATAATTTTAAAAACATAAAATCATAGAATCTTGAAAGTACTTGTATATAGTGCGAAGAATTTTGAAGTTCCTTATTTAGAAAAGGCTAATAGAAGAAAGCATAAACTATCTTTTATAAAAGAATCTTTATCATCTGATTCTGTAATGAAAGCCATTGGATACGATGCTATATCGATATTTTCAGCAGATGAGGCTTGCTATATTACTTTAGAAAAACTCAAAGATTTTGGAGTCAAATACATAACGCTGCGTTCTGTTGGTTATGATAATGTAAACCTATCTGCGGCTTCTAGGTTACATATTAAAGTAGCTAATGTTCCTGATTATTCTCCTTATTCTGTTGCAGAACATGCAACAGGTTTATTATTAGCTCTTAATAGAAAACTAATTGAATCAAACCATCGTGTTAAACATTATAATTTTGATCTTAATAATTTAATTGGTTTTGATTTAAACAATAAAACTGTAGGCATTATTGGTGCTGGTAAGATAGGAGGAGTAATGACCAAAATAATGCATGGGTTTGGTTGTAATTTGCTGGGATATGATATTAAGGAAGATATGAATTTAAAAGAACAATTTGGTATGCAATACACTACCTTAAAGGAGTTATGTAAGTTGTCCGATGTTATTTCTCTACATGTTCCTTTAACTACTGATACCCATCAATTAATTAATGAAGATCTGATTTCAGAAATGAAAGAAGGTGTTATAATTATAAATACCGCTAGAGGCAATGTGATTAATACAGAACATGTAATTGATGGCTTAAAGCAAGGGAAGATAGGAGCTTTAGGTATTGATGTCTTTGAGAATGAAAAAGGAATTTTCTTTAAAGATCATTCACATGAGATTATAAATGATGATTTACTGCTAAAGTTAAATACCATGCCAAATGTAATTATTACCGGGCATCATGCTTTTTTAACTGAAGAGGCTTTAACAAATATTGCTGAAACTACATTCTATAATTTAGATTGTTGGAATGCAGGAAAAGAAACGGAAAACGAATTAACTGAAATAATTGAAGCCATTTAACCTATCGACCTCTGTTATAAATATCCTTTAAAACTATTTGGTTCCCATTTTCATCAAAAACCTTTAAATCGTAGCGTATTCTAATTTTAGTATGAATTGGCGCATAATAGTAAATAACCCAGGCATCGGCTTCTTTAGTTCCTATACATCCATTAGAATATGCTTTTCCGAGTGTAATAGGGTTTGTTGTAGGATGAATTAGTTGTCCATTACGCAATCCATTTATTTCAGTTTCAATAAAAGGAATTTGAGGTAGCTTGGTCACTTTATTATCGTCTCTTTTGGTAACAAAATATTGATGATTATTTACTGGATTAACATATCTTGGGTTTAGAACATAATTTACAATGTGACCTTTACCGGTTTTGGTTTTTAAATCTTGAATTCTGCCAGACATTTCTAAATATTTCTTTTCATTTCTTCCCACTCTTATGGGGAACTCATAAAGCTTAACAGAATCTTTGAGAATACGGAGTTTAAATTCAGGAATATTGATATCTATAATTGTTTTTTGAAACGAATTATGAATCTTTTTGGCAGTAGTAGAATCTGGAATAATTATAGATGCTCCTTTTGGTAATACAATCATTTTCTTTTGATCATAAACAAATGAATCACGTATTATCATTCTATAATAATCGGTGCTTTGAAGTGTATCAATGATCCAGGGATTAGCTCTCACAATCAAGTGTTCAGTCAATTTATAAGGCGTATAGGAATCATGCCTGTTTGCCAATGAATCCATAAATTGAAAATAATTTTCAATAGTTACTGCCCTTCTAATCAAAATCCGGTTTACTATCGAATCATGATAGTAAACTTGACTTGAAAACATTGTATTTTTTGTTAAAGACAATGTGTTTCTACTCTCAAAACTTGAGCCAACGAATACTGTTAATAATATTATTATAAAAGCAAATATTAGCTGTATTAATCTTTTCACTTAACAAGTGTTTTAGTTTTGTTTAGAAAATACTTAATAATGTCAGCAGTCGATACAATGCCAACTATATTATCGTTTTCTAAAACAGGAACTGCATGGTAATTTCCTTCTGCCAAAACTTTAGAAACATCACTAATGGTAGAATTAGTAGTTAAATAAAACGGATTTTGAGTCATTATATCTTTAACCTTTAACTCATTATATACCTTATTATCATCACTAATACCTGCTCCAGAAATATTATACATAAAGTCTATTAGACTAACCATACCAACTAATTTTCCATGCTCTTCAACTGGTATATGGTGATGAAAATTTTGCTTTTCATAAATGTGTTTTACATCTAGAAGGTATTGCTCTGGTTTCACGCAAACCACGTTCTTTGTCATTACTTCGACTATCGAATTAGTTCTCATGTTATTAATGTTTTATTCTAAATAATATATTTAAAATTAAGGCTTTATTAAATTCCTATATATGATTAATATCATATTAAAAAAAAGTGCTTTTTAATACATTTATTATTAGTTTAAGTTAAATACATTTTTATGAAAACTAAAACCATTTTAGAGCTGCTCACTTTAAGTTCTAGTCTTTATTATATAGTTAGAGATCATCAATTATTAGATAAAATAAATCAGTATTCAGAAAAAGGAAAAGATAATATTAATAGGATTTTATCAGAGTCTCAATTGGATGAGAATGGGAACGAATTGGAGTTTATAGACAAAATAATTTTGAAAACTCATGAATTAAAAGAAGAACTTGACGAAAAAGTTGAAGAATTAGTAGTAAAATTTTACAAAAAAATAAATGTAGCTCATTTAGATGAAATTAAAGCTCTAAATGAAAAAATCGATAACCTAGAAGCAACAGTAGCGCTAATAGAAGCACGATTAAATAAATTGGAAGCATAATAAAGCAATGGGGATTATAGCAGGCATTGGAAAGAACTTTAGATCTATCTCCAGATATAACCAAATACTTAAAGTCCTGATAAAATATGGTTTTGAAGATTTTGTTGATTATCTGGAGGAGAATAAAAAATACGTTTTTTTACAAAAATTAATTCCTAAAGCGTCTAGAAAACATGCAACACAATTCAGCAAATGGGCAAAAATGAGATTGGTATGCGAAGAATTGGGCCCTACGTTTGTTAAGTTTGGACAAATTTTGAGCAACAGACCAGATTTAATTCCTCTTGAGCTAGCATTAGAATTAGAAAAACTTCATGACAATGTGCCTCCAATGCCTGAAGATGTTGCCAAACAAATTGTAGAATCAGAGCTAAATGATACAGTAGAAAATTTATTTGCGTGGTTTGAACCTACACCTTTTGCATCAGCTTCGATAGCACAAGTCCATAGAGTAACCTTGCATTCTGGTAAACGTGTTGCACTTAAAATTCAGCGCGCAGGAATTCATGAAATTATTGAAGAAGACATTAAGGCAATGTACAGAATTGCGGAGATTTTAGAACAAAGATTGCCTTCCTTAAAAAGTTTTGACCCTGTTGGACTGGTTAATAATTTTGAGATTTCTATTTTAAAAGAGATTGATTTTATAAATGAATCTATTAATGTTCAAAGGTTTTATAATAATCTAGAAAATGACTATTCTTTAGATCAATTTGCCGAAGCTCCAAAGGTTTACCCTACTCTTACTACAACAAAAGTTTTAGCTTTAGAATTTATTACTGGAATTAAAATAAATCAAATTGAGGAGTTAATTGCTAAAGATATTGATACTAAAGTCATTGCTAGACGACTTGCTATCAGTTATTTTAAGCAAATTTTTGAATATGGTTTCTTTCATGCTGATCCACATCCTGGGAATTTATTAGTACTCCCAAACAACCATATTTGTTATTTAGATTTTGGTATGATGGGAAGCATGCTCCCGAGAGATATTTCGATTTTTGGGAAATTATTTATATCTATTACTAACAAGGATGTCAAAAATGTAATTAAAACCTTACAGCAATTATCAAATAATGCACCTATCCCCAGTATGAGAGATTTGGAGTTTGATATCAATGAATTTGTAGAAAAATATTATGTAAGAGAAATTCATGAAAATGAAATGAGTACGATTTTACTTGAACTAAAAGATATTATTATTAATCATGGTTTAAAAGTACCCACATACTTTTTTCTTTTTGCTAGATCCTTAGTAACTCTTGAAGGTGTTATTAGTAAACTAGATCCAAAATTGGAACAATTTGAAATTGTAAAACCGTATTTAAGAAAAAGTGTAATCAAAAAATACAACCCAATAAAAATAGGGAACAAAGTTGTTAATTCTATTGTAGAAATCACAGATTATATGGAAGAATTTCCGTCAGATTTGAAAAATGCGATACGAAAAATTAATACAGGTAGGGTTAAAGTTGATTTAACACATAAAGGCGTAGACCCAATGTTACACACCCTACAAAGAATTACAAAACAATTAATTGCAGCTTTTATTATGGTAGCTCTTATTATTGGAGCCTCTTTATTTATTGTTTTTGAAATTGGTTCTCTTTGGAATGGTATTTCGGTATTAGGTATGGCGAGTTTCACATTGGCTGTAATTCTCGGTTTCGGCATGATTAAAAACATAAATAAAGGAACCTATAAATATTAGCTTTCCAATGTAATATATAGTTTAGTCAAAAAGAAAAGCACACTAACTAGTATGAGTGTGCTTTTTAAAATTTAGGATTTAAGGTTTAGAAAATGCTTTTTTAAAATGACTGAAAGCTTCGGAAATTTCACTTTGAAAATGTTCTAATTTCGTTTCTTCTTCTTTCTTTTTTCCATATTTCTCTTTTATCTTTTCTATAAAGGTATGAAAGTCCTTTTTTCCTTTTTCAAAAGTATCTTTTGCCTCATGCTTTTCTTTATCAAACTTTTGCTCTAAAATTTCTAATTGAATTTTAAATTGCTCTATTTCAATAAGTGTTAAAGCATACATTCTATTTAGCGTTTCGTTGGCCTTAATTTTTACCTCAATATCGTGTAAAGTTAAAAGTAATTGTTTTTTTTGTTTTTTAAATACCTCTTTAGTCTCTGCTTTTCCTAATGCTAATTGTACTCGTAGCTCGTCAAATTTGGCATTAAGCTCATCTATCTTCTCTTTAACTCCTTTTATTTTAAACTCGCTGTCGTGTACAAATAAGTTAAATTTCTTTTTAACTTCTTCAAACTTATCTTGTGCTTCAGCTTTTCCCAAAGCAGCTTGCACTCGAAACTCCTCTATCTCGGTGGCTGTTTTTCTAAGTGATCCAATCACTTTATCCACAAATTGTAGGTCTTCCTTTTTTTTCATGACTTCTATTTTTATAATGTAATTAAATGTCAAAATAAAACAACAAATACACAATGATAAATATCAGTTTTAAACCCATTTCGACAGGCTTTTGAAGATATATTCTAAACATAGCAAAATACCAATTTACAATTATGATGAGATGATTAATATCATTTTATTCATCAACCATTTCCTATACATTTGATAAGATTGTTAAGAATTTAACATGTCAGGTTTCAGTAATATAAAAGCTCAATTAAAATCTTTCTTGATTGAAATTGGAGATCTTAGTTTTTTCACTAAAAGGTGTTTTAAAGAGTTAGTTAAAAGACCTTTTGAGTTTAAGGAATTGCTACGTCAGTGCTACAATATGGGAAACCGTTCCTTATTCTTAGTTGCTATAACAGGATTTATAATTGGACTTGTACTTACTTTGCAAACTCGACCTACATTAATGGAATTTGGAGCGGTATCATGGATGCCATCCATGGTAAGTATTTCTATAGTAAGAGAGATTGGACCTATAATTACTGCATTAGTTTGTGCTGGTAGGATTGGCTCAGGTATTGGTGCTGAATTAGGCTCTATGCGAGTTACCGAGCAAATTGATGCTATGGAAGTTTCTGGAACAAACCCATTTAAATATTTAGTGGTAACTCGTGTTTTAGCCGTAACACTAATGCTCCCACTTTTGGTAATTATTGGAGACGTTATTGCCATATTTGGCTCTTTTTTAGTTGAGAATGTTAAAGGAAATGTATCTTTCATGCTCTATTTTAATCAGGTTTTTGATGCATTGGAGTTTGGCGATTTTATTCCTGCAACAATTAAATCTTTCTTTTTTGGATCAGCCATTGGCATAGTAGGATGCTTTAAAGGTTACAATTGTGAAAAAGGTACCGAAGGTGTTGGTAAGGCAGCTAATTCAGCCGTTGTATTTACATCTTTACTCCTTTTTATTCTCGACTTTATTGCAGTTTTTGTAACAGATATTTTTTATGACTTATGATTGAGCATGATAACGTATTAAAAAGAGACATTGTTCTTGAACTAAAAGATTTACATAAAAGCTTTGGTGATAATCATGTGCTAAACGGATTTAACATGCAGCTATTTCGAGGAGAGAGCCTTGTAATTATGGGGAAATCAGGTTCTGGTAAATCAGTAATGATCAAATGCTTGGTTGGTTTAATGGAAGCAGATAGTGGCACTATCTCGGTTATGCGTAACGATATATCGAAACTTGACCAACACGCTTTGGATATCTTGAGAGCAGATATTGGATTTCTATTCCAAGGCAGCGCATTATACGATTCTATGACTGTTCGAGAGAATTTAGAATTTCCATTACGTCGTCATACGAAAAAATTCGGAGACCATTTAGATACTGAAACTATGGTAATTGAAGCATTAGAGAATGTTGGATTGGTAAGTGCTATAGATTTAATGCCTTCGGAATTATCAGGTGGAATGAAACGTCGAGTAGCTTTAGCTCGTACACTAATTTTACAACCAAAAATCATTTTATACGACGAACCTACAAGCGGTTTGGATCCTATAACTGCTAAAGAAATTATTATTTTAATGCAAGACATTCAAAATAAATATGGCACCTCATCACTAATTATTACACATGACGTGGATTGTGCACGAGTCATTTCAGACAGAATGATATTGCTTATAGATGGTATTGACTACGCATCTGGAACATATGCAGAATTATCTGCTTCCACAGATCCTAAAATCAAAGCTTTTTTTAAACACTAATACTATGAAAAATACAAACTCTCAAAAATTACGCTTAGGACTGTTTGTGATAACTGGAACAGTACTATTTATAGTTGGAGTATATCTAATAGGACAGCGCCAAAATATGTTTAAAAAGACCTTTACCATAAGTGCATATTTTCAAAATGTAAATGGTTTACAAAAAGGCAATAATGTACGTTATTCGGGAATTGATATTGGAACCGTTAAAGATATTATTATGATTAACGATTCTACTATTAAAGTAGATATGAATATTGATGAAAAAATAATTACTCATATTAAAAAAGATGCTATTGCCACTATTGGGTCTGATGGATTAGTTGGTAACATGATTTTAAATATTGTACCTGGAAATGGTCATTCAGATATTATTAGTAATGGTGATACTATAGAGTCGTACAGTAAGATTGGAGCAGATGACATTTTAAGCACTTTAAGTGTGAGTTCAGAAAATGCTGCTATATTGACATCAGATTTATTAAAAATAACCACAGCAATGCTTAAAGGGAAAGGTACTGTAGGTTTATTGCTTAATGATACGATTATGGCACAAGATTTAAAACAATCGGTTAACAATCTTAAAAAAGCAAGTAGAAGTGCTACAAACACCATAAATGAATTAAATACAATTATTTCTTCATTAAAAACAAATGACGAAACCGTCTTGGGTATGTTAATGAATGATACCATTTCTGGTGAAAAGCTTAAAAAAATTGTTGATCATCTTGAAACATCAAGTTTAGAGATTGAAAATATATTATCAGGTATAAATGCTACAGTAATCGATTTTAATTCAAGTGATGATGGTGCTTACCACTATATACTAAAAGACACCTCGTTGGTGAATAGCTTGAAATCTACACTAAAAAACATTAATGAAGGCACTGATAAGTTTAATCAGAATATGGAAGCCTTAAAACATAATTTTTTGACAAGACGCTATTTCAGAAAAATGGAGAAAGAAAAAAGTAAAGAAAATTAGTTAACGTTGGTAGTGTTTCTTTTTTTTCCGGTTATTTCTGTAATTCTTATCAGGAATACTGCTGGAATATTATCTTTGTAAATTTTGCTTGAAAACTCACTAATAAAATTAGCTTTTTTTTGCTCTTTTTCAAGTATGATGTCTTTAATGCCTAAAGAAAATTTATGTAAATAGGCTTTTGCATTACTTCCAAAATGCTGTTCAAAAGTACCATGCACTAATACAGATTTCCAATTGGTTACAGATTTTATCTCTCCTATTTGAAGCGATACAGCATTATTCTTTCGCATGGCATTCATTTTATGACCATCTCCCGAATAACAAATAATAATATTACTCTCTTTATCAAAGAAATATGTAATTGGAATAACATAAGGTCTATTATTATAGATATAGCCTAACTGACCAATATAATTGTTTTCTAAAATAAACTGTATTTCTTTATCCTCAAGATTTTTAAACATTACCAATTATATTATATGAATAATGATTAAGATACATGCTTTAATTTTTTAAATCAATGATAATAATCAGTCTATTTTACTTTTAGCTCTATTAAAGTGATTTCTGGCCGCATTCCAATTCGACCAGGGAAACCCAACCAACCTAAACCTCTATTTATATAAAGATATTGACCGTTATGGTCATACAACCCTGCCCAATGTTTATGTTTATATTTTATAGGGCTCCATTGCATATTTTTGTAGTGAAAACCTAATTGCATACCATGGGTGTGACCAGATAATGTTAGTGAAATATTGGTCTTAAATAGAACTTCTTCGCTCCAATGTGATGGATCATGTGACAATAATATTTTAAAAGAAACGTTTTTTACATTTTGCATTGCCCTTTTTAGGTCACCATACTGTTTAAAAGGCTGTTTACCCCAATTCTCAACTCCAATAATAGCTATATCTTCATTATTTTCTGAAATGATAACCGATTCATTAAGTAATAGTTTAAAACCTATATCATTGTAGAATTGTTTAATGTTATTAAAATTATCTTGTTTGTTCTCTATTGATTCCCATTTACTATAATCTCCATAATCATGATTACCTAAAATAGCTAACTTTCCTTTTTTTGCTTTTAATTTTTTAAAAACCGTTTCCCAGCCTCTCAACTCCCAAGCAAAATTATTTACCAAATCACCTGTAATAATGATATAATCTGGTTGCAGGTGATTAATTTTTGTAAATGCTTTTTCTAAAATTTTGTAACGATAATTAAAACTTCCTATATGAAGATCTGATATCTGTACAATCTTAAGGTTATGAAATGATTTTGGCAAATTTTTGAACGAAATGACATGATGATGTGTTTTATACCTATAAGCAGCCTTAAAAATTCCATATACAATTACAAAAAAAGGTAAGAAACCAGAGAAAAGACCAACTAAAGGAACAATTATAAGCGATTGTCTTTCGGAGAAGAGATAATTTGTAAAGTAAAGTATAGTAATGATGGTAACAAAAATAAGTTTTGGAATAAATGAAGAAACCGTAAGACCATATAATGATGAAATGAGTTGTTGTTTTCTGAATGGGTTAATATCGTCTAAAACTAATTTTAATACTATAATTGCTGTAATTAACCCTATTGTAAACACCCAAAATAATATATGTATGCCTTTTTGTAATAACGTAGAATCTATTAGTTGCGTAATTGTTTGCAGCCAGTAAAAAGCCAAGATATCTACAACTAAAATAGCTACGCATAGCAGGAGGATCGTAAAAAGAGAAAAAGACCTCATTTGGTTTTTTTTATTCGACGATTGTCTCTTAATGCCCAGTAAATACCTTTAATGTCAGAAGCCCAATTATCATACATAAATATAAGTGCGATTTCTTCTATTGTTTCCAATATTCCAATACCAATCATAATATAAAATAACACGTCCTCTGGACTATAAAATAGGGACCATAAAATGAAAACGCTCTGTACAATAGCAGAAAACTTTGCGAAATAGGTGTGAAATGCTGTAGCCCTTCCATATTTAAGATAGGCAATTATCATTTGAATAATATAAGGCACAAAAGCTATTAAAATTAAAATGAAATTGCTTCTAATAAAGTCTGTTTCGAAATAAAACAACCCTATGAGCCCAATAATTAAAGTAATCTGATCACCAAACGAATCTAACTGTGAACCTCTTGGACTGGTGATTTTAAGGGTACGAGCCAAATATCCATCTATAGCATCTGTCGAATAGCTAATTAATAATAACCATGTAAATATTAACCTCTGATCTAACCAAATTAATGCCAATAAAAAAGGAGCTGCAAAAATACGATAGAACGAAAACCAATCGGCTATATTAAAGTTTTTAAAGGTTAACACATTAATTATTATTTTGTTTTATGTCAATTTTTACTTCTGGTATTTTAATAAGTTCTAATGTAGTAGAGGCTAAATTAACTTTGCCATTTGATTTTAAAACTTCTTTATGGATTTCATTATTTATAATATGCTTGATAGCACGTCTTTTTTTATAATCGACAATGTATCGTAAGTTGAATTGAATCCAATTATCGGTTAATGTTATAGCTAATGTTGGATCTACTAAAGCATCTTCAATATAATATTTATTGACTACATCTTTCCACTGCGATTTTGAATTAATGGTATATTCTGAAAGGATTTCAGAAGCAATTTTAATAACAATAGACTTTGCTAGTTCAACATCAGAGCCATATCTAATAGGTAAATTAAATTCATCCCATATGAATGGAAAGTCTTGCGAATAATTGTAAATGGGGCCTTTAAAAACAAATGCATTACTTAATTTTACAATACGACCACTATAATTATCAGAACTTACCCATTGCCCAATTTCCATCATTGTAGTGTAAATACTATCTACATCTATAACATCGCCTTTTATGCCATTAATTTCAATTCTGTCTCCTGGTTTATATACCTTAACAATAAATATGTATAACGATCCCGCTATGCTTAAAATAAGTTCTTGCAGTGTAAAAGCTATGCCTGCACTAAATAATCCAATGGCAAGGGTGAAATCCTTAATGCTCCCTGTGAAATATGAAAAAGATAAAATTATTAAAACCGCGTAGCCAATAATTTCTATGCCCTTTTGAGACTTGTATCGTGCAGTAGTATCTAGAACATGTTTCCTTAAAAGTCTTCTTATTATTTGTATTATAATTAAAACAACAGAAACTAGTAAAACATATTTTATGATACTAAATAATGTAGGGTTTTCAATAAGCCAATTTTTTATTTGTTCCATGGTAATTATTTATAAATCTTCATACAACCGTAGTTTATTATGCAACATTGTTATTTCTTCTTTTAAATTATCTAGCTGATCCAATAAATTATAAATAGCATCAATACCTTCTAAATTGATGTCTAAATCGTAATGCAACCGAGCTATTTTTTCAAACTTGTTTAATTGTTTTTTATGCATAAAAAAAGTATCCTTTTCTATGGTTAATTCTATAAGTTGAAACTCTTGTAATGCGTTTATAAAAGCAACGGGGATTTTATAATGTTTGCAAACTAGCTCAATTGGTATTAAATCTGTCGGTTTCATAATGCTCGCAATTTCTGTAACTCTTTAATTAATTCTTTTTCCTTGTTCGTAATATTGGTAGGCAATTTAATCTGATAGGTAACAAACAAATCTCCAAACTCTCCCTCTTTTTTATACTTTGGAAATCCTTTACCTTTCAACTTTACTTTTGTTCCGTTCTGGGTTTCTGGCTTTACTGTTAGTTTTACCTTTCCATCAAACGTATCAACCATAAGTTCTCCACCTAATAATGCTTTATATAAATCTAAATCAACTGTGGTATAAAGGTTGTCTTTATCTCTTTTGAATTTTGAATGATTTATAATTGAAAATTGAATAAATAAATCTCCATTAGGACCACCATTAACACCTTTGCCTCCGTGTCCCTTTATTCTAATAATTTGCCCATTTTCTACACCTGCTGGGATAGTAATTCTAATATTTTTATTGTTAATAGTTAGAGTACGCTTATGTTTTCTGTAAACATCTTTTAACTCTAGTTGAAGTTCTGCATTGAAATCTTGACCTCTAAATTTTGCTCGCCTGCCTCCTCCTGTTTTAGATGAATAACCTCCAAACATGCTTTCGAAAAAATCTGAAAAATCTTCTTCTGAAAACCCACCTGCAGAGCCTTGATAACTTCTTTGATATTGATTTTGCTGCTTCGCTTTTTCATATTCTTCGGCATGTTGCCAATGCTCGCCATATTCATCATATTTTTTTCGATTTACAGGATTGCTCAATACTTCATTGGCTTCGTTGACTTCTTTAAATTTCTTTTCAGCAGCTGCATTATTTGGGTTTAAATCTGGATGATATTTTCTAGCCAATTTTCTATACGCCTTTTTTATATCATCTTCAGAAGCCGTTTTTGGTAAACCAAGTATTTTATAATAATCTATAAATGGCATTTGTTTCTATATTAATTCAGAAAGTTAATACCCTTATCAGTCAAAAAAAATGATTTAAATCATTTGCCGTGAGTTAGTGACTATCCTGCCATCTTCCATCATAATTATATTATCTGTGCGATTAGCAAAATCTTTATCATGTGTCACAACTAACAGTGAAAGGCCTTCTTCTAAACTTAGCCTTTTAAAAATATCGAAAACATTCTCAGAATTGTAGCTATCTAAATTGCCTGTTGGTTCATCTCCCATAATTAAAGTTGGGTTATTAATTAGAGCCCTAGCTATTGCTACACGCTGTTTTTCTCCTCCTGATATGCAAGAAGCCTGCTTTTTGGCCAAATGACCTATATTTAAGGTTCTTAACTTTTCGTAAGCGTCAAATTCAATTTCTTGAAGAGATTTTATCGCCAGTTTTTTTGCTGGAAGCATCACATTTTCCAATACCGTAAAATCAGCTAATAAATAATGAAATTGAAATACAAATCCTATATATTTATTTCTTATATAGGATAAATAATCCCTACTTCGGTTTGTGATAAGTTTATCATTTAAAATAAGTTCACCTTCATAGTCGGTGTCCATTGTAGACAAAATGTATAACAAGGTGGACTTACCGCATCCTGATTTTCCCATAATTGAAGTAAATTCTCCTTCTTCTATTTTAAAACTAATATCCTTTAAAACATGAAAAAGAACAGGTTTTTTAAAATACTTGTTAATATTTTTTGCCTCTAATACTGTAATCATCTTATTGGCCTCTAATAATTTTAATCGGATCTATTTTTCTAGCTCTTTTTGATGGCATATAACCAGCTAAAAAAGTGGATAGCATTGCAAAGGAAAACCCAATAATAAAAAATAATGGATTCATATTTATTGGATAAGTTTCAATTGTTGGCAAGGCTTCAGTTTTAAATGGAATAGTGTCTATTAAACTAACTAATCCAAATCCAATAATTAATCCTATTATACCACCAACAAATCCAATAATCATCGCTTGGCTCATAAAAACAAACTGAACATCTCTGCCAGAAAATCCAATAGCCTTTAAAATGGCTATGTCATTCATCTTTTCATAGATAAGCATATTTAAAATGTTATAAATACCAAATCCTGCAACTATAAGCAGGGTAATAGAAACCGCATAGGTAATAAGATTTCTTATAGCCGTACCTGTTTCAAATTGTGCATTGGCCGTTTTAATGTCAACTGCTTCTAAATTAAATTGCCGCTGTATTGTTTTTGATAAAGGAATTGCATGTTCAATATCGTATAGTTTAACATTTATATCAGTTAAATAATTATTGGGTCGACCTAAAATACGCTGTACGGTTTTAATATTTGCAAAACTTTGAATAGCATCTACATCTGAAATCCCACTTTGATAAAAGCCAACTATTTTTAATGGAAAAACATCACCCCCAATTGGACTAACTTGGACCCGATCGCCAATTTTTAGTGACATTTTTTTTGCTATACCAATCCCTAGTAAAATCCCGTTATCAGTATTTTTTAACGCTTCAGCCGAACCTTTAACAATATAATCTCCAATATTAAACAACCGTACCTCTTCAATTGGATTTATTCCGGTTAGATTACCACCCATTTCTATGGAACCAGCGATATAAAAAATTTGTGACTTTATTTGTGGAATAGCTCCTTTAACATGTTCGTTTGCATTTAAATAATGAATAATTGGAAGTGCATTATGAATATTTTTCTGACTTAACTTCGGTTTAATGGAATGTACTATATTAAAGCTGTTCTTAACTTCATAATACATGTCAATCGGTTGTTCTTGAGAAGGTTCTATTTCATTATATATATGTATGTGCGGTGTTTGATTTAAAATTAAGTTATCCAACATAGCATTCAACCCAGTCATGAAACACACCAAAGTTATATAGGAACCAATACCAAAAGTTACTCCTAATGCAGCAATTGAAGTTTGCTTTATTTTTGTCAATAAATGTGTTTTCCCAATACTCAATATAAGAGCCCAGTTAGTCATTGCTCGGTTTATAAATATAAGTGTCTCCTGTTAATCCAGATTGAACCTCAATATCCTTCATGTTTTGTATTCCCAAGGTAACGGTTACTAAACCTTCATTAGTTATCACTTTATTACCATCTATCAGGTATGCCTTTGGAATAACTAATACGCTTTCTTTTTTTGATATAACAATATTTGCCTCACCCGAAAGCCCAGGATATAACACTTGGGGTGGCTTGATAAAAACTGCCTCAATTTTAAAAGTTTGGTTACGTTGATCTTTTTCAGGATAAATTTTTGACACCACTCCATTAAAGACCTCTCCATAATATGCATCTAAATGAATTAAAACATTTTGGCCTACTTTTATTTTTACAATATCAACTTCATCCACCAACATTTCAACCAAAAAATCAGAAGCACTACCAATAGAAACGAGAGGGTCCATACTACTTACAATTTCTCCAGGCTCTTTATAAAGAGCATATACCTTACCATTAATCTTGCTTTTTACAGTAAAATCTTTGGAACCAATTAATGCTGCCCTGTAATTGTTTTCCGATTGCTTGACCAGAGTTTGTAATTCGTTTTTTGTTCTCTGATAATTATTGTTAAGTGTAAGTAGATTATTTGAAGCCAGATCATAATTAAGTTTTTTGGTGTCATAATCTATTCTAGATCCTATATTTTGTTCCCAAAGCTTTTTTTGCCTGAAATAATTTAATGAGTCGTTTTTATATTTAAGAATAGCAGTGTTAATTTGATCTTGAATTCCCATTAAAATGGTTGCTTTACCATTATAGTTTTCTCTTGCCAAATCTAGAGCAAGTTTAGCAGTTTGGGCATTGAGTTTAGATGTACTGTTTATAATTTGAACAAGTGGATCTCCTATTGAAACCGTATCACCTTCCTCAACCATATTAGCCTCCAATATACCCGCTACTATAGCGTAAGCTTGATACATACTATCTGGCTGAATAGTTACCGATGAGTACACTGATTCGGTTAAAGATCTTGCAGTCGGAAGAATGCCATCCAGCCTATTAGAACATGATGTAATAAGTACAGTCAGTATTAATATTTTAAAAATCTTCATAATCAATAGACTAACCTGGCTTGCAATAAAATATATTCATTTAAGTTGGTTGCATCAATAACACCTAATAGTTTTTCGTCTTTTAAAACAGGTAAAAATGAATTTTTTTTAGAAAAAATAATAGTGTACACTTCGTTAAGATTATCTGTGCTCTGTACCGTTTTAAAATTGGTTTCCATAACATCTTTTACTAAAACATTTTTGTTAGAATTATTAATAATGTTTTTATGATATAAAATACCTTTGATTTTATGATCCTCAACTACAACGAAGTTGGTTTCTGTTCCTGAAATAATTTTGTTTACCACTAAATCTATAGAGTCTTCAGGTTTAAAAGTTGTCATGCTAATTATCATAGCCTCTTCGACGGTATGCCCTTTAAGTAATTCCAAATGATGCACTAATTGGTTTTCACCATAAGCACCTAAAAAAATAAAAAGTGCAATAAATATTAAAAAAGGATTATATAATAAGCCAACTAATAAAAAAATGACAGCAATAAATTGCCCAATACTTGAGGCAATTTGTGTTGCTTTTAAACGATTTAGCTTCATTGCTAATAAAGCTCTTAAAATACGACCACCATCCATTGGGAAAGCTGGAATAATATTAAATATCACTAACCCAACATTAACTATGAACAGATAAAATAGAAAATTCTGAAAGGTAAAACTACTTAAAACCTCAAATGTTTCAGTAAAATTTAGATGTAATAATTCCTGAATTGGTATTATTAAATAGAGTATAAGGGCGATTAATATATTAATTAAAGGTCCTGCAATAACTACAAAAAGCTCTTGTTTAGGAGATTCAGGAATTCTATCTAAACTTGCCATACCGCCAATTGGTAGTAAGGTGATTTTTTGAGTTTTAATACCAAAACGTTTTGCAGCTAAAGCATGTCCTAACTCATGCAATACCACGCAAAAAAAAACGGCTAATACAAATAGTACATTAAACAAAATACTTTTTGCATTTCCACCACGTTTTAATTCATCAAAAATTATCCAAAGAATTAAAAATAAAAATGTCCAATGTATCTTGAATTTAATACCTGAAGCACTACCAAGATTTAGGTTTGCCTTCATCTTCAAATAGATTATTACTTAACAATTCTTTTAATTGTCCACTTGTCATTTTCACCGGCTAAAGACACCAGGTTTTCAGAAATAAATTTTGATGTAATTACAGGTGGTGTTCTTATGTATTTATCAGAAAGTGTGATATGGGTTGGTTGTGTCAAATAGTTTATTGTTTCACCATTTAAGTTGATAACAACTTCAATATAGCTATATGAAACTACGGGCTTTCCTAATAGATCGTTTCTTCCTAATTCTTCTTTTTCAAGCTTTACAGCAATTGCATATTCGTTATTAAAATTTGTGACGTTTAAAAATTCTGGTTTAATTACTATTTTACCTGTTGTATCTATAAAACCAAAATAGGTAATACCTTCTTTTTCTTTTACAATTTTGCATCGATCAGCATTGAAAACAGGGTAGTTATTGTTATCTAGTACTAAATCAAATCTAAAATCTATTATTATATCACCTTTAGTATTTATAAAAGCCCATTGTTCTCCCTTTTTTACGGCAGCAATGTCATTGTGAAATGGAGAAATATAGTCTAGATTTTCTAGAGTTTGTGAAATACCATGGAATGGTATTATAGCGAAAATAAAAAATAAAAAAAATACTTTTTTCATGACTATCATATTTAGATTTATTTGTCAAAAATAAAGCTGATAATACTGTAATAAAATGATATTCATCATGAATAATATATTTTAAGAATGATCTTTTATAATTGCAATAATATTATCTTTTGGTAGAACTCCAGATTGCCTCCAAATTTGTTTTCCATTTTTAAAAAGCAACATGGTTGGTATACCACGAACTTGATATTTTGCAGCCAGTAATTCATTTTTATCGACATCTATTTTAATTATTTTTATTGCTTCCCCAAGCTCTTCTTTTACTTGTTCTAAAATAGGGGCCAACATTTTACATGGACCACACCAACTTGCAAAAAAGTCAACCAAAATAGGGGTCTCTGAATTTATTAATGCATTAAAACTACTTCTCATTTTTAAGTTTTTTTATAACATTTTCAAGTTTTGAACTAACCTCATTTGCTATATTTTCAAGTGCTTTATTTTTTATAGATTGCATAGATACTAAAGGATTTATTGAAGACACTTCAATAGTATTTGGTGCAATTTCTTGCACAATAATATTGCATGGTAACAAAGTACCTATTTTGTTTTCTGCTTGTAAAGCCTTGTATGCAAAAGAGGGATTGCAAGCACCTAGTATTTTGTATTTTCTGAAATTAACATTTAATTTATTTTTTAAAATCTGTTGCAAGTCAATTTTATTTAAAACTCCAAAACCTTCATCTTTTAATAATGCAATAACCTTGGTTTCTATTGTTTTAAAACTACCGTTAGTAACTGAAGTGAAATAATAATTCATAATTGTCTTTGTTTTAAGTCCATATTAAGGTTTGCAAGCATAATTAATTCAGATTTATTCTGCTTGGCAAAAGCTGAAGCTATAGTCCCAGCTGTTTTTAATATTAAAGAATTCATCTCTTCTGTAAAAAAATAATAGTGTTCATTTTTGTATGCTATGAATTCATCATAACATGTCTTGGCATCTAATTCTTTAGTAGTTAACCAATCAAAAACAATTTCTATCTGATAGGCAGAATCTGTGTTATACTTATCTTCAGTGTCGTCAACTGAAAGCCATTCTCTTTTTACTATTTCTTTTAAAGCACAAAACTCTTCATCTCGTACAACTTTGTCTGATGCCGCTATCGCATAAAAGAGTTTTGCAATATTTTGATAAAAATTAATATTTAATCGTTTGTGCATCAGGGCTTTAATTTAATACTACAAAAGTAAGGTATAGCTTTTTTATTAATAATGATATTAATCAGTATTGGACTTTTTTTCGTATTTTTAATATCCAATTTTATAACCCTAATCAGTCAAATGTTTCGGCAAGATCAAGAAATCTTTAATCTTCTTTTAGGAACAATATCAGAAGGCGTTATTGTTGTAGATGCACATCAAAATATTGTTGAAACAAATGATTCTACTGATCAAATGTTTGGATATCCCAAAGGCAAGCTCATAAATCAACCACTCAATATATTAATTCCTCAAAACTATCATGATAAACATGGCAATTACTTTAAAGATTTTTTAAAAAACAAAAAGAAACGCTCTATGGGTCAAGGAAAGTGTCTTTATGGAACACGTAAAGATGGCACTGTTTTTCCTGTTGAGGTAGGTATAAATCCGTTTAAAATTTACGATAAAACTTTTGTAATGGCTTTGATTGTTGATATTTCTACCCGTAAAGCATATGAGGAAAAGATTGTTGAGCTAAATACAAATTTAGAAAAAAAGGTTAAAAAACGAACTGAACAATTAGAACAAGCTATAAAAGAACTTAAACTTGTAAATATTGAATTATCCGTCGAAAATAAAAAAAGAATTGAGGCAGAAGAAGAGGTGAAAAGTGCATTGATAAAAGAACGTGAACTAAACGAACTTAAAACTAAATTTTTATCAATGGTTTCTCATGAATTTAAAACACCTTTAAGTGGTGTTTTAACATCTGCAATGTTATTAAGTAAATATAAATTATCTGAACAACAAGAAAATCGCGACAAGCATATAAAGACTATAACAGATAAAGTACACTATTTAAACAATATTCTAAACGATTTCCTATCAGTTGAAAAATTAGAAAAAGGGCAAGTAAAATACACGCCAACAACTTTTAAGTTAAGTAAGGTTGTTAATGAGGTGGTCTATAGTGCAAATATGCTTTTAAAAGAAGGTCAAAAAATTAATTACCCAAACAATATAGATGAATTATCGTTATATCAAGATGATAAAATCATAGAATTAACTTTAACTAATTTGGTGCAAAATGCTATAAAATATTCGCCAGAAAATACACAAATAGATATTATTATAACCCAAAATAATCACTCAACCATATTTAAGATAAAAGATAACGGAATTGGAATTCCAGATAAAGATCAAAAAAATATTTTTAACCGTTATTTTAGGGCAGAAAATGTTTTGTTAACTCAAGGTACAGGTATAGGTTTAAATATTGTTAAAGATCATTTAAAAAATATAAATGGCACTATTTCTTTTGTAAGTAAAGAAGGAAAAGGGACAACTTTTACTGTGGCCATACCAAATACATTTAAGCAATGAAAAAAGTTCTATTAATAGAAGACGATACGGCTTTAAGAGAAAACATTGCTGAACTATTAGAGCTTTTTAACTATAATGTTATTACTGCTTCAAATGGTAAGATTGGTGTTAGTTTGGCTATTAAACATTTACCAGATATTATAGTCTGTGATATTATGATGCCAGAATTAGACGGTTATAGTGTACTTGAAGCACTTTCAAAAAACGAAAATACGAGATTTATTCCTCTTATATTTCTATCAGCCAAAACCGAACGACACGATATTAGAAAAGGAATGGATTTAGGGGCAGATGATTATATCACAAAGCCCTTTGAAGAAGACGAACTTATTAGCGCTATAGAAAGCCGATTAGCAAAAGCTGCAATTTTAAAAGACGAGATAAATAAATCGATAGATGCAACAAATGAAGAAGAATTAAAATCTCTTAAAGATTTAAAAGGTTTTTTTAATGATAATGGTGAATTATTTGAGTTTAAAGAAGGTGAGCTTATATATAGTGAAGGTAGTAATTCTAACTACATCTATTTAATAAAAAAAGGGGTTGTAAAATGCTATAAGTTTGATGAACAAGGTAAAGAGCTAATTACGGCATTATATAAAGAGGATGAACTATTTGGCTACACTTCTTTTACTCAAAACATTCCTTATATAGAAACTGCAACTGCTGTAAAAAAAACTACATTGCTGGGTATTTCAAAAATGGAGTTAAAGACACTACTTGATAATAACCATCAGTTAACTTTAGAACTTATTGAACTACTAGAAGAAAACCTCTCTGGAGTAAAAGAACAGTTATTACAAATGGCATATAGTTCGGTAAATAAAAAAACAGCAGGAACTATTATAAAATTTGCCAAGAAACTAAACAAGAAGCCTGAAGACCCTATAAAAATTTCTAGATCCGATTTGGCTAGTGTAGCAGGTATCGCTACAGAAACTCTAATTAGAACCATGTCAAATTTTAAAAAGGAAGGTCTTATTGAAATGGAAGGCAGAAATATTAAAATTTTAAATCTTCAAAAACTACAAGAGATTTAATAATTTTTTTATTAAAAATCAAATATGACCAATATCATGTTATATAGTAGGTCTTCTTTTTAGTTTTGCTTTATAAATAGGATTAATTAAATCAATACATTAATCAATTTTTTTTAGAATTAGAATAATTTGAGATTATATCCGTCCGTTTTGTTGAAGCAATTTTTGACAGATGAAGAATATATTATTACCAACAGACTTTTCTGAAAACTCATGGAACGCCATTGTTTACGCACTTCAATATTTTGAAAAATCGAACTGTAGTTTTTATTTGTTACATGTAAATAGATTAAGCAATTTTGTTACAGGAGATACTCCTTACATACCTACAGAAGAAACCATAGAGAATCTTTATACAATCCCGGCTAAAAAAGAATTAAGACATCTGTTAAAGCGCATTGCCAAACAGTTTCCAAAGCATAAGAATCACAAGTTCTATTCGCTAACAGATTATAATTTTTTTATAGAATCTATTAGAAAACATGTGATTGAAAAAAACATTGATATGATTGTGATGGGAACCAAAGGGGCATCAGGGCTAAAAAAAATTGTTGTTGGAAGTAATACAGGTGATGTTATAACAAAAGTGCAGTGCACTACTTTAGTAATTCCTGAAAATGCAAAATTTACTAAAATAAACGAAGTGGCATTTCCAACTGATTTTGCTTTGTCATACGATTTAAGAACATTACAGCCAATTTCCGAAATTTTGGAAACCTATAATTCGTCGTTAAGGATATTACATATTAGTAAAAAAGGTGAGAAATTAAATTTAGATCAACAAAAAAACAAGGAACTATTAGAAGATTATTTTAATGATGATGATTATACTTTTCATTTTTTAACTAATAAAAAAATTGAAGCTGCGGTACAATGTTTTGTGGAAAGTAGAGATACAGATATAATCGTTATGGTAGCAAAAAATCTGAATTATTTTCAAAGAATATTATTCTTGCCAACTGTAGAAGAGATTAGCTATCATACGGATGTGCCATTTTTAGTACTTCATGAATAAAATACAAATATTATGGATGTTTCACTTTTTTTAGCAAAATTCTGGGGATGGTATCTTATTATTTTCTTTTTAATTTTAAGCTTCAATCCAAAACGTATTAAACAAATATTTAATGACTTAAAGGACGAAAAGTTCTTAATTATTTCTGCCTTTGTAGCTATTATAGTTGGATTATTAAATATATTGTTCCACAATTTATGGGAACCGAACTATAAACTTATTATTACTCTTATTGGTTGGATTTCTTTATTTATTGGGGTAAACCTATTCATTTTTCCTAATCGAATTGTTGCTTGGCTGGAGTTTATAAATATTAAACTAGTTCAGGTTATTTATACACTGTTATTTTTTACGGGTTTGTTTTTGCTTAACATAGTATATAATATTCTAATTTTTTGATTTTTTCTTTTAAAACTGATATTAATCAGTTTATATGTTTGTCCTCTTTATTATTTTAGTATAATTAATATACGTTCTTTGAATCACTTAATAAACTTTTAAACACAAGCCTTAATTTCCAATTTAGGTAATTAAGGAGGTCATGAAGAATTATTATGTTTTTAAACTTTTAGGTTTTCTAACAAATTAATTTCTTCTGGAACGGGAAGTTTAGGCTTCCCGTTTTTGTTTTTAAACAATCTCTAAATTTCTTCAATAAGTATTGTATAATTCCACAAAAATCTTGCTTAATATTAAGCAAAGTTGACAATAGTTTTCAATCTGATATATATCATTGTTTTCTTATTCACTACAAAGTAATTTTATTATTGAATTAGATTGAGTAGTTATGAGAAAGATATTGATTCCTACCGATTTTTCAGAAAATGCAATGAACGCTATAAAGTTCGCACTAGAACTTTTTAAATATGAAATAAGCGAATTTTTTTTAATGCATGCATATCAAGATGAAATATATGCTAATGAAGAATTATTAACAAGAGAAACACTTGACAATAGTACTAAAATTGTAAGCGACAAATCTGCAAAATTATTAGAAGAAACCTTACAAAAAATAAAAGAGATTTCACCAAATCCTAGACATACGTACCGAAAAATATCTGCAAATAATTTGCTTATTGATGAGGCCGATAAAATTGTTGACGAAAGAGATATTGATCTTATTGTTATGGGGACTCGAGGTGAGACCAATGATCGAAAATTAACTTTCGGAAGTCATACTTTACAAGTTCTAAAATATGTTCAATGTCCTGTTCTTGCTATTCCTGAAAATTATAAATATACACAACCAAAGCATATTCTTTTCCCAACTAATTATATGATTCCATATAAAAGAAGAGAATTAAAATTATTGTGTGAAATGGTATGTCCATATCGTGCCGAGATAGATTTGTTATATATCTCAAAGAGCAATAATCTTTCGATTAGGCAAGAAGATAATAGAACTTTTATAAAAGAAGTACTCTATAAAAACACATTAAACTTTAAAATAATTAACAGTAAAAATATTAGTAAAACTATATTCAAATATATCGAAAGTCATAATATAGATATGTTGGTTATGGTTAATACAAGACATTCGTTTTTAGAAAATATACTATTTCAATCTGTATTAGATAAAATGACTTTAAATATTAAAATTCCTTTTTTGGCAATGCAAAATATAAGACGCAGTTAGTTAATTATAACCCAAAAATCATGAAAAATATTCTTTTACCAACAGATTTTTCAGATAACTCATATAATGCAATAAAATATGCTCTAAAACTATTTAAAAGTGAGAGATGCACTTTTTATGTACTGAATGCGTACATACCCAAAATTTATAATATTGAATATGTTTTAGTAAACCCAGCACAGTTTGGACTTGCCGATGTAGTTAAAGACAAATCTTTAATTGGTTTGGAAGACACAGTTAAAAAAATCAAAAGCAAATTTAACAACCCTAATCATCAATTTAAGACTATAGCAGCTTTTAATAACCTCATTCTTGAAATAAAGGAAACCGTAGAAGAAAAAAAGATAGACTATATTGTTATGGGGACAAAAGGAACCACAGGCGCTAAAGAAATTTTATTTGGGTCAAATACCGTTCAAACTTTTAAAAATATTAAGTGTCCCGTTCTAGCTATACCTAGTAATTTTGTGTTTGAATCACCGCTTGAAATATTATTTCCCTCAGATTACGAAATTAATTTTCAAGACAAACATTTACAACCAATCATAGATATAGCTTCTACTTATCATTCTAGAGTAAATATTTTAAATGTCTCTTATGGTTACGACTTAACTAAAGCTCAAGAAAAGAATAGATTAAAGTTAGAAATATATTTTAAAAATATTGCACACTTATTTCATAGTGTTAGCAATCAAGATATTACCCAAGCTATTTCAAATTTTCAGTTAAAAACAAAAATCAATTTATTGGTTATGATTAATAACAAGCATTCATTTTTTGAAAACTTGTTTTTTAAATCGACGATTAATCAAATAGGATTTCATTTAAATATTCCCTTTTTAGTGATTCCTTCTATCAAGAATAAAAAATAGATTGTGAAAAAGAATATTCTAATACCTACAGATTTTTCAGATAATGCATGGAGTGCATTAGTGTATGCTTTAAAATTATTTGCAGAAGAAACTGCTACATTTTACTTCTTAAATTCAGTTAGAATAAAAGTTTCATCAATGTCAAATATTTCCAACAAATTATTAAGAACCATGTGTGACAGTGCTTTAAAAGAGTTGTTGGAACTTAAAAAAATGGCAGAAGTAGCAAATAATAACATGAAGCATGACTTTAAAGTTATTTTGAGCACCGAAGATTTGATAATAGCAATTAATGAATCTGTTACAAAGCATAATGTAGATATGATTGTTATGGGTACTCAAGGAGCATCTGGTGTCAAAGAGTTGTTATTTGGAACCAACACGGTTAAAGTTATAAATCAAGTCAAGAAGTGTCCTGTGTTAGTAATTCCTGATGATTATAATTTTGTAATTCCAGAACAAATTGCTTTTCCAACAGATTTTAAACGATTTTATGATGATAAAGAAATAAATCCATTAAAAGAACTAGCAACTCTTTATAATTCAAAAATAAAAGTTCTAAATATTAAAACAGAAAAACAATTGAACGAAATTCAACAGTATAACTTGACCATGTTAAAAGAATATTTAGAAGATTTTTCATGCAGCTTTCATATTATGCCAGATTATACTAAAAAAGCTAAAGAAATTAATGTTTTCATTGAAGATATTAAAATTGATATACTAGTCATGGTCAACTATAAACATAGTCTAATAGATCACATTATTAAAGAGCCTGTTATTAAAAAAATAGGGTTTCATCCAAAAGTGCCTTTTTTAGTAATACCGTCTTAAGTTGATATTTATCATTGTATCTGCCCAGTTACATTATTAACTTTAACTGTAACCTAAATCAATAATATCATGAGGCGGAAAATATTATTGCCCACAGATTTTTCAAAAAATGCGTGGCATGCTATAAACTATGCTTTAGAATTATTTAAAGATGATGACTGTGATTTTTACCTTTTAAATGTGTTCTCAATACCTAATAATATTTTTGAAGCGCTACTAAATATGGAACCTGGGAGCGAATTTTATGAAATGGCTAAATCTAAATCAGAAAAAGGATTAGGAAATCATCTTGATATGTTAATGTTGGATGAACATAGTAACCCAAGGCATCAGTTTAAAAGCATTGCTACATTTAACAATATAATTGAGGGCATTAAAAGCATTGTTGATGAAAAAGATATTGAAATGATTGTAATGGGAACCAAAGGTGAAACCAGATCAAGAAAAACAATCTTTGGTAGTACTGCGATTTTTGTTATGGAGAAAGTAAGAAACTGCCCAGTAATTGTTGTACCTGAAAAATCCAAATGCACAATGCCAAAAGAAATTGTGTTTCCTACCAATTACAAAACAAATTTTAAAAGAAGAGAACTTATTTATCTAACTGAAATAGCAAAAAAATGCAATGCTAACATCGCTGTTCTGCATATTTCAGATAATGATTATTTAGATAAACAACAAAAACGAAATAAAGAGATGCTTGAAGAATATTTAGAAGACGTTTCACACTCTTATCATATACTTTCAAATTATTCAGTAGAACCAGCAGTTAATTTGTTTATTGAAAGTAGAGATAGTGATATGGTAGCCTTTATTAACAAAAAGCATAGGTTTTTTGGAAGCATTTTAACCAATGCCATGGTTAAAGGTATTAGTTTTCATTCTAAAGTTCCAATTCTTGTAATGCATGATTTAATAAATTAAAAAAACTTATAAAATGAAAAAAACAGGCATTTGGCTAGACATGGATAAAGCTTTAATTGTTACCATAGAAAATAATAAGGATTCTTTTATAACTATAACTTCAGACGTTGAGCATTTTCACCAACAAGGCAGTTTTGGAAATCGGATAACGAGAAACCCTTTAGATATTATAAAAGAGAGTAGTATTCTAGAACGGAAACAACAACAATTAAAAGCTTATTTTAAAGAAATCGTCTCATATATTAAAGACACAGATGCTTTGGTAATTATTGGACCCGCACAAACCTACAAAAGGTTTAAAAGTGAATTGGATGAAAATTACAATACAATCAGTAAAAAAATTAAAGCAGTAAAGAAAGTAGATAGCATGACTGATAATCAGGTAAAAGCTTGGGTTAAGGAATTCTTTAAAGAAAAATCTAACACCTAATCTTCTTTCAAGAATATAATATAAAGCTAATAATTTCTTTATTCTAAAATTCATTAAAAATGACTTCACATCAAATAGAAATAATTAAGGCTTCTGGTGAAAAAGCAATATTTTCATTTGATAAATTAAAAGCATCTTTAAACAGAACTGGTGCCAGTAACGAATTAGTTGACATAATTATTGATAAGGTAAGTGAAGAATTATATCAAGGAATCTCTACTCAAGAAATCTATAACAGAGCTTTTGCTCTACTTAAAAAGAGTAATAGCTATTTAGCTTCAAAATACAAACTAAAAAAAGCTATTTATGAATTAGGGCCAACTGGTTACCCATTTGAGCGTTTTATAAGTGCAATTTTAAAATATTCGGGGTATTCAACACATGTTGGTCAAATTTTACAAGGTAAATGTGTTACACATGAGGTAGATGTATTAGCTGTTAAAAATAATCTATTAACTATTATAGAATGTAAGTTTCATGGTCAACAAGGTCTAAATTGTAACGTAAAAATTCCGCTATACATAAACGCAAGATATAATGATATAAAAGCACATTGGAAGTCAGACACTCACAAAAACGAAAAGTTAACAAATGGTTGGGTTGTTACAAATACAAGATTTACCAAAGATGCTTTGCAATATGGCAAGTGTTGTGGTTTGTATTTATTGAGCTGGGATTATCCTTTAGATGATAGTTTAAAAAATAGAATTGATAGATTAAGTTTATATCCCATAACCGTTTCTACGTTACTAACCAATAGAGAAAAACAATTTCTATTAAGTAGAGATATAGTGCTTTGTAGAGATCTCATTGGCGATGTTTTTTATTTAGACCATTTAGGAATTTCGGATATCAGGAAAGAAAAGATTTTGAGCGAAATAATGCAACTATGTAATATTAAAAATCATTAATATGGAAAACTTTGCAAGAATCAATTTTTTAGGTGCTGCAGGTGTAGTTACAGGTTCTAAAATTCTTATTGAAACTTCAGAAAAAAATATTTTAATTGATTGTGGCATGTTTCAAGGTCTTAAAGAGCTACGAGAACTTAATTGGAGAAATCTCCCTATAGATGTTGAAACTATTGATGTAGTTTTGCTTACACATGGACATTTAGACCATGTAGGATATTTACCGCGCCTTATAAAACAAGGTTTTTCAGGTAAAATTATTGGTACTGCACCAACATTAGCTATTGCAGAAATTATTTTACTCGATAGTGCCAAAATCCATGAAGAAGAAGCCGAAAAAGCAAATAAAGAAAAATATACTAAACACAATCCTGCTTTACCTTTTTATACCAATCATGATGCAGAAAATACCATAAAATGCTTTCAAGTTGAAATTGAAGATAAATGGGTTTCTTTATCTGAACATATCTCCTATCGTTTTCAGTACAATGGTCATATTATTGGAGCTACGTTTATTGAATTAGATATTAATTCAAAGCGATTTGTTTTTTCAGGAGATATTGGAAGACAGAACGATTATCTATTAGACGATCCCAAAACACCTGAATGGGCGGACTTCTTATTTGTTGAAAGTACTTATGGAAACAAGATGCATCCAAAAGAAGATATAGACACAATATTAGCTACAATTATAAAAAATACGATCCGTAAAAAAGGTAATCTTATAATTCCAAGCTTTGCAGTAGAACGCTTACAAACGCTCATGTATATTCTTTGGAAACTTTACAAAAAAAATGCAATTCCCAATATTCCCATTTTTATTGATAGCCCTATGGGAAATAATGTATTAGACGTGTTTAAAAGATTTCCTAAATGGCATAAATTATCTAATCAAGATTACAAAGCCATGTGCAATCATGTAATCATTAATCAATCGTATAAAGAAACATGGGAAACTATAGATGATAAAAGGTCTAAAATTATTATAGCTGGAAGTGGAATGATAACAGGAGGAAGAGTGCTTACTTATTTGCAACAACTAATAGACGAACCATCAACTACAATATTATTGGTAGGTTATCAAGCTGAAGGTACTCGTGGTAGACAACTTCAAGAAGGAGCTCATGAGATACGTTTTTTCGGAAGATATTATCCGGTAAAAGCTACTGTGAAAAATATTGAAAGTTTATCTGCTCATGCAGACCAGCAAGACCTTTTAAACTGGATGAAAAATATTAAAAACATTCCTGAAAAAGTGTACTTAATACATGGAGAACCAACAGCATTAGACTCCTTTAGAGTAAAAATAAAAGATGTTTACAAATGGAATGCTACTATTCCTAAAATTAAGGATGTTGATAAAGTAATGTTATAAAAAAATATTTATGAAACCTCAAGAAGAATACAAAAGTTTTAATAGTAAAAAATCTATTGAAGAGTTGCAATATATTATGCTTCAGTATAATAAAAGATTGCTAGAACTGGAAACAGAACAGAATTTTTATAACTTTTTGATTGGAGCATCTGTCTTCAAGAATCAAATACTTAATGTATTTGAAATATTAGAACAGTTTAAAAATGAATTGAATATTAATTTAAAAACAATTAGAGAATTATTGGATAAAGTAGATTCGCAAATCGATTTGATTAGTAAAAAGATTGAATGTGACAACCTTTTATGTGATAGTTTTTTTGTTAGAGAGTATGATGATTTAGAGCTAGAAATCTATAGTTTTTTTCAAAATATTTCTGATTTCAAATCACAATTTTTTAGTTACATGGAGAGCACTATCAAAAGTTGAAACTGTCTTGAAAAAATAATCAATTTATATTGCCATACTGATATATATCATTGCATAAAAGATCTATCAAGTCTAACTTTAAAGTGTTACATGAAATTATAAGTTTAACCTTAAATCGAAATATTATGACTACACTTATTAAAAGAAAAAATCGAAATCGATTATTAACTCCTAGGTATGAGAGAATGTTTACACCTTGGACTAATAATTTTTTTCCATTTAAAAATGATGCAGTAAGTAGCTTACTAAATTTTGAAGATCCATTTAATGGAGATTTTATTGATGAAGAAAGCTTATTACCTGCTATGAATGTTAAGGAGCATAAAAACGACTTCGCAATTGAGTTTGCAGCTCCTGGGTTTACAAAAAATGATTTTGAAGTTTCAATAGAAGACAATGTACTTCATGTTGAAGGAGAAAAAAGCGAAAAAGAAAAAGTAAAAGAAGAGGATTTTACTCGTAAAGAGTTTAATTATAAATCCTTTAAAAGATCTATCGCTTTACCTGAATCAGTAGATTTAAATCAAAAAATTAAAGCTACTTATAAGGATGGAATACTTAATGTTAAGTTGTTAAAAAAAGAAGAAGCAGTAAAAGGAACTTCAAAAAAAGTCATTGAAATTGCATAATTGTTTGTTAAGCAGCAAATAGAACATTAAATGTTCTATTTGCTGCTTTTTAACTTTTAAAAATTATTAACATGAAAACAAAAGATAAACAATTAAAATATGAAGAATGGTTAAGTGCAGAAAATATGCATGAAACTTCGCAGAAATGGTTATCTGAATTGGAATTTATAAAAGATGAATGCCTATTTTTTGATGATCTTATAAAATCTTATACTTTACAGATGTTAGATTCCAAACATTTTGTAGAAAGTAAAAAAATGATAGATAAATTAAGTAGCAACCAGAAAGAAACGGATAATAAAATTAAGAGTATTAAGGCTCACGAACGTGAATTAAAAATAATGGTAGATGGTATAGACCAGCTTAAAGAAGAGGCGGTCTACAAAGAGCAACATCGAAAGTTAATTATTAATGTTAACGAATTTCTAAAAAATTACAGAGCGTTTAAAACACAATTGTTTAATTTAATTAAGAAAATTATTAAAGAACAAAAGCAAAAAAGGTTGTTGCAGTAATTAAAAGAGCATGAGATATATTGATAATATTAACTAGTTTATTTTTCAAGTGTTGTATTTCTGAAAACTTATTGAGAATTTAAAAAATCCAGACATAGATTCTTACAAACCAAACAAAGTATTAGTAGAAGGTCTTAATTCTAAAATTGTAGTATAGCGTACCTATGAAGTACAAACTGAAAAATGAATAGGAAATAAGAGGAGCTAAAGCTATTATAAGATTGGTGACCAAAAATTATGGTAAAAAAAATATTCGAGATGAATTGAAGTTATGAAATTGAGTAAAATTCAAGTTCAGAAATTGTTCTAAAACAAAAAAGTCCAACAAATAGATTTTCAACCTGTTAGCCCTTTAATTAGTAGCGGGAAGGCTCGAATTATCGAACCTAAATGAGTTTGTGAGTGATTTTTTAAAGATTATAAAATTTTCAAGTATTTAATTCGTTTTAAGCACACCATTTTCCCAAATCTCCTTTTTATCAATAGTACCATCTTCATTGTAATAAGTATAGATTCCATTTTTTTTACCATTGGTATAATTACCTTCTCTCATTAATTGACCATTATCATACCATTCTTTAGCCAGTCCATCCGGTTGTCCATTTATTAAAAATGCTTCTCGCTCCATCTGACCATTTTCATACCAATCTCTATACAAACCTTCAAGAGCCCCATTTTTTAAATTAACTTCTTGTTTTAATTTGCCATTTTCATGCCATTCTCTATTTATACCTTCTGCTTGCCCTTCTTTGAATAACTGTTCCGTTTTTAACTGACCATTATCATACCAAAATTTACTAATACCTTCTGGCTTTCCCATTTTAAATAGTTGTTCTGCTTTTACCTGACCGTTTTCATGCCATTCTTTGAATACCCCTTCTTGAACTCCTCCTATAATGTTCGCTTCTTGTTGCAATTGGCCATTGTCATACCATTCTCTACATAAGCCGTCTGGTTTGCCATTTTTAAATGGTTGTTCTATTTTTTGCTGGCCATTGTCATACCATTCTGTTGATAAACCATCCTTAATACCTTCTATAAAGCTTGCTTCTTTTGCTAATTGACCATTTTCATACCCTACCTTACTTAAGCCATGTGGCTTACCTTCTTTATAATTTGCTTCTCCTTGAAGCTGTCCATTTTCATACCATTCTCTTAATAAGCCTTCTTGTTTACCTTTTATAAATATTGCTTCAGCTTTAAGTTTGCCATTTTTATACCATTTTCTAATCAATCCATCCTGTTTGTCATTTATAAAATTCACTTCTTCTTGAAGTTGTCCATTTTCGTGCCATCCTCTTAATAATCCCTCCTGAATACCTTCTTTATAAAATTGTTCTGCTTTTTGCTGTCCATTTTCATACCACATTTTACCCAATCCATCCTGTTTACCTTCTTTATAATTTCCTTCAGTCTTTAATTGCCCATTTTCATGCCATTCTCTAAATAAACCTTCTTGTTTACCTTCTTTAAAATTCACTTCTTTTTCTAATTGGCCATTTTCAAACCACCCCCTACTTATTCCTTCTGGTTGTCCATTTTTAACAACTATTTCAAATTTCGGTTTTCCATTTTCATACCAGAATTTAGTACTTCCTTCTTGTTTACCTTCTTTATAATTTACATCTATCATTATTCTATCATTAATGTCATAATCAATAACCTTACCTGTTACTAGAGTCGTGTCCCCTTTTTTATAAAGTAAATCGTTCACTACCATAACTTCATCATTACTATATATTTGTAATGGAACATTACCTATGTCAACCGTTGACTCATTACTTTGTTTATTGAGATTTAAACTGATAGAATTTGACTTTTCAGTATGGGGCCTATAGGGAGAAACTAATTTTATATTTGTAACTTTTATATTTGCTATGTCCCAAACAGCAAAACCAAAGTATCCTTCTTTAGGAACGGCACCTTCATCATAGATTGCTTTAGCATATTGTTTACCATCAACATAATAAATTGCTGAGCTTTTATGTATAACACATGTTACATTAAACAACTTTCCAATTTCGATTTTAATGTTTTCTCCTCTTTGCACATTTGGATTAGATTTAAAAAGTCCAGTTCTAAAAGTAAAATTCCTGTTTTGTGGAGATAAAAACCAACTTAATGCATCTGGTGAGGGATTAATATTACCCCACTTAACTTTATTATATGAATAGACGGGTATGAATGGACCACTTCCATCATCAAACTTGACGTCATAAGATATCACCGCTGGTAATGAGACTAATTTTGGAAGCCAAATATATTCATCTGTAATTGTAAGACTTGATGGAATGGAAATTGCACTATTAGATAATGATTGCGTTTTTACAACATTCTTGTTTTGGGCATTAAGATTAAGAACTAAATTACTTGCTAGCAATATTATATATAATTTTTTCATAAAGCATAAAATTTAAATAACAGCTAATAACCGTTTAGCTTTTACATTGTAATGTGTATACTAAAAACGATAATGGCTCAAGGGGAAAGTATTATGGTCAGTTGTAAGGTTGGTCGGTCCAATATATGAAATAATAGTGAAAACTCTTGATATTGAAATTTTTATTATATTATTCAATATTAGAACTAATTTAAATGCATAAAAAAACCAGTTGTTTTCACAACTGGTTTTACTTGTAGTGGTAAGCTTCGAATTTTCGAACCAAAACACCCTTATCAGTGACTTCTTCAAAATCATTGATTTTGAAAAATCAACAACCAATTAAACCATCATTGGTATTAGTGATTAAAGACATAAGTATTAAATATGACAGCCTAGTATTCGGTGAAATTTTCCAATTCAAGATAGCTAAATAAATTTATTTACCTTTAAAGGAATAAACATAATGGAGATAAATACAATTTGCTTATTCCAACGTTTTAGGCAACTTTGAAAGTTATACCCGACAAACTAAAGGACAGAATATAGAATGAATATTGAATCAAATATCAAAATTATGTATAAGAAACTTTTTTAAATTTAATTTTGATCAATATGGGTTAATTAAATATGAAAAATATTAATAACATTTGGATTAAATCAATCGGTATTTTTTTAATACTATTTCCTATTTCTGTTTTTTTTCATGAAATAGGACATTGGATTATATATGAACTCAATGGTGTAGACAGTTGGATAAGCTTACAAAAAGTGAACCCTATTAATCCCGATAAATTAACTGATGCTATCTTTTTAAATTCGTTATTTGGAGGTCCAATAATAACAATTCTGATTGCATTAATTTCTTATTTATTTTTAAGAAAGTATCGTAATTCTATTTGGCTTTTAGTTTTAGGTATCATTAATGCAGCATTTAGAATCATACCGACAACTTTCGGAATTTTTAGAGCAGCGAGAACCGACAATCTAGGATTTAGTGACGAAGGAAATATAGCACTAAGATTAACTGATAGCGTTTTTTTAAGACTAACAATAATGTTATTATATATAACCTTTTGCATCTTTCTTATTATTAGGATTTATAGAACATTTAAGTTTCCTGAGAATTTTAAAAGGAGGATATTATTAATAATCACCCTTTGTATTTTGACAGTCCTAATTAGTATGGCATATCCAATTTTAGACAACCTTATATTTGAATTTTAATATAGAAAAATTATAGAAAACAAAAGCCTCTTGAATACTCAAGAGGCCTCTACGTAGCGGGAACTGGACTCGAACCAGTGACCTTCGGGTTATGAGCCCGACGAGCTACCTACTGCTCTATCCCGCGATATTGGACTGCAAATATACAATGCTTTTTTCTTTTAACAAGAGTTTCGTTAAAAAATTATTGAATAGCTTTTACTTCAAAACTGCTTAATTCTTTATTAGTAAATTCAATTAGAAGTTCTATAGGATTACAGCAAATTTCACAATCTTCAATAAAACTTTGTTGTCTTATTGAACTATCAAGCAACATAGAAATATTTTGCCAACAATATGGACAAGTAAAGAAATGCTCTATCATAATTTATAAAAATAAATAAAGGCAACAAATAATTGTTGCCTTCTAAAACTTATATAAAACGATTTGTCAAATTAATTTCTTGTAACTATTATTGAAGGTCCATGTAATTGCATTTGCAAACCACTTGGATTGTTTATTATACTAATTGGTTCTTCACTCAAGTTATTATCACTTAACATTAGCGTATTCAAATTAGCTAATTGATAAAGCTCTTGTGGAATATTACCAGTTAAGGAATTGCTAGACAATATTAATTCTTCTAACAATACTAATTGGCCTAATTCTGAAGGGATTTCTCCTTCTAATTTATTATCAATTAAACTTAACGTTTCTAATTGTGTTAACATTTGAACTTGAGTAGGAATCTTTCCAGTTAAAAAATTACTCCCTAACTCTAAATGCTTAAGGTTCGATAAATTTCCGATTGTTTTTGGAATTTCACCTGTAAAAGTATTACTGTACAATTTTAACGATTCGAGATTTTTAAGATTCCCTATTTCGCTTGGAATGTTACCTTCAAATTTGTTCATGAACAATTCTAACGAAACTAAATTTGATAAATTACCAATAGAAGATGGCAATTTACCATCTATTTTATTGAAACCTAAATTCATTCTTTGCAAGTGGATCAAATTCCCTACTACTTCTGGTAAGTTACCTTGAAGGTTGTTAAATTGTAAATTAAGTTCAACTACCTTATTGTCTTTTACAACAACACCATACCAAGCATCAACAGATGCATTTAAATCCCATGTGTTGTTCCATTGATCACCTTGTGTTGAGTTGTATAAGGAAACAAGAGCCTCCTTTTCAGTATTTGAAACATTAGCAAATGAAAGAAATGCAGATAAAAAGCAGATAATGAATAGATTAAAAGTCTTCATGTTAAATAAATTTGGGTTTTATTTCTAACAATATTACTTTATAAGACGTCTAAAACCTATTTTATTCGATGAAATACATAAAATTTTAACATTTAACAATCGTTAAACTGCTCTATTTCAAGTTGAATGTCTTCCCAATTTTGCATTAAATCATGTAATTTGGTTTTCTTTTCTTGGTATTTTTCAAAAAAATCTGGTTTGGTAGCAACTTTATCATAATTAATTTGAAGCTCAAAATCTATGTCTTTAATGTCTTTTTCTAGATCACTAATTTGTGATTCTACTTTACTTAATCTATTATTTAAAGACTTCAATTTTTTCTGATCTTGGTAAGATTGATTCTTACCTTCCTTTGGTCTGTTTATAACCTTATTTCGCATTTCGGCCTCTCTTAAATTATTTAATTGGCGTTGTTCTAAATAAAAATCTATATCACCTAAATATTCCTTTATTTTATGATCTTTAAATTCATAAACTTTGTTACATAATCCTTGTAAAAAGTCACGGTCATGAGATACCAAAATTAAGGTTCCTTGAAACTTTTTTAGTGCTTCTTTTAATACATTCTTTGATTTAATATCAAGATGATTGGTTGGCTCATCCATAATTAAGACATTGAAAGGTTGTAATAGCAATTTAGCTAATGCTAATCTATTACGTTCTCCACCAGAAAGTACTTTAACATATTTTTCTACCTCATCTCCTCTAAATAAAAAAGCGCCTAGAATATCTCTTACTTTAGTCCTATTAGTTTCGTTGGCAGCATCTGTCATAGTATCTAAAACTGTCTTACTACCATCCAAATATTCTGCCTGATTTTGTGCGAAATATGCAATTTGAACATTATGTCCTAATTTAAGATGTCCTTGATGTTTTATCTCGCCAACAAGAATTTTTGCCAGTGTTGATTTTCCTTGACCGTTTTGACCAACAAATGCTATTTTACTATCTCGCTCAACAAATAAATTGATATGTTTTAAAACTTGTTTTTCATCATAATTCTTTGATATATTTTCAGCTTCAATTACTACTTTACCAGGTGTTACAGAAATTGGAAAATTAAGAGTCATGACACTGTTATCATCTTCGTCTACTTCAATACGGTCAATTCTATCCAACTTTTTAATAAGTGATTGAGCCATTGTCGCTTTTGAAGCTTTTGCCCTAAACTTTTCAATTAACTTTTCTGTATGCTCTATATGCTTTTGTTGATTTTTTTGTGACGCCAGTTGTTGTTCTCTAATTTCATTTCGAAGTATCAAATATTCTGAATACGGTTTAGGGTAATCATAAATTCTGCCTAAAGAGATTTCAATGGTTCTGTTGGTAATATTGTCTAAAAACATTTTATCATGCGACACAATAACTACGGCTCCTGGATAATTCTTCAAAAATCCTTCCAACCAGATAATAGATTCTATATCCAAATGATTAGTTGGTTCATCTAGGAGTAAAACATCATTGTTTTGAAGTAAAAGTTTTGCAAGTTCTATACGCATACGCCAACCTCCAGAAAAGGTATCTGTGAGTTTATCAAAATCTTCACGTACAAAACCTAAACCTTGAAGAACCTTTTCGGTATCTCCTTTATAGTTATAACCACCTATGATTTCGTATTGATGCTGAATATCATTTATATCAATCATTAATTGATGGTATTCATCGCTTTCATAATCTTCACGCTCGGCTAACTCTATATTAATAGCTTTCATTTTTTCTTCCAAAAGCTTTATTTCTACGAATGCTTCATAAGATTCTTTAAGAACTGTTTTACCAAATTCAAAATCCAAATCTTGTTTTAAAAAGCCTATTTTCAATTCTTTATCAACAGCAATCTGACCAGAATCTGGTTCTAGTTCTTTTGCTAGAATTTTTAACATTGTTGACTTGCCAGCACCATTTTTTCCTATTAAGCCTATACGATCTCCATTGACTAACTTGAATGTTATATCTTCAAATAAATATTCGCCTTGAAAAGAAATAGAAAGATTGTGTATGTTAAGCATTTATGTGACTATAGTTACAGTATTTCACTAAATAAATAGTAATTTTGACCCTTAAATAAAAAGCAAAAATACACTAAATAAAATGTTTAAAAAAGGAAGTGCATTATACAGTATTTTAACTGGTGTTTGTCCAAAATGTCATTATGAATCTATGTATATTAATAAAAATCCTTATATCCTTCAGGATACTTTAAAAATTCATGACCACTGTTCTCACTGTAAAACTAAATACAGATTAGAACCTTCATTTTTTTATGGCTCAATGTACGTGAGTTATGGCGTTGGTATTGCTTTTGCAGTCGCTTCTTTTATAATTAGTTATTTGTTTTTAGGAACCAGCTTAAATTTATCATTTATTTCTATCATTATTACTTTGGTTATTTTTGGCCCGGTAATAATGCGCCTATCTAGAAATATTTGGATCAATCTTTTTATGAAATATGATAAGACTCTTGCCAAAAAAGAATCTTAAACTTAATTGAATCTGTCTATATTAATCTCTTTATCTAATGGTTTATTGTATTGAATAAAGTTATACAATTCGTTAGCCACATAAGGACCAATCATTACACCTCGAGTACCCAAACCATTCAAAACAAACATGTTATTTATTATTGCATGTTTTCCAACTAAAGGTCTTCTATCTATAACAGTCGGTCTAATTCCTGCTAGTTGATTTACTACTTTATATGAACAAGTAAGCACTTTTTTTAATTTAAATTCAAGTTCTTCTCTAGCCTTTTTGGTAATCATATTGCTATCATCTTCCCACTCGTAGGTTGATCCTACACTATAAAAATTATTCCCTATTGGAAGAATAAAAATATCCGATTTTAAAACATAATCTAGATGAAGATCTTGCGCAGAAATAGTCAGTAATTCACCTTTAGATTGCTTTAAGGGTAATGAATTAAAAAAAGGGTTTTTCTTAACACCATAGCCTTCTGCAAAAACTATATTATGTGCTTCTATGTCCAAATATTGAATAGAATTTCCAATTTTCAGTCTATCATAATGAAATTCATTTTCTACCAATTTATTGTCTTCTAAAAGCTTTTCTTTGCATGAGCTTACTAAAACTTGAGTATCTATTCTACCTGTTTTAAGCACTTTACCTAACCCAAAAGGCGCATTAATTTGTGAATTGTTGTTTTTAATAATTTTAATAGATAAATATTGATTTAAAGTTGGCTTGTCTGATGCAATAAACCAATTGTTTTGTTCTTGGGTAGAAGCAAATCTTCTCAATACTGGAATTTTATAATCTAACTTTTTTTCGAGCTGTTTTTCTAGAGATTCATACATGGGAAGAGCAATTGCTAATTGTTCCCTACATTTCCAAACTGGAGTGAATCGTTTTAAAATGACTGGATTATATAGGCCACCGGCCACCAAAGATGATTGCTGTGATTGGTTATCAAAAACTATAAAAGATTTGTTATTGGCTTTTAAAATTTCACAGAAACTAATTCCAGCCAAACCATACCCAACTATTATATAATCTACTCGCATAAAAACGAATATACGCAGATTAATGTTTTTTAAAACAAAAAACGCTCACTAAAAAAGTGAGCGTTCATAATATTCCTTATGTGGTATTAATAGGTCCACATATCAAGTTCAAAGTTTCTAATTTTTTCTTTTATTCTATCTGATTCCAGTAATTGCATCAATGCATTTTCAGCTACATATTCACTTATTTTTCTATCACCATAAACATTCTCTTCTCTATAAATATAGCCATTGAAATGCCTTGAGTTTAACAAGTGATCGAATGAATGCGGAATTGCACTGTTATCATTATTGAATGCCTTAAACTCATGCAATACTTCTCTTGCATCTGGGAAAAACACCCAAAATAATGGTACTAAATCTGGAGTATCTGAATCTATAAAATTAACGTCTGGTGCTACTGGAGCAATCCCTAATATTCTATATTTTAATTCGGCTTGACGTTTATCAAAATACCAGAATCCTTTTACATGATACTCTTTGATATCTGCTGCAGTAATATCTCTTCTATTGATATATTCTGCGGAAAGCACTTCACCTGCATTTATTTGCTCAATACCCAATTCTGTAGTATCAATTTTGGATAAAGCAGCTTCAATATCTTTTAGAGTGCGCTTTGCTGTAAAATAAGAATCGTCATAAATATTTTTTATTTTCCCATTTTTCACACTACTGTAGAGTACATCATACAAAGATCGTCTATTCTTACCTATATTATTAGTATCAATAGGGTAATACAGTGGAAAATTAACGCGTTCGTCCAAAACAACTCTTTCCCAAGTCATTTTTGCAAATAGAATATCTCTATCATCAACATAACCATACTCTAGTGGCTTATCATTGTCAATTGCTATTTGCTCTGGAGTTCTAACACCGATTTCCTCAGGGCTTTTAGCATTTAGAATATTTGCTTGTGCAAACATGCTTGATGCTATAAAAACACCTAAAACGGTTAATAAAAAACTTTTATAATTCATCTGTTTTAATTTAATCATTATTTAGGTACAATAATCAGATTATAATCTATTAGTTTGTAAGTTCAATAATTACAGGAGATACTTTTTTAAGTATCACACTAACACCACTAGCTTTAGCATCAATGTCGAATATTTGAACATCAGATCCACGCTTTGCTTTACGCAAGGCATTTTTAGCTCTATCATTTAGCTTACTACCACTAACTTCTATAGTAGGTTGACCTGGAACTTTAAATTTAAATCCTCTAACGTTTAATGGTAACTCAAAATCAAAGTCATCAAATTTAGCACCAATGGTAGATATTTCAAGGCTGTTACGTTGCATTTTAATTGAACCGTCTTCACCTCTAACTGTACCTATTGGTTTTGGTAAATCTTTAATTCTAAATTTAGCAGCATCGCTTACCTTTTGTCCATCTGGTAATGTACCAGTAACGTTAATTGTAACTTCTCTACCTTTTACAGAAGTAACATCCATTATATACTTACTAACACCAGAAATCTTACTTAAACCTGGAGCACTAGCAGATACATTATTATCTGAAACTCCTGCAAAAGAAATCGTCATTGGGTTTTTAACACCACGATATACCACATTCATTTTATCTGCAGAAATTGTTGCCGAATTTGGTTTAGGTACTACAGCATATGTACTATTAATAGGAATTGTGAATGTTTCACCTCCTTCTGTAAAGTAGAATTCACCTTTAATTTCACGCTCACCTACAGAACCTGCAGGAAATTCTAATATTGTTTTACCGTCTTGCATAGACTCTGCAGAAAGCTCCTGACCATTTACAACAACCTTATCTGCTCTAAGTGTATTATCCTTTTTACCAAGAATAATTTTACCTGTGAAATTCTCACCAGAAAAGAAAGCTGTTTTGTCTGGGACAACGATAGCATCAAAATTTGTTAAAGATGCTTCTATCTTTAGCTTACCTTGTAACATTGTTGACATTACTTCAGACTCTGTTGTCTTAACGTCTGCCTGTAATTGTGTCATTTTAGTTAATGAGGCTACAAGTGGAAATCCTTTGTAGTGATAATCTAACCAAGGGATTACATTATTATCTCTATTAGTTACATCGTCTGTTGCAAATTTCTTTTGAACATCTGCAGCAATTCCTGGGTAACTCTCGCCGATAACATTTTGTATACCTTCTCTAAAGGTTTTCATTTGATCTATAAACGCTTGTCCTTCAGGTTTTAATTTTTCACCAATAAAGAAATGTTTATCAAGAAAATCACCTTTATCCATGATTTCGTAATCTTCAGGATCATCAACTGTAGCAGTCATTTTACCTTTTAAATCTTCCAAATAAGTATTAAAATCTGTTGCTAACTTACTCACTTGTTCAGCTTGTGCTTTCAAAGGAAGATATTTATCAGGCTGTTCATTAGCCTGTTGTTCTAAACCGGCCATAAATGCCACATTACGTTCTGTAGCAGCTTCATTGGACTCGGTTAATTTTTCGTTCATTAATCCAAATGCAGAAAGGACTTCTTTTGACATATTTAATGCAAGCATTGCAATAAATATTAAATACATCAAGTTAATCATTTTCTGTCTTGGTGATAAGTTTCCTTGTGCCATGTCTAATTAGTTTTTGTGGTTAATTAATAAATTTGGAACTAACTACTAATTAGCCTTTACTGTTCATGGCAGACAACATTCCACCGTAAACACCATTTAAAGATGATAAGTGTGATGCTAATGACTGCATTTGTTCTTTAAGTTTAGCTGCATTTTCTACAGACTCTTCATTTATTGTAGCCTGACGGTTTGCACTTTCTAACTGTACTCTATACAAACTGTTTAAAGATTCCATTTGTGCTGCTGCGTGAGCAATTTCTTCACTATATTTTTTGGTAGCTGAAATTGAATCTACGGTTGGGGCCATATTTTTTGCAGCGTCTTCAAAATTCTTGATACTATCGCCTAAACTAGCCATTAATTCGCCATCGATTCTAGCATCTTTTAATAATTCATCTAATTTTTTAGACAATAATCCTTGTGGATTAGATTCTTCTTTATCTGAACTTTCAGCTCCAGCCAATTCTGGATATACTAATGACCAATCTAAATCGTCATCAACTGGTTCAAATGCAGATATTGCAAATATAATTGCTTCTGTTACCAGACCAATAGTTAACATTACATTACCTGTAAGAGGCCCAATTTCAAAATGAATAATCTTGAAAAGTGCTCCAACAATTACAATTGATGCGCCTAATCCGTAGGCCATGTTCATAAATTTTTTACTTGCTCTTGACTGTCCCATAATATTTGGTTTTTAAGTTAAGTATGAATACTTAAGTAGGTTAATTAAATAGTTATTTGTTTATTTTAGTTTATTTATTTTTTGAATTTTTTGTTACATCTGTACCCATATAATCCTGTACAGTTCTAAATCCTATATAACTTCTTGCAGAATCTGCATATTCGTAGTCTCTCGTACTCACTTGTAAGAAATAAGCAACATCTTTCCATGATCCTCCTCTAACAACTTTTCTTTGATTGGTAAGATCGTTCAATACAGGATTTGCTGTTGAAACATACTCATAAGATGATGGATCATAAGATCCGTTTACCCATTCTGAAACATTACCAGCCATATTATATAAGTTATAATCGTTTGGCTCATAAGATTTTGCTTCTACAGTATATAATGCCTGATCTGCCGCGTAGTCTCCACGAACTGGTTTAAAATTAGCCATAAAGCATCCTCTGTCATTTTTAGCATATGGTCCACCCCAAGGGAAGGTTGCAGCTTGTAAACCTCCTCTAGCAGCATATTCCCATTCTGCTTCATTAGGTAATCTGAATGAATTTACAAATTGCTTATTAGCAGATTTTTGAAATGCATTTTTGTTTAATGTTCTCCATTGGCAAAAAGCTTTTGCTTGTTTCCAGGAAACTCCAACTACAGGATAATCTCCATATGCATCATGCCAAAAATAATCGTTATGCATTGGTTCGTTGTAGGAGTATGAGAAATCCCTAATCCATGTTGTGGTGTCTGGATATACTTCGATCTCTTCTTTTACTAAAACATCCTTACGAGTTAAATTTCTGTTTTTTGCAGCTTTTTGAATATCCATATAGGTATATTGAAACTTAAACTTCTTAACATCCCAAGTTCTTTGGCCATTATAAGAAAGCTCAATTGGCAAATACATGGTATCCATAACCTCTGCATAATATTCATCAGGATATTCATTCACATCAAAGATGATATCAACATCCTTATTTAATTTTCTTCCTTCATAACCCGTTGGACCTAATCCAACATAGTTATCATACATGTATTTTTCATACACAGTCATGTTTTCTGGATCAGCATCTACAAAAGCAAACTGACCTATACCAGCTTCATCACCAGGAGCAGCTCCTACTTCATCAGCAAGTATTGCAAGTTTAGTCCTTATTGTTGAATCTCTAACCCAATTAACAAACTGACGATACTCGCTATTTGTTATTTCAGTTTCATCCATATAAAAGGCTCTCACAGTAACCGTTTTTGCAGGTGCATCATTTATACCCGCAAGATCGTCATCTGCTTTACCCATAATAAATGCTCCTCCAGGTACGAGTTCCATACCATAAGGTTTTTCAGGATGCCATTTTTTTCCTTTAACTCCGACTAGCTCGCCTCTATCTTTAGAACCACAACTAGCGACTAAAATTAAAATTCCGGTTAATATTAAAAACTTCTTCATATCCATATAAAACTCAAGGTTAATTAATTAAGCTTAAAATTTGAGAGCGTAAACATATTTATATATTTTTTAAAAAACAACTATTTTGATAAAAAATTTACGTTTCATCGTAAAAAATATGCATTTCATCGATGATTTTGTCATTTTTACCTATACTTTTCTTACTACACACTATTCTTCTGAAAAGCTTTATACCAACGTTCTGGAATAGTATTATTACAGGCGTTTACATAGTCTTGATGCATACAGGGTAATAACGTATGCTTCTTTAATTTATTATTAACTTTCGATAAAAAGGGGATTTCTATCCACCAACGACCAGTTTTAACACTTTTGTAAAAGATTAGTTCTTGGGAGTCGACTAAAGTAATGAATTTTTGGTAATGATTTTCATTATTAAAATCATCATCTTTAACTCTAAAATTTACTCCTTCTATAAAGTACCAAATAATTTGTGCAACTAGCATAGAAGTATTATCATCTTTTTTAGATGGTTTATACTCATATATGCCAAAAGAAGACACCTTGTTACTTATTCCAGCATAACGAGCAATAGCACATATTTCTTTACCATCAAATCCATTGGGTGAATGCTTTTGATTTTGACTTACTTCAGATGCTTTTACAGAATTTAAGTCAATACTTACAATGTTAGCATCTCGCATAACTGGTTCGACTAACGTAATGTCTTTAGAAATTTCTCCTAATCTATAAGATTCAAAATAGAGTTTCTCTATTAAATCTATTTCTTCTTGTGGATTGAAATAGGTTTGATATCCTATAATTGAATAGTTAAATAAATTATATGGTTGGTCTAAAATAATCTTTCCAATGAAACTATTGTTTTTAATTGGCTTGGACGAATCTCCGAGATCAAATTTACTATCTACATTAACAATATTAACCATTGGCATTACAGAATCGTAAGCTCTATAATTCGCATAAGTTATATCTTGGCTTCCTCCTAAAATTATAGGAATAATATTTTTTGTCAATAAAATACTTAAAATTGTTTTTAATGCGAAAAAGGTGTCTTCAGTTGAATCTCCTTTGTTAATGTCTCCTAAATCGGCTATTTCTGTTCTCCAACTACCAGGAAATAGAGAGTAGAATGTTTTTCTTATTTCATCCAAACTAAAATCCTCACCTAAATAATTAATGTCATTCCTGTTTTCCAGAACACCAATTATAGCTATTTGCACATCGTCAAGATCTGGAATCCCATTTTGAAGAGAATGAATTTTTAATTTTCTGCCCAGAGCTTGTTTAGCCTGCAATTGAATATGAGCTAAAACTGAATCTGAAACAGGTGATAGAAAATTAAAATTCATATACTATTTCTTTTTTGAAGCCTTTTTCTTTTTAGGAGCATTCTTTTCTATAAGTTCCTTAACTTTTTCTAGGGTTAATTTAGATGCATCTACTTTTTTGTCTAACTCTATTTTTGTTTTTCCTTTTATAATATGGTGTCTTCCCCAGCGCGCTTTTTCTACTCTAATACCTTCATCTTCCCAACTGTGCACTAATTTATCTTTTTCTTTTTGAATTTTATCTTCAATTAATGTTATGATATCGTTATCTGATAAATTATCCCAATCGTATTTTTTACTTACATTAATAAACATGTTATTCCACTTTATAAATGGGCCAAAACGTCCTTTACCTTTTTGAACTGGTAATCCTTGATATTTATATATAGGAGCATCAGCTTCTTTTTTCTCTTTGATCAATTCAATTGCATCTTCTAGCTCAACACTTAATGGATTAACACCAGTAGGTAGTGATACAAATTTTTTCCCATATTTAACATAAGGTCCAAATCTACCATTATTGACCTCAACAGATTCTCCTTCGTACTTTCCTAATTGTTTTGGAAGTTCAAAAAGACCTAATGCCTCTTCGAATGTAATGGTATTTAGTTGCTGGTCTGGTGAAAGGCTTGCAAATATTGGTTTTTCTTCTTCTTCTGCTACTCCAATTTGTACCATTGGCCCAAATTTACCCAATCTAACGCTTACCTGTCTTCCTGTTTTTGGATCTGTTCCTAAAACCCGCTCTCCTGATTCTCTGTCGGCATTTTCTTGCACATGTTCAACTTGTGGATGAAAATCGTTGTAAAATTCTTTCATCATTTTAGTCCAATCTACCTTTCCATCTGCAATGTCGTCAAAATCTTCTTCAACTTTAGCAGTAAAATTATAATCTAAAATATGCTCAAAATGAGTAACAAGAAAGTCGGTAACAATCATACCAATATCTGTAGGAACTAATTTTCCTTTATCAGAACCCACTTTTTCTGAAAGCTTTTCTTCTTTTACTGATCCATTTGTTAAAGTTAATTTTGAATATTTTCTTTTCTCACCTTCAACAGTCCCTTTTTCAACATAGTTTCTGTTTTGAATAGTTGAAATGGTTGGAGCATAAGTAGAAGGACGACCAATACCTAATTCTTCTAACTTTTTTACAAGAGACGCTTCTGTATATCTATATGGTGCACGTGTATATCTTTCTGTAGCAGTAATATAATTATTATGAAGCATTTCGTTAACTTTTAATTCAGGTAACATTCCTTCCTGTTCTATGTCTTCATCATCTGTACCTTCAAGATATACCTTTAAAAATCCATCAAATTTTATGACTTCTCCATTTGCAATAAAACTCTCATTATGGTTTGATGCATCTATTTTTACATTTGTTCTTTCTAATTCAGCTTCACTCATTTGAGATGCAATAGATCTTTTCCAAATCAACTCATATAAACGATCTTGATCTCGATCAACATTAACTGAATGCCGCGAAAAATCTGTTGGTCTAATAGCTTCGTGAGCTTCTTGGGCACCTTTAGATTTACCTTTAAAATTTCTCGATTTACTATACGTTTTTCCAAAAGCACTTTCAATAGCTGTTTTTGCACCTTTACGCGCTTCATCAGACAAATTTACACTGTCTGTTCTCATATAAGTTATTAGTCCAGCTTCATAAAGTCGTTGAGCATTTGTCATTGTTCTACTAACCGAAAAACTTAATTTTCTTGATGCTTCCTGCTGTAGCGTCGATGTTGTAAACGGTGCTGCAGGAGATTTTTTTACAGGTTTCTTTTCTAATTCACCAACCTTAAAACTTGAAGAAATGTTTGAGTTTAAAAATTGTTGAGCTTCAGATTTTAAAGAAAAGTTTTTAGCCAATTTAGCTTTGAAAGACTGACCTTCTTCATTTGAAAATTCTGCATCAATTCTATAAAAAGCTTCTGGTGAAAAATCTTGAATTTCTCTTTCTCTTTCTACAATTAGTCTTACTGAAACGGATTGAACACGTCCTGCAGATAATCCGCCTTTTACTTTACGCCAAAGCACAGGAGACAATTCATAACCAACTATTCTATCTAATACTCGACGGGCTTGTTGGGCATCTACAAGATCGTAATCAATTCCTCTTGGGTTTTCAATGGCTTTTTGTATAGCTGATTTAGTGATTTCATGAAAAACAATTCTCTTTGTTTTCTCTTTATCCAATTTTAAAGTTTCTGCAAGATGCCAAGCTATAGCTTCTCCTTCTCTATCTTCATCACTTGCCAACCATACCATATCGGCTTTTTTGGCCAAATCCTTTAGCTTTTTGACAACATCTCTTTTATCTCTTGAGACCAAATATTTAGGCTTGAAATCACCTTCTACATTAACACCTAGTTCTTTTGATGGCAAATCTGCAATATGCCCAAAACTAGACTCTACTTTAAAATCTTTACCTAGAAATTTTTCAATAGTTTTTGCCTTGGCAGGCGACTCAACTATAACTAAATTCTTTGCCATAAATGCTTTTTTTCAAGTTGCAAAGGTATATGAAAAATAATTTAAGTGCCTAATTTAATAAGCATCGATATATAAATTATTAAAAAAAATAAGAAAGCCTGAAAAAATCAGGCTTTATATTATGAATGATAAAATATAGTTATTCTGTTATTTCTAAATCACTATAAATATCAAAACCAACTACTTCTTTATATATTAAATAAAATGGTAAATAAATAAATGGCGATAAAAATATAGATCCAATACCACATGTAACAAAGCTTAATACCATAACAAGCAAATACAATACTATGAATAATCCAAAAGACAATAGCCATTTTTTGGTTCCAAGTTTGAAACTCGCTTTTACAATATCCATTGTTGGCATGCTAGTATTAAATGTGTAAATAACTATAAAATATGACATTGGAATAAATGCATAAATTAAAGGTAAAAAGCACAATAAAGCAGCTATTAAAGCAACAATAAAAGTTGCGATCATTAACACTGTAACACCGCCAAAATATTTACTTTTTAAAAAATGAAATAAATCAGAAGCTTTTACTTCTATACCATGGTCAATATTCTTGATAATTCTAAAAAAACCAGCTTGAAGTGCCAATTGAATAACTGCCACAGCAAGAATACCAACAATAAAAATCAAAAGATAAAGACCCGAAAGACCCGCAAAAATCTCACTATAAATCTCCGAATCCGATAGTCCAGTTTCAGATTGCGCAATCATAGCCATTATAAAAGGCACATAAAAGATTATAAAAAAGGGAATCATTAGAACTAAAAGAAAAAGCTGAAATAAAAATCCATATAACCAACTTTTCTTAAATAATTCAACAGAACTATTAAAAAGATTACCAAAATCTAAAGGATTTGCATTTTCAATTTTAGCAAGTATTTCTTGTAAAGTCATTTTCTTCTTTTAAATGGTTAGTGTTCAAAAGTAACCATTTAGTTACACTTTTTTTTGAAAAAATTAACACTCTGACACTTTGTCATAAATTTCAAAATAATCGTATCTTTGCACACTTATTGACTGATTAATGTCTTTCAGTAGATTTATGGAAAAAATTATAGACGAAAATAAACAAGGCGAAAGCTTAATTTTAGAAGCAAAAGAAGGTAACTCAAGAAAACTTTTTATTGAAAGTTATGGATGCCAAATGAATTTTAGCGATAGTGAGATAGTAGCTTCTATATTGGCTAATGAAGGTTTTGATACAACTCAAAATCTTGAAGATGCTGATCTGGTTTTGGTGAACACCTGTTCCATTAGAGATAAAGCCGAACAAACTGTTCGTAAACGCCTTGAAAAATATAATGCCGTAAAGCGTATCAACCCAAAAATGAAAGTTGGTGTTTTGGGTTGTATGGCAGAACGCTTGAAAAGCAAATTTCTTGAAGAAGAAAAGATAGTTGATCTTGTTGTTGGGCCAGATGCATATAAAGACTTACCAAATCTTATTGCCGAAGTTGACGACGGCAGAAATGCTGTAAATGTCATCCTTTCAAAAGAAGAGACCTATGGAGATATTTCGCCTGTAAGATTAAATAGTAATGGTGTTACAGCTTTTGTTTCGATAACTCGTGGCTGTGATAATATGTGTACATTTTGTGTTGTACCATTTACAAGAGGCCGTGAGAGAAGTCGCGATCCACAAAGTATCATTGAAGAAGTTAATGACCTTTGGAATAAAGGCTTTAAAGAAATCACCCTTCTTGGACAGAATGTAGATAGCTACCTATGGTATGGTGGTGGACTGAAAAAAGATTTTGAAAAAGCCAGTGATATGCAAAAGGCAACTGCAGTAAATTTTGCAAAACTTTTAGAACTTTGCGCTACAGCACAACCTAAAATGCGCATTCGTTTTTCAACATCCAATCCACAGGATATGACTTTGGATGTTATAGAGACTATGGCAAAGTATCAAAATATATGTGATTATATTCATTTACCTGTGCAAAGTGGAAGCAATAGAATTTTAAAAGAAATGAATCGTCAACATACAAGGGAAGAATATTTTGAATTGATTGATAATATTCGTCATATTCTCCCGGATTGTGCAATTTCTCAAGATATGATTTCAGGATTCCCAACAGAAACTGAAGAAGACCATCAAGATACATTAAGCTTAATGGAATATGTGAAATATGAATTCGGATTTATGTTTGCTTATTCCGAAAGACCTGGAACACTTGCAGAACGTAAAATGGAAGATGACATTCCTAATGATGTAAAGAAAAGAAGACTAAACGAAATCATTCAACTGCAACAAAAGCATAGTTTATACAGAACACAACAACATTTAGGTAAAGTTGAAGAGGTTTTAATAGAAAAAGAATCAAAAAAATCTGACAAACATTGGTCAGGTAGAAATACACAAAACACAGTTGTTGTTTTTCCAAAAGAGAATTATAAAGTCGGTGATTTCGTCAATGTAAAAATTAATGATTGTACTACAGCTACACTTATTGGTGAAGCTGTTGGATATTCAGATAATAATTAATTATGGAATCAATTCAAGCTATAAAACAACGATTTGGAATTATTGGAAACGATCCAAAACTTAATCGTGCCATAGAAAAAGCCATTCAGGTTGCTCCAACAGATATTTCGGTGTTGGTTACTGGAGAAAGCGGTGTTGGTAAAGAGAGCATTCCTAAAATTATACATCAGCTTTCTCATAGAAAACATGGTAAATACATTGCTGTAAACTGTGGCGCCATCCCAGAAGGAACCATAGACAGTGAGTTGTTTGGGCATGAAAAAGGGTCATTTACTGGTGCAACACAAACACGTTCTGGTTATTTTGAAGTTGCCGATGGCGGTACCATTTTTCTTGATGAGGTTGGTGAGCTACCTTTAACTACTCAAGTACGTTTGCTTCGTGTTCTTGAAAATGGTGAATTTATAAAAGTTGGAAGTAGTAAAGTCCAAAAGACCAATGTTCGTATTGTGGCGGCAACCAACATTAATATGTTTGACGCCATTAACAAAGAAAAATTCAGGGAAGATCTCTATTATCGTTTAAGCACAGTAGATATACATATTCCTCCACTTCGAGAACGTAAAGAAGATATTCATTTACTATTTAGGAAATTTGCAAGCGATTTTGCATTAAAGTATAAAATGCCAACCATTAAATTAACAGATGATGCGGTAGACATTCTTTTAAAACACAGATGGAGTGGAAACATCAGGCAATTACGTAATGTAGCTGAACAAATTTCTGTTTTAGAACAAAATAGAACTATAACACCTGACGTTTTAAAAGCATACCTGCCAATGTCAGGCAGTAATTTACCTGCTGTAATTAGCAAGTCAAAATCTGAAAGCGATTTTAGTAGTGAAAGAGAAATCTTGTATAAGGTCTTGTTTGATATGAAAAGTGATTTAAACGATCTTAAAAAACTCACTATGGAGTTAATGAAAAGTGGTAATACACGTGAGGTTGAAAAAGACAATGAACACCTAATTCAAAAAATATATGGTAAAAATGATAAATCGCATTATGATGAGCAGAATGATGTTGAAGTTATTTCAATTCCAGAACATAACATAAGTGAACATCAAGCTAGTGCCACTCAAGATAAATACCATTTTGCTGAAGAAATTGAAGAAGAAGAAACATTATCATTACATGATAAAGAATTAGAACTAATAAAAAAATCTTTGGAGCGTCATAATGGCAAACGCAAATTAGCTGCTGCCGAACTAGGTATAAGTGAACGTACACTCTACAGAAAAATTAAACAATTCGATCTTTAAAACTTAAAAATGAAATTATTTAAATTCGTTTTATTATTTATAAGTTCACTTGCAATTTTAGGCTGTGGAGCATACTCTTTTACTGGAATTGATACTGATGCAAAAACTTTTCAGGTGAATTATTTTCAAAATAATGCCCTATTGATAGAGCCTGGCTTGGATCGGGATTTTACAAATGCCCTTACCGATTTAATACTGAATCAAACCAATTTAAGCCTAGTAAAATCTAGTGGAGATTTAATTTACGAAGGTGAAATCACTACTTATAGAATTTCGCCAACAACTGCAACAGCAAACAATACAGCTGCCCAAAACAAATTAACCATAGCCGTCAATGTTCGTTTCTATGATACCCGTGATGAAGAGAATGATTTTGAACAAACATTTTCTTTTTTCTATGATTATCCTGGTGAGGCACAACTTATTGGTAGTCAAAAAGACTCAGCACACGAAGAGATTTTTGAACGCTTAACCCAAGATATTATTAATGCATCACTTGCCAATTGGTAATCAATGAACAAAACAGATTTCATATCCCTTTTGCAGAATCCAGTTACTATACAGCAGGAGCAAACCGAAAATTTAAAATCTGTTATTGACGAATTTCCATATTTTCAATCAGCAAGAGCCATATACCTTAAAGGTTTAAAAAATTCTGAAAGCTATAAGTACAATCAAGAATTAAAAGTAACTGCTGCATATACTGCTGACAGAAGCATTCTTTTCGATTTTATTACTTCTGAAGAATTTACACAAAATGAAATTTCAGAATTCATTAAACAAAACACAGAACATCTAAAAGATATTGATGTTACTGTTGAAGAGGTAAGTGTTTATAAAAGTTTAAAAATTGATGAGGCGCTCCAAAATCAAATAAAAGACGCTGAAAAAATATTAGACCCATCATTATTTCAACCTAAAATAACACCTTCCAGAATTGCAAATTTTGAGCTGGATAAAGATCAAGATATTGAAAATGCTGGTGAAGAAGAAAACATTTCCACGGAAGAATCTTCTTTTGACATTTTAAACCTTGGGAAGCCACTACAATTTCATAGAAGTGAATTACACTCTTTTAATGAATGGTTAAAACTTACGAGTTTTAAACCCATAGAACGAGAAGAAAATAATATAGAAAAGGTTAAGAATGTTGAAGCTTCAACAGATAAATCTGAAGCTTCGAAGAATTTGGGTAAAAGAAAGAAATTTGAACTTATTGATAAATTCATATCAAAAAATCCTAAAATAGATCCTTCAAAAGAATCTAATGTAAAGCATAATATTGCAAAGGAACAAATGATTCAACCCGAGAGCTTAATGACAGAGACTTTGGCAAGAATTTATGTAGAACAAAAAAACTATAAAAAAGCTATTCAATCTTACAAGATTTTAAGTTTGAAATATCCAGAAAAAAGTGGTTTCTTTGCAGACCAAATTAAAGCAATTAAAAAATTACCAGAATAATAATAAAGAATAATGAATACGTTTACCATATTTTTAGCATTAATAGTTGTTGTAGCATTTCTATTGGTTATAGTCATTATGGTTCAAAACCCTAAAGGTGGTGGCTTGTCATCTTCTTTTGGCGGTGGTGGAACACAACAACTAGGCGGCGTGAAAAAGACGACCGACTTTTTAGATAAAAGTACATGGACATTAGCAACGCTAATGCTTGTACTTATTTTGTTGTCTAATGTTGCAATCAACAAAGGTGGTGCTAGTTCAGAATCTAAAGTTTTAGATCCTGATGCTACTACTACAGCACAACCATTACCTAATGTGCCTGCTCAAACTGACAATACAACAGCTACAGACTCAACTGCAAACTAATTTAATGCAGAAAACCATATACAAAATGCCAGCTATTTTAGTTGGCTTTTTTGTTTTCTGAAACTTTGTCAGTCAAAAGGAGTTGGCATAATTTTCGAACAACGCTAAAGCATTAATTATAAAACTAATTTAAAAATATAACAACATGAGTAAAGTAAACATCAAACCACTTGCAGATCGTGTACTAGTAGAACCACTTCCTGCAGAAACCCAAACAGCTTCTGGACTTTTTATTCCAGATTCGGCACAAGAAAAACAACATAAAGGTACAGTTGTAGCTGTAGGGACAGGTAAAAAAGATGAACCACTTACTGTAAAAGTTGGAGACCAAGTACTCTACGGAAAATATTCAGGTTCAGAAATTTCTTTAGATGGTAAGGATTATTTAATGATGCGAGAAGAAGACATCATGGCAATAATCTAATACTAACTTAAACTTTAATTAATTCAAAAAATCATTCATTAAAAATGGCAAAAGATATAAAATTTGATATAGAAGCACGCGACGGTTTAAAGCGTGGTGTTGATGCATTGGCAAATGCAGTAAAAGTAACATTAGGTCCAAAAGGAAGAAACGTAATTATTAGCAAATCTTTCGGTGCACCTCAAGTCACAAAAGATGGTGTAACTGTAGCTAAAGAAGTAGAGCTAGAGGATGCACTAGAGAACATGGGAGCACAAATGGTAAAAGAAGTAGCTTCAAAAACCAACGATTTGGCTGGAGATGGTACCACAACAGCAACCGTTTTAGCCCAAGCTATTGTAAAAGAAGGTTTAAAAAATGTAGCTGCAGGTGCAAATCCAATGGATCTAAAACGTGGTATAGATAAGGCTGTTGAGGCTATTGTATCGGACTTGGCAAAACAAAGTAAACAAGTTGGAAACTCTTCAGAAAAAATTAAACAAGTTGCATCTATTTCTGCTAATAATGACGATGTAATTGGTGATCTTATTGCAAATGCATTTAATAAAGTTGGTAAAGAAGGTGTCATTACTGTAGAAGAAGCCAAAGGAACAGATACTTATGTAGATGTTGTAGAAGGTATGCAATTTGATAGAGGTTATTTATCTCCTTACTTTGTAACTGATAGTGAAAAAATGATTGCCGATTTAGAAAATCCTTACATCTTATTGTATGATAAAAAAGTGTCTACAATGAAAGATTTACTTCCTATTCTTGAGCCAGTTGCTCAATCTGGAAAACCTCTTTTAATTGTTGCAGAAGATGTAGATGGGGAAGCATTGGCAACTTTGGTAGTGAACAAATTACGTGGTGCACTTAAAATTGCAGCTGTTAAAGCACCTGGTTTTGGAGACAGACGTAAAGCGATGCTTGAAGATATCGCTATCTTAACTGGTGGAACCGTTGTTTCTGAAGAAAGAGGATTTACTTTAGAGAATACTACTATTGATATGCTTGGAACTGCAGAACGTATAACCATTGATAAAGACAACACTACTGTGGTAAATGGTGCTGGTGAAAAAGGTTTAATCAAAAACAGAGTGAACCAGATCAAATCGCAAATTGAAACTACTACAAGCGATTACGATAAAGAAAAACTTCAAGAGCGTTTAGCTAAATTAGCTGGTGGTGTTGCAGTATTGTATGTTGGTGCTGCAAGTGAAGTTGAAATGAAAGAAAAGAAAGATCGTGTTGATGATGCATTACATGCAACTCGTGCTGCGGTTGAAGAAGGTATTGTTGCTGGTGGTGGTGTTGCATTTATAAGAGCAAAACCAATTTTAGAAAAACTTACAACAGAAAACCTTGATGAGGTAACAGGAATTCAAATTGTGGCTCGTGCTATCGAATCACCATTACGTACTATTGTTGAAAATGCGGGTGGTGAAGGTAGCGTAGTTGTAGCTAAAGTCATGGATGGCAAAGGAGATTTTGGTTTTGATGCCAAATCTGAAACCTATGTGCAAATGCTAAAAGCGGGAATTATAGATCCGACTAAAGTAACACGTATTGCATTAGAAAATGCAGCGTCTGTTGCTGGCATGATTCTAACCACTGAATGTGCTTTGGTAGATATTAAAGAAGATGCTCCTGCTATGCCTCCAATGGGTGGCGGCGGAATGCCAGGTATGATGTAAATTAATAATCACAATAAAAAAAGCCCACATTATTAATGTGGGCTTTTTTTATTATAATATTATTTTTGTGGTTTGTAAATAGCTCCTGTTGCAAAATCAACAATTGCTCCAGGCCAAAAAAGAACAATGTCAGCTATAAGGGCCACAACTCTTACATTTCTTTGTGGTTCACCATCAGCAGGTTTTGTTTTTTGATACTGTGTTACTTTACCGCCAAATATTGTAGCACAATTTGTTAGCATTAATGTCATTAATAAGACGGCCAAAAATTTTGAGAATTTTTTCATGTGAATTAATAAGTTAGTTAATAGGATATATATAAGAACAAAGAACGATAATTTTAATGATAAGAACAAATTTATTTTTATTATTGAAAAATATAAAACCACCTTAAGAAGGTGGTTTTTTCTGAATTAAAGTTTATCGAAATAAACCATACACAAGTTACTTCTTCTTTGCAGGAGTCTGTGGAGTCTTTTTTACCACTTGTTTAGGTAAAGCCGACTTACTTTTTGACTTTGATTGTCCCATAATATTATAAATTTAAGAACACTATAAATGTAAGTAGAAAACGAACTCGTTATCATTCCTTTGGCTAAAATTTAACTAAAATTCTATATGATTCTGTAAACAAATTTGTTTTAGTGAAATGACAATAGTTTAGCATAAAAGTTGACAAATAAGTCACAGACTGAAAAACCCAACCTGAAATTTGATTTAGCAATTATTTTGTATAGAACTTCCTTTGGTAATCTTCTTGGATATGAGAATCTATTTTCTCCCTCATAATTAGACTATTATAATTGAATTGCTATATAATTAATAAGCTATTGTAAGCATAGAAGTACATAAAATTAATTTGGTAATTGCATCTAATCCAGGTTTTAGCCATATAGAATGTTCATCATCAAAAGTAACGGCGCCTAATGATATTCCATTTTCTAAAAATTCATAAAAAATTGTTCTTTCGGTAATATCATTATTTACATTAATATTTTTGTTACTATCCAAGTTGGTTCTGATTATTTGTATAAATCGTTCACAATATTTGAGACTGCCAACTTCTACAAATAAAAAAGATTTCTCGTTTATAACTTCTAGATTTAAATCCCATTTATTGCTTGAATCTCCATTGGTAGTAATGAAGCCCTTTATTTTCTTTGGAAAAAAGACCATACTTTGAATTTCTTCGGCCTCTATGCCAACATTTAATACTCTGTTTAATAAGATGTCTTCTTTAATAACAGTTTCATCTTTTTGAACAGTTTTTACTTGTAAAGTAGAAGAATTTTTGTCAGGGTCTGATAATTTAATTGAGATATTTTGTTTCGTTTTTGAATAATGAACCCCTTTCTTTCTATCCGTTTCAGTTGAGGTGATGCCTTCTTTAATTTTGGCAACGCCATAATTCTCGAAAATAACTTTTGATTTATTAAACCAATACGTTCTTGGAAAGATTAAATTTAGTTTTTCTGAATTAATGGGTAGTGGTTCAATTATTTTTATAGAGTCTTGTGCAAAGATCACAGTAGTTATGAATACTAGTATTAAACTACAAGTTGTTTTTAAAGCAGCTACAATTTTCATATTTCACCTTTAATTAGCAGTAAGTCAAAGCAATACCAAACCAATCATAATTTTAAGACTTATGAGACATAGTAAAACGAAGTTCGACTATTTTTAGTATAAAGTAAAATTTGTAAACTATATTCATTTTAAAAAACAATGAAAAACCTGCAGATAGGTAATAAAATATTTTATAGATTTAAGGAACATATCCTATTCAATATGAAAAAAATAGACTGGCAATATACCTTTGGGGAAATACTCATTGTCATTATTGGTATTAGTATAGCATTTAGTTTAAATAAATGCTCTGAAAACTCGAAAAACGAAGATCAAAGAAAACTGTATCTAACAAGCATTAAAAATGACGTTGAGGCAGATAAGCTTACTCTGGAAGACAATGTAAAAACACTTGAAGATAAAATTAAAATCACAAACGAAATTCTACCTAAACTCAACACAAATTCACCAGACAAAATGAGTATTACTGGAAACATATTTAATATTGTTTCATTAGTAAATTTTACTCCAAACGACAATACTTATCAAGCACTTGTAAATTCTGGAGACTTTAAACTCATTGATGACTTTGAGTTAAAAACTGCAATTGAAAAACATTATGCTACCTACGAAATCATGGCTCAAAGCTATGAACGATTAGAAAACATACAGAAAAAATATGTCGGTGATTATTTTATATACCATATGGATTATGACGCTTTTCAAAAAGGAGAGTTTGGTTTTAAAGATGAAAAACTATTGAAAAATATCATTTTAAGTATGCGTGGCGCCTTTGATATTAAACTTAAAGCAACAAAAAATGGTATTGCAAGTTGTGATAGTTTGACTTCTGTATTGAATAAAAAGTTGGCGCCATAAACAAAAAATTGAAACTGGCTTTCATTTCAAAAGTCATTAGTTTATATTACTTTTACAAACCTGTCGTTCAAACCAAAATTCAATAAATATTTATAGCATTTGATATCCAAAAACACCATAGACCAAGTATTTGAAACTGTTCGCGTAGAAGAGGTTATTGGTGATTTCGTTCAACTCAAAAAAGCTGGAAGTAATTTTAAGGGATTAAGTCCTTTTAGTGACGAGCGCACCCCAAGTTTTATGGTCTCTCCTGTAAAACAAATTTGGAAAGATTTCTCCAGTGGTAAAGGTGGAAATGCTGTTGCATTTTTGATGGAACACGAACATTTTACCTATCCCGAAGCCATTAAATATCTGGCCAAAAAATACAATATTGAAATAGAGGAAACAGAGCAATCAGACGAACAAAAGCAAGAGGCAGATGCTCGTGAAAGCTTGTATTTGGTTAGTGAATATGCCAATAAATATTTTCAGAAGATATTACACAATACAAACCAAGGAAAATCTATTGGTTTAAGTTATTTTAAAGAGCGTGGTTTTACTGATGACATCATCAAAAAATTCGGATTAGGTTATTCTTTAGATGATTGGCAAGCATTTACTGATGAAGCCTTAAAAGATGGTTACAATATTGAATTTCTTGAAAAAACAGGATTGACCATTGTAAAGGAAGATAAGCGGTTTGACAGGTTCAAAGGTCGTGTTATGTTCCCAATACAAAGTATGAGTGGTCGAGTTTTAGGATTTGGTGGAAGAATTCTAACCAATACTAAAAAAGCTGCCAAATACTTAAATTCACCTGAAAGCGACATATACCATAAAAGCAAAGTATTGTATGGTATCTTTCATGCCAAACAAAGTATAGCAAAAGAAGATAACTGCTTTTTAGTAGAAGGTTACACAGATGTTATTCAGTTTTATCAAACAGGAATTAAAAATGTCGTTGCCTCTTCTGGAACTGCCTTAACACCAGAACAAATACGCCTTATAAATAGACTAACCAAAAACATTACGGTCTTATTTGATGGTGATTCAGCAGGAATTAGGGCCTCGTTACGAGGCATAGACCTTATTTTGGAACAAGGTATGAATGTTAAAGTTTGTATGTTTCCAGAAGGTGAAGATCCAGATAGTTTTGCTAAACAAAACACCTTTGAAGAATTGACTCTTTTTTTGGATGAAAATGCACAGGATTTTATTCAATTTAAAGCATCACTACTCGTTAAAGACTCAAAGAACGATCCTATCAAAAAAGCTGAAACCGTTAGAGATATAGTCAACAGCATTTCTAAAATTCCTGATCGGATCAAAAAGGAAATTTACATTCAGGAATGCTCTAAAATAATGGATATTAGTGAGGAAGTTCTGTTTAGCACTTTAGCTCAAATCAATAAAAAGGAATATCAAGACGCTAATAAAGCCTATAAAAAAGAGCAACAATCTTTTCAAGTCTTTAAAAATGAACACGCTGTCAAAAAAGTTAATATTCAATATGAACTTGAGCGAAAAATTATTGAAATCTTATTGCTTTATGGCAATAAAACCGAAGATTTTGAAGACCTAATTTTAAAAGAAACGGAAACCAATGAATTAGTTCTTGAGCCTGTAATACAGCAAGCTCAAGTATTCGAAAAAATTTATTTGGACCTTCAAGATGATGAAATGGAGTTTTCAAACCCAAAATTTAAAGAGCTGTATTACACCATAATTGATACCCTTAATCAAAACCCTGATTTTGCTCTGGAGTCTTTTGTAAATTCTGTTGACCAGAATATGGCTAACGAAATTACAAGTATTTTAATGGACGAGGAAAAGTATGCTTTACATAATTGGGAAAGCAAAAACATTTATCCAAAAGATAAATCTAAAAGTATCGCCCAGTTGGTTAGTGAAACTATTTTAAACTTACGTTGTTTTTTAATTGAACAGAAAGTAATCGATTTTCAAAAAGAAACCATGGAAAGTAAAGACAATAAAAATGTCTTGCAAGAAGTCAAAGACTATTCTAATTTAAAAATGCTTTTGTCCAGAAAATTAAACAGGGTATTATAATTCAAGAAGCTTTGCCTGTGTAATGAGATCTACAATATTATCCACATTCAATTTTTTCATAAGGCGTGTTTTGTAAGTACTTACGGTTTTTTCATTGATCTCTAACTCTTGAGCAATATCTTTATTTTTCTTCCCAATAGATAATAGCTTCAGGACTTCTACTTCTCTAGTTGACAATTTTTTATATGAAAGTCTTCTTCCTGTAGAACTATAACCTAATGCGCTACTATGTGCTAAATCATTACTTAAATAAATACCTCCTTCGGCAACTTTGGCAATAGCTTCTTTTAAAGTAATTACATTGGCCGTTTTACAGACATAACCTGAAGCTCCAGCTTTTATAATATTAATAGCATAAACAGCTTCTGGATGGGCACTAAAAATGATAACTTTTATATTAGGATATTCTACCTTAAGCCGTCTTAAAGCTGTAATACCATTAAGCTTTGGTAAATCTATTTCGCTCAAAATAATATCAACAGATTCCCTTCTTAAAAAATCGAAAATTGCTTCACCATTATCCAAAGTCCCAACTACCTTCATGTTTGCAGAAGTAACAAACAAAAGCTCTAACCCTTTCCTAATGATAGGGTGATGATCCACTACTAACAGTTTAATCATAACTTAGATGTTTTTTATTATATCATGGTTGGAGAGACAAGTAAACACCATAACTGATTAACCTACACTCGTAAATATACTAAATTTTGATGAGTATTTGATAGTGATTATCTTAAATAATTAGGGATTTCACAAACTGGTATAGGTATCATTTTGTGCTTATTCGCAGTATTAAAACGTTTATAAATGTTGAAAACCTCTTGTTTTCTTCCAGTAAAATCATCTTTAGTTTTACCCATATCATTCATTTTCATGGCCCATTCCAATTCTGGATAGGAAGCTCCAATTTGGTCTTCATCGGTTCTGTTGTCTCCCCAAAGGCCATCAGTTGGTGCAGCATCGATAATCTCTTGGTTGACGTTTAAATGTTTTGCTAACTCATAAACTTCCGATTTAAGTAAATCTGCTATCGGGCTTAAATCTACACCGCCATCACCATACTTGGTATAAAAACCAACACCAAAGTCTTCTACTTTGTTACCTGTTCCAGCAACCAAACACTTATTAAGTGCTGCAAAATAATAAAGTGTTGTCATTCGTAATCTTGCTCTTGTATTAGCCAAAGACATAAAACGCTCTTCTTCATTTTCTACTTTTGGTAAAGCATCTATTAAACTGTCGAATACAGGTGTTAAATTAACCTCTATCTTACTCACATTCGAGAAATTATTCTGAAGCCAACTTATATGGTTAAAAGCTCTACTTACTTGTGAAGGAGCTTGGTGAATGGGCATTTCAACACACAACAAGTCTAGGCCTGTTTTAGCACAAAGTGTAGATGTTAATGCAGAATCAATGCCTCCAGATACACCTATTACAAATCCATTAACCTTTGCGTTTACAGCATAATCTTTAAGCCAATTAACGATATAATCTATAATTTTTTCTGTCTGCATAATAACTTGAAATTAATATAAAGAATGGTAACTTTGTCAAACAAAAATAAACCAAACTAATAATTAATAAAAATTAACAACGTTTAAGTTTTAATGAAAAAATTATTATTTCTAGCGACTTTCCTAATTGTTCTTATTTCATGTAAAAAAGAAAATCAAATTGAAAAAGAAATTGCTAAAGTAGATATTAACATTTCTGTTGAGCGATTTGACAAGTTATTTTCGGAAGCTATGCCATCGGATTTACCTGACTTAAAACAGGCTTATCCATTTATGTTTTCAGAAAGGTATAGTGATTCTACTTGGATAGCAAGAATGAATGATACGTTACAAAAAGAATTGCATGAAGAAGTAAAGAAAGCGTTTTTAGATATTGAAAGTCTTGAAGATGAAATTCAAAAGTTTTATCAGCATTTAAAATATTATTTTCCAGAAACAAGAAGTCCAAGAATTATCACCTCAACTTCAGATATAGATTATAGAAATAAAATTATAGTAACAGATACTATCGTTTTAATTGCGCTTGACACCTATTTAGGAAATGACCATAGGTTTTATGAAGGTATTCAAAAGTATTTAACTCACAATTTTACAAGAGAGCAAATTGTTGTTGATCTATCAGAAGCTTATGGAGAAAAATATGTGTTTCAAACACAAAGAAAAACCTTACTTGATGAAATGATCTATACAGGTAAACTTTTGTATTTTAAAGATATCATGATTCCTTTTAAAAGTGATGCTGAAAAAATTGGATATACTCAAGAGCAATTAGATTGGGCAGAAGCTAATGAAAGTTATATCTGGAGATACTTTGTAGAACGTGAATTACTATACAGTACCGATTCTAAATTACCGAGTAGATTTATTAATCCTGCTCCTTTCTCTAAATTTTATTTAGTTGAAATAGATAACGAATCTCCCGGAAAAATAGGGCAATATATGGGTTGGCAAATTGTAAAAGCATACATGAATAATCATGATGCTTCGCTAAAAGAAATGCTTAATTCAAGTCCTGAAGATATTTTTAATAATTCAAAATTTAAACCAAACAAATAGATGACAATACACAAATCGAATATAGAATTAAATATAGAACTGGACGAAAACAGAGTGCCTGAAAAACTATTTTGGACAGCTCAAGATGGTGGCATTACAAACGAGGAAGCCAAGGCGATGTTGCTTTCGGTTTGGGATAGTAAATCGAAAGAAACTTTACGAATAGATTTGTGGACTAAAGATATGCCTGTAGACGAAATGAAGATGTTTTTTCATCAGACTTTGGTTGCCATGAGTGATACTTTCAACAAAGCTACCCAAGACGAAAAAATGACGGCTACAATGAAAGATTTTTGTGATTACTTTGCTGAAAAATTAGAACTAAAAAAATAAAATATCTACTCCTGGTATTCTTGCCAATAGTTACCAAACAATTCATCTGTTAACCATGTAGCCTCTTCAGGATTATCTGGATAATTGCTAAATAAAAAAATCTCTTTTGTTTCATTATTTCCTAACCAGCCAGAATTTTCTGGAATATCATTTAATTCATTTGTTCCATTAGAAACTCTTAAATCTAAAACAGCCGAAAAAAACTTCTTGGCTAAAAAATTAGAAGCATCAAGACTGCTAAAATGTTCAGCACCAGGTTCTATGGCATAACCCCAAACACCACCTATTGTTCTGTTCGTATTAACCACATTAATCATCCGTTCTCCTCTTGTAGGAGCATCATTTTCACCTATAAGCATTAATCCAGGTACATGCTTGTTTTCAGGCGTATCTACAGAAATGCCACCACCTCTAATATTTACAAAGGCTACAACTCTTTCTGGTTTCCAATGAGAAAAATTATAACTAAAAACGCCACCTGCCGAAAATCCTCGCATAATAAAAGGTAAATTGTAGACTTCAGGAATATTATTTCGACTTGTAATAGAATCTAGTGCAATTAATAGCGCATTTCCACTACCTCCAACAGGGTTTGTATAGCTACCACCTTTAAAGCTAACTCCAATCAGACCGATGTTTTCTTCATTGGCATAATCTTGCCAACCCTGATTATTTTCAAAACCCAAGGCACTGGTGTTAGCTCCATGAAGTAAAATTAACAGCGCTCTTAAATCGGTTACATCGTCAGGAACCCATAATCCAAATTGGGCAACTTCAAAATTGTCATAAGGTTCAGGATTAACACTATAAGCCCAATCGTTTAAAAACTCACCAGATAATTGTGGTTCTGTAGGTAGTTGAGATGAAGGTTTAGGTTCTTCAAAATCAACAATGTTACAAGAGAATAATAAAAACATCTGTAAGAGTAAAGAAACTCTTAATATATGCATAGCTTTAGTTTTTCAAATAAAGATACAAAATTGGTATTAGAAAATATTAAATTAATCTGTTACTCAATGTTTCTAACACACCTGAATCCTAAATGATTTTGGCCAGAATCTATTGATGTTGCCATCCTTGAAGTTGATCTGTAATTAGAACAGTATTGTATACTACATAAAAAAGAACCACCTTTTATTACACGTTTTTGAGTAACATAAGGATCGTTAGGATCATAACTATTATCTGGTCCTTTTGGGTTAATACAGAGTTTTGATGCATTAACCAAATACAGTTTTTTGGTATCTGGTCTATACCAATCACTAGTCCATTCCCAGACATTGCCAATCATATCATATAACCCATAGGTATTATGAGGAAATGATTTTACAGGTGCAGACGTCTCAAAACCATCGGCTTGAGAATTGTTATGTGGAAAATCCCCTTGAAAGAAATTAGCTAAATACGTATTTTGTGGTGTTAATTCATCTCCCCATGCAAATTCTGAATAATTACCTTTTCCTCTTGAAGCAAATTCCCATTCTGCTTCTGTGGGTAATCTTTTTCCGGCCCAATTTGCATAAGCAACGGCATCTTCATAAGCAATCTGAACTACAGGATGATTATCTTTTCCTTCAATATTAGAATCTGGTCCTTGAGGATGTTTCCAGTCGGCGCCATTTACCCATTGCCACCATTGGCTATAATCATTTAAGTCAACCGCATGATTAGGAGGTGAAAACACTAAAGAACCTGGCGCTAAAATAGAATCATGAGGTTTAGGCGTACCAGGCGGTAAATCTAACTTTATTTGCTCCCAATCTACTGGACGTTCTGCAACCGTTACATAGCCTGTTTCTTTTACAAACTTTTTAAATTGAGCATTTGTTACTTCTGTTTCATCCATAAAAAATGGATCGACTTTCACTTGTATTTCTGGACCTTCATCATTCTCTGCATAATCTGCATCACTTCCCATTATAAAAACACCACCTGGAATATATACCATACCTTTTGGTGCTTCTATATTCAAATCAGCATTATCAATTTTTACTTGGTTTTCAGTTTTTTTACAACTAAAAAATATTAAAAATACGAATAGGGTACTTATTCTTATTGAATGCTTCATAAAGATTTGCGGTTAAAAAAGAGTTTTGTAAAGGTACTTTATAATTATTCTAGTTCAAACGGAAAAATCACTTTCCAGTCGTTTTTCATGTCAATAACAGTCCAGCTTTTTTCCATAGCTTCATCCAACCCTTTGTCAAAACGTCCTATATGAGAATCTCTGTCATAGGCCCATTCGCGTTCGCCATCTGTATGATGCACATACAATTGAAATGATTTATAGGCGTTAGAATCTGCCCATTGCATCATTTGCAAATCACCATCAGAATTACCAGAAGCAAAGACAGGTTTTTTTCCAATTATTTTTTGGATATTTAAAGGCTTCCCTTCTTTATCATCAATAAAATCTAGTTCTGGTAAACGTCTAATTACTGGATTTCCATCATTATAATCGTATTCTGTTTTAATTCTACTACCAATTATCTGTTCTTTAGGAATACCATATACTTCAGTTACAAAAGCTCTCATAAAATCGACGCCACCGGCTGAAACAATATATGTTTTAAAATCATTGGCTCTTAAATATTGTAATAATTCTAGCATAGGTTGATACACCAACTCATCGTATCCTACATTCTTTGTTGGGTGTTTTGTATTCTTAACCCAATCTTTTACGATACTATCAAAGTCATCTGTTGTTATTCCAGCATGTGAAGCCATGACTATTTCACAAATCCCTTTCATGCCAGATTGCATTAATGTTTTCATATCGTTTTCTAATACTGCTTTATATGGTTGCTTATCTTTCCATTCTGGATGATTAGCAGCCAACACTTTTACTCTATCAATAGCAAAGAATAACTGGAAATAAGCGGGTTGTTCAGCCAATAAGTTACCATCGTTGTCAAATGTGGCAATTCGGTCTGTAATAGGAATAAAATTTGTACTAGTTGTATTTGTAACGTCCTCTACATATGATATAATTGCAGATTTACTTTGGCTTTCATTCCATGATGGTAAAGGATCTACTAGTTCTTGAACCTCTGAACTATTTGACTCAACATTTTTTGATTCTACATTTTCCTTACATCCTGTAGAAAAAACTAGAAGAAATATAATTAATAGAATACTTAATTGTTTTTGATTTTTCATTTTCAAAATTTTTATCATTCACACATTTATTTTGGAAATAAGAGAATAATATTTGCTCTAATTCCCCAAGTTGGATTAAATGGGTTGTTCCCATAATACACCTTTGGACCAGCGCCTATTTGTACCATTTGTTTACCAAATGAAGTTACTTTATTATAATATGCTCCAATAAATCCGCCAAAAATATCATTATCCCAGCTTTGGGTGTTTTCTGAAGATATCGTAATTGAAGCACCACTTTTAGAAGCATAGGTAAGGAAAGGTTGGAAAAATGTTGCATTAATGTCGGTATTACCATTTCCGGCATAAGACCACATGTGATTTACCAAACCGCCATAAGTCCATTGCCCTTTTATTTTTAGTAAAAGCGCATTAGGTCCAGCAGCCCATTTGTTTAAACCCAAAACATCGTCGGTTGCTGTTGGAAGTAATAATACTGGACCAACACCCCAAACAAGTCCATTTTTGGCCTCTTTAGGTGAAAAATAAATGCTTTGTGCAATATCGCCCAACCCAGTTTCATTGTTACCTTTTTCCGTAACATCACTTTGAGTGATTATTGGAATGATTGTTCTACTAATCATATTCCATTTTTCATTAATAGAAATAGGGATTACTGGTTGAACATTCAAATTATATCTAAACCCATCTAGTGGCCCAACATTAAAATCAAAATTATTTTGAAATGGTACGCTAATTAATGCAGCAACTGGATTAGCCAATTGTTTTGCCAATTCTTCAGCTGAAGATGATTTTGTTGTTTCTTCTGTTTGTGCAAATAAATTATTTATAACAAACAAAAAAATTAAGATTATTGTTTTTCTAAACATAAATGATGACTATACAAAGCTTTTTAATAAATATAGGGCAGAGATAACTCTGCCCTATATATTGTAAATATTATTAATTACTTTTGGAAACCATTTCTTCAATTTGCTTTTCTACTTTACTTAAGCTCCAATCACCAGCTGTTTGACTAGGAGGATAATCTTTAAATGTTGAAAGGAAATTAAATGCGTAACCTTGAATAGCTATTAGAATATAAGCTCTATCGATGTACCAATCATAATAAGTATTAGAGCCTTCATAAGCCTTTTCAAAAGGATCACGACGTAAATTTGTTAATAAAGGTGCTCTTAATTCAACAAAAGGTTCTAACCAAATTTGTAACTGTCTAGCTCTATTTTCTAAAAATGTTGCTTTCCAATCTCCATATCTTAAAGCAGCAATTGAACCCGCATCATTAACATAAATAAATCCTTCCCTTGGAGATTCTTTAACTTTTCCTGTTAAGTAATCTAATTGATTATAACCATCTATATGATTTTTATAAGTTCTACCATTTAAAGTAGTGCCTTTACGTAATCGCTCTTTTACAGTAGTGTCTCCTGCAATTGCAGCAAAAGTAGGCAACCAATCTTCGTGAGAAACTATACCATTTAGAGTTACATTTTCAGGGAAATGACCTGGCCATTTTATAAAAGCAGGCACACGGTATGCTCCTTCCCAATTACTATTTTTCTCTCCATGAAAAGGTGTAGTTCCAGCATCTGGCCAAGTATTATAATGAGGTCCATTATCTGTTGAATACATTACAACAGTATTATCAGCAATTCCTAACTCTTCTAAATAATCTAATAATTGACCTACATGCATATCGTGCTCAATCATACCATCTGTATATTCATCATTTCCAGGGTGACGTCTGTCTTCTTTTACATGGGTTCTAAAGTGCATACGCGTTCCATTCCACCATGTAAAAAATGGCTTACCTGCATCAACTTGCTTTTTTATAAATTCTTTGGTAGCAGCAATACTTTCATCGTCAATTGATTCCATTCTTTTTTTAGTTAATGGTCCTGTATCTTCAATTCTTTGACCACCTTTACCATCTGCCCAACTATGAATTACACCTCTCGGTCCAAATTTATCTTTAAATGTTGTGCCATCTTTTAGAACCATATCACCTGGATAATCAAAATTTTCTGGTTCCTCTTCCGCGTTTAAATGATATAAATTTCCAAAAAACTCATCAAAACCATGCATTGTTGGTAAATGTTCATCTAAATCACCTTGATGATTTTTACCAAACTGTCCTGTAGCATAACCTTGAGATTTCATTACAGTCGCCATTGTAACATCCGTTTTTTGCCAACCTTCTTTGGCTCCTGGCATTCCAACTTTAGTCATCCCAGAACGAACAGGCACTGAACCACTAATAAATGCTGCTCGCCCAGCAGTACAACTTTGCTGTGCATAATAATCTGTAAAGCCTACTCCTTCTTTAGCAATACGGTCAATGTTTGGCGTTTGGTAGCCCATCATGCCACGATTATTATGGCTGATGTTCCAGGTTCCAATATCGTCACCCCAAATAACTAGGATGTTTGGTTTGTCTTGTGCTGATGCCATGAATGGAATAAGGCAAACAAGAAAAAATAAATGTTTAAGCTGTGCTAAATTTTTCTTCATAATTTTAATTTAAAAAAGTTAAATGTTAATGGATTAATACTATTTGCTATTTGAAATTCTTAATTTGAGTCAAAAAGTTTATAATATTTGTGGATAAAAAATTTTGAATTAAGCCTACAAAATATATAAAATAGTTGATTCTAATACCCTTTTTTGTTTAGTTTTTTTTTAATAATCAGTCATTTAGACGATAATCATTCTTTCTTCACTTCTACAATTTCGTACATATTTTTACCATCTACTTGTATGGGTTGGTAGTATGTTTCTCCAAACTGCACATAGGTTTGCTCTCCTATTTTGACTTCTTCGCCACCTTCAGGTAAATTAGGCACAATGGTCCCGGCTGTTGCAGGCACTACAATATAACCTTCAGAATTTTGCTCATAAAAAGCACCACCATAATAGTAGTTTGTCGTATTGTTGACTTCAACTTTTTCTGCTTCTTTCGGAATTTCTGGCACTTGTGCCCCAACAGGTGCTTGAACAGCTTCAAAACCATCTTCTGTTTTTAAATAATATGTACCATTCTCGTAATGATATTCATCATCGTCATCATCCTTATCATCATTTACAATGGATACAATTATCGCTGTAGTAGCTAATGAAGTCACAAAATATCCCCAAGGGTGATAATATGGTCCCCAGTAAAATGGTCTATAAGGGAAATAGAAGTATGGATGGTGACAATAATATCCAAATCCACCATAAATATATGGAGGCCTTACATAAACCCTAGTGCTAGACCTTACCACGGTATTTCTCCTATTAATATTAATGTTTTTACTATTGTCAATCTTTATATTTCTATTACCTACTCTATTACCATTATTATTACTTATTTTATTACCACTTCTGTCTTTAATATTTGAAGTTTTCTTTCGATTAACATCTCTTGTGACTGGACTATTAGTAACCTTTTTGTCATTTATTTTTTGTTTATTATTTGAATTATTTGGTCTAGTTACCGATTTGTCCCTATTAGCATTTGAAGGTCTCGAAATACTTCTATTTTGAGATTTATTATGTCCTCCATTAATACTTCTTCTTTGAGTGGCAGATCTATTAGGCATTGAATGCGTAGTATTTGGTCTTGAAAAAGATTGTCCGCCACGAGATGCATTATGCCTCATGCGTTGTGCAAAAACATCTGTTGGCATAATAAACGTGAGCAGCAAAATGACTAATACTGCCTTTAAAGTTGTAGTTGAAATATATTTAATCATAATATTGTTTTTAATAGTGGAATGATATTTCTTAAGATTTAGCCAAAATACTAATGAGTCTAGCATTTGGTGGAGGTAAGAAATCAAAAACAGATTCAGGAATATTTGGATTGAGACTCCAGTCTGTAAAAGTAGATTCTATTTGTAAGTTATTTTCGTTTTTATCCATTATAAGCAGCTTTTTTGGCAACATCCCGGTGTCATTAGAAATCCAAATTTGAACATGCATTTCATTATTGGTTGCCATAATATGGAAACATTCTTCTCCTTCAACTATTTTTTTCCCAATATATTTAACAGTATCAAAAGCATCTATGATATCATCGGTAAACGAAGGGTAGAAAAAATCTGCTGCCGGGAATTTAAAGTCAAATTTCACGTGCATACTATCAATCATGGTTATGATATTATCTGGTGCTTCTAAAGTCACATAATTATTTTCGTCAAAAGAATAATATGAAATAAAAGCGCCATCATACCAAATGCCATAGTTGCCTCTGTCTCCTTTGGTTCTAGACATCAATTTATCAGGGCCAACCATGCTTACACTACTGGTACTAAAATGTGTTTCAATATTCTGTTCGACATTTATTTTGTCTGAAGAAGTCGCAACGTTAAAACTTACAGATTCTAAATCACCTATAATGTCATTCATTTTATCTAAAATGAAAATAGCAGTTGAATCTATTTTTTTTGATTCTTGAGCAAAACTTAAAAAAGGTAAAAAAGTTAGTACTATCAATAAAAGGCGTTTTTCCATAAAAGCAATTATTTAAATTTTTTATACATAGTTCGTTTTACGAAAACTAATTGTTTTCATTAAATCATTTTATGTAAGACTCCGTAAATGCATTACAGACAGAGTAAATGCATAATAAATTCAGACTTACTTTATTTTGCAATTATTAGGATAGGGGATTATAAAGATACTTTTTTTTAGAAATTTAACAATTAAAACCAAAAAATTAAATTAAGGTGAATTTTATCGATAACCAGTAGCTTACCATTCATTGATTCTATTTGAATCAAGTTTAATAAATACAAAAAGTAAAATAGTAAAGCCCCAAAGACCGGAGCCCCCATAACTAAAAAAAGGTAATGGTATACCAACTGTAGGAATTAAACCCATGACCATACCAACATTAATCATAAAATGAATAAACAATATAGATGCGACGGAATAGCCATATACTCTACTGAATTGTGATTTCTGAAGCTCTGCCAATCTTAAAACGCGTAACAGCAACAACACAAACAATACAACTACTGCAGTACTGCCTAAAAAACCCCATTCTTCTCCAACTGTACTAAAAATATAATCCGTATGCTGCTCTGGCACAAATTTTCCGGTGGTTCTAGTGCCCTCTAAAAATCCTTTTCCGGCAAATCCACCTGAACTAATTGCTTTTTCAGACTCATAGAGATTATAGAGAATGTCTTGCCTCATTTGTTCAATCTTTGCTGGGTCTTTTTCTAATCTCAACCAAAGACTAATCCTATCCTGTTGATGCGGCTTTAAAATATTACCATAAAAAAACTGAACCCCAAATGAAATTACCAAACATGCAATAGTAATAATAATTGGTTGCAAAATAGTTGGTTTCTTCTTCCTAGTAAAATGATATGTAAATACTATTATAGCAGCAATTATTGAAGTTATAATTGAATTAAATTTTAGGGCCGAAACAGATAATAAAATTAAAAGCACTCCTATATTTAAGTATTGTTTTGGAAGTCCTTCTCTATAGAGTACAAAGAAAAATGAAGCATAGACAATGGTACTTCCTGCATCGTTTTGGAATAAGATTAAAACCGCTGGTATGAATATAATGATGAATATTTTAATTTGATCGCTAAACTTCTTTATGTCTGTATTTAAATCGCTTATATATTTAGCAACTGCCAAGGCAGTCGCCGCTTTGGCGAATTCACTCGGTTGCAAGGTCATACCACCAATTGCATACCAAGATGTAGCACCATTAACGTTTTTACCAAATACAAATAACCCAACCAAGGAAAGCATTGAAACCAGATAAATAATACTTGAAAAACGTTCGTAAAATTTAGTGTCAATAGCTAAAATTAGTACAATAAGTAAGAACGTTAGAAAAATAAAAACAAGTTGTTTACCATAAGGTTGAGAAAAATTAAAATAGTCGACTGTTTCACCAACATGAGAAGCCGATAAAATGTTAAGCCACCCAAAACCTACTAAAAGCAAAAAAATAATGATTGTAATCCAATCAAATTTAAAATGTTTATGGGTTTCTCTTAACATTATTGGTTTATTGAAAATGGTTTCCCAGAATATGGTTTAAGATATTCTTCCTCAAGGCTTTTTTCTAAAACTAGTTTTTCCATTTGCTTAAGTGTTACTTCTCCTTTAATATATTTTTCTATCATTAAACTAGTTATTCTACCAGCCCATCTGGCTCCATAATAACCATTCTCGACAAATACTGCAATAGCAATTTCAGGATCATCTTTGGGTGCAAAAGCAATAAAAATAGAATGGTCTGTTAATTGTGTTCTTACACCATTAATTTTTGTGAAATTTTCGGCCGTACCTGTTTTACCACAAATTTCTATTCCAGGAACTTGCAAAAACCAAGCTGTACCTTTATTATAAACATCATAAAGACCTTGTACGACTGGTTCAAAATGACGTTTATCTATAGTAGTGTGCTTGGGTGTTGTGAATTTTTCATCGATAGTTTGACCTTCTATATTTTTAATAATATGTGGTGTGTAATAAAAACCTCTGTTGGCAATAGCTGCTGTAACATTAGCCAATTGAATAGGTGTTACCAACACTTCGCCTTGCCCAATAGAATTTGAAATAATGGTTGTTGATCCCCATTTAAAATCTGGATACCATTTATCGTAATAATCGCCATCAGGAATATTACCTTTCTTTCCAATGGGTAGATCATAACCTAAAAAATCTCCTAAACCAAAACTTTTTATATGGTCGCTCCAAATATCCATAGAGTGATTAGAATCATCATATAAATCAATTGTTTTTCGAAAAGCATTTGCAAAGTAAGAATTGCATGATTTTGCAATCCCTAAATTTAGGTCCCTTCTTCCACCACCACAATGGCAGCCCATAGTTCCTCTTCTACCATAACGATAAACTCCAGAACAAGTTACTGTTGTTTCTGGTGTTATTGCACCTTCTTGTAAAGCAGTCAATGCAATTAGTGCTTTAAAAGGAGACCCAGGTTCGTGCATACGCAACAGACCTCTATCAATAAGTGGTCTACTAATCGTATCATTATAAAGTTTAGTATAATTTCTAGAGCGTTGTCTGCCTACTAAAAGATTTGGATTATAAGTTGGAGCAGAAACCAAAGTAAGTATTTCTCCTGTACCTGGCTCAATGGCTACAATACCTCCTCTTTTGTTTTGCATTAACAATTCGCCATAAGCTTGTAAGTCTGCATCTATTGTAATAGTAATATCCTTGCCTTGTTGTGGTATCGTGTCATAAACTCCATCTTTGTAAGGGCCAATATCTCTATTGAATCTGTCTTTTTGTATGAATTTAATTCCTTTTACACCTCTCAATTCGTGTTCATAAGATAATTCAACACCTTGTTTACCAATAAGATCTCCCATTTTGTAATAAGGATTTTGCTCAATTTGATTTGGACTAGCTTCAGCAATAAAGCCTAAAACATTGGCGCCAATTGTTGTTTGATAATCTCTTAATGATCGTTTTTGAATGTAAAACCCTTCAAATTTTCGCATTTTCTCCTGTAAAACTGCATAATCTTCTTTAGACAAATGAGAAACAAAAACCGATGGCAATCTAGGTGAGTAATTGTATGCTTTTCTATAAATGTCTTTAAATCTCTCTTTATCAATTTTTAATAAAGAGCAAAACTCTAATGTATCTAGTGATTTAACTTCACGCGGAATAACCATAATATCATACGAAGGTTGATTGGCCACTAGAAGTTTTCCGTTTCTGTCGTATACAAATCCTCTTTTCGGATAATCAAAAACCTTTCTTATGGCATTGTCTTCATATAAGTCATGAGATGGAGAGCTATACACTTGCAAGTAAAACAATCTTGAAACAAATGTTAGTCCAACAACAATAATAACTATGAATAATAAAAATTGCCTCATTTAGAATTCTTACTAAAAATAATGGTTATTAAAACGCATAATAAAATAGTAAATACACTTGAAAATAACGTTTTTTGAAGCGTTAAAATTATTTTTGAAAGGTTAAAAATTTCAAGTGAGAACAAAATAAGATGATGTATCAATGTAAGAATGGCTATGTACATTGTCTTCGCCCCAAACTCTACATTACTAAATTTTACAGCTTGGTGTTCATATATCATTCCAAAACAAAACTTTAAAACTACTGGTCTTATATAAGCTATTGTTACACACGCTGCTGCATGCACTCCTCCAGAGTCTGAAAACAAATCGATTGTTAGACCAATTAGAAAGCTTAAAAAAATAAATAAGGTTCTGTTATTCTTAATAGGATATAAAATAACAAACAAAATGTATAGATACGGATTTATATAGCCTAAAAAATTGATATGGTTTAAGATCAAAATTTGGACCAAAACCAAAACCAGAAACCTAACACCATTTATAGAAACAATACTATTCATTTATTCCATTTAATAGGTTGTCTATTTCTTCTGCATCAATATTTTTAATAACATATACATGCTCTATGTTGGTCATGTCATTAAAGAGCTTGATATTTATGTTATAATAGTTTTCGGCAGCATCAAGTTTAAAATCATTGACAACACCTATTTGTATTCCTCTTGGAAAAATTGTAGAACGCCCTGAAGTTACAATGGTATCACCTATTTCGACTGGTGCAATTTTTGGAATATCTATGAGTTGTATAAACTCATGAGATTTACTATCCCAAGCCAATGACCCAAAATGATTTGTTTTTTTAAGCTTTGCGCTTATACTAATACTTGAATTTAAAACAGAAATAACCGTTGCATATTTTTTGCTTACATTATCAATAATACCTATAATACCTTTAGAATTAATAACCCCAAAATCTTGAGCTAAACTGTCGCGTTTGCCTTTGTCTATCAATAAAATATTGTTTGACAATGAATAGCTGTTTTTGATAACTTTTGCAGCTGTGAATTCGTATGGAATACCAAACTTACTGCTGTCTAAAACAAATGCCGAAATTGAGTCTTCTCCATTATAAATCAATGTATTTAATCTAGAGTTTTCTTCAGATAAAATTTCATTTTGCCTTTTTAAACTAAAATATTGGCTGATATTATTGGCCGATTTATAAATACCGCCACTTAAAAAATTTGCCGAATGAACAAACTTACTTTGATGATAAGAATGAGATTGAATTGTTAAAACTAAAGAAATGACAAATAGCAACAAAAACAATAAAAACGTTTTGTTTCTAATAATAAAGTTTACTATTTGTTGCATAGCTTTCTACCTATTTTATCAATACGCTTTTGTATTTAGGTAAGTTCTTTAATGTAATTCCTGTACCGCGCACAACAGCTCTTAATGGGTCTTCGGCTATATATACTGGCAAGTCTGTTTTTTGAGATAAACGCTTGTCAAGACCACGTAACATGGAGCCTCCTCCTGCTAAATAAATTCCTGTATTATAAATGTCTGCAGCTAATTCTGGAGGTGTTTGAGATAATGTTTCCATAACAGCATCTTCAATTCTAAGAATTGATTTATCCAGGGCTTTTGCAATTTCTCTGAAGGAGATTTGCACTTGTTTTGGTTTTCCAGTTAAAAGATCTCTTCCTTGTACACTCATATCTTCTGGCGGAAGTTCTAAATCTTCAGTTGCTGCACCAATTTGTATTTTTATCTTTTCGGCTGTGCGTTCACCAACATAAAGATTGTGTTGAGTACGCATGTAATAAATTATATCGTTTGTAAAGACGTCACCTGCAATTTTAACAGACTTATCACAAACAATTCCACCTAAAGCAATCACGGCAATTTCAGTGGTTCCTCCACCTATATCCACTATCATATTCCCTTTTGGTTGCATAATATCTACGCCTATACCTATAGCAGCTGCCATAGGCTCATGAATTAAATAGACCTCTTTACCATTGACACGCTCAGCACTTTCTTTTACAGCGCGCATTTCTACTTCTGTAATTCCTGAAGGTATACAAATGACCATTCTCAATGCAGGAGTAAACCATTTCTTTTTTAAAGCAGGTATATTTTTGATGAACATACTTATCATCTGTTCTGAAGCATCAAAATCTGCAATTACACCATCTTTTAAAGGTCTGATGGTTTTTATATTTTCATGGGTTTTTCCTTGCATCAAACTTGCTTCTTTTCCAACATGAGTTATCTTACCAGTAGTTCTATCTCTGGCAACTATTGATGGACTATCTACCACAACTTTATCGTTGTGAATAATAAGTGTATTGGCTGTACCTAAATCTATTGCAATTTCTTCGGTCAGGAAGTCAAAAAATCCCATATGTTATAAGTGAATATTTGAGGTTAAAAACTATATCTTGTAAATGTAATAAAATTAATGTTTAAAATGACGTGTTCCCGTAAATACCATAGCAACATTATTTTCATTACAATAGTCAATACTTAATTGGTCTTTAATTGAGCCTCCGGGTTGAACAATTGCTGTAACTCCAGCCTTGTTGGCAATTTCTACGCAATCTGGAAATGGAAAAAATGCATCACTTGCCATAACTGCACCTTCAAGTTCAAAATTGAAAGACTTTGCCTTGTGTATTGCCTGATTTAGTGCATCAACTCTGCTTGTTTGTCCTGTCCCACTGGCGCATAATTGTTTGTTCTTTGTCAATACTATGGTATTTGATTTGGTGTGCTTACATATTTTTGAAGCAAACATTAAATCTTCTAACTCACTTTTACTTGGTTTGTTGTTAGTCGGATAAGTTAATTCTTCATGGGTATCCGTAATAAAATCTTTATCCTGAACCAATATACCATTTAGACAGGTTCGAACTGAAGTTTTAGGTAATTCCATATTATTCAGAATCAAAATAATTCTGTTCTTTTTCCTTTTTAAGATTTCCAATGCTTCAGAACTATATGAAGGTGCAATGACGACTTCGCAAAATAGCCTATGAATTTCTTCAGCAGTCGCTTCGTCTATTTCAGAATTACTAATCAAAATTCCTCCAAAAGCCGAAACAGGATCTCCAGCCAAAGCATCAATATAGGCCTGCTTAATGGTGTCTCTTTGTGCCAAACCACAAGCGTTATTATGTTTTAATATTGCAAATGTTGGTACATCGTTTTTAAATTCGTTCATCAGGTTTACAGCAGCATCAACGTCAAGTAAGTTATTATAGCTTAACTCTTTGCCATGAAGCTTGGTAAACATGTCATTAAAATTTCCATAAAAAATGCCTTGCTGATGTGGGTTTTCTCCGTATCGTAAAACTTTTCCATTAATCTCACTTATCTTAAGCGCTGCAACCTCTTGATTTTTATTAAAATAATTAAATATAGCAGAATCATAATGTGAAGAAACATTAAATGCTTTTGTTGCAAATTGCTTTCTATCTGATTCTGAAAGCACACCGTCTTGTTCTGTAATAAGCTTAAGAAAATCTGAATAATCATCTACTGAAGCTACACAGATAACATCGGCATAATTTTTTGCTGCGGCTCGAATTAAGGAAATACCACCAATATCAATTTTTTCAATAATATCTTGCTCATTTGCACCAGAAGCTACTGTTTTTTCAAAAGGGTATAAATCTACAATAACTGCATCTATCTGTGGAATTTCAAATTCAGCTAACTCTGCGATATCAGTATCTACATTCTGTCTATTCAAAATTCCTCCAAAAACCTTTGGGTGTAGGGTTTTAACACGTCCGCCTAATATTGAAGGATAAGATGTAACATCTTCAACAGGAACTACACCAATTCCTAATTCGTTAATAAATTTTTGTGTACCGCCAGTTGAATATATGGTGACATTAAGTTCATTGAGCTTTCTTACTATAGGCTCTAAACCTTCTTTGTTGAATACCGAAATAAGAGCTGATTTGATCGTTTTATTGTTGTTCATTTAACCAGGTTTGAATTGATTTTCGTTTTTTGAAAATCAAAATTTTACATCATTTTTTTGAATGAAAATATTTGATTGCAAAAGTAATTATTTAAAGTAAAAATTCATGGTTTATGGGCTATTTTGTTTAGACTATTTTGTAACGAATGTTTTTAAAAAACGTCTTACATTTATATTTAATAAAAGTAACCCATAAAAAACAGCATGCTCGTTTATTTGCGTCTTTTTAAAGAAAGCTTTTCTTTTGCGCTAAATGCATTAAGAAACAATAAACTGCGTACTTTTTTATCTCTACTAGGTGTTACCGTAGGTGTGTTTTCAATTATCGCGATTCTGGCAGCAGTAGATTCTTTAGACCAAAGCATAAAGGGACAATTGGATGGAATTGATAAGAACGTCATGTATGTAACAAGGTTTTCTTTTGGTCCAAGTGATATTCCTAATTGGAAAAGAGAAAGTTTTCCTCAAACAGATTATGATGATTACGAATTTGTAAGAAACAATGTTGGAGATATTGAAGCCTGTGCCTATGCCATTGTTGGGAAAGCAGAAACCATTAAATACCAGGACAAAACACTATCTAATGTTAATGTAACACCTGTTTCTAATGAAGTTTATGAAATCGATAATTTAAAAATCCATAAAGGAAGGTTTTATAACGAAAAAGAATCTAATACTGGAGCACCTGTAGTGGTTTTGGGTTATAGCTTGGCAGAAAATCTATTTGAAAATGAAGAGCCTATTGGCAAAGTGGTTCGCATTTATGGAAGAAAACTAACAGTGATTGGTGTGCTTGGGAAGTTTGGAGGTGTAAATTTTGATTCTCCAGATGAAAAAGGTTTTGTCCCTGTGAATTTTGTTCGGCAGTTTATGAATACTGCATCAAAAAATGTATTGACAATAATAATTATTAAACCAAAGGCAGGAGTAGATGTTAATGCTTTTGAAAGTGTTTTAAGGCAGAAATTCAGAAATCACAGAGGCTTAAAGCCAGAGGACATCGATAACTTTTTTATTCTTAGACTATCAGGTTCAATTGAGTTTATTAATGCCATAATTGGATTCTTAAATACTGTTGGATGGGTCATTAGCGGTTTTTCTTTGCTGGTTGGTGGTTTTGGTATAGCCAATATTATGTTTGTTAGTGTAAAAGAGCGAACTAACTTAATAGGTATCCAAAAATCTTTAGGAGCAAAAAATCGATTTATTTTATTTCAATTTTTATTTGAAGCTATTATTCTTGCGTTTATAGGCGGATTGGTTGGGTTATTTTTGGTTTGGATAATGATCATATTGGGAAATCAACTCACTGAAGACTTTGAATTTATTCTTTCTTTCGGAAATATATTTCTGGCATTTACCATATCTTCAATTATAGGGTTGGTTTCTGGTATAATTCCAGCAATATCTGCCTCAAAACTTGATCCCGTTGAAGCTATAAGAGCTGGAGGATAAAAGTTTATGAAAGCATTTTAGACACCAAAGAACATACGTATTCTAGAAAACGTTCATCCTCTTCTGTAAAAGGATCTAGAGTATTTGAATCTATATCAATCTGACCAATATTCTCACCATTAACAAATATGGGAATCACAATTTCAGCTTTCACAGTTATACTACAAGCAATATAATTATTTTGGGCACTTACATCTGGCACTACAAAGTTTTTATTACTTACCGCAACTTGACCGCAAATTCCTTTTCCGAATGGAATAATTGTATGGTCTGTTGGTTGTCCAACATAAGGACCAAGTTTCAATTCATCTTTATCACCATTTTTAAAGTAAAAACCCACCCAATTGTAGTGTGGCACGTTAGCTTCGAGTAACTTACAAATTTGTAACAAACAATCATGTAATTCAAGTACATTGTGATTGTTAACTATTTTCTCAACTCCTGACTTTAATTCTTCAAATGTCATTTGGTTAAAAGTTTTGGTAAAAGTATTTAAAAAGGTGTAATTTATGACCGCAAAAGACATAAATTTAACCCCAAAATGTCATTCTTTTTTTGAAAGAACTATTTATAAAATATAAGCTTGTAGTAAGATTTATTATTAAATTCTTATTGGTCTATGGCATACTTTCCTTGATGTATAGAGGATATTTGGAATACTCAAACACTTCGACGTACTATCCAGATTATATGACCAATTTGGTCGGAAGACAATGTAGAGACTTGTTAGAGTCGGCAGATTATCGCGCATTTATCATACCACACCCTGACGAGCCTTCATTAAAACTTATAATTAATGAAAAGTATGTTGCCAGAATTATTGAAGGTTGTAATTCTTTAAGTGTAATAATTTTATTTGTCTCCTTTATTATTGCATTTTCTGGAAAATTCAAAACCACCTTTTTTTATATTCTATCAGGAAGTGTTTTAATATATGTTGCTAATTTAATTCGTGTGGTAATTTTGGCTGCTGGTTTATATCATTATCCATGGCGCAAAGATATTTTACATACCGTGATTTTTCCCGCTATAATTTATGGAATGGTATTTTTGCTTTGGGTACTTTGGATAAACAGATTTTCTAGACTAAAAAAGCAAGAATGAAAAATTACTTAAAATATCCGCTATTAATATTTTTGGTAGGGTTGCTTGTTTTAATTCGAATTTTTGAAAATGATTTGTTTTATGACCCCTATTTATTATTTTTTCAAAATGACTATTTGTACATAGACTCGCCACGAAGGGAAGTTTTTAAGCTCACACTATTTACATCCTTGCGCTACTTGATGAACACCTTAATATCATTGGCTATAATGTTTGTAGTGTTTAAAGACAAGAATATTATAAAATTCTCGGCTATTATTTATACATTTTCATTTATTGTACTGATTTTGTTGTTCTTGTATTTCGTGACAGATCCCAAACGTGAGCAATATTATTTGTTTTTCAATATTAGAAGATTTCTAATTCAGCCGATTATTTTATTGCTCTTATTGCCTGCATTTTACTACAATAAATTAAAACAGTAAGTGTTAACAATATTGTAAATCTTACATAAATCATCATCTTTTCATTAACTTTGTAATATGTTAAAGCAGTTCATACACAAGAGTTTCTCAATACTAATGGCTCTTTTAGTATTAATTTCTACGGTTTCTTTTACTGTAGAAAAGCACTATTGTGGAGACGTACTAGTGGATGTGTCTTTATTTACTGAAGTCCAAAAATGTGGCATGGAAGCTTTAGAAATGGAAATGGCAGCCATTACAAAAATGTCTTGTTGTAAAGATACTGTTGATATTGTTCAAGGTCAGGACGAATTGAGTTTTAAAACATTTAACGATTTAGATTTTAATCAACAGATATTCCTAGTTAGCTTTTCATATTCTTATTTAAACTTATTTGAAGGATTGCCAGAACAGGTAATTCCTCATAGAGATTATTCTCCTCCAAACTTGATTCGAGACATACAGGTTTTAGATCAGGTTTTTATCATTTGATTTTTTAGTATTCGATTTCTATTTAAGATAGATCGTTATTGTATTGAATCTTCAATACAGATAATTTCATGTTTAATACGAAAAAATGAAACACACTTATCATATACACGGAATGACCTGCAACGGTTGTCGTAGTCACGTCGAAGAAACGCTTTCAAAAGTAAAAGGTGTTTCCAATGCTATAGTTAACTTGGAAAAGGCTGAAGCTGCCATTGAAATGAAACAGCATATTCCTTTAGAAACCTTTCAAAATGCATTGAAAGAAGATGGTGGACGATATAGTATACATAATCAAGGTGAACATCACCATCATTCAGAACCGAAAAAGGAAAAGCAATCCAAAGCGAAAAGTACAGGTTCTTTTTATTGTCCAATGCGTTGCGAAGATGATAAAACTTACAATGAACCTGGAGATTGTCCGGTTTGCGGTATGGATTTGGTAGAAGAACAAAATCTATCGACAGCATCAGCACAACAATGGACTTGTCCAATGCATCCCGAAGTTGTAAAAGATGAAGCAGGTTCGTGCCGTATTTGCGGTATGGATTTAGTGCCAATGCAACCGGATCTTTCGGCAGAAGCAAAGACCTATAAAAAGCTATTGAAGAAGTTTTGGATAGCATCTACATTTACGTTACCTATTTTCCTAATTGCAATGAGCGAAATGCTTCATAATAATCCATTGTACAATCTAATGGAACAGAAATATTGGAATTGGATTCAGTTTGGATTATCCATTCCAGTAGTATTTTATGCCACTTGGATGTTTTTTGAACGTGCTTATAGAAGTATAAAAACGTGGAATCTCAATATGTTTACACTCATTGGGATCGGCGCTGGTGCGGCGTGGTTATTTAGTGTTTTTGGCATGTTATTTCCAGATGTTTTTCCTGCACAATTTAAAACAGAATATAGTGCTGTACATGTCTATTTTGAAGCTGCAACGGTAATTCTAACATTAGTTCTTTTAGGGCAGCTATTAGAGGCTAGAGCACATAGTAAAACTAATTCTGCCATAAAAGAGCTATTAAAACTAGCTCCAAATAAAGCCACTAAAATTAATAAAGATGGCGAGGAAATAGTAAATATAGACGAAATCGAAATTGGAGATTTGCTTCGAGTTAAGCCTGGAGAAAAAATTCCAGTTGATGGAGAAATTACCGAAGGTGAAAGTTCAGTGGATGAATCAATGATTTCAGGAGAACCTATACCAGTTTTAAAACAGGTAAAAGATAAAGTAAGTTCTGGAACTATAAATGGCAATAAAGCCTTTATTATGAAAGCTGAAAAGATAGGCTCTGAAACATTGCTTGCTCAAATTATTTCTATGGTTAATGATGCTAGCAGAAGTAGAGCTCCAATTCAAAAATTAGCAGATAGAATTTCAAAGTATTTTATACCAACAGTAGTCATAATTTCTGTTATCACATTTATTGTTTGGAAATATTTTGGACCAGAACCATCTTATGTTTATGCTCTTGTAAATGCAATAGCAGTTTTAATAATAGCTTGCCCTTGTGCATTAGGTTTAGCAACTCCAATGTCAGTTATGGTAGGTGTTGGACAAGGAGCTAAACAAGGTGTATTAATTAAAAATGCCGAAGCTTTAGAAAAACTGAACAAAGTAGATACCTTAATAATAGATAAGACAGGCACTGTCACAGAAGGAAAACCTTCAGTAGAAGAGATCATACTATTTTCTGATTCATATAGTAAAGATCAAATATTAAAAATGATTGTTTCGGTTAACAGTTTAAGTGAACATCCTTTAGCAAATGCAACCTTAAAGTTTGCTGAAGAAAAAAATATTACACCAAACAAATCTCAAGCTTTTGAATCTGTGATTGGAAAAGGAGTCAAAGCAGAAGTTGATGGTAAAATTGTTGCTATTGGCAATGAAAGTTTAATAGAGGAATTGAACATTCCTTTTCCAGAAAATCTTAAAATAAAGTCTCGAAAGAAACAAAATGAAGGTAAAACTGTTCCTCTTGTAGCTATCGAAAATTCTGTTGTTGCAATGATTGTAATTCATGATAAAATCAAAGATTCAAGTAAAAAAGCTATTTCAGAATTACAACAATATGGTCTCAATGTAATAATGCTAACAGGAGATAACGAGTCTACAGCAGAAGTGGTTGCAGAGAAAGTTAATATTAAACAATTTAAAGCAGAATATCGGCCTGAAGATAAAATGAAGTTTGTTGAAGGGCTTCAAAAACAAGGTAAGTTTGTTGCCATGGCTGGTGACGGAATAAATGATGCACCAGCATTAGCAAAAAGTGATGTAGGTATTGCCATGGGAACAGGTACTGACGTTGCTATAGAAAGTGCTATGGTAACTTTAGTGAAAGGTGACTTACAAGGTATTGTTAAAGCAGTAAATCTAGGTAAAGCAGTTGTTAAGAATATCAAACAAAATTTATTCTTTGCTTTAATTTACAATACCATAGGAGTACCAATAGCTGCTGGAATTCTTTATCCAGTCCTCGGAATTTTATTATCTCCAATGATTGCTGCATTAGCAATGAGCTTTAGTTCTGTTTCCGTTATAGGAAATGCTTTAAGATTAAAGAACAAAAATTTAAATTAAAATGAAAAATCTAATATATATATTATTAATTCTTCCTTGGATGGCCTTTACTCAAAATGAAGTGAAAGGGATGATCATGGAAGCAAACGACAAAAATGAGCATAGACCTTTGCCTGGTGCAAATGTATATTGGCTCGATACAACTGTAGGCACAGTAACAGATATTGATGGTAAATTTTCTGTGCCTTATGAGTCTTCCTATACGCAATTAGTAATAAGTTATGTAGGTTTTAAAACTGATACATTAGCCATTACAGAACCAAAAATGGTTCACCATTGGTTGCAACCTACAAACAGTTTAAATGAAGTTACTGTTAAAGGCAAAAAGAAGGCAGCAGCTAAATCTTTTTTACAATCTCAAAATGTAATTATGGTGAGTAGTAGCGAATTGCTAAAAGCAGCTTGCTGCAATCTTTCAGAAAGCTTTGAAACCAACCCATCAATCGATGTGAATTTTGCTGATGCAATTTCAGGTACTCGACAAATTAAAATGTTAGGTCTAACTAGTCCATATATTTTAATAACAACCGAAAATATTCCATCCATAAGAGGCGCATCACAAACCTATGGCTTAAGCTTCATTCCAGGCACTTGGGTTGAAAGTATTCAAATTACAAAAGGAGCTGGAAGTGTTGTCAATGGCTTTGAAAGCATTGCTGGGCAAATTAATACCGAATTGCAAAAACCTTCAACCGATGACAAGTTGTTCGTGAATCTGTACGGAGCAAGTAATGAACGTTTAGAATTGAATACCCATTTTAATACTAAAGTAAGTGACAAATGGCATACAGGTTTGTATGTACATGGTAGTACCCAAAATAAAAAACATGATGTAAATGATGATGGTTTTATGGATATGCCAATTTATAATCAAATTAATTTGATGAACCGCTGGCAATATACGAACCCTGTAAGAGGTTTTGTAAGCTTTATAAATTTGAAATTCTTAAACGATGAAAAGCAAACAGGTCAGCTAAACTTTCACCCAAAAACAGATAAATTGACGACCAATGCTTGGGGAAGCGAGATAGATACAAAACGTTATGAAATTTCCGCAAAATTAGGTTATGTTAATCCAGAGATTCCTTATCAAAGTCTTGGTGTTCAAACAGCATTTAGTAGTCATAAACAAGATTCTTATTTTGGGCTGAACCTTTATGATATCACTCACAACAGTCTTTATGCCAATGCCATTTATAATTCGATTATTGGTGATTCTCGGCATAAAATAAAAACAGGAATAAGCTATACCTACGACCATTATGATGAGCTTGTAAATACTACAGATTATGAACGTACCGAAAATTCTATCGGTGCATTCTTTGAATACAATTTTGACAATTTGGAAAAAGTCAATCTTTCTGCAGGTGTTAGAATTGACCAACATAATTTGCTAGGCTTTTTTTTCACTCCAAGATTTCATTTGCGTTATACACCATGGGAGAAATCTGCTTTTAGAGTGTCTTTTGGTCGAGGCAAACGAAGCGCTAATATTTTCACCGAAAATCAGAGCATGTTTTCAACATCCAGACAAATTAATACTCTAAATACTAACGGCGAAATTTACGGTTTAGACCCAGAAATAGCGTGGAATTATGGTATCTCTTATTTACAAGGATTTGATCTCTTTAATAGAAGAGCAAACTTGAGTTTTGATTTTTACAGAACAGATTTTAATAATCAGATTGTAGTAGACTATGAAAACCCACAGGAAATAAACTTTTACAACTTACAAGGTGATAGTTATGCCAATAGTTTTCAGGTAGAATTTGATTATAATGCCTTTGAGCATTTTGACTTACGTTTAGCATACAAATATTATGATGTCAAAACACAATACAATTCTGGTAAACTAGAAAAACCATTAACACCAAAACACAGAATTTTTGTTAATGCTGGATATGAGACTAATGAAAAAGACAATGGAAGCAAATGGAAGTTTGATGCGACCTTTAACTGGCTCGGTGAACAACGTTTTGCTTCAACAGCAAGCAATCCAATTCAGTATCAATTACCTGAATACACACCAACAGTTTCAACCTTAAATGCTCAAATAACCAAAGTATTTTCTCCTAAATTTGAAGTATATTTAGGTGGTGAAAACATAACCAATGTTAAACAAGACAATCCTATAGTAGGAGCTAATGATCCTTTTGGACCATACTTTGATACAACATTTGTTTATGGCCCAATTTTTGGAAGTACTTATTACGCAGGATTACGATTTAAAATTGAATAAAATGAAAAATATAATAATCACTTTAACTTTACTAATTACTTTAACAACATTTGCACAAAACAAAAATGCCAAAGCTTCTATAGAAGTCGATGGCGTTTGCTTAATGTGTAAAGAACGTATAGAAAAAGCAGCCATAAGGACCAAAGGTGTTAAAGCTGCAGACTGGAATGTAGAAACTCACGAATTGAAATTGTTTTATGACGAGCGTAAAACAGATTTAAAAACCATTCAGGAAAATATAGCTGCAGTTGGTCATGATACACAAGAGATTATAGCTACTGAAGAGGTATATAATAGTATCGATGCTTGTTGTAAATACAGAGACGAACAAGTAGTAAAAGACCATCAAGATTAACCTTAATTATATACCAATGAAAAAAACAATATTAGCTTTAGCCTTAATTTTTGGATTGAGTACAGTAACGTTTTCATGTAAAGACAAAGAAAAGCAAGTTTCAGAAACCGAAATGCACGAAGCACAACACGACAAGTATAAATGCCCAATGGAATGTGAAGAAGAAAAGACATATGATGAACCTGGCAAGTGTCCTGTTTGTAAAATGGACTTACAAAAAGTGAAGGAAGAATAATAATATAAACATCTGTTTACAAAAAGCCCAAATCTGAAAATATTTTGGGCTTTTTGTTTTATCTGTAATTTGATTTTATATAAAAATAAACGACCTTCGTTTGGTCAAAAACCTATTTATCTGTTAATCTATAAAACCATGAAAAGCAACTTAACCCAACTGTTTTCTCTACTTCTATTTATTTTTTCACTAAATATAATAGGTCAAACACAAGCTGTAACCGTTGAAGGTGACACCATCTATGTTTACAATAATGGTGCCTGGAGCTACGAGCTTCTTGACGAAATGCCAATAATAAATGAATTTGAATATTTAGAAGCAGAGCTTGCTATCGATACGATACAAACACCTTTTCAGTTTTCAGATAAGACCAATAAAGAAGTCATTAATGCAAGTGGCCAATTCAGAATAAAATATGATGGCAAAGCTTGGAAAAGAGTTCCTGCCGTGACCTTAAATGAAGAAGCCGAATTTGGATTTGAGTCTAAATCGTCTGATATCTGGTGTGTTGTGATTTCTGAAGAAACTCCAATTGAAACGACTATGTTATTTAAGATTGCAAAAAAAACATTGGAAGAGAATTCTGGAGCCGAAGCGAAAATTATTAAAACAGAACTCATTACCGTTAACGGAGCAGAAGTATTAAGAGGTGTCATGAATATTAGCTTTTCCGGAATTTCTTTTATATTCGATTCTTATTATTTTTCAAATGAAAAAGGATCTGTACAATTTACAACATGGACAAGTGCAGAAGTCTGGAAACGAAATGAAAACGAGATTCAGGATTTTCTGCATGGTTTTGTGGTAGATTAACCAAATTGTTCTCCTCATTGTATTTGACTTTCTAAAAAAAATAGCCGAACTTCGTTTAACGACAGATATAAACAATTAAAAATAGATTTATATCAAAGCATTGTGACCAATTAAAAACATACTCTGAGGTCAAATTATTTTTTAATTATTAACAAGTATTTCTTTATTAACTAAACACTTTGCAGATTATTATGAAACTAATTAATCCAATTTTAACCTTTGTTTTTATTGTATTTCTATTCATGATTAATGGTTGTAAAACTGAAATAATTACAACAGTTAAGTCATTTGACGGAGTAAGTATCAGCTTTGATAATGAGGGTAAGGGTGAACCTGTTATTATTTTGGTTCATGGTTGGTCGAACAATAAAAGTATCTGGGAAGCTCAGATATCACACTTTTCAAAAAAGTATAGGGTAATTGCTATCGATCTTCCAGGTTTTGGTGAATCTGGAAATAATCGCAGTGAATGGACAATAACATCGTATGGGGAAGACGTATCCAGTATAATTCAACAACTTAATCTTAAAAAAGTAGTGCTTGTAGGTTTTTCAATGGGAGCTCCCATTGTTATAGAAGCTGCTAATAAAGCACCAGATCATGTTATCGGCTTAGTATTGGTGGATCAACTGCAAGAAGTAGAAATGCAGATTCCTCCTCCAATGGCCCTTTATCTTGACAGTGTGATGATGGATTTAGTTAATAATCCTACCAAGGAGAAAATGGTTGGAGGTGGATTCATTAAAAATAATGTTGACTCATCTTTTAATCGAATTGTATCATTTTTAGAGGGTGCTTCACACATTGGTTGGAGAGAATCTCTAGAAGACTATATAAAATGGCAGAATGAACATTGCATACATTCGGTCAAAACAGTCAAGGCTCCGATTATTTCGATAAATTCCGATCTGCAGCCCACCAATGTAGAAGCCTTTAGAAAGTATGTTCCTACATTCAAAGCTAAAATTGTTGAAGATGTAGGACATTTAATAATGTGGGATGACACAGAGGAGTTTAACCGGTTGTTGGAAGAGAGTATACAGGATTTTATAAAGGAGTAATGGAAGATCTGGCAGAAAATAAGCGCCAAATGCTAACTGGGCACAACAATGTATAAAACGCATTAAAACGCATTTTATACTAATCGTTAAACGAATCCATAAAAAAAGCCTCAAATGTTGAGGCTTTTTTTATAGTTTTTAGTCCATGTCAAACCGGATGCCTAATGAAATATTATTTTGGTCTATGGCTTGGTCTTTAAAAATTGGAGATAGGTCATATTTGGCATATATACCTACATTACCCCAACCAAAATATGTGCTTAAACCATACACAAAATTGTTGGTGTTAAACCCTTTGTATTTGTCTTTTTCTCTGTGACCATCTTCTTTGTATTTTATTTTCTGCATAGACTGTAAGACAAATCCACCATAAGCTCCTACTCCCATTTTAAACTTCTTATGTGTCGAGTACCTAAAATAATTGTCGTATTCTCTCTTCTTTGAAGGTCCAAATTCAAAATGCACAGGAAACACCAAGTTTGTGGTTCTGAATTTTGATTTAATGACATTATGAGGAAACTCTTCAAGCATAACGACATCATCAACTTCATTAAAATAAAGATCATCCTTAATGTCTAATTTATTCCATTGAAATGAAAAACCGTATTTAAAACGTAATGCATTGGTGTTTTTAAAAACTCGTGTTTTCCAAGCCCATCCCATTTCTACAAATCCAGAACCTGCCAGTTTGTATGGAGAATCGTTTAGAGATTCACCTTCTATAATGGCATTGTTGAAACCAATGGCAAAAACAAAATCGTTTGTTGTGCGTCTGTCATATCGTCTTGGTAAGTTTTTACCATTTATTCTAACACCTGCAAAAGTACCTTCTCTTCCACCAATAGAAAACCCTACAACATCTCCTTCATCTACATCATTACTATAGCCATTTTCATTACGCCTTAAAAGCGAAATTTTATTGTCAATAATGGCTGTTCTGTTTTCAATATTCAATGCTCTTTTTTCGGCAAGTTCTTGCTTCAATTGGTCGGCTTGTTCTTGAGTAATTGCTCCAGCATCCAAGCGTTTATTAACTTCTTCTACTTCAACTTTTAGGTAATCACGTTCTTCGTTTTCTACTTTTTGTTTGGCATTTTCTAGAATTTCTATTTTTGCCTTGTTATTTTCTGTTTCTTGAGCATTGATGAGATGCGCATTCAAGACTAAAACTACTAATACAATGTATTTTGTAATGGTTTGCATAATTGTTCGTTTTTTAATTGATGAATATTAATCGTTGCGTTCTATAACTGCTAGCTTAACACTTTCGTAACTTGATTTTAATGTCTCAAGTACTTTATCTCTAAAAGATCGATCTAACTCTTGCTCAACATCTTGAAGCAAACTATTGGCATCAACCGTATTGGTAGATTGATCAGATAATCGTTTTTGCTTAATTTGATTTTCGGCTAGTAGCAAAAGCTGATCTATTTCTTCTTCTGTGATGTCTTTATCTTGGTTTTGTAAATCCTTAATCTGTGCAACAACCTCCTGAATTTTTTGATCTTCGAAAGACATATTGTTAGGTTCTATTTGAATGCTTTCTTCAGACTCCAATTTAGGTTCTTGAGCCACATCTGCAACAACTTGGTCGATATTGGTATCTTTATCCTCTGGCACAATAGAACTCTGTATAGGTTGGCTTTTAGTTTCCTTTATCTCGGGAGTTTTTTCACTTTTTGTACTTACAACTGGCTGACTTTTTTCAAGTTCTTTAACAACATTATTTTTATCTATACTTGGTGATGCATCATCTGTATTCTTGGTCTTAACTTCTTGTTGCGTTTCTACAACTATTGGTGTGTTATTTTCTAAAGAATTTTCAGTATTTCTTAAAAAGAAAAACAAAACACCAACAATACTAGCTGCAATACCAAGCCACCAAATTTTAGTATTTGACTTATTTCTATCAATTATATCTAACTGTTCAGAAAGTTTATTCCAAGCTTCTTCAGTTGGTTTTATGGTTCGATTTTCAAGCTTGTTCTTTATGTTATTATCAAAATTATCTGCTGCCATAGCTTGTTTTGTTTAATTCATTAATCATTTGTTGCAAAAGCTTTCTAGCTTTAAATAGTTGGGATTTTGAAGTGCCTTCAGAAATATTCAAAATTTCAGCAATCTCATGGTGTTTATATCCTTCAACGGCATACATTATAAATACCATTTTGTACCCTTTGGGCAGTGAGTCTATACACTGTTGGATTTCATCTACATTGTAAAACGAATGTTCAAAATAATAATCCTCTTGGTTTATTTCTACCTCTTCAAAAGAAAGCTCAACTTTTTTTTGTTGTCTCAAATAGGAAATAGATTCGTTGACCATGATGCGTCTTATCCAACCTTCAAAATTACCTTTGCCTGTAAAAGCCTTTAAATTTGAAAATACTTTAAAAAAGCCCTTGAGCATTACATCTTCAGCATGTTGTAAATCTTTGATGTAATATCTACAAACACTTAACATTTTGGGAGCATACAAATCGAATATCGCTTTTTGAGCTTCACGATTATTTTGTGAGGCTTTTTTAATTAAAGTGTTTTCGTTTTTATACAATTGAATGACTTTCAAAAGCGATTTCATTTTAGCTTCTGTTTATAGAGACGCAAATTTTATGCAAAAGGTTGCCTGGTGATTTATTTTTTTCTGTCAATAACATAATTCACCATAAGCTCCAATGAATTTCTGTAATCTGATTCAGGGTATTTTTGAAGTATGTATAAAGCTTCATTTTGATAGTCTTTCATCTTCTGGATGGCATAGTCCAAACCACCTTTGGACTTCACAAAAGCAATAACCTCTTTCACCCGATTGGAGTCTCTGTTGTACCTTTTTATGGAGTTTATTAACCAGCTTTTGTCTTTATTAGAAGCATTGTTCAACGCATAAATTAAAGGCAATGTCATCTTCTGCTCCTTAATATCAATTCCTGTGGGCTTCCCAATTTGAGTTTCACCATAATCGAACAAATCGTCCTTTATTTGAAATGCCATACCAATGAGTTCGCCAAACTTTCGCATCGTTTCTACATCTTGCGATTCTGGCTTAACAGAAGCGGCACCTAGACTGCAACAAGCAGCAATAAGCGTTGCTGTTTTCTGGCGAATAATCTCGTAATAAACATCTTCAGTTATATCAAGTTTACGAGCTTTTTCAATTTGAAGCAATTCGCCTTCACTCATTTCCCGAACTGCAATCGAAATTATTTTTAGTAAATCGAAATCATTATTATCTATTGATAGTAATAACCCTTTCGATAATAAATAATCACCAATAAGCACAGCGATTTTGTTTTTCCAAAGGGCATTGATAGAGAAGAAGCCACGACGCCTATTACTATCATCCACCACATCATCATGTACTAAAGTTGCTGTATGAATTAACTCTATCACAGAAGCGCCACGATAGGTACGTTCACTGATCTCACCATTTGATACCATTTTTGCGACCAAAAACACAAACATGGGTCGCATTTGCTTTCCCTTTCTATTGACTATGTAATGCGTTATTCTATTAAGAAGAGCTACTTTACTAGACATAGACAATTGGAACTTTTGCTCGAAAAGTTCCATCTCAAAAGCTATAGGTTGTTTTATTTGCTCTACTATTTTCAAAGAAGAAGTTTAGTGTAATTGTACTATAACAAACGTACTAAAAAAGCTTGTGAAATGCTATTTAGGCTTCTAAAAGCTTAAACCTTATTTCTGTAAAGTGATTTATCTATACATTCCGCCATTTTATCTTTGTTCAAATTCACACCAATGAAAGCGTTGATCTTGTTTATAGACTCTTCTGAATTTTCCAAAATATCCTTATAGTTTAAATACAACAGCTCAACTCCAGGTTCTTTGTCTTTCCAGATTTCAACTTGCTTTAGGTGTTTTTTATACGCGTCAAAAAGTCGTGTTGGTAACGTTTCAGGATCTTTGCCTATCATTTTTTGTTGTGATTTTACAATTTCCGTTAAATCTCGGTTCATAAAAATGACTTTATAGCGATATTTAGGATCCAAAAATTTAAGCAATGGCGCGACCACTTTAACAGATTTGTCTTTAGCTTTAGCTAGCCAAGAATTATCTTTATGAATAGACATCACTGGATTGTACTCAAAATATCCTTTAGGATTAGAATCGTCAGCCTTTCTGTTTTTATCCGTTAAAGCCTCAAGACCACCATGATGTAGCATTTGCATCATCAAAGATGTACCAGACCTTGGCAAACCAGAAACAACTACAATCTGTTCCTTATGATATTTAAAACTGCTCTTATCTTTTAGTTTTATGTCAACATTTTCAATAGCCTTTTCTGCTCTGTAATGCGTTTGTGGTTTTAGTTTTGCCGCAGTATCGTATGCCATTTTCGCATTTTCTAAATCTCCCAATTTTTCCAATGCCTCGCCTAAAGTGTAATGTGCTTCTGGATAATATTTTACTAATTCTATAGCTGTTAAGGCATGTTCTGCAGCTTCTTCATAATCTCCAAGTCGTATTAAACATGTCGCCAAAGATTGATGAAATTTGGCTTTATCAACCTCAAATTCCAATGCATTTTCAAAGGCTTCTCTGGCATCTTCAAATCTATTAGTTTGCATGTATATTTTCCCAATTTGATACCAAACTTCAGAATTAGGTCTGTTATTTTTTGCTTTCGTTAAAACCTCTAATGCTTTTTTTACCTTGCCTTTTCCCAAAAGAATTTTTGCTTCAGAGAAATAGGTTATAATCTCAAACTTTTTATCTCTTGCTCTTAATTCGTTCAAATACTCTTCAGCTTTCTTAAACTCATTTTCGGCTAAACTTATAGTTAATAAATCCATATAAAAAGGAATGACATCCACTATAGAATCTCCAACTTTAAATGGTGGTTGCTGATTTGTTTTTTGCATGTTTTCTTTCCATTTTTCAAGGTCCTTTTCCTCGTAAACTGGATAAGTTTCATTTATCAGTTCATGCAATAACTCTTTAGATTTTACATAATCTTTCTTTCCTAAATACACACGAGCTAAGTTATGTTTTAGATCGCACCTAGTTTTTAATATTGCGTTTTCAATTTTTTCATCTGGTTTATCAATATATCCTAAATCTATAAGCTGCTGCATGGTGTCTTGGTCTGATAACTGGTCCTCTTCTTTAGTGCTTTGATGCTCACCAAAATCACCTTCAACGTCTTCCCAGCTATCTATATAGCTTGGAGGATTAATCTCTTTGAAAATATCCAAAGCTGGTTTTCCGTCCATATCTTTACCAATTGGTAAATTGAACATGTGTAAAATGGTTGGTGCAATATCTATTAATCCTAACCCAAAAACCTTTTCGCTCTTTTTGATATTTGGTCCAGCAGCAACAAAAATTCCAAATTGCCGGTGCTCTAGCGCAGGTGCTGCCGGATACTTTGGCATTTTTAAAATACGTCTGTGACCAGATTCAAAACCGTGATCGGACAAGACAATTATGGTGGTATCTTTATCAACCAATTCTAAAGTACGTTCTAACATCATATCCTGAAAGCGATAAGCTCCAACCACACCGTCTTTATAAATGTCAAATAATTTTTGAGGTATTGGTTTCTGCTTTGGTGGATGAAACTTCATAAATGCATGACAGAAATGGTCTATTAAATCGTAATAAATTGCCATGAAATCCCACTCCTTTTCACGCATTACATAAGTAGAAGCCGCATGAACAGATGTGTTTTCTGCCATTATTTTGGCGAAAGATTGTAATCCTTTGTCATTTTCCTGATCTATTTCTGCCGCTTTAGGAAAAAAGGGAAAGATGTGTGCGTCTGTGATTTCATAAGGGAACATCCGCAAATCATGTAAATCTTTTGTTAACGATTTAGGATGAATAGTTCCGCTTAAAATTGGACTTTTCTCTTTTGGATTTACCTTGACTTTTTGAAACTTATCTGAAACCACAACACCATTTATAGGTTCTGCTGGAAAACTAGGCCACCAACCAACAACATTACTTTTGTAGCCTTCATGATGTAAAATGTTCCATAAAGCTTTAGCTTTTCTAGAATTAACAGTTACAGGCCTAATACCTTTCATATTTGGCATCACTTCAATAAAACCATGAACGCCATGTTTATCTGGTGTTTTTCCAGTGGCTACAGAAGACCATAACATTGGAGAATACGGAGGGTTCATTGTTCCCATATTTCCATAAACACCTCGATCCATCAATTTTTTAAGTGCTGGCATTTGACCTTGGGCAATGAGAGGCCAAATGAGTTTCCAGTCTGCCGCGTCCCAACCAATCAACAATACTTTTTTGCTCATTAAGAATCTTTTTTATAAAATTCTCTCTTTACTTTTCGCCAAGCTCGTAATCCTTTATCTCCATAAGCTAAAAGACCTAATGAGCCTTTTTCGGTAATTTTGTATTGAATATTTTTAAGTTTATTATTCTTCTCCATTTTTCCAATTAAATATCTCATAAAAAAACAAAACAAATTGTCTTAATCCAAACAAAGGTTAAAAAACTTGACCTTTTATTTTTTTATATCGAAACACAAGGGTAAATAGTAGATGTTTTTTTAAAGAATATAAATTGTGGAGGATTGATTTTAAGACATCGATTAGGAAAGCTTAAATTTTATTTATAGATTTAAGGAGCTATTATTAATTAATCCTTTTAAATATGAAAAAAATTACTTCTCAAAAACTTGCAAAACGTTTAGCACAATATGGAGCCCTGTCTCTTGCTGTGACTGGAATTGCTGAATCTAATGGTCAAAATATAATTTATACAGATGTCGACCCAGATGAAGGTGGCCCTGGTTATCTTTATTTATTAAATATGGACGGTGGTTTAACTCAAAATGACTTTGCTCTTAGACATTTTAATAGTGCTACTTCAGGAGGTGGCAATTATAATGTTTTAGTAGGTGGTGTTTATAGTTCTTCTGCACAACCTAATAATGCTATATTTGGATATGATCAAGGCGTTTGGCAATACCCATTCGCTTTAGATAGTGGTGTAACCATAAGCAATAGTATGATGGTATCTTCTACCTCAAATTTTGGTTCCATGGTTCCTGGAGCATGGGTATATGATGGTTTTCAAACCTTAAATTATGCCGATTGCACATTCTCATTTGATAATTGGTGCCCAAACCAAGGCGATAAATATTTAGGTCTTAGATTTGAAATTGCTGGGCAAATCCATTTTGGTTGGGCAAGGATAGAAGTTGGCACCACAGCAGGTGATTGGCTAATTAAAGATTACGCTTATCACGATACACCTAACGCACCAATAAATGCCGGTCAAACTGTATTGGGTATTGAGGATAATATTTTAAATCAGGTGAAAGTAGTAGCTTTAAGTAAAAGCATAGCTCTTTATAATTTACCTGATGTTTCTCGTTACAATATTATTAATATGACAGGGCAACAAGTTTTAAAAGGAGAAACTCAAAATAGGGATTATGTTATTGAAGCGCCTTCATTAGCCTCTGGAGTTTATATTCTTGAGCTTAATGATATTAACTCTGATGCTGTTTTGAGGAAAAAAGTAGTTTTACAATAACTATAGATTTTTATAATATTAGAAAGCCACAAAATTGTGGCTTTTTTTTATTCATATTGTTAAAAACATCTTTACAACTTCTAAATTCTTAACTCAACCATTATTTATAAATTATTATTTTAGCTCAAATAACTTTTTAAAAATGAAAAAAATTACTTCTCAAAAACTTACTAAACGTTTAGCACAATATGGTGCATTATCTGTGGCTATAGCCAGTGTTTCTGAAACTGATGCTCAAGTACAATATTATGATATTGGGGCGGCTGGCGGACTCAATCAATTATTTGAAATCGATCTAAACCAAGACACAACTCCAGATTTTCGTGTTGTAGATTTAGCACAAGGATCGGCATCATCTGCAGGTTGGGTGTTTATTTACAATGGGTCTTTAGCTGCTTCATTCCCAGCTTTGGCTTCAAACTCATTTCTTGGTTCACAACCAGGCGCTTATATCTACCCTTTTGCATTAAGTAGTGGTCAACCAATAAATTCAACTCAAGGAACTTGGTTTAATGCCGTATCTAATGTAGGGACTATGAATTTTGCCAGTTGCTTTGGTGGCTCTGGATCTAGTAATTGGTGTGGCGAAACCGAGAAGTTTTTAGGTTTAAGAATTACAATACCTAATGGTCCTGGCCCATTTGATGATGAAGTCTATTACGGATGGGCAAGAGTAACTGTTGCTTTTGATGCCATGTCTTGGGAAGTACTAGACTTTGCTTATGAGCAAACTAGTGGAATTGGTATAAATGCTGGTGATGGTCTTCCTACTGCTGGAATAGATGACAATGCATTTTCTAAAATTAAGGTTGTTGCCTTAAACAAAAGTATTGGGTTATATAACTTACAGGATTCTTCTCGCTATAGTGTAATAAATATGACTGGTCAAGAAGTTTTAAAAGGAGAAACTCAAAATAGAGATTACGTTATTGAAGCCCCTACATTAGCTTCAGGTGTTTATATTATTGAGTTAAATGATACAAACTCTGACGCTGTAATGAGAAAAAAAATAGTCTTACAATAATTATAATTTAATATTAAACAAAAAAGGCCACAATTTGTGGCTTTTTTTGTTTAGCTTTTGTTCGCCAATTGTCCGCAGGCAGCATCTATATCTTTACCTCTGGAACGCCTTACTGTAACTGTTATATGCTTTGCCTCAAGCATAGAAACATACATGTTAATAGTTTCAGATTTTGCTTGTTTAAACATACCATCATCAATAGGGTTATACTCAATTAAATTGATCTTACTTGGTGCAAACTTGCAAAACGCTATCAATGCTTCAACGTCTTTTTTGGTATCGTTTATGCCTTCCCAAACCACATACTCGTAAGTGATTCTGTTTTTTGTTTTCGCATACCAATATTGCAAAGCTTCTTTTAGGTCTTTCAGTGGAAATGTTGCGTTAAAAGGCATAATGCTGGTTCTAACCTCATCAATTGCAGAATGCAAAGAGACCGCCAATTTAAATTTCACTTCATCATCAGCCATTTTTTTAATCATTTTTGGCACTCCAGATGTTGACAACGTAATACGCTTTGGTGACATGCCCAATCCTTCAGGTGAAGTAATTTTATCAATTGCCTTTAAAACATTATTGTAGTTCATGAGTGGTTCTCCCATACCCATAAACACAATATTGGAAAGTGGTCTATCAAAATATAAACGGCTTTCATTGTCTATAGCCACAACCTGATCTACTATTTCATCTGGGTTAAGATTACGCATACGTTTCAATCTAGCTGTTGCACAGAATTTGCAATCTAAACTACAACCCACTTGTGATGACACGCAAGCCGTTGTTCTTGTTTTGGTTGGAATTAATACTGACTCTACAACTAAACCATCATGTAATCGAACTGCATTTTTTATAGTACCATCAGAACTACGTTGTATGGTATCTACCTTAATATGATTGATTACAAAATCAGATTCGAGCATTTGCCTTGTCTCTTTTGAAATATTGGTCATATCATCAAAAGTATGCGCAGACTTTTTCCAAAGCCATTCATAAACCTGATTACCTCGAAATGCCTTATCCCCATTTGCAACAAAAAAATCACGAAGCTGATCTTTGGTTAATGCTCGTATGTCTTTCTTCTTTTCCAACCTTATTAAGATAAAAAAGCCTCGAAAATCGAGGCTCATTTAATTTATAAAATTAACATGGCATCGCCATAACTGTAAAATTTATACTTTTCTTTTACAGCCTCATCATAAGCCTTCTTTAAAAAATCATGCCCTGCAAAGGCTGAAGCCATCATCAGTAATGTCGATTTTGGCGTGTGGAAATTAGTAATCATACAATTGGCAATACTAAATTCGTATGGAGGAAAAATAAATTTGTTGGTCCATCCATCCATTTCGTTTAATGTTCCACTAGACGATACCGAACTTTCTATAGCTCGCATGCTTGTGGTACCTACTGCACAAACACGTTTTCTGGTTTTAATACCATTGTTGATGATATTTACAGCATGTGCATCTATAGTAACTTCTTCACTATCCATTTTATGTTTTGAAAGGTCTTCAACTTCAACAGGATTAAAGGTTCCTAGTCCAACATGTAATGTAACTTCGGCAAACTTAACACCTTTGATTTCTAAACGTTTAAGTAGATGTTTAGAGAAGTGCATACCAGCAGTTGGTGCAGCTACAGCTCCTTCTTTTTTAGCAAAAATAGTTTGATAGCGCTCTTCATCTTCAGGCTCTACCTCTCTTTTAATATATTTAGGAAGTGGCGTTTCTCCTAGTTCTGTTAACTTGTTTCTGAATTCTTTGTAAGAACCATCAAATAAGAAGCGTAAGGTTCTTCCTCTTGATGTTGTATTATCTATTACTTCGGCTACGAGCATGTCGTCGTCACCGAAATACAATTTATTACCTATTCTAATCTTTCTTGCAGGATCTACCAAAACATCCCAAAGACGTTGTTCTTCGCTTAACTCTCTTAAAAGAAAAACTTCGATTCTAGCTCCTGTTTTTTCCTTATTACCAAAAAGTCTTGCAGGAAAAACTTTGGTATTGTTAAGAATCATCACATCATCTTCATTAAAATAATCGATTAAATCTTTAAAGTGTTTATGTTCTATAGTTTGTTTTTCTCTATTCAAGACCATTAATCGGGCCTCATCTCTGTTTTCTGGTGGATATTCGGCTAATAAATCGTCTGGTAAATTGAAGCTAAAGTGTGATAATTTCATATAATTGTCTTTTTTGCAAGGTGCAAATATACAATCTTGAAACAGGCAAAGTCAAGTAATTAACTGATTATTATTTTTCTATTTTGAAACCAAGAGATTTTAAATCGTTCCAATAATCTGGATATGATTTTGAAACTACATGAGAATCTTCAATGGTAATAGGAATTCGTAATGCCAAAGGCGCGAATGCCATGGCCATTCTGTGATCATTATAAGTAGCTATTGACACAAATTCTTTAATTGTGGTTGAGGCCATCAAATGAAGTGAATGATCGGTTATTTCAACAATACCACCTAATTTTTCAATTTCAGTTTTTAAGGCATTCAATCTATCTGTTTCTTTTATTTTTAAGGTATGCAAGCCTGTTAAAAAACATTCAATACCCAAAGCCAAACAAGTGACTGCTATGGTTTGTGCAATATCTGGTGCTTTAATTAAATTATAGGTGAAGTGTGAAAAATTATGAGAAACTTTTTTAAGTTTAATTTTATTCTTTAAAAATGTAGTTTGCACACCAAAACTAATGTAAATTTCAGCTAAAACAGAATCTCCTTGAAGTGAATCTGATTTATAATGAGACAATGATATTTCTGTACCAATATCACTTAATGCGACAATACTATAAATATAAGAAGCTGAAGACCAGTCTGATTCTACCAGCAAGTTTCTAGTTTTAAGATTTCCATTAAAAGGATAAACACGTATATTATTATTTACAAAGTTAGTCTTAATACCTATTTGCCTTAATAAACCTAGTGTCATGTTTATATATGGAATTGAAGTAACCTCACCATCCAATGTTAGTTCTAATCCGTTTTCCAACTTTGAAGCTATCAGTAAAAGTGCCGAGATATATTGACTACTTACGTTGGCTTTTAGTGTTACTTTAGTCTTTGTTATTTTTTTACCTCTAATCTTTATAGGCGGAAATCCATCTTTTTCAACATATTGAATATCAGCACCTAAATGCTTTAAGGCATCCACTAAAATCTTGATTGGTCTTTCTTTCATTCTAGAAGAACCAGTTAAAACAACTTCACTGTTTTCCTTAACCGCAAAATAAGCAGTCAAAAACCGCATAGCTGTGCCAGCATGATGAATGTCAACAACATTACTATTCCCTAAAAAAGCGTTTTGCATGAGTTGAGAATCGTCTGAATTTGAAAGATTCTCAATTTGAATTTCTGGATATAATGCTTGTAGCAACAACAATCTATTGGATTCGCTTTTTGAACCTGTTATGTTTACTTCTGAAGGAGACCTAACTATAGACTTTTGTATTGTTATATTCATCAATTAACGAAGATGTAGTATTTAATTTATAATATCATTATTTTAACTTGTCATTATTATGATGCCTATCATGATCACGTTTTGCTTTTTTCTCCATACGTTTATTGAAAGCTTCTTGTAAATCAACATTGGTTTGATTTGCCAAACATAAAACTACAAAAAGCACATCAGCTAACTCTTCACCCAAATCCTTGCCTTTGTCACTTTCCTTCTCACTTTGTTCTCCATATCTACGCGCAATGATACGTGCTACTTCGCCAACTTCTTCTGTAAGTTGAGCCATGTTGGTTAACTCATTAAAATAACGCACTCCATGCTCTTTTATCCAATTGTCAACAATAAGTTGGGCGTTTTGTATATCCATTTAGACTTTTTTATTATTGAAATGCAATATTAGTAAAACAAATACAGAAGGTAAAAAGATATACTTTAATTCACTTAAAATAACCTGAAAACCCCATTCTGAAAAAAATCTATCTACACCTAGAGGAGATACCATTATTTCTCTGAATGGAAAGAAAAATCTGTCGTGATTGAAGGGAATAAAAAATCCTACACCTCTACCTCCAGAAGTCATGGCATCCAGAATACCATGAGATAGTGTTGACAAAAAAATGACAAGAAACCAAAGCTTTTTATTTTTTCTTCCTAAAGTATAGGTTATTAAAGTTGACCAGATTAAAGCAAAAAGTATAGAATGTGAAAATCCTCTGTGACCAAATGGGTGTTCATACGGAATTCCGAAATTAAAAGCTAAAACATCTAGATCTGGAAGTATAGCAGAAACGATTGCCAAAAGAATTAATAATCTTGAATGATTATTATCAAATAATTTTGTAATAGTAAGCGCAACAATACTATGACCAAATATTGAAGCCATTACTCTTTGTTTTTTGAGTCAATGATAATGGTAACTGGTCCATCGTTTAAAAGCTCTACTTTCATGTCTGCTCCAAATTCTCCTGTTCCCACAGATTTTTCTATAACTATTTCAAATTGCTTAACAAATGAATCGTACAACGGTACTGCAATTTCTGGTTTCGCTGCTTTTAAATAACTTGGTCTGTTTCCCTTTTTTGTACTAGCATGAAGTGTAAACTGGCTAACAACTATAGCATCTCCTTGGATATCTATCAGTGATCTGTTCATAATACCCAAATCATCATTAAAGATTCTTAAGTTAACTATTTTTTTAACTACCCAATTAATGTCTTCTATCGTATCTTCATTTACAATTCCCAGTAAAATTAGAAGTCCATTTTCAATTGAGGCTACTTGGCTTTCTTCAATAGTAACACTCGCCCTTGAAACACGCTGAATTACTGCTTTCATTCTTTATCCCAATTATCTGTTCTGTAATTTTCACTTTCATTCTCTAAAATTGACAAATAACTTCGGTAACGAGAAAAAGCTATTTTGTCATTATCTAAAGCTTTCTTAACTGCACACTTTGGTTCATTAAGATGAAGGCAATTGTTAAACTTGCAGTTTTCTTTAAGTTTAAAAAACTCTGGGAAATAATCGCCAACTTCTTCTCTGTCCATATCTACCACTCCAAAACCTTTAATTCCTGGCGTATCAATTATTTTTGCCCCAAAACTTAAGTCAAACATTTCTGAAAAGGTTGTAGTATGTTGACCTTGCATATGCTGTAAGGATATTTCTTGAATCTTCAAATCCAGTTCAGGCTCTATCTTATTTATTAAAGTTGACTTACCAACACCTGAATGCCCTGTAAACATACTTACTTTATCTGTCATAAGCTGTTTAACCTTATCAACATTCTTACCTTCTTTAGCCGAAATTTCATAACACTGATAGCCAATATTTTTATAAAGAGATTTTAAATATTTTACTTCCAGCAAATTGTTTTCATCATAAGTATCAATTTTATTAAAAAGTAAGATTGCTTTAATTGAATACGCTTCTGCTGTAACTAAAAACCGATCTATAAAACTTGTAAAAGTAACTGGGTTATTTATTGTTACTAGTAAAAAAACCTGATCTATATTTGAAGCAATAATATGTGTTTGCTTTGATAAGTTTACAGACTTCCTAATGATATAATTCTTCCTGTCATATATATTGTGAATTATTCCAGTTACTTCATTATTATCGGTTTCGAGCTCAAAATCTACAATATCACCAACTGCAATTGGATTAGTGCTTTTTATACCTTTAATACGAAACTTGCCTTTTATTCTGCATTCATAAATCTCCCCAAGTTCTGTCTTTACGGTGTACCAACTTCCTGTAGATTTATAAACTATTCCTGTCATTAGTCACAAAGATGTAAATTATTACTTTGTAATACAAGACAAAAGCAAACGATTAGAAATAGTTTTTTTATTACCTTCAATGAGTCAAAAAAGACGTCATTTTGAAATGAATTGGTTTCCTAAACATTTACTACTTTATGTTTTTCTAATTTCTGTTAATTTTTATGGACAAAATGCAACACAGAAAGACTCAACTTCAATTGTTTCTTTTGCAGACAAAATAATTATAAAAGCAAATCTTAGTACACAAACAGATACCTATATTTTAAGAACAGACAATACTGTTGATTTGAAAGTAGAACCAAACAATAATTATAAGTTGTTTTTGTCTCTTGACTATCAATTTATTGGGATAAGCCTAGGGTTTGCACCCAACTTTATTACTGATAACCAAGATGATAATCTCAAAGGAAAATCTTCGTTTAGCGACCTTCAATTTAGAATGTTCTTAGGCAATTGGGTACAAGGAATCTATTATAATAAAATTAAAGGTTATTATATTAAAAATACTCATGATTTTGTTGATGATTGGATTAAAGGTGAAGACCCTTACATCCAAATTCCCAATTTAAAAAACGTGACTTGGGGCATGTCTACAGCCTATGTTTTCAATCCCAAGTTTTCTTATAGGAATCTAGTATATCAGACCGAATGGCAAAAAAAGAGTGCTGGCAGTTTTGTGCCAATTCTTTACTACAATTATAATAATTCTGGATTTACTTTTTTAGGTAGTGAAAGTGAAGAAAAATCGTTTAATATTCGGTTAGCTACCAATTACTATTATACCCTAGTAATTAAAGAGAATTGGTTTATTTCGCCATACGTGTCACCATCACTAGGTGTTAGGTTTGTTAATGATAAAAGTATAATTAATGATATAAAATCAACTGAATATAAAACATTAATCACACGTCAGCTAGAAGGTGGCTTGCAATTAGGATTCAGTTCTAAAAGAATAATTTTTGGAGGAAGCTATAATTTTAGCGCTAACTGGTACAATGAAGACAAAAATTCCAATACAGAGAATGACAGAATATATGGAATACTATATTTTGGGTATAGATTTGATACGCCTAAATTTATTGAAAATTCATACAATTGGCTTACAAATAAATTTTAAAGAATTGTATATTGCTGCTTAATTTTTAAAACCAAAATCTATGAGAAAAATTTTATTACTTATAGTGTTTCTTTTTATATCAATAGTAGAAGTATATGCTCAAGTTGAGTATAAAGTTATTACTAGTGTTGAATCTATTGTATCTAGTGGACTAGGCAGATCAAGAATAATTTCGGCTGAAGCTGAAAGGGATTATACTGAATTTGCTTCTGAACAAACGGAAGAAGATAATACAAGAAACAAGTCTAAAAGATCGGACATAAGGGTCAAAGATTTTGAAGAAACTAAATTATTGAATTTTTTTAATATTGGTGGAATTAGATTTCAAAACATTGCCTCCAATGATGCAGTAATTTCGTCTAAAATAAATTCCATGATTGAAGAAGGTTGGGAACTAGCTTTTATAACAAGTGCTGTTGAAAGTGACGCTGGAAAAGATGATGGCAGTGGTATCTTTATTACGCGCTATATTTTTAAAAGAAATAAATAACTTATTTAAAAAGCCTCACATTTGTGAGGCTTTTAACTTTAACCATTAATAATTTTTTCCTGATGATTTATAGATTCCTGATGAATCGCTTTAAACATCTTAAGGACAAATTCTTCGCTTAATCCTTTTTCTTCGCCTTCAAGAACCATTTTACCAAGTATTTCGTTCCAACGTTTACTTTGTAAAACAGCCACGTTCTTCTGTTTCTTTAATTGACCAATACCATCAGATACTTTCATTCGTTTTCCTAATAATTCTATAACTTGATTGTCAATAATATCAATATTTGCTCTTAAATTATTAAGGCTAGTATTATATTCTGCTTCAGGATCAGATTCTTTTCTTATTCTTAAATCTTTCATGATCTGAACCAAAGTATTTGGTGTTACTTGTTGTGCAGCATCACTCCAAGCATTGTCAGGATCACAATGAGTTTCAATCATTAAACCATCAAAATTAAGGTCTAATGCTGTTTGAGATACATCAAAAATCATATCTCGTTTTCCAGTAATATGAGATGGATCATTTATTAAAGGAATATCTGGGAACCTATTTTGAAACTCAATAGCCATTTGCCATTCAGGAATATTTCGGTATTTTGTTTTTTCATAGGTTGAAAAACCTCTGTGAATAGCCCCAATGTTCTTAACTCCAGAACTATAAATACGCTCAATACCACCAAGCCATAACGACAAATCTGGATTGACAGGATTCTTAATTAAAACTGGTTTATCGGTTCCTTGTAAGGCATCTGCAATTTCTTGCATGATAAATGGACTCACTGTAGAGCGAGCTCCAATCCATAACATATCTATATCATGTTCTAAAGCCAACTTAACATGCGTTGCATTTGCAACTTCGGTAGTGGTCTTCATACCGGTTTCAGACTTCACTTTTTGTAGCCATTTTAAACCCAATGCTCCAACTCCTTCAAAATTTCCTGGTCTTGTTCTGGGTTTCCAAATACCTGCCCTAAAATAATTAACGTCTGTATCTTTAAGCTCGTGCGCTATTTTTAATACTTGTTCTTCTGTTTCTGCACTACATGGCCCAGCAACAACCAGTGGATGACTTAAATTCATATCATCCAACCATTTTCTCATTTCTTTCGTGTTTTCCATAATTTACTTTTTAAGCAATTCCTTCTAAAATTTGTTTTATATAATTTGTGTCTTTCATTTCGTTATAAATGGCTTCAAAATCATCTTGTTCCATAAACTGTTTAAACTGTCTTAAGTTGTTTATATACTCATCAAGTGTTTCTATAACATTGACTTTGTTTTGTTTAAAAATAGGCGTCCACATTTCTGGTGAACTTTTTGCCAGTCTTACAGTAGAAGCAAATCCACTACCAGCCATATCAAAAATATCTCGCTCGTTCTTTTCTTTTTCAATGACTGTTTTACCTAGCATAAAAGAGCTTATATGCGATAAATGTGATACGTAAGCTATATGTTTATCATGAGCTTCAGGATTCATGTATCTAATACGCATACCTAGAGATTCGAATAACTTCAAAGCCTTTTCCTGCAGCTTGAACGCTGTTTTTTCAACTTCGCAAATTATGTTTGTTTTACCTTCAAACAAACCACTAATGGCTGCTTCAGGTCCAGAATATTCGGTTCCAGCAATAGGATGAGATGCTAAAAAATTTCTTCTTTTAGGATGGTTTTCAACAACTTTACAGATATCCTTTTTTGTAGAACCAGCATCTACTATCAAACCCGTTTCTGGAATTTTATCTAATAGCATTGGCAACATTTTTACCGTCGTATCTACAGGAATAGCCACGATAACTAAATCTGCATTAACAATATCTTCCAACGTCGCCTTCTTATCAATTAAATTAAGAGATAGTGCTTTATCAAGGGTTGTCTGCTTTCTGCTAATTCCGTGAATTATTACTTCTGGATCTAACTTTTTAATATCTTTTGCTAGACTTCCACCAATTAATCCAACTCCAATTATGTATATATTCTTCATCATATTCTTACAATTGCTTCTTCCAAATCTTCAGTTGTTACACATAGTGAAATCCTAATATAACCTTCTCCTTTGCTGCCAAATATAGTTCCTGGTGTAATAAAAATATGATTGTTCTTAAGAATGACATCTATAAATTCTTCCGACTTTACAAAAGGTGGCAATTTTGCCCAGACAAAAAGACCAGACGAATTTTTATCGTAAGTACAATTTAAAGCCTCTGCCAATTTCCAAACTAATTCTCTGCGTTTTTGATACACACTGTTTAACGTTGCATACCACATTGACGAACATTTTAAAGCTTCAATAGCTCCTTTTTGAACACCATAAAACATACCTGAATCCATATTGCTTTTTACCTTTAAAATATTAGAGATATGACTATGGTTTCCTAAAACCATTCCTACTCTCCAACCTGCCATATTAAAGGTTTTGCTTAACGAATTCAATTCTAAACATACCTCTTTTGCTCCTCTTACACTTAATATGCTTTTTGGTTTGTCATTCAAAACAAAACTATATGGGTTATCGTTTACTAATAGAATATTATGCTTTTTGGCAAAAGTAACAATGTCTTCAAACAATTGTTCTGTTGCATTTGCTCCAGTTGGCATATGTGGATAATTAAGCCACATTAATTTTACCTTACTTAAATCCAATTGTTCCAGAGCCTTTAAATTAGGTAGCCAATTATTTGATTCATCCAATTCATAGAATATTGGCTTTGCTTCCATTAATTTTGTGACTGAAAGGTATGTTGGATATCCAGGATTTGGTATTAATACCTCATCACCTTTATTTAAATAAGCCATTGAGATATGCATGATACCTTCTTTACTTCCCATTAACGGAAGAATTTCAGTTTCAGCACTTACATGAACATTATATTGGTCTTTATAAAAAGCAGCCATGGCTTCTCTCAATTCTGGAAGACCTTGATAACTTTGATATTTATGAGCGTTTTCATCATACAATCCAGCAGCAAGTGCTTTAATCACTTTTTGTGGAGGCTGCATATCCGGACTGCCAATACCTAAATTGATAATAGGTTTACCACTTGCTTTAAGCAAGTTTACTTCCCTTAACTTTTTAGAAAAGTAGTACTCTTCAACACTATGCAATCTGTTAGCCACTTGTATCATATCCTTGCATTTTTATATTCTCCCAAAATTTTAAAATCTTGAGCCATGATGTTCATAATTGATTTTGCCTTTATACAATCTTTATAATCTGCAAAGGTGACATCAACAAAAAAAGCATATTTCCAAGGTGTATCTATAATGGGTAATGATTGTATTTTAGTTAAATTCAACTTACAGTCACTCATAACATTAAGTATGGTTGCCAAACTACCACGTTTATGGTCTAACGAAAACTTAAAGGATGCTTTGTTGATTTCGATTTCAGGTATTTCGTGATTTTCACGTTTTACAATTACAAACCTTGTCTCATTATGTGCGATGGTTTGAATACTTGGTGCCAAAATTTCCAACTCAAATAATTCTGCTGCCAACTTACTTGCAATAGCACCAATGCCTTTTAATTGATTTATATGAATGCGTTGTGCTACTTCTGCTGTGTCTTTATCCTCAACCAATTTTATGCTTGGATAATCTTTAAAAAACTCTTTACATTGTAACAATGCCATTGGATGAGAATATACTTCTTCAATATCATCAATGGTTTGGTCTGACAAAGTCAACAAATTATGTTGCACATCCAAATAATGTTCACCAACAATATATAAATGGTAACTATCGATCAAAGCATAATTAGGAATAATTGAGCCTGCAATAGAATTTTCTATGGCCATAATAACAGCATCGCTCTCTTTATTCATAAGACTTTCTACCGCCTTATCAAAAGTGAGGCACTCAATAACATTGATTTCGTTTTCAAAATATTGTTGGGATACAATATGATGAAAAGATCCTTTTATACCTTGTATTGCTACTGTCTTTATCATGTAAAAAAAAAGTCCCGATTTTACATCGAGACCTATACTTAAATTTATGTTTATAAATTACACATACAACGTCTCGATCTTTCTGCTAAAAAAGAAATAAAACCAGTTATAATATGTATAATCTACTGTTGTTCTCATAATTATGTGGCTAATGTAAATAATATTTTCAGAAATCAAAATAGTAAAAAGGATTTTTTATGGTTTTAAACGAAGTTTTGAAGAAAATGAAATAAAAGTCTGTTTAAATTATATTATGTTTATTTTTGAAGATATTTCGCAATCATGTCTATTGAAGTTCAAAACATAACAAAAACCTACGGAAATCAGAAAGCTCTTGATGATGTTTCATTTAAAGTTGAAAAGCCAGAGATTGTTGGTTTTTTGGGACCAAATGGTGCTGGAAAATCTACCATGATGAAAATCCTGACCACGTTTATAGAAGCCAATGAAGGTTCTGCATTAGTAAATGGTTATGATGTGAAGGCAAACACCAGGAGCGTACAACAAAGTGTTGGTTATTTGGCGGAACACAACCCTTTGTATTTAGATATGTTCGTGCGTGAGTATTTAGCTTTTAATGCCTCTGTTCACAAAGTACCTAAACAGAGAATTCAAGACGTCATTGATTTAACCGGATTAACTCCAGAAGCTCATAAAAAAATTGGTCAATTGTCTAAAGGTTACAGGCAACGCGTTGGTTTGGCTAATGCCTTACTGCATAATCCAGATGTGTTGATTCTTGATGAACCTACTACTGGATTAGATCCAAACCAATTGGTAGATATTAGAAATTTGATTAAATCTATTGGTAAAGAAAAAACGGTTTTTCTATCTACACATATCATGCAAGAGGTTGAAGCTATGTGTGATCGTGTCATCATTATTAATAGAGGTGAAATAGTCGCTAACAAAAAACTCAAAGATCTACGTATCCAAAAAGAACAAACCGTTATTGTAGAATTTGATTATCGTATAGAAGATACTTTTCTTAAAAACCTCCCAAAAGTAAAACAGGTGATTAATACACATGATTTTGTGTATGAAATCACGTTTTCTACTTCTGAAGATATGCGATCTTATGTGTTTGATTTTGCACACGATAACCAATTAAAAATTCTCCAATTGAACCAAAAGAATGCAAGTCTAGAAAGTTTGTTTAGGGAGTTGACATCATAAAAAATATAGGTTATGAATTTAAAACTATTTTTCTTTTTTTGGCTACTGCCAATAACTTTAACTATTGCGCAAGAATTCCCTCAAGATAAATGGAATTATCATGACAATCCTGAAGATGATGGTTGGAGTATTAGCAAATCACAAGAATTTACTCAATACCTTATTGATAGCACGAACATCACTGGTTTTATAATTGTTCACAAAGGAAAAATCGTTTTTGACTACGGCGATATTTCTGAAAATAGTTATATCGCTTCATGTCGAAAAAGCGTTCTCGCAATGCTATATGGTAAGTATGTTAACAATGGCCAAATCGATTTAAATAAAACGTTACTAGAATTAGAAATTGATGATGTTCAAGGGTTAAAGGATATAGAAAAGAAAGCAACCATAAAAGATCTCATTTCAGCAAGATCAGGTGTCTATCATCCAGAAGGTTATCCAGGTGGCATGCAACAATTTGCACCAGAAAGAGGTAGTGTTAAGCCAGGAAGTTATTGGTTATATAGCAACTGGGATTTTAATACTGCTGGTTTTATTTTCGAGCAAGAAACTAACAAAAATATTTATGATGTGGTTGAAACTCAATTAGCTATTCCATTAAAAATGCAAGATTGGAAACGTGAACTGCAGAAAAAAGAAGGAGACACAACTATTTCTAAATATTTGGCTTATCCGATGTGGTTTTCAACAAGAGATATGGCAAGAATCGGATTGCTAATGCTCAATAATGGAGATTGGAATGGCACAGAAATAATAAATAAAAATTGGGTTAATGAAATGATTACTGAACGTACATCACATACAGAATTAAATAAAAACGTACCTGTTTTTAAAGACACACGCGTTGATTTTGGCTATGGATATATGTGGTGGCTTTGGCAAAATACAAAAGATTATAGGCTTAAAGATGCATATTCTGCTTTAGGATACATGGGACAAAGTATCACCGTATATCCAGCTATTAATGTTGTCGTTGCCTATAAAACCAAAGCTGCTTACGGTCGTACAAATACTATTAAAACACGGCTGGATTTGCTAAAAAAAGCTGTGGAAATATATGATAGGAAAAATTAATTTTTTTTAATTTTAAAAATAAGCTGCCCATTATAGATTTGTTCAAATCCCATAATAAACTTCTATCGACAAAATATAGTATGATAAAAATCATATTTATCAAAACAAAGAGGTAGTAATTTTACTGTATAATAGATCATTTAATTTTTTAAAATTAGAATACTTATTTCATCCAAAAAGTAAGTAAATAATTATCTTTACAACACTGTAAAACCAATTATGAACAAAGGAATTTATGTTGCAACCATAGAGCCTAACAGCGGTAAATCTGTTGTTGTTCTGGGCTTAATGCGTATGCTCTTGGGAAAAACTGCCAAAGTAGGTTATTTTCGACCAATTATTGAAGATGTGGACGTTGGTGAGAAGGACCATCACATTAATACTGTACTGTCACACTTTGAGATTGACATTAGCTATAAAAAAACGTATGCCTTTACTAGAAAACAAGTACTCGATTTATATAATCAAGGGAAATCTGGTGACGTAATTGATGAAATTATCCGAAAGTATAAACACCTAGAAGATCGATTTGATTTTGTTTTGGTGGAAGGAACCGATTTTTCTCATGAAGGTGCAATTCTTGAGCTGGATATCAATATTTTAATCTCAAAAAATTTAGGTCTTCCTGTAATCATCGTCTCTCATGGAGATAAAAAAGAATTTAATGAAATTGTTGATAGTGTTCAATTGGCTTTTGACACTTTTAAACAGGACGTTGATGTGCTTTCAATAATGGTCAACAAAACAGATCCTGAAAATATCATCACGTTAAAGGGTTTATTAAGATCTCGTATTAATGATGGTACTGACATAACAGTGATCCCAAAAGTGAATAATTTATCAAGCCCAACAATAAAAGAGATTGTAAGTGAATTGAATGGCAAAATCATCTTTGGAAAAGATATGATAAATAACCTGTCTGAAAATTTTAGTGTTGGTGCTATGCAGTTGCGGAATTACCTGACTCACCTTAAAGAAAATGCTCTTGTCATCACACCAGGAGACAGAGCTGACATTATTCTTGGAGCTCTGCAAGCCAATATATCAAACAATTATCCTAAAATTTCTGGAATTGTACTCACTGGTGGTCTGTTACCAGAAGCATCTATTTTAAAACTCATTGAAGGTCTTTCAAGCGTTGTACCAATAATTAGTGTAAATGGTGGCACCTATCATGTAACCAATAACATTGGTAAGATTAAAGCAAAAATATATGCAGATAATACTGAAAAAATCACAACCTCTATTACCACATTTGAAAAACATGTAGATACTAATAAATTAGCTGACAGCTTAATTACATTTAAATCTGAAATATTAACACCTAGAATGTTTCAGTATAATTTATTACAGCGTGCTTTAAAAAACAAGAAGCACATTGTCCTACCAGAAGGTTATGATGAGCGTGTTTTAAGAGCAGCGGCAAGATTGGTTAATGCGCATGTTGTTGAATTGACATTAATTGGAGATGAAGAAAAAATTAAAGAACGCATCAAGAAATTTGATATTTTTTTGGACACCAATGCAATAAATATAGTTTCTCCTTCCAGTTCTCCTCACTTTGAAGATTATGTCAACACCTTTTATGAGTTAAGAAAACATAAAAACGTGAATTTAGAAATGGCACGAGATGCCATGTCTGATGTTTCTTATTTTGCAACCATGATGATCTATAAAGGCCATGCAGATGGAATGGTGTCTGGCGCTATACATACTACTCAACATACCTTGAGACCTGCTTTGCAGTTTATTAAAACAAAACCTGGTGTAAATATTGTTTCTTCCGTATTTTTTATGTGCCTTGAAGACAGAATTTCCGTCTTTGGAGATTGTGCCATCAACCCAAATCCAAATGCAGAAGAGTTGGCAGAAATTGCTATTTCATCTGCACAAACTGCAAAAGAGTTTGGTATAGATCCAAAAATTGCTATGCTTTCATATTCCTCTGGTGCTTCAGGGAAAGGTGTTGATGTTGAAAAAGTAAGACATGCTACAGATATTGCAAAAACTAAAATGCCAGATTTAAAAATAGAAGGTCCTATACAATATGATGCCGCTGTCGATATGCGAATAGGAAAAAGCAAAATGCCAGATTCAGAAGTAGCTGGAAATGCCAGTGTTCTAATTTTTCCAGATCTGAATACCGGAAACAACACCTATAAAGCCGTGCAAAGAGAAACTGGAGCATTAGCTATCGGCCCAGTATTACAAGGTCTAAACAAACCTGTTAACGATCTTAGTAGAGGATGTACAGTAGATGATATTTACAGCACTGTTATCATAACAGCTATTCAAGCTCAAGAAATTTAATTCATGCAGGTATTAGTACTTAATTCAGGAAGTTCTTCTTTAAAATTTCAGTTGTTTGCAATGCCAGATGAAACCATTTTATGCTCTGGTTTGATTGATCGTATTGGTTTTGATGATGCGAATTTCAAATTTAATACTCAAAACGAGAACATTAAATTGAAAACACCAATTCTAAACCATAAAATGGGACTGGAACTTTTAACTAAACAACTTTTAGACAAAAATAACGGAATACTTAAATCTCCTGATGAAATCGCAGTTGTAGGGCACAGAGTAGTACATGGTGGAAAACATTTTACTGAAACCACAGAAATTACAGCTGTGGTGAAAGAAAAAATCAAAGCGTTGTCTATGTTAGCACCTCTACACAATCCTGCAAATTTAGAAGGCATTGAAGTGGCAGAAGATGTATTTCCAAATGCAAAGCAAGTAGCGGTTTTTGATACTGCTTTTCATCAAACTATTCCAGAATATGCTTATAAATATGCCATTCCGAATGAGTTTTTGGACACGTACAATATTCGCATGTATGGATTTCATGGTACAAGCCATAAATATGTTTCAGAAAAAGCAATAGGGGTTTTAAATAAAAAAGAATCTAAAATAATAACAATCCATTTGGGAAATGGTTGTAGTATGACAGCTGTTAAAAATGGCAAAAGTATTGATCATTCTTTAGGCTTCTCTCCTTTAAGTGGTTTAATTATGGGAACACGTTCTGGTGATATTGATCCTTCCATTATTTTTTACCTAAATGAGAGATTGGGAATAGAAATAGACGATATAAAATCAATTTTACAAAAGAAAAGCGGCATGCTTGGCCTTACTGGTTTTAGCGATTTAAGAGATATACAAAGTGAGGCAGAAAGTGGTAACAAAGCATGCCAATTAGCATTGAAAATGAATGCTTATCGCATAAAAAAATATATTGGCAGTTATGCTACTATCTTAAATGGATTGGATGCGATTGTATTTACGGCAGGAATTGGTGAAAATTCACATTACATGAGAACATTAGTCTCTGAAGAATTAGATTTTTTAGGCATTCAACTTGATAAAGACAAAAACGAAATGGAATCTAGTAGCATTAGAACCATACATCATACAAATTCTAAAGTTAGCATTTTGGTGATTCCAACAAATGAAGAATTAGAAATAGCAAAACAAGCTATGTCTTTATTCAAAAATTAAATTTCCCGTGTATACAACTTCAACATCAACAATTGAGGGTTGATTTACAGAAATTAAATCTCCTGTCCCGAGAAGTTGTCCAGTTAAGGATAATTGCGGATTTACAATCATAGTGTTGCTTCCTCGATGATACACCTCTACATTTTGGGCTAATAGGTTTCTGCCTTCAAACCGTCCGGATCCTGCATAAAATCCAATGTTCGCATTTTCAACTGTTCCTGAAATATAAAATGACGATAAGCCATTAGCTGTAATGTTCAAATTCGCTGAATTGATTTCCAACCGGAAATCTCCAATGGTAAATGTATCAGGCACATTAAAATCTTCTGAAAGTAACCTTAAACTGCTATAATTCAACACACCTTCTGAAACAATATCGTATTGTGTAGAGCTTCTTATTTCTGTAACATTTGGAGCGGAGACATATATGGTGGTAATTCCGTAGTCACGAACATAATTACAAGTATTATCATCATTTAGAATAAGTTGATCATTTATAACTTTGATCTTAACATCATTCATGAGGTTTTTCCCTGTTTCAATAACAACTTTATAATTTACATCTTGTTTTACTACCAACTTTATATCTCTATTTACTAGAATTTTTTCGAAAGCTTCTATTGTAACTTCTTGTTGAATTAAATTTCCTGAAGTTTGAAAACAATCACCAGCGTCTTCACTATTGCACGTAAAAAGTAAAATAAAACTCGTTATGTAAACTATTTTCTTCATTTTTTCATTCTGCACTACGATGCAGAATCTATGTTATTTTTTTTGAATTCCGTATCAAGTATGGAATGTCAAATCATTTATAATCTTACTCCAATACCAAATTCTACAGCTTCTGCCCTTGCTCCATGCGATTTTAAGGTTATTGCACCAAACCATTTTTCTCCGAAATACCGTTTTAGTCCAATTCTAATATAGGTTTTACCTTCAAAATCGTAAGGATAATACACATAATAACCATATTGAGTCACCAAACTCAACTTATTGATGAAAAGTTCGTGCCCAGCAAAAATGCCAACACGTTTGTAATCTTCTTCACCTTTTACATTCTCTTCAGGAAAAGCAATGGATTTATAATAAATCAATTCCTTTAAAAAGTTTGAAAAGAACACGTCTGTTCCAAATTGTAAGGCACTTTTCTGATTAATGCGTTTATCTGCATAACCCGAAAACACATAAAAAGGAAATTGACCACTACCAATAATATCGCTTTCGTTGATTCCGCTTCTAAACGCTAAATTGAATTTAATAGGTTCCGTAAACTTTTCTTTGGTAACTGTTTTAATGAATTCATGATTTTCATCATCTAAATTATACGTAATTCCAACATTAAAAGTTATTGAATTGACACTTGTATTTGGTGCCTTTACATTGGCATTCGAATAATGAATTAAGCTCAAACCTGCTTGCAAACCAAATCTATCAAAGATACGTTCTCTCTTATAATTAATCATGGCGTAGGTACTGCTCATAAATTTAGACCCAAAAGCAATGTTTTTATGATTACTATCTTCATCATAAGGATTTGTAGTAAAAGCAATACCTTGACCTAATCTTAAAAAAGCATGTCGATTTAAAAAATAAAAATTGACATGACCATAAATAGAATAATTATTCCCTAAAACGTCATTTTTTAAATCTTGGTAAGCGAACGAAATTCCATAATCGGGATACCCAAAACGCTGTTCCCATTCTTTATTTCCAAAAGTTTTCTTGTTCCAACTAAAAATAAAGCCTTCAGGATGACCCGTAATTAAATGAAGAATATCATCATTATGTAAAGCAATATTGCCACTAAAGTAATTGACATCTAAATAAGATGAAGACACCTGCTTCTCTTGAGAAAAGCCCATAGCAAAAAAGAAACAAAAGAGATAAGCTAAAAGTTGCTTCATGTAATTTATTCTAAAACAAAAGTAATAGAATAATTAAAATACTTGCGAAGCTATCGCTTTTATATTATCGCTCTTACCCATAGAATAATAATGCAATACAGGAACGCCTGCCGCTAGTAGCTCTTTAGATTGCTCTATACACCACTCTACACCTAATTGCCTAACTTCTTTATTGTTTTTACACTTTTCAACTTCGGCAATTAAATCTTCGGGTAAATCTATTTTAAAAACTTGAGGCAATAATTGTAAATGTCTTTTTACAGCAATAGGTTTTATTCCTGGAATTATGGGTACATCAATTCCAAATTCTCTAGCTTTTTTCACAAATTCGAAATACTTTTTATTCTCAAAAAACATTTGAGTAACTACGTAATCTGCACCTAATTCTACCTTTTGTTTTAGTCTTTTTAAATCTGATTCCAATGAAGGAGCTTCAATGTGTTTTTCTGGATAACCAGCAACACCGATGCAAAAATCAGATTTATTGGTAGCTTCAATGACTTCGTGCAAATATTTTCCTTTATTTAGATTTTTAATCTGAACAACCAAATCTGAAGCAAACTCATTACCTCCTTTGGTGGGCTCAAAATATTTTTGATGACTCATAGCATCACCCCGTAAAGCCATAACATTTTCTATTCCTAAATAATGGCAATCTACTAGGAGATATTCAGTTTCTTCTTTTGTAAATCCGCCACAAAGCACATGCGGAACAGTATCTACTTCATATTTGTGTTTTATGGCAGCACAAATACCTACAGTTCCTGGACGCATTCTGGTAATTTTCCTGTCTAATAGTCCATCTCTATCTATATATACGTATTCTTCACGAGATGTTGTAACATCTATAAAAGGTGGATTGAATTCCATTAACGGATCAATGTTATCATATAATTCTTGAATGCTGGTTCCTTTTTGAGGTGGAATTATTTCGAAGGAAAACAATGTTTTCCCATTAGATTTCTTTAAGTGTTCTGTTATTTTCATATTAATCTGCTAAATTAGGGCTTAACCATTTTTCTGCTACTTCTTCACTAATATTTCTACGCTTGGCATAATCTTTTAATTGGTCTTGAGTTATTTTTCCTAATCCAAAATATTTAGCTTCTGGATTTGCAAAGTAATAACCACTTACACTGGCAGCTGGCCACATAGCCAAACTTTCTGTAAGTTTAACTCCTATGTTTTCTTCTACTTTCAATAACTTCCATATGGTTTTCTTTTCTAAATGATCTGGACATGCAGGATAACCAGGTGCTGGACGAATACCTTTATAACTTTCTTTGATTAATTCTTCGTTAGATAGGTTTTCATCTTTGGCATAAGCCCAATAATTTGTTCTTACTTCTTTATGTAGATATTCTGCAAAGGCTTCAGCCAATCTATCTGCCAAAGCTTTTATCATAATAGAATTGTAGTCATCATGATTTTTCTCAAATTGTTTTGCTAGTTCATCTGTACCAAATCCAGTAGTCACACAAAAAGCTCCAATATAATCTTGAATACCAGAATCATTGGGTGCAATAAAATCTGCCAATGCAAAATTAGGAACGCCTTCGCGCTTGTCTAATTGCTGACGTAAGGTTAAGAATGTTTGAACTAGCTCACCAGATTCATCATATACTTCTATATCGTCATCATTAATGGCATTAGCCGGAAAAAGACCAAAAACAGCTTTTGCTGTGAGAAGTTTTTCTGAAAAAATTCGCTTTAACAGGCTTTGTGCATCGTTGTATAATTCTGTTGCCTGTTCTCCTACAACTTCATCTTTTAATATTTCAGGGAACCTTCCATGCAAATCCCAGCTTCTGAAAAACGGACTCCAATCTATATAGTTCTCCAATTTTTCAATATTAAAATCATTCAGAATTTGAATTCCTAATTGATTTGGTTTTACAATATTTGAATCCTTCCATTCAATTTTGAATTTTCGTTTTCTGGCTTCTTCAATAGTCACATAATCTTTCTTTTTTCCTCGCTTTAAAAATTGCTCTCTAAATTTTTCGTACTCTTCACGAATTTGTTCTTTATAAACTCTACTGTCCTTTTGAAGCAAATTACCAACAACCGTTACTGCTCTTGAAGCATCGTTGACATGAACCACAGTGTTTGAATAATTAGGTGCAATTTTTACTGCAGTATGAGCTCTGGAAGTGGTCGCGCCACCAATGAGTAAAGGCACATTGAAGCCTTGTTTTTCCATTTCTTTAGAAACATAGACCATTTCATCTAATGAAGGTGTAATGAGGCCACTTAAACCAATAATATCTACTTGTTCTTTTCTGGCTGCTTCAATAATCTTTTCAGGTGGAACCATGACACCTAAATCTATGATCTCGTAGTTATTACAACCTAAAACCACACTAACAATATTCTTACCTATGTCATGGACATCACCTTTTACGGTTGCCATTAAAACACGACCAGCAAATTCTTGTTTTCCATCTTTTTCGGCTTCAATAAATGGCTGTAAATAAGCGACAGCCTTTTTCATCACACGAGCGGACTTTACGACTTGAGGAAGAAACATTTTTCCGCTTCCAAATAAATCGCCAACTACATTCATCCCAATCATTAAATGTACTTCTATGACTTCAATAGGTCTTGAAACACTTTGTCTGGCTTCTTCAACATCCTCTACAATGAAGGCATCAATGCCTTTTACCAAACTATGTGTAATTCTATCTTGCAAAGGGTCATTTCTCCATTCTAATACTTTCGTTTCATCTTGCTTTTCGTTCCCTTTTACAGTTTCGGCAAAATCTAATAATCGTTCTGTTGCATCATCTCTTCTATTGAGGAGAACATCTTCTACTTGTACTAACAAATCTTTAGGAATTTCATCATAAACCTCCAACATGGTTGGGTTTACAATTCCGAGATTCATTCCATGCTGAATCGCATGATACAAGAATGCTGAATTAATAGCTTCACGAACTACATTATTACCTCTAAATGAAAACGAAACATTACTTACTCCTCCTGAAACATTGGCATAAGGTAAGTTTTCACGAATCCATTTTGTTGCATTGAAAAAATCCAACGCATTTAGTTTGTGCTCTTCCATACCTGTTGCCACAGGGAAAATGTTAGGATCGAAAATGATATCTTGAGGAGGAAAATTAACTTTATTCACTAAAATATCATAAGAACGCTTACAAATGTCTATTCGCCTTTGGTAAGTGTCTGCTTGTCCTTCTTCATCAAATGCCATAACAATCATTGCTGCTCCATAGCGCTTTATCAATTTAGCATGATGAATAAAAATGGCTTCACCTTCTTTTAAACTAATGGAGTTAACAACAGATTTTCCTTGAACTACCTGCAATCCAGCTTCAATGATTTCCCATTTAGAGCTATCTATCATAATAGGAATTCGCGCAATATCTGGTTCTGATGCAATAAGATTTAAAAAGGTTACCATAGCATGTTTACCATCTAGCATACCTTCGTCCATATTGACATCCAGAATTTGCGCGCCGCCTTCAACCTGATCTCTGGCAACATCTAAAGCTTCTTCATATTTTTCCTCTTTTATTAGACGCAAGAATTTACGGGAACCTGTAACATTTGTACGTTCACCAACATTTATAAAGTTACTTTCTGGAGTTACAACCAAAGGCTCTAAACCTGAAAGTGTAAGATATTTTTTATTTCTTAAATTCATTATTTGTAATGTTCGACAATTGGAAATGGTTCATAAAAATGATGCAAAAGAGATTTCCATAGTTGGTACTCATTAGATGTTCTAAAACCTATTTCATGGTCTTCAATGGTTTGCCAATTGACAAGTAATATATATTTATCTTCAACTTCAACACATTTTTTTAATTCGTGAGAATTATATCCTTTCATTGATGCTATAATTGTTTTTGCTTTTTCGAAAGCTAATTCGAAATCTTTTGAAAGGTTTTTCTTTATATTTAATATGGCAACCTCTAAAACCATAAAACTTCTACCTCTAATTTTCGAGGCTTATACTTTGCTGCAACTTCTGCAATAGCTTTTATATGTTCTGGTGTTGTACCACAACAACCTCCTATAATATTGACCAGTTCATCTTTTAGGTAATTCTCAATAAGTACCTGCATTTGGTCTGGCGTTTGGTCATATTCTCCAAAAGCATTGGGCAATCCTGCATTTGGATGTGCTGATGTATAAAAATCAGTGGTTTTTGATAACCTTTGTAAATATGGTTGTAATTGATCTGCCCCAAGCGCACAGTTAAAACCAACGCTCAATAGAGGAATATGAGAAATTGATGTTAGAAAAGCTTCAACTGTTTGTCCAGATAATGTTCTTCCTGATGCATCTGTAATAGTTCCGGAAACCATTATTGGAATATCTATATCACGTTCTTCTTTAACTTGGTCTATCGCAAATAAAGCGGCTTTTGCATTGAGCGTATCAAAAATAGTTTCAACCAATAAAATATCAACTCCTCCGTCTATCAACGCTTCTACTTGTTCTTTATAAGCAACTCTTAATTCTTCAAATGTAATCGCTCTGTATTCGGGCTTATTGACATCTGGTGATAAACTCGCTGTTTTATTTGTTGGTCCAATGCTTCCTGCAACAAAGCGTGGTTTATTTGGTTCCTGTTTTGTGAACTCTTCTGCTACTTGTTTTGCTATTTTAGCCGATTCAAAATTGAGTTCATAGACCAGATTTTCCATGTTATAATCTGCCATGCCAATGCTTGTTCCCGAAAATGTATTTGTTTCTACAATATCTGCTCCTGCTTCAAAATATTTTTTATGAACTTCGGCAATTGCTTTTGGTTGTGTAAGAGACAACAAATCGTTATTACCCTTTAAAGAAGTTGGATAATCCTTAAATCTGGAGCCTCTATAATCTTCTTCAGAAAAATTATAGCGTTGTAGCATGGTTCCCATAGCGCCATCCAACACTAAAATTCTATTTTGTAAAACTCGTTTAATATTTGACATCTTATCTGTAATTTACTGTAAAATGTCATCAGGAAAGTAAGGGATTTACTTGTGGTTATCTGTCTTAACATCAAAAATGATCGATATAAAGTAGAATTTAGCACCTTCTTTTAATAAAGGGTTGCCAAGGCTTCACAGGGTCTATTCCCTCTGCCTTTCGTGATAACATCAATACTAATTATGAACTAGAGCGTAAAATAACGTAATAAATAATATATAACCAATTTTATTCAAATAAATCTGAAGATAAATACCTATCACCTATATCACAAATCACGGTAACAATGATACCTTTATCAATTTTTTCGGCAACCTTTAAAGCACTAAAAACTGCTCCTCCACTGCTCATGCCTGCAAAAACACCTTCTTCTTTTGCTAATCTCCGAGTCATGTTTTTTGCCTCTTCCGCACTCACCTCGATAACATCATTTAATTTTGATCGGTCAAAAAATTTGGGGACATAATCTGGTGACCATTTTCTAATTCCGGGAATGCTAGCTCCATCTTTTGGCTGTGCTCCAATGATTGAAATATCTTTGTTTTTCTCTTTTAAATAGGTTGATACTCCTGTAATAGTTCCTGTTGTTCCCATAGCCGAAACAAAATGTGTTATATCGCCATTTGTATCTCTCCAAATTTCTGGACCCGTGGTTTTGTAATGCGCTTTCCAGTTATCATCATTTTCAAACTGGTTCAGCAAGGTATAACCTTTGGTATCACGAAGCTCGAAGGCTAAATCTCTTGAGTCTTCAATACCATTTTCAGAATTGGTTAAAATGACTTCTGCTCCATAAGAACGCATAGTTTTAACACGCTCTATAGTAGAGTTTTCAGGCATAATGAGCACCATTTTCAATCCTAATAACTGTGCTATAAAAGCCAGAGCAATTCCTGTATTTCCGCTTGTAGCTTCAACCAAAGTATCTCCTTTTTTAATATCTCCTCGTTTTAATGCTTCATTAATCATGTTATATGCTGGACGATCCTTTACACTTCCACCAGGATTTTTTCCTTCCATTTTTAAAAATAAGCGTACATCTTTTTTAGAAATAATATGCCTGGCCTCAACCAGAGGTGTATTACCAATTAAATCTAATATGCTTTGACTCTGAATCATTTTTTTCTAGTACTTATTTTAATTTCGGACTGGTACGTTACTAAAGAATTTTCTGGAACAGATTGGGTTATCCAAACATTAGCACCAACAACACTGTTTGCTCCAATAGTCACATCTCCTCCTAAAATAGTTGCATTAGCATAAATAGTCACATTATCTTCAATAGTTGGATGTCTTTTAGTTGCTGACAAACTTTTCTTAATAGATAGTCCTCCTAAAGTAACGCCTTGATAAATCTTGACATTATTCTTAATTATTGAGGTTTCACCAATGACAATACCTGTTCCATGGTCAATAAAAAAAGAGTCTCCTATAGTTGCTCCTGGATGAATATCTATTCCTGTAATACCATGAATGTATTCGCTCATCATTCTGGAAATGATTGGCAAATTTAGTTTAAATAATTCATGGCTTAACCTGTACACCGCAATGGCGTGAAAACCTGGATATGCCAAATATACTTCTTGAAGTCCTTTACATGCTGGATCGTTCTGCTCTGTAGCTAGAGCATCTAAAGCGATACTTTTTTTGATTGAAGGCATTTTCTGTATAAATAAATCCCAAAGGGTTTCTACATCTTCTTCCGAAGTATTGGATACTATTTTACAAAACGTCTTACCTAATTCTGAAAATTCCTTTTTCTGTGTTTCAGCATCATCACACAAGGCGTAAAAAAGTCGTTTGGTGAAAATTGCAATGTCGTCCTTTAAACGAAGGTTATAACCCATAGCAGTAATTAATTAAAAAATAAATTTACTTTTTAATTCTGAAAAAAATCAAAATTTAAAGTTAATTTATGGCCTGAACTACTGCTTTTGGCGCTTCTTTCCTACTTCCATCAAAACCATTAATACCACTTACAGTTGTATATTTTAAAACATGCTTTTTACCTGGATTGACAATCTTGAATGCCGATTGGCACATTAAAGTAGCCTCATGAAAACCACAAAGAATTAATTTCAACTTACCTTCGTAAGTATTTACATCACCGATTGCAAAAATACCTGGAATGTTAGTTTGATAATCTACAGTATTAACTTTTATAGCATTTTTTTCAATCTCCAATCCCCAATTTCCAATAGGTCCTAATTTAGGTGATAAACCAAATAGTGGAATAAAGTAATCTGTTTCAAGTAATAATTTTTTACTATCTTTTGTAACGGTTAAACCATCTAACTTTTTATTACCATGAAGCGCAGTAACTTCAGCTGGTGTGATCAGATTAATTTTACTCAATAGTTTTAATTCCTGAACTTTCTCTACAGAATCTAAAGCACCTCTAAACTCAATTCGTCTATGAATTAATGTGACTTCTGATGCTACATCTGCCAAGAAAATACTCCAATCTAAAGCAGAATCTCCACCTCCAGAAATAACTACTTTCTTATCTCGATAAATTTCAGGGTCTTTAATAAAATAATCAACGCCTTTATCTTCATAATAAGCAATATTTTCTATTAAAGGTTTTCTCGGCTCAAAAGAACCCAAACCTCCAGCAATAGCCACGACAGGAGCATGATGTTTTGTTCCTTTGTTGGTTGTAACAATAAACGAACCATCTTCTAGTTTGTCTATAGTTTCTGCACGCTCTCCTAAAGTAAATCCTGGTTGAAACTGTTTGCCTTGTTCTAACAGGTTTTTGGTTAAATCACCTGCCAATATTTCTGGAAACCCAGGAATATCATAAATGGGTTTTTTAGGATAAATCTCTGAACATTGTCCACCTGGTTGCGGTAAAGCATCTATTAAATGGCACTTCAATTTTAATAATCCTGCTTCAAAAACGGTGAATAAACCTGTTGGTCCTGCACCTATAATGAGTATATCTGTTTTAATCATTTTTTACTTGTTAATTAAGGTTTCGGTAATTTTATTCAACCTTGAAACTTTCTTCTCAAAATTACCTTTAATTGTTTTTCTAAAGTGATTCAGGTTTATAACCAGATCGTCTATATTGTCTGGAATGACATCCTCGAAAAATTGACGTAATCGTTTCGCTATAGTTGGTGATTTTCCGTTGGTAGAAATAGCAATTTTAATATTACCTTTGGTAACTATTCCACCAAGGTAAAAATCACATAGCTCTGGAGTATCAGCAACATTTACTAACAGATTTCTTTGTTTAGCATCGGCATAAATCCTATTGTTTACCTCTAAATTATCTGTGGCTGTAATTACTAAATCCTTTTTATTTAAAAATGCATCGTCATATGCAAGGGTAATCATATCAATTTCAAATTTATTGGCTAATGCAATGGTTTCTGGACGAAAAAATGTAGCTACCATCTGAACATTGGCATCCGGGCTAGATTTCAATAAAAAAGTTAATTTCTCCAACGCCACATTTCCGCCTCCAACAATTAATACCTGAAGTTTGTGCATTTTTAAAAATATCGGATACAAATTATTTCTTTCCATAGTCTTCTTAATAATTTTATCTCGAATTATATCTCGATTTGGTTTGATACAACTTTTTGATTTTGAATAATCTCTTCTGAAATTGAATTCAATTTAACACGCTCTCTTACAACATCTCCAATAACAATGATAGCTGGAGATGATAATTGCTTTTCTTTTACAATATTTCCAATAGTTTCAATGGTGCCAATTCCTACTTTTTCTTCTTTTGTCGTTCCGTTCTGAATTATTGCAATTGGTGTTTTTTGTTTCCCTTCTGATGAAAATATGCTTACTATCTCATCTAATTTTCCCATGCCCATTAAAATAACAACTGTTGCCGTAGATTTTGCTGCTAAAGCTACATCGTTAGATAATTTGTGAGATTTTGTTGTGCCTGTAATAACCCAAAAGCTTTCTGAAGCTCCTCGTTTAGTTAATGGAATGCCTCGATATGCAGGAACAGCAGCCATCGAAGAAATTCCAGGTACCACATACGTTTCAATACCAAATTGCTTTACATAATCTATTTCTTCTGCACCTCGCCCAAAAATAAAAGGATCGCCTCCTTTGAGCCTTACAACATGTCCGTGACTTTTAGCTCTGGCTACTATTAATTCATTTATTTGTTCTTGTTGAAATGCATAACAACCTTTTCTCTTTCCAACAAATATCTTTTCAGAGTTTATAGGCGCATATTTAAGTAATTTGTCATTTATAAGAGCATCATACAAAATAACATTTGCCGATTCTAGCGCTTTTATGGCTTTGAGCGTGATTAGATCTGGATCTCCAGGACCTGCTCCTACTACTGTTAATTTTGGATCTCCAGAAATCATAATCAATATTTTTAAACTGCTCTTTTAATAATTTCATTCTCTTCCACTTCCTTTTCTCTAAAAGACTTCACAATTTTCAAAAAACTTTTTGAGTTTTCTATATATTCAGCAGCAAATTCTTTAGAAGGAGCATATTTTTTAATTTGATACACCAATTCTGAAAATGAAGTCCCCAATTCAATTTTATTATTTGAAACGAAAGTTTCATCAAACTGACTTATGATTCCAGCTTGGGTATTGGTTTTTACATTTTCTGCCAACAACAATGCTTTAGCAGAATTCACCATAGAACTATAGGCATGATAAATTGCACCTGAATACACTTTATTGTGAAAAGATGTGATTGCTTCATCAATTTTTTCTTCACTTTCTAAAAATAAAGTAGAAACTAAATCGATAACTACACCAGCACATTCGCCAATACCAATTGCTTTTTCATATACATCTTCACTTCCCCAATCAATAAAATCTTCTTGCGAAAGATTTGAAATATCTGAAAGATCTGTTAAAAGCTCATAAAAATATCTTTCGCCTTGCTGTCTATAATAGTCCACAAATAAGGTGTTTTTCGCATTGGCTTCATAGTCATTTAAAATACGTCTTAAAGCATCTGGTCCTCTTCTACTAGGAATCTTAACTACTTTATCCGCAAAATAACCCTTACCATTGCCAAGGTTACCACCTCCTAATAACACTTGTAATGCTGGAGCAACCAATTTGTCTTTTGTTCTTATAGACATTCCTTGAAAACCAATATTAGCCATATTGTGCTGACCACAAGCATTCATACAACCACTTATTTTTATAACTAAATCGTTATTATCTAAATATTGTGGGTATTCACTCTTGATAACTCTTTCAAGCTCATCTGCAATTCCAGTACTGCTAGCAATTCCTAAATTACAGGTATCTGTTCCTGGACAAGCCGTAATATCTACTGCTTTATTGTAACCAGCTTCAGCAAAACCAATTTTGTTTAATTCTGTATAGAAAAAAGGAACTAATTCTTCTTTAACAAATGGAACTAAAATATTTTGTCTTAAGGTTAAACGTATTTCTCCAGCAGCGTATTTTTCAACCAAATCGGCTAATAATCTTGCTTTGTCAGTATAGAAATCTCCTAATAAGACTTTTATTCCAATAGCAACATATCCTTTTTGTTTTTGAGGAACAATATTGGTAGATTTCCAAAGATTGAAAACCTCCTGATCTTCAATTTCAACTTGAGGAGTTTCAACACGGACTGGAGCTGAAGCAATGTAAGATTCTGCATCAATAGGCACTGACTTAAATTCTATAGCGTGTTGTTCAGCTTTGACTAATTCTTTGAAAGCATCCAGTCCAATGTCTTTTAGTAAAAATTTAATTCTTGCTTTGGCTCGGCTTCTGCGTTCACCATGACGGTCGAAAATCCGCAAAACACCTTCCATGACAGGAATGATTTTGTCTGTCGGTAAAAAATCATATAATACGTCTGCATGTCTGGGTTGTGAGCCTAAACCTCCACCAAGCATTACTTTAAAACCACGAACTCCATTTTCATTTTTAGCAATAAAACCAAGATCGTGCATATATGAGAGACCAGTATCTTCATCTGATGATGAAAATGAGACTTTAAACTTACGACCCATTTCTTGGCAAATTGGATTTCTTAAAAAGAATTTGAAAACTGCATTTGCATAAGGTGATACATCAAAAGGTTCTTTAGGATCTATACCAGCAGTTTCCGAAGCCGTTACATTTCGAATTGTATTCCCACAGGCTTCGCGTAGTGTAATGTCATCTCGTTCTAATTCTGACCAAAGCTCAGGTGTTCTTTCAAGACTTACATAATGAATTTGAATATCCTGTCTTGTCGTAATATGCAATCTACCACGAGAATATTCGTCTGAAACATCACAAATTCTGTGTAATTGCTTACTTAATACTTTTCCGTAAGGCAATTTAATTCGAACCATTTGTACACCTTCCTGACGCTGACCATAAACACCACGTGCCAAACGAAGGCTTCTGAATTTCTCTTCATCAATTTTTCCATTATTAAATAGCTCAATCTTTTTAGCTAACTCAACAATGTCTTTTTCTACAACTGGATTTTCTATTTCGGTTCTAAAACTCTGCATAATCTATTTCAATTATTGAAAGTGTATACCACATTCTCTATTAGCAAGGACTTTAGTGACATCAAAATATGAATCATTTTTCGTGAGATTATTTTCTTCTACATAACGATCTAAATCACCATCTGTCCAGTAATAAAAAGGGCTTATTTTTAAAATTCCATCTTTACTAAAACTTAAAATATCTTTTTTGCTTCTTAACTCTGTTTGTCTTACTCTAATATTTGTAAACCAAACTTTTGGTTGATGTTCTTCTAGAGCTCTACGGAATGGTTCTAATTTCACAATTTCGGTGAACGCTTTATGTTTTGGGTCGTCAACTCCAGGTAATCCTAAAGTTGAGTCAATATATTCTCTGCTCTTTAGAGGAACATATGTATGCACATTCAATTTATATTTATTGATAATGTTGATTGCATGGCCATAGGTTTCAGGAGTGTTAAATAAGGTATCACACCAAATAACCTTAATGTTCTTGTCTTTTCTTAAAAAGGTACTTAACAAGACTTCTGAATAAACTCCAAAGCTTGTAGTTACTATTCTTTCTTCAGTTAGCGTTAAAGCCCAATCGATAATTTCATCTGGTGTCTTATCTCTTAATACCCTATTTAACTCTTCTATATTTAAGTTTTTCATAACTATATATTCCAAATTTTAATTTTATTAATCTCATTATCCTATCGGAGTAGTAGATTATTAAACAAAAGTATTCAAAAATTTATACTATGCAAATATTTTTTTAATAAAAATTAGTTAAATTAAATCTGCTAAAGACTTATTATTGAAGATATTTAATGTACTATCTCTCACTTCTATCATTAAATTATGAACAGCACAAGCGTTCTCATCTGGACAATCTGAACAAGTTTCGTAAAAATTTAAACTCACGCAAGGCACCATTGCTATTGGTCCTTCAAGGATTCTCATTACTGGAGCCATTTTAATATCTTTTGGATCTTTCAATAAATAATAACCCCCACCTTTTCCTTTTTTTGAACCTAAAAAACCATTCTTACGAAGGGTTAGTAAAATACTTTCTAAAAATTTTTGTGAAATATTTTCATGTTTTGAAATAACACTTATTTGAACAGGCTTTCTATCTTCCTGTCTAGCTAAATAAGTCATCGCTTTTAGCCCGTATTTTGTTTTCTTTGAAATCATTCTTTCAAAGATAACTAAAATATCAAATTATTGTAATGCCTGATTCAAATCGTTAATTACATCTGAAACATCCTCTAATCCAACCGAAACTCTAACTAATCCATCAGAAATACCAACTTCCAACCTATCTTCTTCACTTAACTTGCTATGGGTTGTACTAGCAGGATGAGTAACAATGGTTTTTGTATCACCCAAATTTGCCGAAAGTGAACATAATTTAATCGAGTTTAAAAAACTTCTTCCTGCTTCAATACCTCCTTTAACCTCAAAAGCTACAATATTACCTCCTTTTTTCATTTGTTTTTTTGCAACTTGATATTGAGGATGTGATTTTAAAAATGGATATTTTACCCAATTCACATTTTCATGATTTTCTAAAAACTCTGCTACCTTCAACGCATTCTCACAATGTTTATCTACTCTAACAACCAGTGTTTCCAAACTTTTAGAAAGTAACCATGCATTAAAAGGTGATAATGATGGACCAGTGTTTCTAGAAAACAAATAAATCTCTCTTATTAAGTCTTTTCTACCTACTGTTATTCCTCCAAGAACACGACCTTGACCATCCATAAGTTTGGTAGCTGAATGAACAACTAAATCTGCACCAAATTTTATGGGTTGTTGCAAATAAGGTGTTGCAAAACAATTGTCTACAACTAATATTAGATTATGCTTATTTGCAATTTTTCCTAATAATTCCAAATCCAGAACATCAACTGCAGGATTTGTTGGAGATTCAGCAAATAAAATTTTCGTTTTCGGTGTAATTAAACTTTCTATTGTATCAGGTTCGTTTACATTAAAATAGCTTGTTGTGATATTCCATTTAGGAAAATAATTTGTAAAAAGAACATGTGTAGACCCGAACACAGATCGTGCAGAAACTATATGATCTCCACTATTTAGCAGTGCTGCCAAACTTGAAAATATAGCAGCCATGCCAGTTGCAAATGCAAAGCCATCTTCTGCGCCTTCCATTTTACAAACTTTATCTACAAATTCTGAAGTATTTGGATTTGTAAAACGACTGTAAATATTTCGTTCTTTTTCTTCTGTAAAGGAAGCTCGCATTTCTTCAGCATTCTCAAATACAAAGCCTGAAGTCAAGTACAGTGGACTTGAATTCTCTAAAAATTGTGTGTGTTCTATTTGCGTTCTTATTGCGCTTGTTTCAAAATTATCTTTGCTCATTATTTAAATGTTTTTTTCTGTTAATCTTAATATGTCCCCAAATACACCTCTTGCTGTAACCTGTGCTCCAGCTCCAGCTCCTTGAATAACTATAGGATGTTCACCATAAGATTCGGTGTAAATTTCAAAAATGGTGTCTGAACCTCCTAAAGAACCTAAAGGTGAATTTTCTGGAACTGAAACCAATTTTACTTCTAATTCTGCACCATACTCATTCTCTAAATTACCATGTAAATCTCCTACATACCTTAAAACTTCATTAGGTTTTAGATTCTTTTTTAAATCTTCAAATTGTGCATTGAGTCCATTCAATAAATCTAAAAATGTTTCCAATTGAATCTCTTTTAAGTTTTCTGGAATTAAACTTTCAATCTGAATATCAGAAATTTCATTATACAAATCAAGCTCTCTAGCTAAAATAAGTAGCTTTCTTGCTACATCCTTACCAGATAAATCTTCACGAGGATCTGGTTCTGTTAATCCAAGTTTCATAGCTTCCTCTAATATTGTTGAAAACTGTTTTTCTTCGACAGAAAACTTATTAAACAGATAACTAATAGACCCAGAAAAAACACCTCTAATTCTTGTAATATTTTCTCCAGATAGATGCAGCAGTTTAATAGTATCTATTAAAGGTAAACCTGCACCAACATTGGTTTCGTACAGATATCTCTTTTGATATTTTTTAAGGTTATCACGCAATGAATTATAGAAGTCTAAATGAATTGTGTTTGCGGTTTTGTTTGAAGACACCAGATCAAAACCATTCTCAATTAAAGTATTATAATTTTCTACGAAATCTTTACTGGCAGTATTATCTATTGCTATTAAATTTTCCAAATGATGTTCTTTAGCAAAATTAAGAACATCTGTTATTTGATAGCTATGGGCATGAGATTGCAAGTCTTTTTTCCAATTGTTACCTACTCCGTTTTTATTCAACAAGGCATGTTTAGAATTGGCTATGCAAAAGATGTTGAGTTTAATTCCTTTTCGTTTTTCAATATCGTCTTGAGATGAAATCACCTGATCTATCAATGCACCGCCAACCAAACCATGACCAAAGACAGCAAGGTTCACTTTTTTAGATATGCCAAAGATTTCACCATGAATAACATTAAGAGCTTTATGTAATTCTTGTTTTTTAACCACCAAACTCACGTTGCTTCCAGTAACTGTGTTATTGAATAAAAGTGGTATGATTTGATTTCTAATTAAAGCATTGAAAGGTTTATGGAAAGTGCTTAAATCCTGCCCTATTATAGAGATTACAGAAACATTGTCAATAATTGAAATGTTATTTACATCTTTTGAGTAGAAGTCATTTTCGAATTCTTGCTCTAAAGCAATAACAGCATCTGAAGCTTTTGTGGCATCTACAACAAGGCCTATTCCTCTTTCCGAAGAGCCTTGAGAAATAATACTAACACTAATATTTTGATTACTCAATGCCTTAAAAATTCTGGCATCTACACCAACTTTTCCAAGAAGTCCTCTTCCTTCAAAATTAACCAACGCTACATTTTCTAAAACCGAAAGTGACTTAATACCCTTACGATTTGTCCTTGCTTTTATCAGTGTTCCTTGATCTTCGGGATTGAAGGTGTTTAAGATTCTTAATGAAATATTCTTCTCTAATAAAGGAATTATGGTTTTGGCATGTAAAACTGTGGTTCCAAAATTAGCAAGTTCATTAGCTTCGCTATAAGATAGTTCATCTATCCGTTTTGCGTCATGAACCAAATCTGGATTTGCTGTATATATACCATCGATATGTGTATAATTTTGTAGCTCTTCAGCGTCTAAATAATTAGCTAATAAAGATGCTGTATAGTTGCTTCCGTTTCTACCTAACGTTGTGGTTTCGTTGTTTTTATTAGAGGCTATAAAACCCGACACAACATTGACAACATTTCCGTTTTTTTGCTTAAAATATTTTAAAATATTTTCTTTTGAAATGTGAAGGTTAGGCTGCGCTTCTCCAAAAACATCGTTGGTTTTTATTAAGTTTCGTGAATCTACAGCTTCGGCATCTATATTATTCTGTTTTAGCAAGTATGATATCGTTTTTATCGATAACAACTCGCCTTGAGCTAAAACTTCATCTTTAGTCTTTTTGCTATAGTCTCCAATTAATTTTACACCATTAAAAAGGCGCTCCAAAGTTGAAAACTCTTCTGAAAAGTCTATTTCATTTATTCCATATTTTTGATATTCTTTAAAGCTTTCAAATTCTTCATCATAAGATAGATTGTTTCTTGCTTTATCTAAAATGGTTTCAAGTTGGTCTGTTGCATTACCTCTAGCAGAAACAACAACCGTTATTTTTTCACCTTCTTCTATTTTATTTTTTATAATAGAAATGGCTCTATCTAAACCATTTTCATTAGCAAGGGATTTTCCTCCAAATTTTAATACTTTCATTCTTTTACTTTCTGAATTTGGTCTGAAAATGCTTTCAATAATCTTTTCAAGTTGTTCATATTCTATTAAAAAGGCATCGTGTCCATGCACCGAATTAATTTCATTATAGGTTACGTTAGGATGTGTTAATGCCAATTGCTTATATGTTTCTTTATTTTCTTCTGCTGTAAAAAACAAATCCGAATCTACTCCAATAATATGTATGTTTGAATTGATAGAATCCAACACATTAAAATCTTCCTGTCTATCTTTTGTAGCATCAATAGTTTTTAACAATTGATTCATTAATTTATATGCGGACAACTGAAAGCGTTCCTGTAATTTATTGCCATGATGGAGTAACCAACTCTCTACATTAAAGATTTTTAATTCTTGATTTTTGGTGCGTTGAAATCTTTCTTTAAAAGATTTTGGTGTTCTATAGCACAGCATAGCATGCATTCTGGCATCATGAACAGGATTGTTGGAATTTAGTAGAAATTGCTCCTGTATCTGACAATTTGCAATGAGCCAATCCGTACTCTTCCAATCTGTAGCAATAGGTATAAGGTGTTCAGTGATATTAGGATTAATCACTGCCATTTCCCAGGCAATGCCACCGCCTAAAGAACCTCCTATAACAGCGAAAAGTTTATCGATTTTTAAAGCCTCAATACCTAAAAGAAAAATCCTGGCAATATCTCTTGCTATAAAATCTTTATAATTTTCTATCACAAAACCGTCATAGCCATTTCCGGGAATATTGAATGCAAGTAAAGTATAAGAATTGGTGTCAATTACTTTTTTATTTCCTATAAGATCCTTCCACCAACCATCTTTTCCACATACATTACTATTTCCGGTTAAGGCATGGTTAACCAATACAACAGGTGCTTCACCCAAAGGTTTACCAAATAACTGATAACTTAAACGAATTGTCTCATAAGAAACTTTATTTTCAGTTTTAAAATTAGATAATGTAATATGTTTTAAATCACTTTTCAATGCGATGCATTTTAATATTTACTAAATGCTATCTGAAAAGTGTATTACTAAAATTGAAGTAATATTTGGTTATCTATCAATACCTAAAGAGGTATAAGTAGAATTTAGCACCTTCTTTACTAATAAAGGGTTGCTAAGGCTTCAAAGGGTCTATTCCCTCCACCTTTCTTGATAACAATTCAGTAAATGTTTGAACTTTGTGCCACAAATATTCAGTTAGAAAATTTTAAAAACCAAATTTTTTATGACTTATTTTAAAAATTTCTAAATTTTTTCTCTTTCCAATTGTTCTAAAAACTTGGTTCTAATAATCTGATCTACAGGTTTATTTTGGATCTTACTTTCTAGCCATGAAATAATATCTAAATACAAAAATGCGCGTCTCTCATATGGATGGTCTTCATACTGTTTTAACTTTTCATGAAGGTTGATGAAGGCTGTTTTTAACTCATGTGGATAAATATCTCCCAATCCTCTTAAGAATTTAATCATCTCTTTTTGAACTTCATATAGGTCTTCCATTTTGATTAAGAACTTATAAGTGCTTCTTATCTGAATATCCAAATTATAATCCATACCCGCTTCGTAATGTGCAACCAGATTTAATATTCTTGAAAAACACAATAGATCTTCACGCATTTCAAGAGACTTATTATTAATTATTTTGGTTAAATAATCAATGCATTTCTTAAAATCACCAGCTCCAAAATATAAACTGGCAATCTTGTAATAGAATACCATAACATGATGCTCATCAATTTTGTTTTTATACTTTTTAAGGTTTTCCAAAACTTCTACTACCAATGATAACCCTTCATGAAATGTGCCTTCCATAAAATGAAGATTGATTTTATTATTGTATACATACATAAAAATCAACCCGTTTACATTATCATCTATCGGAAACCATTTCTCTTTGGTTATTGTCTCTAAATTATTTAATGTGCTTTTAAATTTTTCGTGATAATTAATGTAAAAGAGAGTCTCTAGCAAGTAATGATTTCCTCTCAAGAAAAAAACTGGATTCAATTCAATCATATGCTTATTTTCATAAAATAAATCAACCCACTTGGAAGCATATTTGTAACACGATAAAAAATCATGAGTTAAAAAACTATACCACAGATAGGCTTTATAAAGCCATAATTTTTCTCGAAAACCTAATTTATTGATATCATATTTAGGTAATCTTGCATGAAAGTATTTAGTAATGCGTTTATTCTCCTTATCATTTTTTACATAACCTGTCTTTAAAAATAACCCATATAGTTGAAGTGATAAATTCGAAAGTTTACTAGCTAAAACATTTTGTACACTCAATTCTTTAGCCTGTATAGTAAGCTCATCTGCTCTACTGCTGATACTTCTGGTTATATATTGCGATTCTATAACCTTTTCAAGCTCAATGATTTCATAAGCTATATTTTTCTCTTCATTTTCTATGGCAAGAGTTTTTGCTTTATCTAAAATCTTTAAGCTTTGTTTATACAACCCTTTATGGTAAAGAATGGTGGCAAAATCCAATTGTTCACGTATTTGAATCCGGATGTTTTGATGTGAAGGGTTTAACCTTAAACTAATCAAGATTTGCTTGTATAAATGTGCTTTTAGGTTTGAAAGTTGTTGCTTTTTAACAAAATCATTTTTTAAAATGGTAGGTTCATCATATACAGTTAATTTATCTAAAATATTAAAGAGCATCAAAAATTTTGAATCCTCATTTACTCCCAATCTTCCAACATAAAGTTTGAATTGTCTTTTTTCAGATTTGGACAAGGACTTTATCAGAATAAACAAATTATCTTTTTGCTCTTTAGTCATAGTATAAAAATCAATTTATATAATTGATTATCAAGAATATAACAAAATATTTCTTAATTAAACATCGTAAAATCATAATGATTAATTCTCATTAGAGAAATCCAAAATATAAATTCGTATAACAATACGAAAATATATTTAAACAAATGTCTATTTCTAACATACATATTTTTGATACAACGCTACGTGACGGCGAGCAAGTACCTGGCTGTAAACTCAATACCGAACAAAAATTAGTTATTGCAGAACAACTTGATTTTTTAGGTGTTGATATTATAGAGGCAGGTTTTCCTATTTCTAGTCCTGGTGACTTTATATCAGTTGAGGAAATATCAAAAATTGTGAAGAATGCAACAGTTTGTGGTTTAACAAGATCTGTAGAAAAAGATATAAAAGTAGCCGCAGAAGCTTTGAGATATGCTAAAAAACCGAGAATTCATACAGGTATAGGCACATCAGATTCGCATATCGTTCACAAGTTTAAATCAAATAAAGAAGATATTATCAAACGTGCTGTAGCAGCCGTAAGCTATGCAAAATCTTTTGTTGAAGATGTCGAATTTTATGCTGAAGATGCTGGAAGAACAGATAACGAATACCTGGCAAGAGTTTGTGAGGCCGTTATAAAAGCAGGAGCAACTGTTTTAAATATTCCAGACACTACAGGATACTGTTTACCAAGTGAATATGGTGCAAAAATGAAATATCTTAAAGAGAATGTCGAAGGTATAGAGAACGCCATATTGTCCTGTCACTGTCATAACGATTTGGGTCTGGCAACAGCCAATTCCATTGAAGGTGTTATCAATGGAGCAAGACAAATAGAATGTACCATTAATGGTATTGGTGAACGTGCAGGTAACACGGCTCTTGAAGAGGTTGTTATGATTTTAAAACAACATCCATATTTAAAACTAGATACTAATATTGATACATCAATGTTATATGGTATTAGTCAATTAGTATCAGACAGTATGGGAATCTATACGCAACCAAACAAAGCCATTGTTGGAGCCAACGCATTTGCACATAGCTCTGGTATACATCAAGATGGTGTGATAAAAAATCGTGAAACTTACGAGATTATCGATCCAAAAGATGTAGGTGTTACAGAATCTGCTATTGTTTTAACCGCAAGAAGTGGTCGAGCAGCATTGGCATACAGAGCTAAAAATATTGGTTACGAACTAACTAAACTTCAACTTGATGAAGTTTATGCCAACTTCTTAAATTTTGCAGATAAAAAGAAAGAAATAGACGATTCTGACATTCATAAAATAATAGAAACTAGTAAAGTTTATAACGAAATCATAAATTCATAATAATGGGTAAAACATTATTCGATAAAGTTTGGGATGCACATGTGGTCGATTCAATAGAGAATGGACCACAAATTTTATATATAGACAAACATTTAATTCATGAAGTTACAAGCCCTCAAGCTTTTAACGAATTAAGAGAACGCAATATTCCAATTGCAAGACCAAAACAAGTAATTGCAACAGCAGATCATAATACCCCAACAATAGACCAACATTTGCCGGTTAAGGATGAACTATCTAGAAAACAGTTAGAACAACTTTCAACAAATTGCAAGGAAAATGGTATCACACTGTACGATTTAGGTCATCAATACAATGGTATAGTTCACGTCATGGCTCCAGAATTGGGTATCACACAACCTGGAATGACGATGGTCTGCGGAGATAGTCACACTTCTACTCATGGTGCATTTGGTGCTATTGCTTTTGGGATAGGCACAAGTCAGGTTGCACAAGTTTTTGCAAGTCAATGTTTGTTATTACAAAAGCCAAAAAGTTTACGCGTAAATGTTAACGGAACATTGAAAAAAGGTGTCTATCCAAAAGATGTTATTCTCTATGTCATTTCAAAATTAGGAACCAATTCGGGTACAGGTTATTTCTGTGAATATGCTGGAAATGTGTTCGAAGAAATGAGTATGGAAGGCAGAATGACCGTTTGTAACATGAGTATAGAAATGGGAGCTCGTGGTGGTATGATTGCACCAGACGTAACAACTTTTGAATATGTAAAAGGAAGAGAATTCGCGCCAAAAGGTGAAGAATTTGACAAAAAAGTCGCTTACTGGAAATCTCTTCCTAGCGATGCAGATGCTGAATTTGACAAGGAATATTTCTTTGATGCAGCAGATATTGAACCTATGGTTACTTATGGTACAAATCCTGGAATGGGAATTAAAATAACAGAAAATATTCCCGAATTAAACGATGCCTCTTTTGAAAAATCTTTGAAATATATGAACTTTCAAAAGGGTGAATCTTTAATCAATAAACCTATCAACTATGTGTTTATTGGAAGTTGTACCAACTCCAGAATTGAAGACTTTAGAGTTGCTGCAAACTACGTAAAAGGCAAGCATAAAGCCTCAAATGTTACCGCTTGGTTAGTTCCGGGAAGTAAACAGGTTGAAGCTCAAATAATAAAGGAAGGTTTAAAAGATATTTTTGACGAAGCAGGTTTTAAACTACGCCAACCTGGATGTTCAGCTTGTTTAGCAATGAATGATGATAAAATTCCACAAGGTGAATACTGCGTTTCTACATCCAATAGAAATTTTGAAGGTAGACAAGGACAAGGCGCAAGAACTATATTGGCGAGTCCTTTGGTTGCTGCAGCAACAGCTGTTGAAGGAAAAATTATAGACATAACAAAACACTTAAACTAAATGGAAAAATTTACAACATTACATTCCACCGCAGTTCCTTTAGATATTAAAGATGTAGATACAGATCAAATAATTCCTGCTCGTTTTTTAAAAGCAACAGACAAAAAAGGATTTGGAGATAATGCTTTTAGAGATTGGAGATACGATAAAAATGGAAAGCTCAATGAAGATTTTGTTTTAAACGATTCAACCTATTCAGGAAATATTTTAGTTGCTGGTGATAATTTTGGTTGCGGTTCCAGTCGTGAGCATGCACCATGGGCTTTAGTTGGTTATGGTTTTAAAGTCATTGTTTCAAGTTTCTTTGCCGATATTTTTAAAGGTAATGCTTTAAATAATGGTTTATTACCAGTACAAGTGTCACCAGAGTTTTTAAAAGAGTTAATGTCTGAAATTATAAACAATCCAGAAACAATTGCTACTGTGGATTTGGGGGCACAAGTGATTTCTGCTAAAAATGGTTCTTTATCAGAATCTTTCGAAATTGATCCTTATAAAAAAACATGCATGATTAATGGCTATGATGATATTGATTTTTTGTTGAGCAAAAAAGATGCTATCGAAGCCTTTGAAGTTGAAAATCAATTTTAGTTAACAATGAAATTAAACATTGCTGTTTTACCAGGTGATGGTATTGGTCCAGAAGTTACAAATCAAGCAATTAAAGCCTTGAAAGCTATTGCGATTGAATTTGACCATACGTTTAATTTTAAACAGGCTCCTGTTGGAGCTATTGCGATTGACAAACATAACAATCCTTTACCTGATAGCACTTTAGACTTATGTAAGTCTACCGATGCTATTTTATTTGGAGCTATTGGTGATCCTAAATATGACAATGACCCAACAGCAAAAGTAAGACCAGAGCAAGGATTATTAAAACTTCGTAAAGAACTCGGGTTGTTTGCAAATATTCGTCCGGTAAAAGCTTATGATACTTTAATATCAAAGTCGCCTTTAAAAAAGAATGTCATTAAAGATACAGATATCTGTATTTACAGAGAACTAACTGGAGGCATTTATTTTGGTGAGAAGAAATTAAGTGATGATGGTGATACTGCTTCTGATTTATGTGAATATTCAAGATACGAAATAGAACGGATTGCTCATTTAGCCTTTAAATCCGCACAGAACAGAAAGAAAAAGGTGACGTTGGTTGATAAAGCCAATGTACTTGAAAGCTCAAGATTATGGCGTAAAGTGGTTGGAGAAGTTGCAAAAGATTATGCAGATGTGACGTTAGATTTCTTATTTGTAGATAATGCAGCGATGCAGATGATTTTAAACCCGAAACAGTTTGACGTCATTTTAACAGAAAATATGTTTGGCGATATTATTAGTGATGAAGCCAGTGTGATTGGAGGTTCTATTGGTTTATTGGCTTCAGCTTCTGTTGGAGAAAAGTATGCTATGTTTGAGCCAATTCATGGCTCCTATCCACAAGCCAAAGGAAAGGGTATAGCAAATCCTATTGCATCTATTTTATCGGCGGCAATGCTACTAGACCATTTTGAATTATTTGAAGAATCAGAACTGATTAGAAAAGCTGTTGAAAAGGCATTGAAGTTACATGTCACAACACCAGATATAAACACAAAGTATCATCATGTCACAACTACGAAGGTTGGTGATTTTATTGAAGATGTTATTAATAATCCTAATGATAGTAACTTAAATTTTACTAACATACATTTAGGGCAATCTACAATCATTTAGTTATTTAGGTTGGCTATAGCTTAATGATGTATTCCGAAAAAGCGCATTTTAAAATGCGCTTTTTTATTTTCATTTATGGAATAATAAAGTTAATTCAGTAAATAAAGAAACCCTTTTTATGTCAACCTAAAAGTTTTATTACTTTTGAAAAAATAACTAAACACAAAGTATGGATGTTCTTGGTATAGATATAGGTGGCACTGGAATGAAAGGCGCACTAGTAAATTCAGTAACAGGAAAATTAGTTTCTACAAGGTATAGAATTAAAACCCCAAAATCAAGACATCCTCATGAGATGGCTCAAGTCTTCAAGAAAATTGTAGAACATTTTAACTATAACGGTCCTGTAGGATGCGGATTTCCAACAGTCATTAAACATGGTGTCTGTAAAAGCTCTGGCAATTTAGATGATGAATGGGAAAATCTAAATGTAAAAGAATTATTCACTAATGCTTGCGGTTTACCAGTTACTATTATTAACGATGCTGATGCCGCAGGATATGCTGTAATGAATTATGGTATTGGTAAAGGTAAACTAGGTTTGGTGCTTATGATTACTATTGGTACTGGGTTGGGAAGCGGTGCATTTTTAGATGGTGAACTTATCCCTAATTTTGAATTGGGTCAAATTCCTTACAAAAAATATAAGAAGATTGAATCTTGGGCTTCTGCTGCTGCCAAGAAAAAAGAAAAATTAAGTTATAAAGAATGGGGGAAACGTTTTAATAAATTTTTAGAGTTAGTTGAATTAATAGTTTGTCCAGACATCATCTATCTTGGAGGTGGCACTTCTGATGATTTTGACCAGTTTAAAAAATGGATTACTATTGAAACACCTGTTATCCCAGCACATTTAGGAAACCACGCCGGTATTGTAGGAGCTGCCGCCGCTGCCTTACATCAAGGCCCTAAAGATTAATTAGGAAATTTTTCTCTAATCTTATCTAAACTTAAATTGCCTATACTGCCTACATGAGTATGCCGTTTTGAAGTATCTGGTTTGTAAGTTCCGTCTTGAACTTGACCTCCAATTTTTTGGTAAGCTTCTCTAAAACTCATACCACTTTCTACTAAAGTGTTTATATTATCAACAGTAAAAAGGTATTGGTATTTGGTGTCGTTTAAGTCAATCTCATTGACATGTACTTGTTGAATGGCATAATTAAAAATATCTAATAGATCTTTTACATCTTCAATAGCTGTTATCATGTTTTCCTTTAATAACTGGAAATCACGATGGTAACCACTTGGCAAATTATTGGTTATTAAGACCATTTCAGTATGTAACGCTTGTATTTTATTTGACTTACCTCTTATCAATTCAAATACATCTGGATTCTTTTTGTGTGGCATGATGCTGCTGCCTGTAGTCAATTCGTCTGGAAAAGTAATAAACCCAAAATTCTGGCTGTTGTACAAGCAGACATCCATAACAAATCGAGCCAAAGTGTTACATAAACTTCCGAGAGCTAAAGCAATGGTTCGTTCGCTTTTTCCTCTGCTCATTTGTGCAGCAACCACGTTGTATTTTAAAGTGGAAAATTGTAATTCTTTGGTTGTAAAATCTCTGTCTATTGAAAATGAACTTCCGTATCCAGCAGCAGAACCTAACGGGTTTTGGTCAACGGTTTTTAAAGCCGCTTTGAGTAAATATACATCATCAATCAAAACTTCTGCATATGCAGAAAACCATAAACCAAATGAAGATGGCATGGCAACCTGTAAATGGGTATAGCCAGGTAAAAGTTTGGATTTATGAGTTTCAGCCAGTTCTAAAAGTGTATCAAAAAATATTCTAGTTTTTTGCTGAATATCTATTAATTGCTCTTTATAAAAAAGCTGAAGAGCCACTAAAACCTGATCGTTTCTTGAACGAGCTGTATGTATTTTTTTGCCGACATCACCAAATGTTTTTGTGAGTTCAAATTCAATTTTAGAATGCACATCTTCAAACTGCTCTTCTATTACAAAAGTACCTGCTTCAATTTGTTTTGATAAAACGTCCAGACCTTGTTCTAATTGTTGCAATTCTTCAGCAGATAATATTCCTATTTTATGTAACATCCTTGCATGAGCTAAAGACGCCTGTACATCATATTTTGCAATGTATAAATCTATTTCTCTATCGTTACCCACTGTAAATTGTTCAATCTTTTTATCTATGCTTATGCCTTTGTCCCAGAGTTTCATATCGTCTAATTTAAAGTACTTTTTTCAACAATTCAATATATATTTTAATACCTTCTTCAATCTCATCCAAATAAATAAACTCATCTGCCGAATGCGAACGCGTGCTATCTCCTGGCCCTAATTTTAATGACGGACAAGTTAATACTGCCTGATCTGAAAGCGTTGGTGAACCATAGGTTGTTCTTCCTAATTCCAATCCAGCTTTTACCAAATTATGCTCTAATGGAATGGATGATGAATTCAATCTTAAACTTCTCGGCATAATGCTATCACATGGTGATTCTTTTTGAAGGATTTCAACAATTTCTTTGTTAGAGTATTTGTCATTCACACGAACATCTACAACCAAACTCACCTCTGCTGGAACTGCGTTATGTTGTTTCCCAGCATTAATTTGTGTGACAGTCATTTTTACATCACCCAAAACAGGGGATGCTTTTTTAAACTTATAATCTTTAAACCATTGCAATACTGAAATAGTATTGTAAATGGCATTATCTTTATTTGGGTGAGCCGCATGACTTGGTGTTCCTTTTACAACAGCATCAAATACCACGAGACCTTTTTCGGCAACTGCAAGATTCATTAATGTAGGCTCACCTACAATTGCTACATCTACTTTTGGAATAATAGATAACATGCTATTCAATCCATTGTCACCACTGCTTTCTTCTTCAGCAGAAGCTACAATGACCAGATTGTATTTCAAATCTCGTTCATTATAAAAGTAGGTAAACGTTGCAATTAAAGACACCAAACAACCTCCTGCATCATTGCTGCCTAAACCATATAATTTTCCGTCTTCAACAATAGCTTTAAACGGATCTTTGGTGTAACCATTATTAGGTTTTACAGTATCGTGATGTGAATTGAGTAATAATGTAGGCTTGCTTTCATCAAAATATTTATTGGTTGCCCAAACGTTATTTTTTGTTCGTGTGTACGAAATGTTATGACGTCTAAACCAATACTCAATATGAGCAGCTGTTTTATCTTCTTCTGAAGAAAAAGATTCAGTCTCGATGAGTTTTTTCAATAAATCTATAGCATCTGTCGTTAAATCCTGTATCATTTGGTAAGCGTTGTGTGTTTTGAGTTATCATTAAAAAGCATTTCTGGTTTCCCAATACATACTTTATTTACATGATGGTTAATGGCATGAAAACAATTATTCAATTTTGGCAACATACCATCTGCAATAATACCTTCATCTATTAAACCCTTATAGGTTTTTGAATCGATATGTTGAATTACAGAATGGTCATCATTTACATTTTTTAATACACCGTTTTTTTCAAAGCAGTAATATAATTCAACTTTAAACTTTTGTGCGAATCCAATAGATAATTCTGATGCTATTGTATCTGCATTGGTGTTAAATAATTGCCCATTTTCATCGTGAGTAATGGCACAAAAAACAGGTGTTACACCATTATTTAAAAGTATTACAAGTGTATCTGTATTTACTTTTACTACATCACCAACATAGCCATAGTCAATGGATTCTACAGGTCTTTTTATTGATACGATTGTATTACCATCAGCACCGGAAAACCCAATAGCATTACAATGGTTTGCCTGTAATTTCGCAACTATGCTTTTATTTATTTTACCAGCATAGACCATAGTTATAATATCCAAAGTTTGTGCATCTGTAATACGTCTACCTTCAAACATTTTTACTTCAACATTCATTTGTTGAGTTAATTGTGTTGCTAATTTTCCGCCACCATGCACAAGGATTTTTGGTGATTCTATTTTAGCAAAAATTTCTAAAAATGAATGTAAAGCTCCTTCATTATCAATAATATTCCCTCCAATCTTTATAACCTTGAGTGTTTTCATTATTATAGGTTTTCCAAGATTTTCTTTAAAACAATTTGAGCAGCATAAGTTCTATTATTTGCCTGTGGAATAACCACTGAACTCTCACTGTCTAGTACTGCATCTTCAACAACAACATTTCTTCTTACTGGTAAACAGTGCATGAATTTTGCATTTCCTAATTTGCTTTTGGTCATCATCCAATTTTCATCTTGACTTAAAATTTTTCCATAGTCATTATAACTACTCCAGTTCTTCACATAGACAAAATCGGCATCTTTTAAAGCTTCTTCCTGATTGTAGTTAATAGGTGTGTCTTTTACAATGCCCTTATTCAACTCATAACCTTCTGGATGTGTGATTGTAAAATCTACATCCAAATTTTGCATCATTTGCACAAACGAATTTGCAACAGCTTGGGGTAATGCTCTTGGATGAGGCGCCCAAGACAAAACAACTTTAGGTTTAGGTTTATCTGTTAATTCAGTAATAGTAATGGCATCTGCCAAAGCTTGCATTGGATGTGCTGTTGCACTTTCCATATTTACTACAGGAACTGTAGCATACTTCACAAAACTTTTAAGTATGTATTCAGACTCATCTTTTGCTTTATCTTTTAAAGTTGGAAAAGCTCTTACAGCAATAACATCTGCATATTGAGAAATAACTTGAGCTGCTTCTTTGATGTGTTCTGAAGTATTCATGTTCATAACTGTTCCATCCTCAAATTCTAAACTCCAAGCATCACTAACATTAAGAACCATAACGTCCATTCCTAGATTTTTCGCTGCCTTTTCTGTACTCAATCTAGTGCGTAAACTTGAGTTGAAAAACAACATGACTAGGGTTTTATTTTTTCCTATTTCTGAATACCCATAGGGATTCATTTTTAATAAAATGGCTTCCTTCACCATTTCAGAAATGTTAGAAATATCGTTCATGTTCGTATATTTTTTCATTGTAATTCTTGCTTTAAAGCTTCAAAAAAAACATCAATATGTTTTTTCTGAACTGTTAGAGATGGAAGAATTCTAATCAAATTTGGATTTTTAGAGTTTCCAGTAAATATTTTGTGTTTGTTGATTAAAGTTTTTCGTAATTCAGCAATTGGGAAATCAAATTCCAAACCAAGCATCAAACCTCTTCCTTTAACAGTTTTTATTTTTGAAATTTCTTTTGCTTTTTCTTTAAAGTACACTGAAATTTCTTTTGCATTCTCCAGTAGATTTTCTTTTTCCAAAACATCTAAAACTGCCAATGATGCTGAACATGCCAAATGATTGCCTCCAAATGTAGTTCCTAATAATCCATAGGATGCTTTAATATTTGGATGGATTAAAATGCCTCCAATAGGAAATCCATTTCCCATGCCTTTTGCCATAGAAATAATGTCTGGAGTTATACCATGTTTTTGATAGGCGAAGAAATCTCCGGTTCTACCAAATCCACATTGAATTTCATCAGCAATCAATAACGTATTGTATTGTTTGCATAGTTTTTCCAATCCTTGATAAAATTCAGTTGTACTTTCATCCAAACCGCCAATGCCTTGAATGGTTTCAATAATAACGGCGCAAGTTTCGTTTTGCTTTAAAACAGATTCCACGTTATACAAATCACCAAATTCAGAAAAATTAACTTCTTGCTGTGTGTTTATAGGTGCAATAATTTTAGGATTATCTGTTGCTGCAACTGCTGCCGAAGTTCTGCCATGAAAGGAGTTTTTAAACGCTAAAACTTTCTTTTTATCGTTGTGAAAAGAAGCTAATTTCAATGCGTTTTCATTGGCTTCAGCTCCAGAGTTACACAAAAACAATTGATAATCTTTACATCCTGAAAGTGCTTCTAACTTTTCTGATAATTCTTCTTGTAACGGGTTTTGAATAGAGTTACTATAAAACCCTAATTTGCTAACTTGGTTGGAAATTGCTTTAACATATTTTGGATGAGAATGTCCAATAGCAACCACTGCATGTCCACCATACAAATCCAAATATTCAATATTGTTTTCATCGTAGACATAAACATCTTTAGCCTCTACTGGCGTAATATCAAACAATGGATACACATCAAACAAACTCATATCTGTTCCTTTTTAATGTTATTTATTTTATTAAAGGAAGCTACCATGCCTTGAATTAATGAGGAACTTAATCCTTTATGTTCCATTTCGTTCAATCCTTCTATGGTACAACCTTTTGGAGTGGTCACTTTGTCTATTTCCTCTTCAGGATGATTGCCATTTGTGATTAATAAATTGGCTGCTCCTTCACTAGTGTACATAGCTAATTCTTGAGCTTCTTTTGAATCGAATCCTAACTGAATTGCAGCTTGCGTAGTGGCTCTAATTAATCGCATCCAGAACGCAATACCACTGGCACAAACGACCGTTGCTGCTTGCATTTGAGATTCAGGAATAGCTAACGAATGTCCTAAACGGTTGAAAATAGCTTCAGCAACCTTTATACGTTTCTCTCCTTGCTCATTACAGCATAAACAGGTCATAGATTTTCCTACAGCAATTGCGGTGTTAGGCATAGACCTAATGATAAACTTATCACTTCCAACTTGTCCTTCAATTTTCGAAATAGTGTACCCGGTAATCGTTGAAATAATTACATGCCTTTCAGTTAAGTAAGGCGTAACGTCTTTTAATATTTTTTCAAAATGTGCAGGTTGTACAGCAAATATTAAAATATCTGATTGTTGAACTGCAAGGACGTTATCTGTAGTTACAGTAACGTTTTTATAACCTTCAAATTCTGAAAGTGCATTTAAATGCCGTCTTGTTAAATACAATGTTGTTATGGCATTGTTGGTAATTAAACCTTTTGCTATTGAGCGTCCTAAATTTCCTGTTCCTATAATGGCAATTTTCATAATTTCGGTTTTAAAAAAAGTTAGCTTTTAATTGTAATCCTTCGGTCTCTGGAAAGCCAAACATTAAATTCATATTCTGAATGGCTTGTCCAGAAGCTCCTTTTAAAAGATTATCAATAATACTAGTAATTAATAATTTGTTGTTGTGTTTATGCAAATGAATAAGGCATTTATTTGTGTTTACAACTTGCTTTAAATGTATTTGCTCATCTGACACAAATGTAAATTCAGCATCTTTATAATAACTTTGATAAAGGCTTTTTACGTCATCTTGAGAACCTTCAAATTTTGTGTAAGCAGTTACAAATATACCTCTAGAAAAATTTCCTCTATTTGGCATAAAATTGATTTCGGACTCAAAACTATTTTGCAGTTGTTTTATGGACTGATTAATTTCTCCAAGATGCTGATGTGTAAAAGGTTTGTAGTAGGAAAAGTTATTGTCTCGCCATGTAAAATGTGTAGTTTCAGACAAAGATGTTCCAGCTCCAGTTGAACCGGTAACTGCATTAACATGTAAATCTTCCTTAATTAAATTTGCTTTTGCTAATGGCAATAATGCCAACTGAATTGCAGTAGCAAAACAACCTGGATTAGCAACATAATTAGCATTTACTATTGCTTCCTTTTGCAGTTCTGGAAGACCATAAACAAAGGTTTTATTTTGAATTGTTTTATCTGCTTCTAACCTAAAATCGTTACTTAAATCGATAATTCTTGTTCTATTTGAAAACTGATGCTTTTCTAAAAACGCTTTTGAGTTTCCATGGCCAAGACATAAGAACAAAACATCTACGTTTGGATTGATTTCGCTTGAAAACACCAAATTTGTAGAGCCTATTAAATCCTGATGTACTTTACTTACTTTATTACCAGCGTTTGATGTACTGAATACAAAATTGATTTCAGCTTCAGAATGATTCAATAATAATCTAATAAGTTCTCCTGCTGTATAACCAGCTCCTCCAATAATGCCTACTTGTATCATAATTCTGAATTTACTTGATGATAAATTTTATTTTGATTGCCTAGAATTTTTATAAATCCTTTAGCTTCATCTGCTGTCCAGCCTTTGTTCATTTCACCATAACTTCCAAATTTTGCATTCATTAAATCGTGATCTGAACTGATTCCATCCAACGAGAAATGATATGGTTTTAAGCTTACAAATACATCACCAGAAACTTGTTCCTGACTGCTTTCTAAAAATGCTTCAATGTTTCTCATCACAGGATCCAAATATTGGCCTTCGTGAAGATGCATTCCGTAGAAACTTGATAAATACTCTTTATGCTGTAATTGCCATTTGGTTAATGTATGTTTTTCTAACAAATGATGTGCCTTTATGATTACTAATGCTGCTGCTGCTTCAAAACCAACACGTCCTTTAATGCCAACAATTGTATCACCAACATGAATATCTCTACCAATGGCATAAGCAGAGGCCAAATTATTTAAGACTTCAATATTGACTTCAGGTGTATTTTCAATACCATTTACAGCAACCAATTCACCCTTTAAAATGGTTAGGGTTACTTTTTCAGGTTCAGCATGTTTTAATTGGGAAGGATAGGCTGAATCTGGTAAAGGTATATTCGAAGTCAATGTTTCTTCTCCACTAACACTTGTACCCCAAAGCCCTTTATTGACAGAATACTTTGCCTTATCCCAAGACATATCAATCCCATTGGATTTCAAATAATCTATCTCTTCCTGTCTTGATAATTTATTATCTCTAATTGGTGTAATGATTTCTATTTCAGGCGCTAATGTTTGAAAAATCATATCAAAGCGTACTTGGTCATTACCTGCACCTGTACTTCCATGAGCAATATATTTGGCATCGATACTTTTGGCATATTCCACAATCTCTATGGCCTGAATAATTCTTTCCGCACTTACTGAAAGTGGATACGTATTATTTTTTAAAACATTTCCGAAGATCAAATATTTAATTACTTTATTGTAATACGATGTAACAGCATCAATATTCTTATAGGTTGAAACACCCATTTTATAGGCATTTGATTCAATGTTTTTAATTTCTTCTGTAGTGAAGCCTCCTGTATTAACACTTACTGCATGCACATCATAACCTGCTTTTGATAAACTCACGGCGCAATACGATGTATCTAATCCTCCACTATATGCGATTACTAATTTTTTCATTTCTTATTCTTTTTTAAAAACATGTTCTGTTTAATATTTTTTAAACGTGTCCAAACCTTCTTATCATAATTATGCTCATGTCCTTTTGAACCTTCTTGGTTAGAAGGATCATATAACATGCCTGTACACAAACACATTTTTTGTTCTGTACGTTGCAGCACATCATAATTCTTACACGTTTGGCAACCATTCCAAAAAGATTGATCATCTGTTAGTTCAGAAAATGTAACTGGTTTGTAACCCAAATCACTATTCATTTTCATCACAGCAAGACCAGTTGTGATACTAAATACCTTAGCATTTGGGAATTTATCTCTAGAATGTTGAAATATTTTGTGTTTAATCAATTTAGCTACACCTTGTCCTCTGTAATCAGGATGTACAATTAAACCAGAGTTAGCTACAAATTTACCATGTCCCCAAGCTTCTATATAACAAAAGCCCACAAATTTTTCACCATCAAGAGCAATGACAGCATTGCCATTTTCCATTTTAGTAATAATGTATTCTGAAGTGCGTTTAGCAATACCAGTTCCTCTAACACTCGCTGATTCTGTTATAGTATCTGAAATTATTTTTGCATGTACTGTATGTGATTTATCTGCTATAACAATTTCCATTGTCTTATTCTTTAATTAAATTTAAAATAATACTTTTCTGAAAACGGAACTGGACTCACCTGAAGCTCCAAAAATAGAAACACACCCTTACGGGCGACGCGGAAAAATATAACGCATACGAAAATTGCTATTTAGATAAATAACTAAATCTTGGAAGGCTGATATTATAACTGAATTGTACAAATTGAAAAAAATAAAATTAAACGTAATAATTAAGGTGCTATTAAAGAGTATTAGCTACGGCGATGGCGCAAGCGCAATCTGGGATGTGTACTACGTATTTTATTTTTGAGATAATTCATGACTGTAAAATTATTAATTTATTCTTCAAAAGCGCTTCTACCTCTAATTTTTTTGAAAAAATTATCAAAATCCATATTATCTAATGTTTTTTTTAGAATAATTCATTAAAAATGAAGAATTACTAAAATTCTTCAATGGTTTGTAATTGACATTTGAAAGTCAAAACTGTTTAATCCGTCAAATTACAAACTTGCCCGAAGCTCTAATTTTTTAATACTAATTAATTTATCTATTTTTAAAAACTATATATACTTCTGCTAATTTTATTAAAAATAACTTCTATATATGACAAAAAATTTAGATTATCTTGAAAGCTATGATGCAATAGTTGTAGGCACTGGTATTTCTGGAGGTTGGGCTGCAAAAGAATTGTGTGAAAATGGATTAAAAACTTTGGTACTAGAAAGAGGCCGAATGGTTAAACATATTGAAGGTTATCCAACTGCTAATCTTGATCCATGGGATTTACCAAATGGAGGAGCTCCAAAAAGAGAAACAAGGATTAGAAAATTTAAACAAGATAGAGATAGTTCAGCAACGGATGAAGATGTTCAGCATTTTTTTGTTGACGACATAAAACATCCTTATAATGAAGATAGACGTTTTGATTGGATTAGAGGTTATCATGTCGGTGGTCGTTCTATAATGTGGGGACGACATAGTTATCGGTTAAGCGATTTAGATTTTGAAGCCAATAAAAAAGAAGGAATTGCAATAGATTGGCCTGTTAGGTATAAAGATATTGCTCCATGGTATGATCATGTAGAAGAATTTATTGGTGTAAGTGGTGAAAATCTAGGCTTAAGTCACTTTCCTGATCAAAAATTATTGAAACCAATGCCCTTAAATTGTATTGAAGAAGATTTAAAAGGTGTTATTAAGGAAAAATTTAATGATAGAGTATTAACAGTTGGTCGTGTTGCACATATTACTGAAGGAACCAAACCTGGAATGGGAAGAAGTACTTGTCAATTTAGGAATAGATGTAAAAGAGGTTGTCCATTTGGTGCCTATTTTAGTAGTAATTCATCTACATTGCCTACAGCAGAAGCTACAGGAAACATGACATTAAGACCAAACTCAATAGTTTATGAAGTGGTCTATGATGAACAACTTGGTAAAGCTACAGGAGTAAAAGTCATTGATTCTGAAACCAATGAAAAATTCGAATTCAACGCAAAAATAATTTTTTTGTGTGCTTCAGCCATTGCTTCAGCTTCAATTTTACTTCAATCAAAATCTAAAAGATTTCCAAACGGATTAGGAAATGATAGTGGGGAACTCGGTCATAATATCATGGACCATCATTTTAAAGTAGGCGCTAAAGGAATTGCCAAAGGCTATGAAGATAAATACTATAAAGGAAGGAGGCCAACTGGCACTTATATGCCAAGATTTAGGAATATAGGAGGAGATACAAATCAAAAATCTTTTTTAAGAGGTTATGGATTTCAAGGAGGAGCAAGTCGAAGTGGAACTTCAGAATTAGTAGCCGAATTAAAATATGGAGCTCAATTAAAAGAAGAAATTTTAAAACCTGGAGAATGGCAAATGGATTTTCATGGCTTTGGTGAAACACTTCCAAATCATGACAACAGAATGTATCTTAATTATGAGAAAAAGGATAAATGGGGTTTACCCACTGTAACTTTTGATGCCGGTTTTGGAGAAAATGAATTAGCAATGCGTGAGGATATAAAACAACAAGCAGTTAAAATGCTTGAAGCTGGAGGTTTTAAAGATATTAAGACGTATGATGAAAAAATAGGTATGGGTCTTGGAATTCACGAAATGGGAACTGCAAGAATGGGGCATGATCCAAAAACTTCTGTTCTTAATAAATACAATCAAATTCATGCATGTACAAATGTTTATGTAACAGATGGTTCATTTATGACTTCAGCTGGAAATCAAAATCCATCTTTGACCTATATGGCTTTCACAGCAAGAGCAGCAAATTATGCAGCTGAAGAATTTAAAAAAACAAACGCTTAATACTATGAAAAGAAGAGAAGCATTAAAAAATATTGGTCTTTCGACAGGTTTTGTTTTGGCAACGCCTTCTGTTTTTAGTTTATTACAAAGTTGCAAAAGCGATGTCGCAGCATGGACTCCTACATTTCTAACTGAAGAACAAGGTATGGTATTAAAAGGTTTGATTGATGTTATATTACCTAAAACAGAGATTCCTTCAGCAAACGATGTGAATGTTGCTGAATTTATTGACAAGTATTTTGATGAAGTCTTAATGGAAAATGAACAAGATGAATTAAAAACTAGTTTTGATAATCTTACATCATTTTTGAAAACTAATTATAAAGATAATTTGTCAAAAATCAAGAGTGAAGACTATATGGATCTTCTTGACAATCATATGATATTAAATTCAGATGGAACTAAAGAACTTGATTCTAAAGCAAAAGATGTTTCAGGTTTACTAAATAGAATAAGAAGTATGTGCATTCATGCATACAGAATTTCAGAAACTGTAGGAGAAAACATTTTAGCATACGATCCTGTTCCTGGTGCTGCATATTGTGATGACCTAGAGAAATTGACTGGAGGAAAGTCCTGGTCATTATCATAATATCTTGAAACGTCGTAATTTTTTAGAAAAAAGTTTACTTACCACATTAGGTGTTTCTGCAACGCCTTTGTTTGCAAATTCTATCACTTCTGATAAAAAAATTACTTCAACCTTTAAATTAAAATTCGCGCCTCATATTGGAATGTTTAAGCACCATGCTGGTGATGATATTTTAGATCAAATTCAATTTATGTCTGATCAAGGCTTTACAGCTTTTGAAGATAATGACATGAAAAAAAGATCTATAAAAACACAAGAAGACATTGGCAAACTTTTACATAATAATAATATGGAAATGGGTGTCTTTGTAGCCCACAAAATTTATTGGAACCGACCCAATCTGACTGCAGGAAACATAGATTTAAGAAATGAATTCTTAAAAGATATAAAAGACTCTGTAGAAATTGCAAAAAGAGTCAATGCCAAATGGATGACTGTAGTTCCTGGTTTTGTAGATTTAAGCAAAGACCTCAATTATCAAACTACAAATGTTATTGAAGCTTTAAAAAAAGCTTCAGAAATTCTTGAGCCTCATGGATTGGTTATGGTTTTAGAGCCTTTAAACTTTAGGAATCATCCTGGTATGTTCTTAACAGGTTCGGCTCAAGCTTATCAAATTTGTAAGGCTGTAAATTCTTCGTCTTGTAAAATACTATTTGATGTTTATCATCAACAAATTCAAGAAGGTAACTTAATACCAAATATTGAAACATTTTGGGATGAAATAGCATATTTTCAAATTGGTGACAATCCTGGAAGAAATGAACCAACAACAGGAGAAATAAATTATAAAAACATTTTTAAATTTATACATAACAAAGGTTACAGTGGTATTTTAGGTATGGAGCATGGAAATTCTCAAAAAGGTAAAGAAGGAGAACAAGCCATAATTGAAGTCTACAAAAGCATCAGTGAATTTTAAATAAATAACTATGAAAAATAAACACACTAGCAGAAGATCATTTGTAAAAATGACCACATTGAGTACCGTTGGCATTTCAATAATCCCAAGGCATGTTATGGGAAAAGGGTTTATTGCACCTAGCGACAAACTAAATATAGCTGTTATTGGTGGTGGTGGCAAAGGTTATTCTGATGCGGTAAACGCCTGGAATAATGGTGCTTCTAACATTGCTGCAATTTGTGATGTGGATTGGAATCAGGCTTCAAGAGCGTTTGAAAAATTCCCAAACGCAAAAAAATACAAAGATTTCAGAAAAGTACTGGATGAGGTGAAAGACATCGATGCAATTACAGTTTCAACACCAGATCATACGCATGCCGTTATTGCTATGACAGCCATAAAATTGGGCAAACACGTCTATGTGCAAAAGCCCTTAACCCATAATATTTATGAAGCGAGAATGCTTACAGAAGCGGCAAACAAATATAAAGTGGTTACCCAAATGGGAAATCAAGGTGCTTCAAGCAAAGGTGTAAAACAAATGATATCTTGGTTTAACGAAGGTTTGATTGGAAAGGTAAATAAAGTTCATGTATGGACCAATAGACCTGTTTGGCCTCAAGGTATTGCAACACCAACAGATAAACCTGAAATGCTGGATGGTTTGGATTGGGATACTTGGATTGGACCAGCCAAAATGGTAGATTACCATCCGTTATACCATCCTTTTAAATGGCGTGGTTGGTGGAATTTTGGCACGGGTGCTCTTGGCGATATGGCTTGCCATTTAATAGATCCTCCTTATAGGGTTTTGGGTCTTGGCTACCCTACAGAAGTAGAAAGTAGTGTTGGAGCTGTATTTAAACGAGATTGGTCTCCAGAATATTTCCCTGAATCATGTCCAGTTTCGTCGAGAACTCAATTAACGTTTCCAGCATCAGATAAAAACCCAACCAGTTTAAAAATGACCTGGACCGATGGTGGTTTAAGACCCTTTCATCCAGATTTAATTCCAGCAGACCACCCAATAGGTGATGAAAATAGTAGTAATGGTGTTATCATGATAGGTGAAAAAGGTATTATGACTTGTGGTACTTATGCCAGAAACCCAAAAATATATTTTAATAATGGTGGCGTTTTGATTCCTGCAGCCGCAGTAAACGAGGATACCAGTCTTCCAGAAAATGGACATCAAGTCGCTTGGGTTGAAGCCTGCAAAGAAGGTTTCAAAAAAGACAAACATAATGCGCTAACGTCCTCGTTTGATTATGCCGGACCGCTTACAGAAGCCATTTTAATGGGTAATCTCGCAATTAGAAGTTATGATTTGCGCGAGAAAGCTGGAAATGGTTTTGAGTATCCTGGTCGTAAAAAATTACTTTGGGATGGTACCAGTATGAGAGTTACCAATTTTGAACCAGCCAATCAGTTTGTAAAAAGAGAATATAGAGAAGGCTGGAGTTTATAAAATTTACTTACATATTGCCTCCAATAGCTTTAATTCAGACAAGAATCCTATTGATTTGTAAGAATTTTATTTAATTTTAACCGAATAAACATAATGGATATAAACACAATGTGTTTATTCCTACGTTAGCCTTCATTATTACCAACCGTTATCCAATGATAAAGTTTTATATAAAAATTAGACAAAATTGTTGACTAAAAATAAAATAAGCTATTACCTTTTTTATGCAATTGAATTAATAATCCGATAATTAATAAATAGATCACATGCTAGCTAATGTTGTTGATGGATTTCTCTCATTGCCCAACTCTTTTAACCTTCGAAAGTGAGAGGCGAGTGCACTAAAAACATTAGGCTTCAAATTATAAGTGAACCCATATTCTTCAGAAGTTTTTTTAATAATATCGGCAATCGCAGGATAATGCACGTGGCATATATTTTGAAAAAGGTGGTGCTCAATCTGATAATCCAGCCCACCAATATACCAACTGAATAGACCATTCTTTCTTCCAAAATCAGATGTGGTACGAAGTTGGTGTACCAGCCAGTCGTTTTTAATTTGTTGGTCTTCTTCGACAAGAAGTTGATCCGTACCTTCAACCACATGTGCCATTTGAAATACGGTGCTCATAATCATACCAGCAGTTATATGCATGGCAACAAAGCCAATTAATATTTGCCAAAAAGAAAAATCTGTAAAATATAAGGGTAGACCAATAATAACAGCAAAGTAGATGACCTTAATGACTATAAGCTTCACCAGTTGCCATATAGGATTAACATTTTGCTCCTTGGTAATACCTTTTTTGTTATACTCCAGTAATACTCCAATTTCACCAAACAATCTTGCAAATGTCATGAGTCCATATAGTGGAAAAGCATAAAAATGTTGGTAACGGTGATACTTTTTAAGTGGGCTATATTGACATAAACGAATAATCTTTAGGTTAGAAATATCAGGGTCATAATTATAAATATTAGTAAACGAATGATGTTTAATATTATGCTGTATTTTCCAATTAAAAATATTACTACCCAAAAGGAACATGGTAGACGAAGCGAGGTTATTTACCCATTTTTTTGAAGAATAGGCATGATGTACCCCATCATGCATGATTGACATCCCTACGCCTGCTTCGCCTATACCCATGATAACAGCTAAACCCAAAGCTGCCCAAGGTGATACGGATTTGGTGAGCAGCATTATAAAAGGCACTAAATAAACACCTAAAATAACAACCGACTTCAGATACATACTAAAATTACCATAAATAGACTTATTATTATCCTTGAAATAAGAACGCACCCGTTTTCTAACCTCATAGGCAAACTCCCGTTCCTTATTGTTTTGCCTCACAAACTTAACGCTTTCCATTATTCTTGATTAAATTAATTTTACCCTTACAATTTATTTAAAATCGACTATATGAGGAAATGATTTTTGTCAGTTTCAATAAAAAAATTGGAACTCTAGGCTTATTAAAAAGGAATTACAAAAATAACGAAAGGCTAACACCGTGTATAAAACATAGCTATTATAGGCTTTCCGAGAGGTTTTTGTATATTTACAAAGTACGCCAAATTTTTTATTTGGTTATATTTATAAAAGAAATTTAAACATAAAAATAAAAAATTCGGCTCGTGTTTAATCCAAAAAGTTAGTGTCTTTTTATACGCTACGTTTCATACACAAGACCGTTAGAGCACATTCAGCTGAAGCTGACTTGTGTTGCTACTTGCTTCGCACTTCCGCCCCACAAGTGAAATGTGCTCTAAAGACCTGCTAAACCAAATTGTTTAAAGCTTATATACAAACCACAGCTCCAGCTGACGGACTCAAGTCCTTAACGAGCCATAACAGTAGCTAAAAGCAATTTGGATCTGCTTCTTGAACTCCCAATCTAATAAATTTATCAACTAACGGTAGCTGCGCTACCTTGTCGGTAAACAATGATTTGGGACCCAAATAACAATATCTGTCATTTTCACAAATCATTGTTGCTTAAATTTATTATCTTTTCGTTCGCAAAGCAGAACTGCGTTTAGCAGGTCGTTGTACCCAATAGTATAATACAAATACCTTTAGAATAAAAAGAGTACCTTCATAGCATGAAACATTCTAACAAAGTATTTATTTTTACAATTACAATTCTACTTTTTTCACTAATAGCCTGCAAAAACAAACAGCCAAAACCAAATCCTGGACTCGCATCAATTGATTTACTTCGTGGTGATATTTTGTTGTGTGGTAATCCGCAATTTGGAGATGTAAGCTTTTCTTTGGAATGCAATTACGATACTAGAAAGGCTTTTGACTTGGCAATTTCTTTATTGCACTCTTTTGAATATGACGAAGCAGAAAAAGCATTTGTTAAGGTCATTGATGCTGATCCGGAATGTGCAATGGCATATTGGGGTGTGGCAATGAGCATTTATCACGAACTTTGGGCTCCTCCAGGTCCGAAAGAATTGGAAAAAGGTTCAAAGCTTCTTGAAATTGCTGAAACTTTACCAAAATCTGAACGTGCGAAGGATTATTTGGACGCTATTGGGGTATTTTATAAAGATTGGGAAACCCTTGACCATAGAAGCAGAGAGCTCTTGTATGAGGAGAAAATGGAACAGGTTTATTTAAACAATAAGGATGATATTGAAGCTGCCGTGCTATATGCCCTATCATTAACATCTTCTGCCGACCCGAATGATAAAACCTATAAAAATCAGCGGAAATCGGGAGCGATATTAGAAGAACTTTTCATAGAATATCCAAACCATCCCGGAATAGCTCATTACATCATACACACCTATGATTATCCTGAAATTGCATCACTAGGTCTCACCACCGCCAGAAGATATGCTGAAATTGCTCCATCATCTGCTCATGCACAACATATGCCATCACATATTTTTACTCGTCTCGGACTCTGGGAAGAATCGGTAAAAACCAATTTAAATTCGTCATCTTCGGCTATTTGCTATTCAGAAAGCGTGTCTGCAGAAGGGCATTGGTCTCAAGAGATACACGCGATGGATTACCTTGTTTATGCCTATTTACAATTAGGAGATAGTAAAAAGGTGGATGAACAAAACGATTATATGAAATCGATAAAAAAATCTTTTCCATCAAATCATTTCGCCGTAGCATATACTGCAAATGCCATACCGGCACGTATAGCACTTGAGAATAGAAATTGGAATGAGGCTGCAAACCTAAAATTACCCACTTTGGAATTTGAATGGGATAATTTTCCTTGGGAAAAATCCATCTTACATTTTGCCAGAGCATATGGCTCTGTGCGTTCCGGAAATATTCCTGCTGCTGAAAAAGAGCTCGAAATAATCAAAACTTTCCATCAACAACTTTTAGATGTAAACAATGCTGAATCCATATATAAAGCTGGGCAAGTTCAAATTGAAATAAAAATAATCGAAGCCTGGACCGCATTGGCAAAGGGCAATAACGAGGAAGCTCTATCCTTAATGAAACTCGCTTCCGAATTGGAAAGTAAAACATCAAAGCACCCCGTTACACCAGGTGAAGTATTACCCGCGGATGAACTATTAGGCGATATGCTGTTACTATTAAATAAGCCTGAAGAGGCGTTAACAGTATATGAAGCAAACCTTGAAGGCCATCCAAATAGGTTAAACGGCCTTTATGGTGCAGCAAAAGCAGCCAAACAATCCGGCAACGAAGAAAAAGCCGTTTTGTATTTTGAAAAACTACTGAAATTAACTGAAAATTCGAATAGTGACAGACCAGAACTAAAAGTGGCCAAAGAATTTATCTCTTTAAAAACAATCTAATGAGAGACAGAATGAATAACCCAAGAGAATTCTTCCGCATTTTTAGCACCCTTATTTTTTTTGCATTAATTTCTTGTGACCAAGGATCTGAAAGGCAACTGCCTATTTATAATCCCTCAGACTTTAATCCCGATTTAGTTGATAAAAGTCTTCGAAATAAAAGTAAATATCACACTGTTTCCGATTTTTCACTCACAAATCAAAATGGCGAAATAATTTCTCAAAAAGATTATGAAAACAAAATTTATGTAGTTGATTTCATTTTTACACGTTGCGAGACTATTTGTCCAATTATGACAGCTAATATGGAGGAAATTCAAAATAAATTCAAATATAACAAAGAACTCCTGCTTTTGTCACTATCTGTGACCCCCGAATTAGATAGTGTTTCAGTTTTACGAAAATATGCGAATGATAATGGCGTAATTGATTCCAAATGGAATATAACAACAGGTGATAAAAAACACATTTATGGATTAGCAAGGAAAAGCTATTTTGCTGTTGTTACACGAGGTGATGGAGATTTACAAGATTTTATTCATACACCAAACTTTATATTGGTCGATAAGAAAAAACAGATAAGGGGAATTTATGATGGAACTGACAATAATGAAATAGTTCAACTTATTAAGGATATTGAAAATTTAATAAACTGATTTATAGAAATAATAGTTGAGTTTACTGGGTACAACAATGTATATAAAAAATAGGCGAAACAGTAATAATATCAAGGCTTTTGGCTCGTATCAAAATTTGTGCTTAACCGAAAGTTCAGTGCTTCGTAATCGCCTACTTTTCATATACTAATCGTTGTAGCTAATTTGATGAAAAACAATAAAAACTAACCTTAAAATTTAAATTTCTAATGAATAATTCGAAAAATAGTATTTCCAGAAGAGAAATGTGTTCCTTAATTGGATTAGGTATTGTTGGGCTTACACTTCCTTTTGGTTGCAGGTCTTCAGCTAAGAATTTTAATTTAGCAAATATTCATTTTAAAAATCTCTATGAGGTAGCTGATCTTATTAAAAATAAAACAATTAGCTCAGTTGAATTGACTCAATTAATGTTAGATCGTATAGAAAGTATTGACAAAAGATTGCATAGTTATATTACTGTAATGAGTGAATATTCATTAAAAAGAGCTAAAATGGCTGATGAGCAGTTATTAAAAGGGGATTATCTTGGTCCTTTACATGGTGTCCCAATTGCAGTAAAAGATTTAGTCTTTACAAAAAATGCTCCAACAACTGGAGGTCTTTCTTTTTATAAGGACTTTGTTCCTGAATATAATGCGACGGTCTTTGAAAAATTAGAGAATGCTGGAGCTATAATTCTGGGTAAATTAAATCTTACTGAAGGTGCTATGGCTGGATATCATAGTGACTTTGAAATTCCTATAAACCCATGGGAAGAGCAACATTGGGCTGGCGCTTCTTCAAGCGGTTCTGGTGTAGCCACTGCCGCTGGACTTTGTTTTGGTTCACTTGGTACAGATACTGGAGGCTCTATTCGTTTTCCTTCAATGGCAAATGGCGTTGTTGGACTCAAACCAACTTTTGGCAGAGTTAGTAAATATGGTGTTTTACCTTTAAGTGATTCTCTTGATCATGTTGGTCCACTTACTCGATGTGTGAAAGACGCGGCTATTATGTTTGATGTAATTAGTGGTTATGACGAAAAAGATCCAAACTCTATAAATAAACCTGCTTCAAATTTAAGTGCTGAACTAACAAAGGGAATAAATGGCCTCAGAATAGGATTGGATGAAAGTTATATTGCGGATGGTGTTGATAAGGAGATTGTTGACAGCATATTGAATGCAGTTGATAAATTAGAGGAATTAGGTGCAGAAATTGTAAGATTTAAAATTCCTTGGGACAAAAATGCTCTGGGTGGAATTTGGTTTAATGTCTGCACACCAGAGGCTGCGGTTGCTCATAAAATTAATTATCCATCAAAAGAAGATTTGTATGGACCATATTTTCGTGATTTCCTTGCTTATGGTAAATCTGTATCTAAAAAAGATTACGAAGATGCCAAATTAGCTAAAGAAACATTTAAGGAGGAATTTTTAAAAATATTTAAGAATGTTGATGTTATAGTGGCTCCTGCAGGAACTTTACCAGAAGGGATTACTCATGAAATTCAAAGAGGAGGTATGGAAGCTTTTAATCCTTATGTAGCAGCTGCTAATATGCACTTTACTATATCTGCTAATCTTTCAGGAACTCCTGCAATTACATTTCAATGTGGAAAATCGAATGAAGGATATCCTCATAGTTTACAACTAATGGGAGCTCCATTTAGTGAATCTATTTTATGCAGATTAGGTTATGAATTTGAACAAGCCACAGAATGGCATAAACGGCATCCAGCAATTTGACCATTCTTACAAATATGAAAACTAGCTACAACAACGTATATAGTTCATTGCTTTTGATTTTCCTAATCGGAAAATCCTTGCGCCGAACTATTGCCAGTTTTATTTGCTAAATTAGTGACTAAACCAACGCAACAAACCATACACAAACCGTTGGCGACAATAAATGAAAAAGTTGTTTAAACATGAATACAATGAAAGTTAGAAACATAGTTTTGTCATTATTCCTATTGACCTTAATAGTAAGTTGCTCCACAGTAGAAAAACTTCATAAAAAACCTATAGGACTCATTAATAGTGTTACTTATTTGGATTCATCGTTTAACAACCCAAATGCCGCCAATGGTTTTTTAGTCAACTATGAAAACCAGACCTATGGTATCACAGCCAAACATGTTTTGGTGGTGGCAAAAACAGAGGAAATGGAGTTCATTGACTTTGAAGGAGGCTTAAAGGAATGGAAAATGCATCCAAAAAATGATACCACTAAATATATTGTTATGGACAAGTTATTAAACTCCAACAGAAAGGATTCTCTTACATGGAGTTATATGTCTAATAACCGAGACAGTTATGAAGATTGGTTAATTTTCTCAGTCAAAGAAAACAAATCAAAGTATAAACCTCTAAAATTTAGAAGTAACCAGCTCATGAAAGGTGAGAATTTATATGTAATTGGCTGGTCTTATTCGGATACTATAGGACCACAACGTGTATATGAGTACATATACGAGAAAACAGAAAAAAATTATCATCATCTGATACAAAAAAATGGCCCTACTAGTTTAGCGGGCTTAAGTGGGGCTCCGATAGTAGATGAGAAAGGGAAATTAGTGGGTCTAGTGTCTTCAGGAGGGAAAAATGTAAAAACAAAAGAGGTAATTTTATTAGCCACACCTGTAAAAAATATGCTTGAGTTTATTAAAGAAGTAAATAGAAGCTAACATTGTATATTGAGCATAACACCCTGCAGGATGCAAGGCTCAATATAATAACCGTTGTGCTTCATTATAACCAACCATTAACCAATGATAAAATTCTTTAGAAAAATTAGACAAAAATTACTCACTGAAAATAAATTAAGTAAATATCTAATTTACGCAATAGGCGAAATAATTCTAGTCGTCATTGGAATTTTAATTGCTTTGAGTATTAATAATTGGAATGAAGATAGAAATAACAGAAAGTTAATAACTGTTTACAAAAAAAGTTTAATAGAAAACCTTGTTCAAGATAGCATTGCCATAGCTAATGGAATTAATATTATCAATTCTGAAATAACAAAAATTGAACAATTTGAAAAAAGAGTTTCTAATTCTCAAGAACCATTAGATACAATTCTTAAAATTGCTCGTTTTGAATATGAATTTCGCATTTCTGTTAATAATCACTTCGAAAAAGTCACATATGAAGTGCTTAATTCTACTGGACATATTGGTTTATTCACTAATAAATTGACAAAAAAAATGAAAGAATTAAATAGTTTACAAGATCGTGCTATATACAGTGCCAATCAATCTTTTGAATCCTATAGAAACAACCTTTCGAATTATTCACATAAGTATCCATTCTCTTTTAGAAATAATTTAATCAAAAATAACACCAGAGCTGCTAGCGTAGTTTGGAATAATATTTCTAAATCTGAACACGCAACAGAATTTAATGCATTGATTATTGCAAAAGGAGATGTATACCGACTTGCTTTAGGCCATTTACCAGATTTAAAAACAAAAACAAATGAATTACTTTCTGAACTTCGAAAACATAAATAACGTAAGCACAACAATGGCTATAAGTAATTGCTTGTATTCGCCTACTTCTGAAAATCCTCGCGGATTTTCTATTCGGTTTTTATTTGCTAAATTAGTTGCTTACACACGCAACGTATCATATACAAAACCGTTGGTGTGTATTACAAACATGAACACTATAACATCTCCTAATAAAAATGAAAAGAGTGCTTAAATCAAGATGGTTCTTAATTCCAGCAGCATTAATTCTCTGCCTCTTGGCCTTTTTAAAATACTATTATTCATTTGATGGAAGGGTTCAAAAAGTCACTTTTACAAGCAATAACCATGAGATCGAAGGTGCAATTATCAGACCTAATAAAGAAGGACCTCTCCCTGCAGTTGTCATACTTCATGGTTCTGGTGGAAGCCATCAGGAATATAACAAGATGTTTAATAAATTACATGCAAATGAATTCACTAAAAGGGGGTTTGCTGTTTTGTGTTATACAAAAAGAGGTTCGGGTAAGAACAATGTGAACTATGACCATGTGGACTTTAATGACCTTATAGGCGATGCCCTTTCTGCGATAAACTTTCTCAAAACCCAACCAGATATTGACCCTAATAATATTGGTATTTTTGCATTGAGTGAGTCCGGTTGGTTTAGCCCAGAGATTGCTGAAAAATCAGGTAGTATAAAATTTATCATTAATCGAGTAGGAACGCCATTGGATTGGCGTAAAACGGTGATTCATGAAGTGAGAAAAGAAGTTGAAAATCACGGATTAACTGAGCAGGAAATTGAAGAAGTAATAGTTCCTATTACTTTGCGTAGATGGCAATTCTATATTGATGCGAGCAAGAATAACTCGGCTGTTGAGAAGGAGAGAATTGCTATTAATAAGCAGCTCAAGGAAATGAGCACCAATGAAAGGTTCTCTGGATTATTTGCAGAAAAATTACCCGAATTCGATGCGAAAATTTATGCTGCCAAGGCTCAAAAATACAGCTATGATCCTGGCCCTTTTATAAAACGAATTAATATTCCCATGCTTTATATCCTCGGAGAAACGGATATTAACATTCCTACGGTTGAAACAATTGAAGAATTAGAGATGCTCAAAGAATCCTACCAAAAGGACATAACAATAAAAACGTTTCCAAACACAGGTCATTACATGTATAGGTATGATTCATTGCCAATTGAAGGTTTATACCAAGAAGGCTACCTTGATTTAATTGGCAATTGGGCTAAACAACAAGTAAAGAATTAACACACACCAACAATGTATATAAACCATTAAAACGGTTTATATACTAGATCGTTGTAGGTAATTAAAACCATCATTATAAAAAAAATCTATATTCTTCTTTTCTCAATAACTCTGATAAGCAATTGTTTTGCTCAAAAGGCTGACCTAATCCAATCAGAAATAAATGTTATTGAAAATGGTTTGATTAAGAACATTCATGTGGAATATTCTATCTGTGATTTATTTGCTAAATTAGTTGCTTAACCACGCAACTAAACATACACAACAACGTTGGCAAACATTAAATAAACACATGAATTAAAAATAGTAATATGACTAAAACAGATTTATTAATCTATTCATTACTTTCTCTATTCCTGTTAATATACACTTCCGTTCAAGCACAAAATGATACGATACAACAAAATTCAGTTTTATGGAGTAAAGTAGAGGCCTTTACACCTACGATAGTAAAACTTCCGGATAATTATAATTCAACTAAAGAGCATACTCTTATTATCGGGCTGCATGGCTATAGTGGTACTGCAGAAGGTCAATTAAGGTGGTTGAGCAAGCCCTTTATAGAGGCTGGGTTTATTTATGCAACTACCCAAGCTCCCTACCCAGTACTACATGAGAATGGGAAGTTGGCTTATGAGTGGTTTCTCTATGATATCTCATCCCCTATTATGCTTGAAAGACCTGCTTCTGATTTGGAAAAAAAAGCCATGCGAACATCCACAGAAAATCAAATGGGACAAGTGATAGACGATTTAAAAGATAAATATAGTGTAAACAAAATATATGTTGCAGGCTTCTCCCAAGGTGGAATTATAACCTATCTAACAGGTATCCATCATCACGATAAAATAGACGGTATTATTATTTTCAGTTCGGTAGTAGATAAGGATTGGTTGGGAAATGATAATATTGAAGATGGAAAAGGAGTAAGAACTCTGATAATTCAAGGAGAACATGACAAATTAGTTCCGATTGAGTTAGCAGAAAATGGCCGCGACTTATTGATTAAAAACGGTTACGATGTAACGTATAAGAAATTTAATGGAGAGCACACCATACCTATGCATCTTATGGACTTTGTAATCGATTGGATAAAAAAAGAATAAATAAAACGTTTGCCAACACCGGCTATAGATCATTGAGGCGGAATTACCAGTCGGAAAGTCCTCGCAAATTTGCTATCTTCGGTTTTGCTTGCGCCAGTTCGCTTTGCTCGTGTCGACATAAAATCCTCGCGGATTTATCCGCAACGAAACCATAGCCAAACCGTTCTTTAGCATTAAAATACGATATGAATAAAATAACCATCTCTTTAATAATTGTCTTAATAACATCGAGCGTTGCCATCGGCCAAGAGTATGGCTGCTTTGATTTCACCTGGGAGGGAGACTCTATATCAGGGCGATATCATCCCAAACTGTCCATTAATGTTGCTGTCAGCCTTGATGACTTACCACATGAATTTACCATGCAGTTGGATCTTGGTGCGGTAAGAACCAATTTATATGGCAATTCTTTCCAGCCCTACATGGAAGAATACCCCTCATTGAAAGAGAAGATTGACTCAAGCAAGACTTTCTTTATTCAGAATCAGAAAAACCCCATGTTTGTAGATATGTCACTCAGTATGGGAGACCAAAAGTTTGACCACATAGACATTGGACTTTTTAAAGGGTTTGGAGCTCCGATTTCTGCTGATTCCTTAAAAACAAAGTCGGTTAAACACATCGGTACGATAGCTCCAGATATTTTTCAGGATAAGATACTAGTGATTGACTATCCAAACAATCGTATTTGCTTTGCTGATGAGTTACCAAAGGAATTTAAAGATTTAAACTTTCAGGACTTAGTCTTGGAGGGTGGCCGGGTCATGATCCCTTTTGAAATAAACGATCGAAAAGAGATGCTTATGTTCGATACGGGATCGAGCATGTTTTCACTTTTGACAACTAAGAATAACTCTGTGCTGGTAACAGATGGAAAAGTAGTTGATTCACTAAGCGTAAATAGTTGGGGAACAGAGATTCCCGTTTATGGCAGTAACTTAACAGCCGATGTGAAACTTGGAGGTAAATCACTTCCACCCGCACTGGTATATTATGTAGATAATCCTCAATTCGATGCTGGTTTTAAAGAGATTGGTATTTGGGGTATAACGGGGAACGCCTATTTCTTGAACAGTACGGTTATCATTGATTATAGAAGTCAAAAAATTGCAATAAAATAACGCTACAGAACAAAGTATATAGCGCATTGAAACGCGCCATATAGGTAACCGTTGTGCTTCATTATGACCAACCAATAACCAATTTTTAACAAAACCAGAATGTTGGTTACTAAAACCGCTTATAAATAAAAAACGTAGCAGAGAGAATTGAAATAGAAATCATTATGAAGACAGAAAACTCTAATGAAGTAAAAAAGACTATCTTTAAGGAAATTAATCAGCCGTTTTAGAGCCCTGTATTTTCGCTATTACAAAAAGAAGGTATATTGTTTAAAACAATAATGTAATTATACCTTCTATGAAAGTAAAACTATTTCTGTTTACTGTATCTTTTTGTATTACAGCCATTTCTTATTCCCAAAATGAATTTATAACAACATGGAAAACAGACAATCCAGGAACCTCAAACGCAACCTCAATTACAATACCCACTACCGGTATTGGCTATAATTATAATATAGATTGGGACAATGATGGCACTTTTGACGATTTTGGTGTCACAGGTGATATTACTCACGATTTCAGTTCAGCAGGGACCTATACAATTAGAATTCAAGGTGATTTTCCACGAATTTTCTTTAACTCATCTGGAGACAAAGATAAGCTACTCACCATCGAACAATGGGGAAATATAAGCTGGAGTTCAATGAACCTCGCTTTTTCGGGATGTTCAAATATGGTGATAAATGCTACTGATGCTCCAAATCTTGCACTGGTATCTGATATGAGTTTTATGTTTTATAATGCAACAGCATTGAATCAAGACATAGGATCTTGGGATGTTTCGAGTGTCACCGATATGCGATACATGTTTTATTCTGCAGCGGCTTTTAACCAGGATATTGGAAGCTGGAATACTTCAAGTGTTACTAACATGGAAGGTGTCTTTAATCTAGCAACCTCCTTTAATCAGGATATTGGAGGCTGGAATGTATCAAGTGTTACGAGCATACATCAGATGTTTCGAGACGCATCTGCATTCAATCAAAATCTGTCAGCTTGGGATGTTGGAAATGTAGCATTGATCAGCTCGGTGTTTTGGGGAGCCACATCTTTCAATCAAGACATAACAAGTTGGGATGTGAGTAGTGCAACTGATATGTCTCGTATGTTCCAATCAGCAACAGTTTTCAACCAGAACATTGGATTATGGAATGTATCTAATGTCTCGAACATGAGTTACATGTTTTCAGGAGCTTCTTCATTCAATCAAAACATTGGTTCATGGATCATGTCCAATGTCACGGATATGAGCTTTATGTTTCAAGCAGCTAGCATGTTCAATCAAGACATAGGATCATGGGATGTTTCTAGCGTTTTGAATTTATCCAATACGTTTGCACAATCGAGTTCCTTTAACCAGGATATTGGCCTTTGGAATGTCTCAAGTGTAACCGACATGAGCTTTTTGTTTCATTTGGCTACAAGCTTTAACCAAAATATTGGCTCATGGGACGTTTCAAGTGTTACGAATTTAAGTTGGGCTTTTCAAAATGCGTCATCCTTCAATCAGGACATAGGATTATGGAATGTTTCTAGCGTCACCAATATAAGTTTAACTTTTCATAGTGCTACCTCATTTAATCAGGATATATCATCATGGGATGTCTCCAGTGTCACGACGTTACAAAGCACTTTTCAAAATGCGACTTCCTTTGATCAGGCTATCGGAACCTGGGATGTTTCCAGTGTTGTTACACTAGGGGGAACGTTTGGAGGTGCATCCTCTTTTAACCAAAATCTGGGAACGTGGGATGTGTCAAACGTGACCGATATGAATGGGGTGTTCAACGGAGCTAACTTGTTCAATCAAGATATTGGAGCCTGGAACGTTTCGAATGTTACGGCAATGAGCGGCATGTTTGTGAATGCAACCGCATTTGATCAGGATTTAGGATCATGGGATGTGTCGAACGTTACAAATTTGGCAGGCATGTTTTCATCATCCGATCTTTCAAGAGCAAATTATGATGCCACACTTATAGGTTGGGAGAGTTTACCTTCATTGCAATCAGGTGTTCCGCTCGGCGCACTAGGTGTAAATTTTTGTAATGCTGCCACTGCTCATGCAAACCTGATTGCCAATTATGGCTGGACAATAACAGATGCTGGCTTGGATTGCGCAGGCTTAAGTATTGAGAGTTTTGATGCCAATACGATTTCATTATACCCAAATCCTAGTTCTGGTAAAGTGTTTTTAAAATACGATTCTGGTGAAAATTTAAGAGTATTTAATGTATTAGGTCAAGAAATATATAAAACTCAATTAAATACAAATTTAACTAGTCAAGAATTCAATTTTTCTAAATTTAATTCTGGTATTTATTCAATAAAAATCAGTAATGGTAATAAAGTAGTTATAAAGCAATTAGTAATAAAATAACGTAAGCACAAGAACGTGTATAATTATTGCTACGCATTAACTTCAATTAAAATTCATAATTTTAAACAAACTAATTAGTTTTCATCGGAATCATCCTGCGGACGTTTCCACACAAACCATACACGAACACGTTGTCGAAAATAAGGATACGAACAACAGGCATAGTTCATCGAATCTGCTTCTAAAATTTAAACTCTTTGATTCTATAAATATTTTCCTCCATCTCCTCTTTTAAAACACTCAATTTAAAATCACTATCTTAGAGCTAAATCAATCCATGTGATAAAACATACTATACTCAGCAATCATAATATGACTAAATCCTTTTATTTAATTATCCTATTAGCAATTTTGTTTTGTGGATGTAAAAAGGAACCCTTAAAGACTGGAGGATCACAACATGATCTCAATCATTGGGCCTTTACGAGTTTTTCGAAAGTCGATAGCATTAACCCCATTTTAAGACCAACAGGAAACCTAAATTTTGAATGCCCTTTAACAAAAAAACAAAGAAATTGGGAAGAAAGAAATGTACTAAACCCTTCCGCAATTGTAAAAGGTGATGAAATTTACTTGTTCTATAGAGCACAAGATTCAAACGGAACATCTCGAATTGGCCTTGCAATAAGTTCTGATGGACTTCATTTTACAAAACAAGAAAAACCTGTATTCTATCCTGATAATGATTTCATGAAAGAGTATGAATGGAATTATAAGAAGATGGGTAATGATGCAAAATTGGAAGATTGTCTAAACTGTTATTTTGATGGAATTGAAGATCCAAGAATTGTTGAAAGTAAGAATGGGCTTTACATTATGACATATACTGCATATGATGGAAAAACAGCTCGACTAGCTATTGCATCGTCTAATGATTTGATTTCCTGGACTAAGCATGGTCTTGTTCTAAAAGAGTATAAAGATCATTGGTCAAAATCAGGAGCTATTGTTGTAGAATTAGAAGGAAACAAAAATATTGCTAAAAAAATTGATGGAAAATATTGGATGTATTTTGGAGATACAAATTTATTCTTGGCCACCTCAAAAGACTTGATAAATTGGGAAGTATGTAAAAATGAGGAAAATAATAGGATGATATCTGTATTGCATCCTCGGAAGGGCTATTTTGATAGTAGATTGGTCGAACCCGGCCCTTTTGCCATATTCAGGGAACAAGGAATTTTATTAATATACAATGGAAGTAATGCAGCTAGTTTTAATGACTCCAATTTACCTAAATTCACATATGCAGCTGGGCAAGCGCTTTTTGATAAGAAAAAACCATATAAGTTAATCGACAGAACAGAAAATTATTTTATTTATCCTGATAAAGATTATGAGAAAGTTGGTGAAGTAAATGAAGTTTGTTTTGTAGAAGGTTTAGTGAAGTTTAAAAATAAATGGTTTCTTTATTATGGGACAGCAGACTCAAAAATAGCCGTAGCAATTCACCAAATAGAAAAATAAGTCAAAACTCCCGACAACAATGGCTATAGAAAAAGCCTCTTAAGGTCGGCCTTCACATAGCCTAAACCGTTGTGGTGCATTAAAAAAAAAGAATGAAATTTAAACTATTTAAAGAATTTAAGGAATTCGCTGTAAAAGGCAATATGATTGACATCGCAATAGGTGTCATTATTGGTACAGCTTTTAATAAAGTAGTCGAGGTCCTTGTAACTGAAATATTTCTTCCACCATTATCTTTTATGACAGATGGAGTTAATTGGGAAAACAAAAGATGGATTCTTCGAGAAGCAGTAACTGAAAGTGGAATTACCAAACCAGAAGAAATTGCTATTGGATATGGCAAGCTAATTGAAGCTGGTGTAGATTTTTTAATTATTGGATTTACCGTTTTTTTGGTTGTCAAATTTATGAATACGATTAGAAAAAAATCAGAAGACCCAACTAATACGTCTGAAGTAACTCCAAAGAACATCGAATTACTCAATGAAATGGTAAATAGAATGGATGAGCAAATAAGATTGTTAGAACAAATGGTGAAGTCTAAAGAAAAGTAAATTCAATTTATAGAAAAACGCACCTTAACAACGTGTATAATTCATTACTAGCACTTGACTACTTACGAATATCCTCGCAGATTTTATATTCGGTTTTAATTAGCTAACTTTAGTGCTTAAACCACGCAACTAATCTTTCACAAACACATGGTAGCTCAATTAAATTAAAAACAATGAAATTATTTTATTTAATACTAATCTGCATCTTTCCAATAATTAGCAGTGCTCAAAGCTCAGATGTAAAAGAAAAGATAGAAAATTCAAATATTTACAGTGAAGATGCCTTAAAAGAAATTAAATTCTCTATTGACAAAATAGAAAGCTGTGAAAACAGTCGTTCAGTTGACTTCGTTCAAAGCTGCAGAAGAGATGTTTCAAATTCTTTAGATTTGGCTAAAAACAAAATCAACCATGCAAAAAATGAGGCTAATTCCATCAAAGAAAAGGCTACAGAAATTAGTTGTTCAGAATTAGAAGAACAAGCAGATAAAGCGAAAGCTTATTTTCACGATGCTGAATCAAAAATATCTGATGCTTTGGGTGAATTGTACAAGGTGAAATATGCGAAAAATTTATCTAAATTAAACCTTCACCTGTCAATCGCAAATGATAATATCAATCAGGCTTCGATAAGAATAAATTATGCCGTTAATGAAATGCAAAATACGCTTGTTACTCATGAAAATTGTGATTAAAAAATTTTAGTACATAAAAAAATACGCTGTACAACGTGCATAAATCATTGCTAGTTCTCGCCTACTTTCGAAAATCCTCGCGGATTTTCAATTCAGTTTGTATTTTCTGATTTAGTTTCTTAACCATACACAAACATGCTGTATATCATTGAAAAAGAATAAACTACCCTAATATGTCATCCTTGCATTATAAATGAAAAAAAAGGAAATTTTCACATCTAAAAGGGAACGGACATTATGGTTTTGGGCCTTATTGGTTTTTATAGCTATCTATGCTACTTTGTTTTTAGGCGGTCAACTCCTGGTTTTTATAGTTGAACGTCGATTAATAGAACAAAGCACTTTTTATTTATTTCTTGTATTGATTTTAGCATTCATATTCAGTGGATTTAAAAGTTCTGATAAGAGATTAGAATATTGGATTTATGCCGGAGTGATAACTGTATACGGAATGGCATTGTTAAGAATGAATCTCACAACTACTGATCGCACTCATATGTTTGAATATGGATTACTTTCAATATTAATTTATGAAGCATTAATTGAAAGGAAGCTCAATGGAGAGTATGTAAAATTTCCAGTTTTAACCGCTGCTATGGTAGCTGGAACTATTGGATTACTGGACGAATGTATTCATCATATTATCTCGTATCGCGTTTTTGATATTGTTGATATTGGTTTCAATTATTTGGCGTCTGCATTTGGAGTATTAATAAGTTTCGGAGTCAGTAAATTGCAACGCATTTTCACAAAACAAGAGTAAATAATTGTTTAAAAACTTCACACAACCTGTTTAATTAATTCCTTCTAAATCTTATTATCAGAAATTCCTCACATTTTTACTATCTTTCGTTCTTAATCTGAAAATTCTCGTGCCTGCCTGTCGGCAAACAGGGATTTTCATATATCGAAATCATACACAAACCAGTAGTCTTTCACTATAACCAACCTTTAACCAATGAAAAACTTTAAAATTCCTCATGTCTTTATTTTCCTATTTTGGATAATTATAATTTGTTCTATACTTTCTTATTTCATACCTAGTGGAAGTTTTGAACGTACAACAAGAGACTATGGTAGTATGACACAGACCGTGGTTGTACCAAATAGCTATAAGGAGATTCCCAAACACTATTCATTAAAGGCTGCCATCATTGGTGAAAATGTTGATGAAATGTCTTCACCAGTTTCCGCACTTGGTGTGTTGAGCGCAATACCAAAAGGTCTAGGAGATTCCGCGATACTTGTATTTTACGTTTTTATTATAGGAGCTGTTTTTACACTAGTTCAATATACAGGTGCTATCAATGCTTTTCTATTTATGCTTATTGCAAAGTTCCAAAATAAACCAAAACAACTTCTTTTTTTAATCTACATGACCATTTTTTCAGGTTCCTCTTTTATGGGAATAGGCTCTGAAACAATAGCTCTTATTCCAGTGTTCCTATTCTTATCCAAACAGTTAGGATACGATAGAATATTTGGTCTAGCGTTATTAGGTATACCTGTTTATTTGGGTTGGAGTACAGGTGTAACCAATCCATTTACAGTACAAATCGCCCAGATTATTGCTGAACTACCAATTGGTTCAGGTATCGGTTTTCGCCTTATTCTTTACGTAGCCTATGCGGCTGTTGGGTTTTATTTTCTAATGGGTTATGGTAATAGAATAAAGAAAAACCCTTCACGTAGTTTGATGAAAAATGACAAATTTAATTTAGATGAATTTGGATCATTTAAGCAAAGTGAATTAGAAAAAAAGCATGTCATTATTCTTTTGTTTTTTGTAGTGTCATATTCAGCCATATTAATTGCTGTTCAAACAATTGGCTGGGGATTGATTGAAATGAGTGCATGTTTTATTGGTATTATTATAGTAGTAACAAAGATTTCAGGTATGACTGGTGATGAATCAATGTCAGCTTTCACAAAAGGATTACAAATTATGATTGTTCCCGCGTTGGTTGTAGGTGTCGCACGAGGAATCTCTGTAGTACTTCAAGAAGGAATGATTATAGACACCATGCTTCATCATTCGAGTATTGCTCTAATGTCAATGCCTAAAATAGCTGCAGCCGAAGGTATGTTATTTTTTCAAACGACACTGAATTTTTTCATTCCATCTGCTTCTGGTCAAGCTTTGGTCTCTATGCCATTAATGACACCAATGTCAGATATTTTAGGGATATCTCGCCAAACTGCAGTTCTCGCATACATATTAGGTGATGGAATTTCAAACCTCATTATACCAACAAATGGTGTTTTGATGGCTATGCTAGGTTTGGCTAAAGTATCTTTTGAAAAGTGGTTTAAGTTTGTGTTGCCATTGTTCCTTTTAAGTATGATTTTAGCCTTTGGATTTATAGCTTTGGCCATTGTAATTGGTTATTAATAAGTTCCTTTTGGTTTAATATTCTAATTAAGTGAATTGTAAACTTTAGACAGATATAATTAATAATTAGGTTGTCACCTGCTGTGAAAAAACGAATAGTAATAGATTTAGCTCGTTTTCTTTTACTAATTTACACCCTAGCTACGCAACTAATCATATATGAGAATATGTTGTGATGTATTCAATTAATATCCTATAAAACTAATAAGCATGAGAGTTTTTATTATTACAGTTGTATTTGTTATGATGGGAATTGTATGCAATGCACAAAATTTCACAAGACAAGATTCCTTAAGAGGTTCTATCACGCCCGAAAGATCTTGGTGGGATTTATCCTATTATCATCTGGATATAGTAGTTGATATTGAAAACCAAACCATAAAGGGATCGAATACAATTAGATACAAAGTGTTACAACCAAATCAGCGTATTCAGATTGATCTTCAGCCACCAATGAACATTTCTAAAGTTTTTGAAGATGGAAAAGAATTAAACTATACACGAGATGGGAACGCCTACTTTATTGAATTAAAAAAAGTGCAAGTCCCCGAAGCCCATAACGAAATCATAGTCGTGTATAATGGAAAACCAAGAATTGCTCCACGTCCACCTTGGGATTCAGGTCTAGTTTGGAAAAAAGATAGTCTTGGTAAACCCTTTGCTTCTAGCATAAGTTGGGGAGCAGGTTCAAGTCAATGGTGGCCTTGTAAAGATCATATGTATGATGAGGTTGATAGTCTTAAATTTAGCATTAATGTTCAAAAGGATTTAGTTGCAGTTGCCAATGGGAGATTGATCAATATTGAAACAAAGAAAAACGACACAAAAACCTATCACTGGGTTGTAGCAAATCCAATTAATAATTACGGAGTAAACTTTAACATAGGAAATTATGCACACTTTTCTGAAGTGTACCATGGTGAATTGGGTCCTTTAGATTGTGATTATTTCGTCTTGCAACAAAATCTATCAAAGGCAAAGGAACATTTTAAACAAGTTCCAATGATGCTAGAAGCTTTCGAATATTGGTTCGGTCCCTATCCATTTTATGAAGACAGTTATAAACTTGTAGAGACTCCTTATCTGGGTATGGAACATCAAAGTGCCACAGCTTATGGAAATGGTTATCAAAATGGTTATTTAGGGAATGATGGGTCACAATCTGGTTGGGGAAATAAATTTGATCATCTCATTATTCATGAATCCGGCCATGAATGGTTTGCTTGTAATATTACATTCAAGGATATTGCTGATATTTGGATTCATGAGTCTTTTACCACATATTCTGAAGGACTTTATGTTGAATATCACTACGGAAAAAAGGCCGGTAATGACTATCAAATTGGAATCAGGAAAGGTATAAATAATGACAAGCCAATGATTGGTCGTTATGATGTTAATGATTTGGATTATTCAGGAGATAATTACCCCAAAGGTGCTGCAATTATACACATGTTAAGGCAAATTATAGATGATGATGAGAAATGGAGACAGATTTTAAGAGGTTTAAACAAAGTGTTTTATCATCAAACTGTATCCACACAGCAAGTGGAAGATTACATAACGGAGAAATGTGGTCTAAATCTTGATCATTTTTGGAATCAATATCTACGAACGAACCAAATACCACAGTTCGAATATTATTTCGCTAAAGGGAAATTGTCATACCGTTGGTCAAATGCAATCGAAAAATTTGACATGCCACTGAAAGTATTCATAAATGGTAAAGAGCAATGGCTATATCCTAAAACGAATTGGCAAGAAAAAGATATTAATTCAGAGGAAATAAATCTAATCGTTGATCGCAATTTTTATGTGCCTTCTTTTTATAGCAATTCAAGGTAAATAATTAATTTACACAAATCATTTCTGTTTTTAACACACTTAATGTATCTCATTAATCATTTATTCCACAATAAATTTACCTTGCATCATTGCATAATGCCCAGGAAAACTACATATAAATGTATACTCTCCTGCTTCTGGTGCATCGAACTCTATGCTTGTTGTTTGACCTCCGCCAATTAAATCTGTATGGGCAATAATATCATCTGAATCTTTTGGGATATATTGATTATCACTAGCTGTAGATGCTGATGCAGCAAATGTCGTAACGTTAACATCTTGTTTTAAAATTACAACATTATGACCCATAACTTTAATATCTAATTTCCCAATATGCCTTAAGGTCAACTTTACTTTTTGTCCTGATTTTACAATGATTTCTTTTTTATCAAACTTCATTAAATCGTCACCACTAATGACAACATTGGCAATATTTTCATCTACTTTTTTTTGAGTCTCTGCTGGTGAATTAATTTTTATTTCTTGAGATTCTTCTTTTTTCTTTTCGCTGCCACAACTTAAAAAAATTGCTGTTGTAAAAAAGAGTGTTAAAATAGAGTTGGATAATTTCATAATAATAGTTTTATGTTAACTAATTTAAATAAAAAGTCTAAATTAAAGTATATAATCTGTACTTATAAAATTTGATGCTTTGGTATTTAGCAGGTCTTTTAAAATTGCTTTGTTATAGTCATTATCTTTTGAAGCCAGAAAAGTTCTGATTGAAAAAGCACGTAATGCGTCATGAACACTTAATGTTGAAACTGCTGAATCTTTTCTTCCCGTAAACGGATACACATCAGGTCCGCGCTGACAAGAACTGTTAAGATTTACTCTACAAACCAAATTAACCAATGTATCTATTAGAGGTGCTAAAGTTCTTACATCTTTTCCAAATAAGCTTACTTGTTGACCGTAATTAGATTCTGCCATATCATCTAAAGGTTCATCAATATGTGAAAATGATACAATAGGAATCACAGGTCCAAATTGTTCTTCTTCAAACACTCGCATATCTTTTGTTACTGGGTACAATACCGCAGGGAAAATAAAATTATTGGTGGTTTCACCGCCTTTTTGGTTTAAAATAGAAGCTCCCTTTTCAATAGCATCATCAATAAGTTCTTGAATATATTCTGGTTTATCTTTTTCAGGCAGAGGTGTTAATTGCGCTCCAGAATCCCATGGATTTCCAAATTTTAATGCATCTACTTGTTCAGAAAAACGTTTGTTAAACTCATCTACAATAGATTCATGAACATATAAGATTTTTAAAGCTGTACAACGTTGACCATTAAAAGAAAGCGTGCCTGAAATACATTCCTTAACAGTTAAATCTAAATCCGCATCAGGTAAAATAATTGCTGGGTTTTTGGCCTCAAGGCCCAAAACCAAACGCAATCTGTTTTGTTTTGGATGTTGCTCTTGTAGGGCATTTGCAGATTTACTATTTCCAATTAAGGCCAATACATCTATTTTGCCAGATTGCATAATTGGTGTGGCTAAAACTCTTCCTCTACCGAAAACCACGTTAACCACACCTTTCGGGAAACTGTTTTGAAAAGCTTCTAACAATGGTCCAATTAATAAAACACCGTGTTTTGCAGGTTTAAAAATCACAGTATTACCCATTATCAATGCTGGAATAAGCAAAGTGAATGTTTCGTTAAGTGGATAATTATATGGACCTAAACACAATACAACACCAAGTGGACCTCTTCTTATATGAGCATGAACACCATCGTTTTTTTCAAATTTAGCAGAATCTCTGTCTAATTGTTTATAATCTTCGATAGTATCGTAAATATAATCTACTGTTCTGTCGAATTCTTTTTGAGAATCTGGTAGATTTTTACCTATTTCCCACATCAATAATTTAACCACTTCATCTCGCTTGGTTTTCATTTGTGATACAAACTTTTCCATGCAAGCTATTCTATCTACAACCTTCATAGTTGGCCATAAGCCTTGTCCTTTATCATATGCAAGACAGGCAGAATCCAGAGCTTCTAATGCTTCTTTTTCGGTTAAATCAGGTACGCTGCCTAATAATGTCGGTTTGTAATCTTCGGTTGAAGAAATTGTAGAATAGACATTAGCAAATTGGCCATCCCAAGATTTAAGTTCTCCAGAAACCAAATAATTCTCTTGTTTTAATGGTGATGTGATTTTAAATTCTTCAGGAATTTCTAACATTGTTGAGGTTATCATTTTTCTGGATTAATTGTTTTTTTAACTTATGTTAAAACTGCTTCTCTAGCTTCTGTTTTAATTACTTTCATAGCTGTCATTGCAGAACGTAAACGTTTACCAATAGCTTCTATTGGATGATTTCTAATACCATCGTTTACTTTGATTAGCTCAACATTATCTACCGCGTTTGATTTTGAATAAGCCTTACCAATTACATCTGTTTTTACAGATTTCATAAAATCTACCAGTAATGGTTTTGCAGCGTGATCAAACAAATAACAACCATATTCTGCTGTGTCAGAAATTACACGATTCATTTCATATAACTTCTTGCGCGCAATGGTATTTGCAATTAATGGTAATTCATGTAAAGATTCGTAATACGCAGAATCTTCTATAATACCAGCACTTACCATAGTATCATAAGCTAACTCAACACCTGCTTTTACAAATGCTACCATGAGTGTACCATGATCAAAATATTCTTGTTCAGAAATATGATCTGATGTTAATGGTGTCATTTCAAAATTCGTTTCACCAGTAGCGGCTCTCCATTTAAGCAGATTTACATCATCATTTGCCCAATCTTCCATCATGGTTTGTGAGAAATGCCCAGAAATAATATCGTCCATGTGTTTACCAAATAATGGTGTTAAAATTTCTTTCAATTCTTCAGACAATTTGTAAGCCTTAATTTTTGCAGGATTAGACAATCTATCCATCATATTGGTTATTCCTCCATGTTTTAAAGCTTCGGTAATCGTTTCCCAACCATATTGAATAAGTTTAGCAGCATAATTGGCATCTACACCTTCTTCAACCATTTTATCGAAACATAAAATAGACCCTGTTTGTAACACTCCACATAGAATGGTTTGCTCGCCCATTAAATCACTTTTTACTTCGGCTACAAAAGAAGACTCCAATACACCTGCTCTATCACCACCTGTCCCTACTGCATAAGCTTTTGCTTGCGACAATCCTTTTCCTTCAGGATCATTTTCTGGATGAACGGCAATAAGGGTTGGAACACCAAAACCACGTTTGTATTCCTCACGAACTTCTGTTCCTGGACATTTAGGTGCTACCATAATAACTGTTATGTCTTTTCTTATTTTCATGCCTTCTTCTACAATATTAAAGCCATGAGAATACGATAATGTCGCACCTTGCTTCATTAAAGGCATTACAGCACTTACAGCACTTGTATGTTGCTTATCTGGTGTAAGGTTCAAAACTAAATCTGCCGTAGGTATTAACTCATCATACGTTCCAACAGTAAATCCGTTCTCTGTTGCCTGTTTATAAGACTGACGTTTTTCTGCAATGGCTTGCTCGCGCAATGCATAAGAAATATCCAATCCTGAATCTCTCATGTTTAATCCTTGGTTAAGTCCTTGTGCGCCACAACCAACGATGACAATTTTCTTTCCTAATAATGCGTTTACACCATCTTCAAACTCTGAAGCATCCATAAATCGGCATTTTCCTAACTGTTCTAATTGTTTTCTTAATGAAAGTGTGTTAAAATAATTTGACATTTTTTTGTTTTTTTTAATGGTTAAATGCTGCAAGCATTAATGATATTTTCATTTCGTCTTTGGTCACTGCAATACGCCCTGAACGCGTAAATTGCATGATACCAAAAACACTTAAATCTTTGTATAACTGATCTATTTCATTTCTTCTTCCTGATTTCTCGAGGACAAAAAATTCTTTGTTAACAGTTACAATATTAGAGTTACTATCTTTAATAATATTTTGTATCTGACGTTCTTCAAACAACAAATCAGACTTAATTTTAAACAAGCATGATTCTTGATAGATAGTGTCTTCATCTCTATGATAAAAGGCTTTTATAACTTCCACTTGTTTTTCAATCTGACCAACAATTTTTTTGATTTGATCTTCAGTCATAATCACCAAAATTGTAAAACGAGAAACACCATCTATTTCTGATGCCGAAGTATTCAAGCTTTCAATGTTGATATGCCTTCTTTGAAATATTGCCGAAATACGATTAAGCAACCCTATGTTATTTTCGGTATATATTGATACGGTATAATGATTTTTGAAATTGTCCATATTAACTTAATCTTATATCTGAAACTGATGCTCCTGAAGGAATCATCGGAAATACATTATCTTCTTTTTCTACACAAACTTCCAAAAAGTATGCTGAATCACTTGCAATCATTTCGGCTACAGCATCTGCTAAATCTTCTCGTTTTGTTACTTTTTTGGCTTCTATATAATATCCTTTTGCAATTTGAACAAAATCTGGATTTATCAATTCGGTAGAAGCATAGCGCTTATCAAAAAACAACTGTTGCCATTGGCGAACCATACCTAGAAAATCATTATTTAGCACCACAATTTTAACAGGTACTTTAGTTTGAAAAATTGTACCTAGTTCCTGAATGGTCATCTGGTAACCACCGTCGCCAATAACAGCTACAACTTCACGTTCTGGAGCTGCCATTTTTGCACCAATTGCTGCTGGTAAAGCAAAACCCATGGTACCCAAACCTCCAGAGGTTATATTACTTTTTGTTTTATTAAACTCTGCATACCTGCAAGCTATCATTTGGTGTTGACCTACATCACTAACAATCGCAGCTTCACCTTTCGTTTGTTGGTTAATTTCGTTTAAAACTTCTCCCATCGTTAAGCCATCCTTTGTTGGGTGCAAATCATTTTTAATGACTTTTTCAAACTCAATTTCATATAATTTCTTAAACTCATTATGCCAATTCGAATGAGAATTTTTATTCAACAAAGGAAGGAGTTCTGCTAAACTTTCTTTGGCATTGCCTAAAACAGCAACATCTGTTTTGACATTTTTGTCAACCTCTGCAGGATCAATTTCAAAATGAATAATCTTCGCCTGTTTGGCATATGTTTCCAAATTCCCTGTAACCCTATCGTCAAAGCGCATTCCAATTGCAATTAAAACATCACATGAATTAGTTAGGATATTTGGCGCATAATTGCCATGCATACCAACCATCCCTACATTTAATGGATGACTGGAAGGTATAGCTGAAGCTCCTAATATTGTCCAGGCGGAAGGTATTCCAGTTTTTTCAATAACAGCTTTAAACTCTTCTTCTGCTTCACCAAGAATAACACCTTGACCCCAAACCACCATTGGTTTTTTTGCATTATTGATTAGCTCTGCTGCAGCCTTTAACTCTTTTGAGTTTATTTTAGGAACAGGAATATAACTTCTTACTGCTTGGCATTTTTCATATTTAAAATCGAATTCCTCAAACTGTGCGTCTTTAGTTATATCAATTAATACAGGTCCTGGTCTTCCACTTTTGGCAATATAAAATGCCTTTGCCATAACTTCAGGTATTTCTGAAGCTTTAGTTATTTGATGATTCCATTTGGTTACTGGTGTAGAAATTCCAATAATATCTGTTTCTTGAAAGGCATCACTACCTAATAAGTGCGAAGCAACTTGACCAGTGATACATACCATTGGTGTAGAATCTATTTGAGCATCTGCTATTCCAGTAATAAGGTTTGTAGCACCAGGTCCAGAAGTAGCCATGGCTACTCCAACTTTACCAGAGATTCTTGCATAACCTTGAGCAGCATGAGTAGCTCCTTGTTCATGCCGTGTTAATACATGGTGTAATTTATCTTGGTATTTATACAATTCATCATATACTGGCATAATGGCTCCACCCGGATAACCATATAGAATATCGACGCCTTCTTCAAGAAGACATCTTACTATAGCTTCGCAGCCGGTCATGCGTTCTGCTGTTTGAGAATTTGTGTCTTTTTTTAATAATGTTTGAGTTTCTTTCATCTCATATATTTATTGAGATCCTTCGACAAGTTCAGGATGACATTTTTATATTAATTATATTTTACCTAGAATTCATCAGTTACACATCCTTTGGATGCAGATGAAACCGTTTTTGCATATTTATAAAGTACTCCTCTTTCAAATTTCAATTTAGGAGCAGTCCAATTTTGTCTTCGTTTTTGTAATTCTTCTTCAGAAACCTCTAAAGAAATACTATTTGTTTCTGCATCTATTGTAATTATATCGCCATCTTTAACAAAGGCAATGGTACCTCCTTCTTGAGCTTCTGGAGTAATATGACCAACTACAAAGCCGTGTGTGCCACCAGAAAATCGCCCATCAGTAATTAAGGCCACATCTTTACCTAAACCAGCTCCCATAATTGCTGCTGTAGGTTTCAACATTTCTGGCATACCAGGACCTCCTTTTGGTCCTTCATAACGAATAACCACCACATCACCTTTTTCTACTTTACCATCACGTATACCGTCGTTAGCTGCATATTCTCCTTCAAATACTTTTGCTTTTCCTTTAAAACATAAACCTTCTTTACCTGTGATTTTAGCAACACTGCCTTCTGAAGCTAAATTTCCGTATAACATACGTAAATGTCCTGTTGCTTTTATAGGTTTTTCTATTGGTTTTATAACATCTTGTCCTTCAGCCAAATCATCAACATCTAATAAATTTTCTGCCAGTGTTTTCCCTGTAACGGTTAAGCAATCACCATGCAATAATCCTTTTTTCAAAAGATATTTTAATACCGCAGGAACACCGCCAATAGCATGTACATCTTCCATAAGATATTTTCCACTAGGTTTTAAATCGGCAAGAAAAGGTGTATTATCACTTATATTTTGAAAATCTTTAAGCGTAAAATCTATTTGAGCTGCTCTTGCAATTGCTAAAAAATGTAATACAGCATTGGTTGAACCACCAAGAATGGTCACTAGACGAATGGCATTTTCTAATGATTTTCTTGTAATAATATCTGAAGGTTTAATGTCTTTTTCAAGCAGTAATCGCATTGCTTCACCTGCTTTTATAGACTCTTCTTTTTTAGAATCACTTAATGCAGGATTTGAAGAATTATAAGGTAATGCCATGCCTAATGCCTCTATTGCCGAAGCCATAGTATTAGCAGTGTACATGCCGCCACAAGCTCCTTGACCTGGAATTGATTTTCTGATGACACTTTTATACTCTGCCTCTTCCATAGTTCCTGCTACCTTACTTCCCCAAGCTTCAAAAGAAGAAACAATATCTAATTTTTTACCAGCATGACAACCAGAATCTGTTGTACCACCATAAACCAAAATAGCTGGTCTATTTAAACGAATCATAGCCATTAAAGCACCAGGCATATTTTTATCACAACCAACTACCGTTATTAATCCATCATAACTCATAGCTTGAACTACGGTTTCCATAGAATCAGCGATAATATCTCTAGAAGGTAACGAATAACGCATACCTGGCGTACCCATGGAAATACCATCACTTACACCGATTGTATTAAAAATCAAACCGACTAAATCTTCATTTTTTGTGCCTTGTTTTGCCAATTTCGCCAAATCATTTAAATGCATGTTGCACGGATTACCTTCATAACCAGTACTTGCAATACCTACTAGAGGTTTAAAAAAATCTTCGTCAGAAAAACCAATTGCATATAACATGGCCTGTGCGGCTGGTTGAGTTGGATCTTGAGTAACTGTTTTACTGTATTTATTAAGCTTCATTTATTTTATGACAATATTATAGTATCGAAATTACTTTATTGAGTTTTTTTAATGTAAGCTTATTCTTTAATGGGTTTAAATCCATTTACGTTTCAATTAAGTTAAACAATTGATTATAAATATTTTAACCTTTATTTTTTATGATGTTCAATACTTTAAATTTGTTAATTAAACAGAACAAATTCCTATTAAAGAAGAACATTAATTGCTTTTTTGTTTTATTCCTTATTATACAGTTATAAAAAAAGTGAAATTGGTTTACTTTCTATATTATTTTTTTACTTTTGCCAAACAAATAATAAGAGGACAGATTTGACTGATTGCAACCTCATTAAAATAATGCTAAAGACAGTGTGAACTATCTTAAGAGTGCGTCGTCAAATCTTCAAAATAAAAATTAAGTTATATGGCGTATTTATTCACTTCAGAAAGTGTTTCTGAAGGGCACCCAGACAAAGTAGCAGATCAGATTAGTGATGCTTTGATTGACAATTTTTTGGCTTTTGATAAAGACTCCAAAGTGGCTTGTGAAACTCTGGTCACAACTGGTCAAGTTATTCTTGCTGGTGAAGTAAAATCAAACACCTATTTGGATGTTCAGCAAATAGCAAGAGACACTATAAATAAGATTGGTTATACCAAAGGTGAATATATGTTTGACGGTAATTCTTGTGGTGTGCTTTCGGCAATCCATGAACAATCTGAAGACATTAATCGTGGTGTGGATAGAGCTACAAAAGAAGAACAAGGTGCTGGAGACCAAGGAATGATGTTCGGGTATGCTACAAACGAAACCGAAAATTTTATGCCTTTAGCTTTAGAGCTATCGCATAGAATTTTAAAAGAACTCTCTACTTTAAGGAGAGAAAGTAAAGATATTACCTATTTAAGACCTGATGCCAAAGCCCAAGTTACTATTGAATATAGTGATGATAATGTACCTCAACGTATAGACTCTATAGTTGTATCTACACAGCATGATGAATTTGACAATGATGATGTTATGCTAGCAAAAATTAGAAAAGATATTATTGAAATTCTGATACCTCGTGTGGTAAGTAAATTACCTAAAGTTATTCAAACCTTATTTAATAATCAGATAAAATACCATATTAACCCAACTGGCAAGTTTGTAATAGGTGGACCACATGGTGATTCTGGTTTAACAGGAAGAAAAATAATAGTGGATACTTATGGAGGAAAAGGTGCCCATGGTGGCGGTGCTTTTTCTGGAAAAGACCCAAGTAAGGTTGATAGAAGTGCGGCTTATGCTACGCGCCATATTGCCAAAAATTTGGTAGCAGCTGGTGTTTGTGACGAAGTTTTAGTACAAGTAAGTTATGCCATTGGTGTAGTTGAGCCTATGGGAATTTTTATTGATACTTATGGTACTTGCCCATTTAATATGACAGATGGTGAAATTGCCAAAATAGTTACAAAGCTGTTTGATATGCGTCCAGCAGCCATTGAAGATCGTTTAAAACTACGTCAACCTATTTATAGCGAAACTGCAGCCTATGGACACATGGGTCGTGAAAATAAAATAGTCACCAAAACGTTTACACAGCCTACCGGAGAAAGTGTTACAGTTGATGTTGAACTTTTTACTTGGGAAAAACTAGATTACGTAGATAAAGTAAAAGAAGCTTTCGGATTGTAAACTAAAACACCCAATATAATATTATAAAAGCCTCGTAGATACTATGAGGCTTTTTTGAATTTCTTATTTTTTTTAGCAAAAAGAAATGTCAAACATTATTTAACGACTAAAATAACTAAACAATTAATACAAATTAATATTAAAGTATTGGTGAAATCAATAAAGATTGATGTCTGTAAAGATTCTAATCGACTAAAATGATGGCTAACATGACAGACTTCTGTTATCTTACTTTATTAGATGAGACAATTAATAAATTTGAAAAATGAGATGGATTTTGCTTTACTTCTGGATTGGATTGAGTTGCCCACAATTGGGCAATGCGCAGCAAGTTGAGTTGCAATTCAAACTAGTTGATAAAGTAACCAAAAAGTCAATATCTGATGCTCACATTTTTATAAATAACTCCAGCATAGGCACTACAAGTGATATCGATGGTTACTGTAAATTTAGTGTTTCTATACTGGAGACTCAAGTACTTATCATTACTCATGTATCATATAAAACATTAAATATCGTCCCTAAAAATTATAAACATCTTTCTAAAGGTGCTACAATAGAAATGCAAGGTAAGAATGTTGATTTAGATGAGATTCTTCTTACCTCAAAAAAAGATAAAAAATGGAAGAAAAAATTTAGAAAATTTAGAAAAACACTATTGGGAGACGGTAAAGCTGCATCTAATTGCAAAATCTTGAATCCAGAGGTATTACAGTTCGAAGAAAAGAATGGAAACTTGTGGGTAACGGCTGTCGACCTTCTACACATCGAAAACAACTATTTAGGATATACCATTCATTTTTGGCTTGAAGAGTTATCAATAGAGACCAATGGGTCAACCTATTACAAAGGCAATGGTAAATACATTGATAAAGCTCAAGCAAATGATACGCAATATATTGAGAGAAGGAAACTGCTTTACAAACACAGCTTACCTAACTTTTTTCGAAGCCTTATTAAAAGCCCAAACAAATCAGCCTTAAAAAAACTAGGATACGAACTTTCCTTTGAAAAATATGATAATGGGCAATTCAACACTATTCTTATTCCTACAGAACCAAGTACGCTTGTCCTACCTGACTCTATTCCTGGTTGGAATAGATTGTACTTTTCTGAATTTTTAACGATCAAACACCTTGAACTTGATGTGGCTTCAAATAATGAAGTACAAGTTTCTGTATCTCCTGCCGAACAACAAAAATTCGGAACTAATAAAACTCAATCTCTTGGAAGAGATGCACAAAAAGAAGTTTCTCGATTGTACAAAATCGAACCATATTTGTTATTTGATAAGCGTGGAAATATTATAAATAAATCTGCTGTCAAAGAATATGGCTATTGGGCTAAACAACGCCTTGCTCTGACCTTACCTATAGATTACAAAGCATTTTCAGATTATAGTGTAAAAGAATCTGCGTTCAAATTAATTGACACTCTTCTTATTTTTCAAAATCTAGTTGGAATCGATCTGAAAAAAAGGTCAGAGGCGTTAAATGTTTTACAAAAAAATTGGTCTCAAAGTTATATAGCTCCACTGCTTGATGTATTGATGTTAAGCCAGGATCTTTGGCTACAAAAATCTGTCCGAGCATTACTAGACGAACATGTGCCTTCCATTGAATCTAATTTTTATAATGGTATTCAGTTGCTGTGGAAAGACGAGCCATCCTATGGTAGCTACTATGCAGATTTTAAAGCTTATCTATATGGTGCACTTGATCCTGCGTTTTATCAATACTTTTATAAAAGAGGGGACCAATCCAAAATTCGTTTGGATGAAATCATTTGGGGAGGCGTGAGACAGGACGGTATACCGCCACTAAAATTGCCTACAATGATGTCTGCAAGTCAGTCTACTTATCTTTCGGATACTGATGAAGTTTTCGGTCTAGTGATTAATGGAGAGGCGCTTGCCTATCCAAAACGTATCCTAGCCTGGCATGAATTCCTAGTTGACGATATTGGAGAACAATCCATTGCCGTGGTGTACTGTACACTTTGTGGGACAGTTATTATTTATGATACCGAATTCAACGGAGTAAAACACAACCTAGGAACTAGTGGATTTCTCTATCGCTCAAATAAACTTATGTATGACCAAGATACTCAATCTTTATGGAGTACCATTTTGGGACAGCCTGTACTAGGACCATTGGTCGATCAGAATATTGAGCTATCTATTTTACCTGTGGAAACTACTGCATGGAGAGAATGGCGTGAAAGACATCCTAATACACATGTGCTCTCTATTAATACTGGGCATTCTAGAAATTACGATGAAGGTGAAGCCTATAAAGACTATTTTTCGGATGATAAATTGATGTTTCCAGTTCCAAGACTTGATACGCGTTTGTCTAATAAAGCCAGGGTCTTTATTCCTCGACCTAAAAACTTTGCGACACATCCTTTAGCTATTTCTGTTAAATATTTAAAACGCAAAAGAATTCATCAGGATAAGATAGATGAACAAAGGCTGTTAATTATAGCTGATCGTAATGGTTCTAGCCGTGCGTATGCCATTGATGATCAACAATTCAAATCCTATAAAAATGGGGTATTACTTGATAATAATGACAATAGATGGGACGTTAAGGAAGATGCTTTAATTGGCCCTAAAAGACAACAACTTCTTCGAATTCCAGGGCATGAGGCTTTTTGGTTTGCCTGGATCAATGTTTTTCCTGAAACAAGAATTATTTATTAAATGCAACCTATAGATGTTATTCATTGTAGAATAAAATTCATTTTACACAACCTACAGGAGAAAGTGTCACTCAAAATATGAAGGTTTTTACTTGGGAAAAACTAGATTATGTTGATAGAATAAAAGAAGTTTTTGGGCTCTAGTGAATATTTAAATATAAATTAAAGCCTTGGAACTTTGTAAGGCTTTTTTGTTAATAGACTATTTGACTTCGTCAAAAAAAATACCGAACTTTTTTTATTTTGGTTAAAAACGGATTTATATCTCAACTTTAAAGCACATTTAGCTGAAGGTTTTTAGTGATGAACTAGGTTAAGATTATGGCCTACAAATCATATTTAATACTGAATATGATATATCGTGGTTGTATAAAATATTCACTAACACTTGTATACAAAGTATTGGAGTTATCTTGATTCAGGGATTTGGTGTTTAAAATATTTGTGGCTCTAACCTTATATTCCCATTTACTGTCTTTCTTTTGATAAGACAAACCAGCATCAAAAAAGCTATAATTATTTAATGTTTTATGATCATTTTTATAGTTAAAATATGAATAATCCGCTCTAAAAATAAAGCCTTTAAGGAAATAGGCATCCATATTTGCGAATGGGCTTTGCGTATAGAATTTTGTTTTTCCTGACCCTTGTTCATATTCATTGACGGTAAGGTTATAGCCAACTTCAAAATTTGGTGCTTTCCTGAAATTAGTGCTCAACCGTGTTTTGTACGATTGGCTGAATGATTCATTGATGCTTCTTTGGTTATTGACCATTTGATTGTATTTTGAATAGGACAGATTACCTCCTATAGACGCTTTAAATTTGCCAATACTTTTTTCAAATCTAGCATCTACAAATACCGATTCATCGGCAAAATTTGAATTAAAAGATGTTGAAACCTGACTTGTAGTTTGGATGTCTGGCTCTCCAGGTGTTGGATTTGGAATGGTTAAAAATTCTGTTCTTGATCTAATTTCATCAACTCCTTTGCTATAGTTAACGTATGCAAATACGTTGGTGTAATTAAACATATTAAAACTGAAATAACTTAAATTCAAGTTATGTGAAAGTGAATTTTCCAAGTTTCTATTACCCTGATATAATACATTGTAATTATTAAAAACAGCAGCTTCTGCCAATTGGTCTACATCTGTAAAACTGTTTTCCATACTATATCTAAAATTTAATGTTTCGCTTTTCTTGAGCTGAATTCTTGTATCAAAATCTGGCAATAATCTTATGAAGTTATCTTTAACCTGACTCCCAAATTGGTTATTTTTGGTAGTATATGAATGTACAGAAAATCCTGGACTGAATGTGAAAATTCCTGATTTCAATCTATAATGCAAGCCCAAATAAACATCACTAAAGTTGAACTTTACATCATTTAAAATATCAACCTGCGAATTATCAAGTTCGTATTGATCACCATTATCCAAAATCTGAAAGATTTTAGAATCAAACTGCTGTTTGCTCAATAAGGTACCTAAAGTAAAATTTATATTACTCTTTTGGTTCAACACATACCAATAGTCTATTTTGGCATCCAACTTATTTGTTTTGACACTCTTGTCTTGTGCAGTGCTCAATAGTGTTTGGTTAGTGTCTAGACCAAGCATATCCGTAAACTGAAATTGCTCTGATTGTTCTAATGTTGCATTGTAGAACGGATTTTCATCCTGCCATAAATGTTGAACTTCAAGGGCAAAAATATTTTTATTATTTAAGGTATAATAGTAATTTAGGTTTTGACTCAAACTAAATGGACTCTGCTTCTGAATCTCATTAACGTTCTGCAAAATTGATGAATAAAAATCCTGATATTCGTTTTGCTTGGAAACCTTTGCAAAAATATCATAATCCAAATGATTATTACCATTAGGCTTATAGCTGGAGCTTAACTTAAACAAGCCTAAATCTACCTTTTGATGGGTTTTACTCTGTGTTGTTTCATCTGGTGGTGGAATATCTCCTGTTTCAGATTGCACATACCGCTTTATACTATTTTGTTCTAATTCTGTTCGTGTACCAGAATAAATTGCAAAACCACTTAAATCCCAAGTCTTTTTTGGTGAATAACTAAAGTTTGCAGCTCCAAATTTAGTGTCTATGGCTTTAGCTTTATTGTTTTGCATAGTTAAAAAACCCATGTCCTGTGCTTCAACATTAAACCCTGTTCCACTTCTTTGATTAAGTCCTCTAAAACCTCCAGAGAATTTAAAATAATCTCGCATTGTAAAAGGAACCTCACCAATATTATTCATGTCGGTAATAATATTGATGCTATACTTCGGGCTATAATAAAACAGTTTTGGATGTGCCAAATAACGCTCGTCTGGACCTAAACCTGCAGTAATCTCACCAAACCAAAAATTCTTTTTCCCTTCTTTAAGCTTAATATTAATGGCAATATTGTCTTCATTGCTTCTCACATTTTGAAGTTGGCTCACCTCATCATAATTCTTTAACACCTGAACTTTATCTAAAGCATCTGCCGGTATATTTTTTGTTGCCAATTTGGTATCACCATCAAAAAAATCCTTGCCTTCTACCATGACTTTATCCACGACCTTACCTTCCACTTCTATTTCACCATCATCATTTATATCAACACCAGGTAATTTTTTAAGTACATCTTCAAGTTTCTTATCGGTTTCGTCCTTAAAAGAATCTACGTTATAGACAAGTGTATCACCTTTTATAGTTACAGGCATTTCGTAAATCAATTCAACTGCATCAAGAGTGTTGTCAGGCATAAGATTGAAGTTTTTTATCATATCATCTTCAGAAGTTTCAACGATTTCTTCAAACGTTTTCATGCCTATATAACTTACTTGTATAGTATATGAAGTATTCTTTTTTAAGTTAAGTCTGTATTCCCCTTGATCGTTTGTAATACCATACGAATCCAGATTTTCAGTTGATTGATTGATAGCGACAACATTTGATAATTCTAAAGGGTTGCCAATACTGTCTTTTACTACTCCTTCTAATTTTATTTGGGCAAATGATGAGCTTGCTACAAACAAAAGGAGTATAATTGATAATTTATATTGCATGTTCGTTTTTTGATTGATGAAATAGAATATTATCCTCCAATTCTAATTTCAATTCTTTCGCCATCACCATCCCGATTGTGTTTGTAACGATCATTCATTTCCTGCATTTTCTTTTCTACGATCTCTTCAAACTCTAATTGGTTAACCTCTTTACCTTTATCTGGCTCTACAATACTTACTTTGTCTTTTGGGTTTAAAACTATTTTACTACAAATTATAGTTTCCGTTCCATCATTTACCTCAAGGATTAATCCTGGAAGTCCTTGATATTTTGCTGGTCCACTATTAACTGGTACTTGCATGGTGTACCAAGCCGTAATTGTAATTTCTTCTATTTTAGGTTCTGCTGTTTCACTCAAGTCTTTATCTCCATTAATACTCATTGAGCTTTCAAATACTTCAACCTGTCTTTTCATTGTAGCTTTATGACATGTGTAATTGCCTATGTTTTTAGTTTCGCCATGCATAGTCCAATCTGGATTTTCAAGATTGTCTTTAATAAGAAATACTTTACCAAAGACTTCATTCTGGCTAGTGTATCGTTGTTCTTTTGTGTTTTTGTAAAGAATATCAGAACCATCTGTGCTTGCAACAACAAATTGCATTCCTTCAGGTTGCGGAGCTTCTAAAATTTCGTCCTCTTTATAAATAGATTCTTCTTTATTGAATGTAAGAATGTAGGTTTTTTCAAAATTCTTTTTTAACATTGCTATGATTTGGTTGTAACGCTCTCCTCCTATTTGAGTACTGTCTAGTTCAATATCCATTTTCCGTTTGGACTTATAAGTAGCTTCTCCTTGGAAATCTTGTGCCAGGAACGTGCTTGTTAGCAATAAGCTTACTAATAACATACATGTGTGTTTCATCGTTTTTGTTTTAATATTTGTGACACAAAGATGAACAGCTTCATGTTTTTTTTTAGTTAACTACTGTTAACGTGTGTTAACCGATTGGTTTTATATTATTTTAACATTTACTTTTGGCGTATGGATGATTCAAGATATCGTTGGATTTTATATATCATAATTTTTGTAATACTCGGCACTATTGGTATTCAAGTGTATTGGAATTATAAAAATTACCTTATTAATAAGCAGCAATTTGTGAATGATGTTCAGATAAGTCTGGACAATGCCGTAGAATCTTATTTTGCCAATTTAGCTGAAGTTAACACCATCAAGTTTGCTTTTAGAGGAGATATTGATGAAAACGATCTAATGGGTGAAGAGCGATTGGACAGTATTATGCATGAATTCAAATTTTCAACTCTTTCTGAAGACGAATTTGATTCTTTAAACATTGAAATTTTAGATGGTGAAGTAAAATATCAAGGTCTTAAGGGTGATTCAGTAATTGATATTTTAAAAAGTAAAAATGGTGAAGAATTTTGGCAGAAAGAGCGCGTTTTTTTAAAGCGTTTTCATGTAGATTCCATCTCACAAACCGAATTAAAAAATTTAACCTCAAAGGTTATTGTTTCTCTATCTAATGACAGTCTATTATTAGAGCAGATTGACACTTTATTAGAACAAGAATTACATAGGAAAAATCTAAAATTAGATTACTATTTAGCATATAAAGATGCTGTCGATAATACAAAGTCAATTAACAGGCTTTCAGTTTTTAAAAAGGTGAATGATTCGTTGATTGAAAAAAAGTTTTTAAGCACTACATCAAAATCTACCTATTTACCTTATGACACTTCTTTAAAAGTGTATTTTACAAATGAAACAAAATCTATTTTAAAGCGAATTTTAACTGGCATTGTGTTGTCTACATTATTAGTGCTGCTTGTAATAAGTTGTTTGTTTTATCTCTTAAAAATTATAAAACGTCAAAAGCAATTGGCAGAAGTTAAAAATGATTTAATCAGTAACATTACACACGAATTCAAAACACCTATTGCAACCATTGGAGTAGCTCTTGAAAGTATTAAAGATTTTAATGTTATTGATGATAAGGAGAAAACGAAAAAGTATTTAAAAATGTCTGGAGACCAATTATCCAAACTCAATGTTATGGTTGAAAAATTATTGGAAACAGCAACTCTAGATAGCGATAATTTAAAGCTTAACACAGAGCAAATCAATCTTGTAGATTTGGTGAAATCATCTGTAGATAGATATCAAATTCAAAATGAAAATAAAGCGTTTCATTTTGAATCCAAAATCGATGAAGCTATAATTTCTGTTGATATTTTTCATTTAGAAAATGCTATTAACAATGTTATCGACAATGCTGTTAAGTATGGTGGAGGCTCTATTTTGGTTAAAATGGAAAACAATTCCAAAACAATTGAAATTTTAATTTCAGACAATGGGAATAGCTTAACCAAAGTACACAAAGACAAGATATTTGAACAGTTTTATAGAATTCCAAAAGGAAATACGCACAATATAAAAGGTTTTGGAATTGGTTTGTATTACACCAAAAAAATCATAGAAAAACATGGTGGTACAATTCAATTGGAGTTAAATAAAAACCTAACAACTATTAAAATAGTTTTATCTTATGAATAAAAGCTCTTCTGTCCTTCTAGCTGAAGATGAACCAGCTTTAGGATTAATTATTAAAGAAAGTCTAGAAACAAGAGGCTTTGAAGTGCTATTATGCGATAATGGTGAAAAAGCCTTGCAGGTTTACAAAGAATCTCAACCAGAAATCTTGGTGCTTGATGTCATGATGCCAAAAAAAGACGGCTTCACTTTAGCAAAGGAAATTAGACAAGAAGATGATACGATTCCAATAATTTTTTTGACTGCAAAATCACAGACACAAGATGTAGTAGAAGGGTTTACTATTGGCGGTAACGATTATTTAAAGAAACCCTTTAGCATGGAGGAGCTTATTGTTAGAATCAATAATCTATTAAAAAGAACTGTTCTTCAAAGAACTTCTGATAAGTTACAAATAGGGCATTATGTTTTTGATTTTCCAAAGCAAACATTGCAATACAAAAATGAAGATAAAGTGCAATTAACGCATCGAGAATCACATTTGCTTTTTCATTTAGTGAAAAACAAAAATCAGGTTCTAGATCGCTCATTAATTTTAAACAAACTTTGGGGAAGTGATGATTTTTTTAACGCTAGAAGCATGGACGTCTTCATTACTAAACTTCGAAAGAAACTTCAACAAGAAGAATCTATTCAAATTATTAATGTTAGAGGTTTTGGCTACAAATTAATATGCTAAAAGTGGTTTGATTTTTGTAATTTTCAATACAGAATGAAGAACCTCTTATATTTTTTACTTTTTGTATCCTTCTTTGGTTTTGGTCAAGACCAAATAGAAACCAAATTCATATCAAAAGAAAAACTGTCCGTTCAGTCCATTGTAGATATTGATGATTTTGGAGTTCTTTATTATATAAATAGTAATATCTTTTATAAAAAGGAAAAGGTGTCGGTTATTAGTTATAATAATCTTCAATTGGGTAACATCTATTCTATAAACACGTTTAATCCTTTAAAGATTAATGTGTTCTACAATGATTTTAATTCAGTAATAATTTTAGATAATCGGCTTGCAGAAATCTTTAAAATCGATTTTAACAAATACAAACCATTTAGAAATGTATCACAAATTTCTACAGGAAATGACAATACTATTTGGCTGTTTAATCAAGATACGCAACAGCTCGAGCTCTATGATTATAAATCCAACAAAACTAGGGCAACTACTTTGCCTGTTGTGAGCCAGGTTTTAGATTTAAAAAGTAATTTTAACGAATGTTGGCTACTTACAGAAAACTATATTTATAGGTATAATTATTTTGGAAGTTTGTTGTCAAAAATAAAAAATAATGGATTCTCAAATCTTGTAGAAAACAATGGTGATCTATTCCTGCAAAAAGGAAATAAACTCTATTTTTTAAAAAAAGAAAACGATACAATTTTACCTATTAATATGCCAGAATTGTTAATAAAACAGTTTTTAGTAACCAATGAAACCTTGTATATTTACAACGAGGAATTTCTTCATAAATACCAACTTATAACCAGATAGAATTATGCACGTTGCAATTGCAGGAAATATTGGCGCTGGAAAGACTACGCTTACAAAATTACTAGCAAAACACTACAAATGGGAAGCGCAACTTGAAGATGTTGTGGACAATCCATATTTAGACGATTTTTACAACCAAATGGAACGATGGAGTTTTAATCTTCAGGTCTATTTCTTAAATAGTCGCTTCAGACAGGTTTTACAAATTCGTAAAAGTGGTAAGGAGATAATTCAAGACCGAACTATTTATGAAGACGCTCATATTTTTGCACCAAACCTTCATGCCATGGGTTTAATGACCAACAGGGATTTTGAAAATTACAGATCGCTATTTGATTTAATGGAGTCTTTGGTTCAAGGTCCTGATCTATTAATTTATTTAAGAAGTTCTATTCCTAATCTCGTATCACAAATTCATAAACGAGGAAGAGATTACGAAAATTCAATAAGTATTGATTATTTAAGTAGATTAAATGAACGATATGAAGCTTGGATACATGGTTATGACAAAGGCAAACTATTAATTGTTGATGTCGATCATTTAGATTTTGTCGATAACCCAGAAGATCTAGGAAGTATTATTAATAAAATTGATGCTGAAATACATGGTTTATTTTAAAGTTTATTCTTATGGAATCAACAAAATTAAAACGCCCAAAACATAAGGGATCACCAAAATTATTTGACAACCCAATTCTCGAAAAGTTAACGCATACGCACATTTCGTTACCATTAATTATTTTTTCTGTTATTGCTGCAGCCTTAATATACTACGGCATTATAGAAAAAGGTTTTGAAGTACCCATGATGATTTTATTATTCTTTGCTGGATTTATCTTCTTTACTTTTATAGAATACATTATGCATCGCTACCTATATCACATTCCTGCTACAACCGCAAAAAGAAAAAAAGTATCATACACTATGCATGGTGTTCATCATGATTATCCCAAAGATAAATCCAGATTAGCGATGCCACCTGTATTAAGCTTGGTGATTGCTACGGTTTTCTTTATAATATACAGAACTATTTTAGGAGATTATGCTTTTGGGTTTCTTGCTGGATTTTTAATTGGGTATGCCACCTATTTAGCAGTACATTATTCAGTACATGCTTTTCACGTGCCTAATAACTTTTTGAAACATTTATGGTACCACCATAGCATACATCATTACCGGGAACCCGATAGGGCTTTTGGTGTTTCTTCTCCTTTATGGGATGTGGTATTTAGAACCATGCCAAGAAAATTTGTTAAGCGAGAGGTAGGAAAAAGTATTGACGATTAGATATATAATAAAAAAGGCTGCTAAAATTAGCAGCCTTTTTTATTATATATATTTGAGAATTATTCTTCAATAATTTCTTCTTCAACTTCTTTAACTACATGATTTGAATCAACTTTAACATCAACATCTTTTAAAGCATTAAGCTTTGCTTTCACTTCTTCCATACTTCCTTCTATAACTTGATAATCTGTTACAGTTTCACCATTTTCAGTAGTTGTAGTTGTCACCACAGCTTTTGCAGTTTTGTCATCATCAGAAGTCAATTCAACTTTCACCTCTTTTTTTATGTCATTTACAACTTCATTCATTGCTGTGGTTTCTTCAGTGGAATGACCTCCTAAAATTGGAGCAATAACCAAACCAACTAAACAAGTTAACTTAATTAAAATATTCATAGATGGCCCAGAAGTATCTTTAAACGGATCTCCAACAGTATCTCCAGTTACAGCAGCTTTATGAGCATCTGACCCTTTATAAGTCATTTCACCATTAATCTCTACACCAGCTTCAAATGATTTTTTAGCATTATCCCAAGCACCACCAGCATTGTTTTGGAAAATTGCCCACATAACACCACTTACACAAACACCAGCCATGTAGCCGCCTAAAGGTTCAGCTCCAAATACTAAACCAATAATGATTGGTGTGATAATGGTAATTAAACCTGGTAAAATCATTTCTTTTAATGCAGCTTTTGTTGAAATATCCACACATTTAGCATATTCTGGAGTTCCAGTACCTTCCATAATACCCGGAATTTCTCTAAACTGTCTTCTTACTTCCTGCACCATTTCCATAGCTGCTTTCCCAACAGATTGCATGGCTAAAGCTGAAAAGATTACTGGAATCATACCGCCAACAAATAACATGGCCAATACATCTGCTTTAAAGATGTTAATACCATCAATTCCTGTAAATGTTACATAAGCTGCAAACAACGCTAAAGCAGTTAAAGCAGCAGATGCAATGGCAAATCCTTTACCTACAGCTGCAGTTGTATTCCCAACAGAGTCTAATATATCTGTACGTTCACGTACTTCAGGATCTAATTCACTCATTTCTGCAACACCACCAGCGTTATCTGCAATTGGTCCAAACGCGTCAATGGCTAATTGCATTGCAGTTGTAGCCATCATTGCTGATGCTGCTAGAGCAACTCCATAAAATCCAGCCAATTCATAAGAACCATAAATAGCAGCGGCAAAAAGTAAAACAGAAGCAAATGTAGATTTCATACCAACTGCTAAACCTGCAATAATGTTTGTTGCAGCACCTGTAGAACTATTTTTTACGATATCTAAAACTGGTTTTTTACCAAGACTTGTATAATATGCTGTCACTACTGAAATTAATGCCCCAACAGCAAGACCAATACATGCAGACCAAAACACATTCATTGATGGAATGGATTTATAACCTTCACCAAAGAATTTCATGTTCATTGTTTCTGGCAACATCCAATCTATTAAAAAGAAACTGGCAATAAGTGTTAACACGATTGCTACCCAGTTTCCTAAATCTAATGCTTTTTGAACTTGTGCTTCTTTAGCTTCATTATTTTTAATACTTACTAAAAACGTTCCTATAATGGATGCCAAAATCCCAACACCAGCAATAACTATTGGTAATAAAATTGGCCCCATATTACTAAACGCATCTGTAAACTGACTATTTTGAGACATATCCTTAATGAGGTAATTACCTAATACCATGGATGCTAAAACTGTTGCTACGTAAGATCCAAACAAATCGGCTCCCATTCCTGCTACATCTCCAACATTGTCACCAACATTATCTGCAATAGTTGCTGGATTACGAGGATCGTCTTCTGGAATACCAGCTTCAACTTTACCAACTAAATCAGCTCCAACATCGGCAGCTTTTGTATAAATACCGCCACCAACACGAGCAAACAATGCGATAGATTCTGCACCAAGTGAAAACCCAGCAAGTGTTTCTAACACCACTGTCATATTATCATAAAAAGAACCATCAGTTCCTAAAAACTGACTCACAAAGAACATGAAGAATAAACTCAATCCTAAAACTGCTAAACTTGCAACACCTAGTCCCATAACAGTTCCTCCGCCAAAAGAAACTTTAAGTGCTTGAGGCAAACTTGTTTTTGCTGCTTCAGCAGTACGTGCGTTAGCTTCGGTAGCAATACGCATTCCAATATTACCTGCAAGAGCAGAAAAGATCGCACCACTAATAAATGCTGGGACTATCATCCAGTGTGTTTGTACATTTTCAAGTGTAGATACAAAAAACAGCGCAACAGATGCTATGACTACAAAGATGGCAAGAAGCCTATATTCTGCACTTAAAAATGCCAAAGCGCCTTCTTTAATGGCTTTAGAAATACCTTGCATTTTCTCATTACCGGCAGGTTGTTTTTTAACCCAAACCATTTTGGTCAACATAAAAAGTAGTCCTAAAATTGCCAATGCGATTGGCACAAAAATCATGTTCGATTCCATATTATATTCAAAATTTTATTAAGCTCGGCAAAAGTAGTAAAATCCATTTGAATAAAAAACCCTTTTACGGGTTTATAGAACAGGTTAATAATATGGTAAATAAAGCTGTTGATTATTATAAAATACTATGATAATACAAAGTAGGCCTATTTGACTTTTATAATAAAATAGTCGAACTTCGTTTAACAATCGATAAACAAACATTGAAACGTTTTTTATCTTCGCTTTACCAAAAATTTGAAACTAACCAATAAAATTATTATTATGGAACAATCAAAACATCAAGCTATTCGTGAATATGAATTAGATACTTGGACAAGATGCTCGTCAAGTTACAATGAAACTTGGGCTACTTTAACTAATGAAACACTTCCATTATTAATAAGCAAAACAAATGTCAATTCTAATTGTTCTGTTTTAGATATTGGTTGTGGTGCTGGAAATTCTACAAAGAAAATTAGTGAAACGGGAGCAAATGTAATCGGAATTGATTTTTCTAAAAAAATGATAAATGAGGCTAAATCGGCACATAGTGGTATCGTATTCAAACAATCGGATGCTGAAAATATTCCATTAAAGGATAACTCAATAGATGTTGTAATAGCCAATTTTATAGTTCATCATTTACCTGAACCAAATAAAGTTTTTAAGGAAATAAACAGGGTTTTAAAACCAGATGGGAAATTTGCTTTTGCAGTTTGGGGAGCAAAGCAAGAACAAAGTTCATTAGGGGCTTTTTTTCAAGCCTTTGGAAACCACCACGAATTATCTGAACTACCTCACGGACCATTATTTGGTGTCACAGATTTTGATACTTATAATACATTTGTATCAAATGCTAGTTTAAAAAATTTCAAATTAGAAAAGCTAGATACAAAGTGGAATATGCAATCACTTGACCCACTAATTAACGGATGTTGGGATTGGGGAAATTTAAACTTATTTCCTGAAAATAAGCAAAATGATATAAAAAAGGATGTAATTAAAAATTGTGAATCCTTTAAAACGGAAAATGGTTATTCCTTTCCACATTCGGCTATGATAGGATATGCTGAAAAATAAAAACTTTTGGTAACACCGTGTATAATTCATTGCTAGTACTCGCCTACTTACGAAAATCCTAGCGGATTTTCTATTCGGTTTGTATTTGCTAATTTTAATGCTTAAACACGCAACAAAATCATACACAAACACGTTAAACGAACCTTCTAAAAATGAAATCCAAAAGTTCCTGTAACACCAAATTTTCGTGCATCAGGATTGTCTAGATAGTTACCCCTAAAGTTAAAATCTATTCTGAACACCTTGAAGATATTGCCTACACCAAAACTGTATTCCCAATACACTTCATCACTTGGTGCAACCAAAGGAATACTATAAGGATTTGAGCTTGTATTTAAAGCAATATTCTCATCTGATAGATCTCCCCAAGCTCCTCTAATACTCACAATCTCACGAAGATTTAATTTCCTCAACCAAGGAATTCTTGAAAAAAAACGTCCATTAAAATTATGTTCAAAATTAAAAGACACATATGTGTCTGTTACAAACTCATAAAAGTCTAATTGAGAGAACGTATTATATATTGAAAAGTAAGATTGGTTTCCAGGTATAACACTTAATAACCCCAAAGGTACCTCGCCATAAGTTTTACCGACTTCTATAGTAGAATACAATCTTCCAAGTCCACCCAGTTGCCAAGGTTGGATGTATGAAAATTGGAGTTTGGTATAATCAAAATCGCTATCAAATACGTCTTTCTTTCCTAAACTAATCCTGGCAAATAGTCTTGCAAAATCGTCATTTGCTCTATGACGTTCCACACCATAACCTGACATCTTTCGCTTTGGATAGTAAAATAAAGAAAATGTAGACTCAAACTGTTTGACTTCTGACTCGACGCCCGTTGGTGTATTATAATCTAAACTAAATGTTGGTGAGGCAGACTCCAATGTCCTGTAATCAGCACCGAGTCTAAAAATAAAGTTACGCCAAGGTTCTATTTCTAATGCAAGACTTGTTAAATTGATATCTGTTAATTTGTCATTATCGCCTTTTGCAATAAGTGAAGAAGATGCCAAACTTCTACCCAAAACATCTGTAGATGTTGTAAGACTAGCACCTATTTGTTCAATATCCCTTCTTTGACCACCCGATATAATGAGTCTACTCTTTTTGTCAATAAGCCATTTTCCTGATATTCCATATTTAAATTTATCATCTCGAAAACCATAGGCTAAAAACCCTTCTAATCTCCAAAGATCATTCCTTCCAAAATAGGTTCTTGCACCTGTACGAACACGAATTCCTTCAACTTCATTATATCCAAAGGTGGAAAAAATGGGCCCATAATCTAATGGAAGTTTATTAAATTCTATATATCCTGATGACAGAATACTACCTAGATTGTACAATTGCTTGAATTTTTTGACTGTCTTTAGAGTGTCTAACATTTTATAAACTCCCTTTTCGTCTTCGCTTAAAGGCTCTAATCTGTTTTCTTCCCAGAAAGTATCATCTCTATCGTAGGCATCTTTATCGTAATTGAAAACTTCTTTTTCATAGTACTTTTTATCTCGTTCTTTATCAAAAATATAGTCATTGTATAAGGTAGTGCGTTTACCATATATACCTCGTGATTTTTCTTTTTTATTAAATGCGAAATCAGACATCATGTAATCTCTTTTTACAAGAAATAAAGAATCGTTTAACACGTCATATTCTTGTTCTATGTAAATATCTTTTACCCAGTTGATGTTGGCACTTTTTGAAGCTTGAAGATTTATTTCCTTGATGGCATAAGTAGTATCTGCTACCCAAAAATCTCCTTTAAAAGTAAGTTCATTCTTTCGCCTTGGGTAATAAATAATATTGTAGCACCATTTATTATCAATAAATGCACTGTCTGACAACACATAATTATAAGTATTGACTCCTGTTTTAGACAATGGGCTTACAAAACTTTTATCAAAAAACTTAAGGTAGTTATCGTAAATATCAAAGTCTGCATATAAATCTGCAACAAAATCAATAATAATCTGATTATCGCTGAATCCTGAATTTTTATTTCCTTTTAAATCTTCTTTTTCTTTGTTCATAATATTATCACCATAGACTCTTGATGCAGCTTCGTTAACAAACATTGGCAGATAAGTTTTTCCTGTTACTTTGGAAGTGTCAACCTGATCAAAAACAAACTCCATTCCTCTAAATAGTTTACTTTTTATCAAAGCACTATCTATTGTATTGATATCAAATTCTATTTTCTCGTACTTATCGTATTCGTATTGCTTAAATTGTTTTAAACCATTCTTTCTTTTGTGTTCCCAAATTTTCTTTAATAAAGCAATGGCTGGATTTTCCTTTTCATCTTTTGATTGCTTTCCAGAAACAATTACCACTGTATTGAGCTGTTCTGCTTCATCATTAAGAATAAACTCTAAATTATAGTTTACTTTTTTTGTAAGTGGAATATTTAATGTTTGATAGCCTACAAAAGAAACAGTAACTGTCTCCCAGGTTTCATCAGATTCTAAATAAAAGCTTCCATTCTCATCTGTAATGGTACCTTCGGTTGATCCTTTCAAGATTATATTACAATAGGAAATAGGATCTCCATTTTCATCATACACATGACCACTTATTTTGGTTTGTGAATGACTAAAACATATTCCTAAAAGAAAAAATGCAAATAGTAGATTTCGTTTCATAATAAAAAAACTTCACCAACTCAGCTGCCAATGAAGTTTATATAACGTAAAAAATGATGATTTATTTGTACAATACTTTCTTTACAGCTTTAATTACATCATTGCTGTTTGGCAACCATTCTTCCAATAAAACTGGTGAATAAGGTGCTGGAGTATCAGCTGTATTTATTTTTACTATTTGTGCATCCAAATAATCAAATGCATTAGCTTGAACCAAATATGTTATTTCAGTAGAAACATTTCCAAAAGGCCACGCTTCTTCAAGAATTACCAATCTGTTTGTTTTTTTAACCGAATTTAAGATTGCATCGTGGTCCATTGGGCGAACAGTTCTTAAGTCAATAATTTCGCAAGAAATACCTTCTTTATCAAGCTCATCTGCAGCTTTGTAAGCTTCTTTAATAATTTTTCCAAATGAGACAATAGTGACATCTTTTCCTTCACGCTTAATATCTGCAACCCCTAAAGGTATGGTATATTCGCCTTCAGGAACCTCGCCTTTGTCGCCATACATTTGCTCACTTTCCATAAAAATCACTGGGTCATCGTCACGAATAGAAGACTTTAAAAGACCTTTTGCATCATACGGATTTGATGGCACAACCACTTTCAATCCTGGTGTATTGGCAAACCAACTTTCAAATGCTTGTGAGTGTGTCGCTCCAAGTTGCCCAGCCGAAGCTGTAGGACCTCTAAAAACAATAGGGCATTTAAACTGCCCTCCAGACATTTGTCTAATCTTGGCTGCATTATTTATAATCTGATCAATTCCAACTAAAGAAAAGTTAAAGGTCATATATTCTACTATTGGTCGGTTTCCAGTCATAGTAGAACCAATGGCAATACCAGCAAAACCTAACTCTGCAATAGGAGTATCAATAACTCGTTTAGGACCAAACTCATCCAACATTCCTTTCGAAGCTTTATAGGCTCCATTGTATTCTGCAACTTCCTCTCCAAGTAAATAAACACTTTCGTCTCTACGCATTTCTTCGCTCATAGCTTCGCAGACAGCTTCTCTAAATTGAATTGTTTTCATTTATGCATTTTTATGGAGTAGCAAAAATAGCAATAATAAAAAACTAATTCTTATAGAATATTTTAAAAATTTACTATGCGTGCATAGTATATAATCGAAATAAAATATTTACCTTCGTAACCTCTAAAAATTATTACTCAATAAACCATATAAACTATGAAAATTATAGTATGTATAAGTCATGTTCCAGACACTACATCCAAAATTAATTTTGTTGATGATGATACAAAATTTGATACTAATGGTGTGCAATTTGTGATCAATCCAAATGATGAATTCGGCCTAACTCGCGCCATGTGGTTCAAGGAAAAACAAGGCGCAACAGTACACGTTGCCAATGTTGGAGGGCAAGAAACAGAGCCAACATTAAGAAAGTGTCTTGCTATTGGTGCTGATGCAGCAATAAGAGTAAATACAGAAGCAACAGATGGTTTTGCTGTTGCAAAACAATTAGCTAATGTTATTAAAGATGGTGAGTATGATTTAATAATTGCTGGAAGAGAGTCGATAGATTATAATGGCGGAATGGTTCCTGGAATGATTGCTGGTTTATTGAATGCAAATTTTGTAAATAATTGCATTGGACTGGAAGTTGATGGCTCTAATGCAAAAGCTGTTAGAGAAATTGATGGTGGTAAAGAAACTGTTACAACGTCTCTACCTTTGGTTGTTGGTGGTCAAAAAGGAATTGTAGAAGAAAGCGACTTGCGTATTCCAAATATGAGAGGCATTATGATGGCAAGACAAAAACCTTTAACGATTGTTGAACCAGCTGAAGTCAATAGGGGAACGACATCTGTAAGTTTTGAAAAACCAACTCCTAAAGGTGCTGTTACTTTGGTGTCCCCAGATAATTTAGATGAGTTGGTAAATTTGCTTCACAGCGAAGCTAAAGTCATTTAATTAATTTTTAAATTGAAAAACATGTCAGTTTTAGTATATACAGAATCAGATCAAGGAAAATTTAAAAAAGTAGCTTTAGAAGTTGCTTCTTACGGAAAAGCTGTGGCAAACCAACTAGGCACAACAGTTACAGCAGTTACCATTAATGCTAATGAAACTTCAATTTTAGGCCAACATGGTGTAGATAAAGTTTTAAATGTAAACCATGCTTCTCTAGACACTTTCAATGCCAAAACATATGCAGATATTATAAAACAAGCTGCTGAAAAAGAAGGTTCAAAAGTTGTAGTTGTAAGCTCAAGTGCCGACAGTAAATATTTGGCTCCACTTTTAGCAATAGATTTAAATGCAGGTTACGCTTCCAATGTTGTTGAAGCTCCATCAAGCACTTCTCCTTTTACAGTAAAACGTACAGCTTTTACAAATAAAGCTTTTAATTTCACATCAATAAATACTGAAGTAAAATTGGTTGGTGTTTCTAAAAACTCTTACGGATTGGTTGAATCTAACGGGAATGCTTCTTCCGAAGATTTTATGCCTACAATTTTAGAAAATGATGTACATGTAGATTCAGTAGACAAAATAACTGGTAAGGTCACCATTGCTGATGCTGAAATTGTGGTTTCTGGTGGTCGTGGTTTAAAAGGTCCTGAAAATTGGGGAATGATTGAAGAATTAGCAGATGTTTTAGGAGCAGCAACAGCTTGCTCAAAACCTGTTTCAGATTTAGGTTGGAGACCTCATAGTGAGCATGTTGGACAAACAGGAAAACCAGTGGCATCAAACTTATATATTGCAGTAGGAATTTCTGGGGCTATACAGCATCTTGCGGGCATCAATGCTTCCAAAGTAAAAGTAGTCATTAATACAGATCCTGAAGCACCATTTTTTAAGGCAGCAGACTATGGTGTTGTTGGCGACGCATTTGAAGTTGTACCAAAACTCACAGAAAAATTAAAGGAATTTAAAGCACAAAACGCTTAATTTTTTTTAACTTGTAATTATAAAAGAATAGAATAGCAATATTCTCAACGAATTTCTTTTATAATTTAGCTTTAATAACTCTAATTATTTTAAATTAGCTTTTTTAAAAAATTAGGTTACAAAGTCCTAATTTAAACAGTCTTTTGTGATATTATAGATATGAGTTTAGTTCGACTGAATATAAAAGGGATTTCTTATAGCCAAACACAAAATGGTGCTTATGCATTAATTTTAAATGAAGTAGATGGTGATCGCAAACTACCCATAGTCATTGGAGCCTTCGAAGCTCAATCAATTGCCATTGCGCTTGAAAAGGAAATAAGACCTCCTAGACCATTAACTCATGATTTGTTTAAAAATTTTGCCGACAGATTTGATATTGTTGTAAAACAGGTCATCATTCATAAATTAGTGGACGGCGTTTTTTATTCAAGCTTAATTTGTGAACGCGATAAGATTGAAGAAATCATTGATGCTAGAACCAGTGACGCCATTGCACTAGCGCTGCGTTTTAAAGCACCTATTTTTACTTACAAAAATATCCTGGACAAGGCTGGTATTTATTTAAAGGTAAATCCGAAAAAAGAAGATGAAGATGAAGAGCAAGATAGTATTCTGATTGATGACATGCTTGCTGAAGAATTGGAGTCAAGTCCAGCAATGGAAAACTACAAAAACAAAACTCTTGACGAGCTACATAAATTACTAGAAACTGCTGTAGCAAAAGAAGACTACGAAACGGCAGCAAGAATACGAGACGAAATCTCTAAACGATAATCTGATCCTTTATAAATATGAAATTACTTTTTTCGGTTGCTGCCATGTGTTCTAATCTTGTTAGTAATACATCAGCACAAACAGTCGATACCATAATACCAAGTTCTGGATTTAGCACAGGCGGTTTATTAAGAGGATTGCTTGGTATGTTTGTTTTGCTTTGTATTGCGTTTCTGTTAAGTAAAAATAAAAGAGGCATCAACTGGAGAACTGTAGGTTTTGGTTTATTAGCACAACTTTTACTAGCCATAGGGGTACTTAAAGTTCCTTTCGTTCAAGCCGTTTTTGAATTTGTAGGAGGGATTTTTGTGAGCATTCTAGATTTTACAATGGCAGGAACAATATTTTTATTTGACTCGTTTGTTACTGACGAAGTGCAATTGGAAGACTCAATGATAACTTTTGCCATCTCCATTTTACCAACTATTATTTTCTTTTCAGCCTTAACATCTGTACTGTTTTATTTGGGCATCATACAAAAAGTTGTGAAAGGTTTGGCTTGGATGCTTACTAAAGTCTTAAAGATTTCGGGTGCAGAAAGCTTAAGTGTTGCAGGTAATATTTTTCTTGGCCAAACAGAATCTCCCTTGATGATTAAAGCCTATTTAGAGAAAATGAATAGATCCGAAATACTTTTGGTCATGATTGGTGGGATGGCAACCGTTGCAGGTGGAGTTTTAGCAGCCTATATTGGATTTTTAGGAGGAACTGACGAAGTTATGAAAATATTCTATGCCAAGCACCTTTTAGCAGCGTCTGTTATGGCAGCTCCAGGAGCTGTGGTCATTTCAAAAATATTATATCCTCAAACAGAAAAAATAGATTCAGACATTAAAATTACTCAAGAAAATATTGGTTCTAATATTCTGGACGCCATTGCCAATGGAACTACTGAAGGCTTAAAATTGGCTGTAAATGTTGGAGCAATGCTGTTAGTTTTTCTGGCTTTTATTGCAATGATAAATGGTATTTTGGGCTGGGTTGGTGAAGTAACATCTTTAAATACATTAGTTGCCAACAATACGATGTATAGCGAATTTTCTTTAGAATTCTTATTAGGTTATGCCTTTGCTCCACTAATGTGGCTCATTGGTGTTGCTAAAGAAGACATGGCATTAATGGGGCAATTGTTAGGTATAAAATTAGTGGCTAGTGAATTTGTAGGCTACATTCAGTTGGCCAATTTAAAAGACGTTGGAAATATTCTCCATTTAAAGTACGAAAAGTCTATAATCATGGCAACCTATATGTTATGTGGCTTTGCCAACTTTGCGTCTATTGGAATTCAAATTGGCGGCATAGGTTCTTTGGCACCAGGACAACGCAAAACATTATCAGAATTTGGAATAAAAGCTTTGATTGGAGGTACAATTGCTTCTTTATTGTCTGCAACAATCGCTGGAATGATTATTGGTTAACCGTTGATAACTTTTAAAATAAATTAAAACATAAACGGTTTGGGTATAGAGCTTTTCTTTATTTTTATTTTCTGAAAATTTCTCATATAAATGAAACAATATTTAGACCTAGTAAAACACGTTTTAGAAAACGGAAACAAAAAATCTGACAGAACAGGAACCGGAACAAAAAGTGTCTTTGGCTACCAAATGAGATTTGATTTAAGTGAAGGTTTTCCTATGGTAACCACCAAAAAATTACACTTAAAGTCTATTATATTTGAGTTGCTTTGGTTTTTAAAAGGCGATACAAATATTAATTATTTAATCGAAAATGGTGTTAGAATCTGGAATGAATGGGCCGATGAAAATGGAGATTTAGGTCCGGTATATGGTCACCAATGGCGTAACTGGAATAATGACGAGATAGACCAAATAAAAGAAGTTATTGACACACTAAAAAATAATCCTGATAGCAGACGCATGATAGTTTCTGCTTGGAATCCTTCAGTATTACCAGATACATCCAAATCGTTTAGCGAAAATGTAGCTAACGGAAAAGCTGCTTTGCCTCCTTGTCACGCTTTTTTTCAATTTTATGTAGCCAATGGTAAATTATCTTGTCAATTATATCAGCGAAGTGCAGATATCTTTTTAGGTGTTCCCTTTAATATTGCATCTTATGCGTTATTTACAATGATGATTGCACAAGTTTGTGGTTATCATCCTGGAGATTTTATTCATACTTTTGGTGATGCCCATATCTATAGTAATCATTACGAACAATTGGAGCTGCAATTATCTCGAGATCCAAGACCTTTGCCAAAAATGATTTTAAACCCAGAAGTAAAAGATATTTTTGACTTTAAATTTGAGGATTTCACTTTGGTAGATTACAATCCACATCCACATATCAAGGGTATTGTTGCAGTATAAAAAAAGAGCTTCAAAAAATTGAAGCCCTTTTAACCAACTAAAAATTAATAATATCTTATAAACTTAAGACACCATTTTCTGCAGCTGCATAATCATTCCATACATACGCATCTGCTTGGTCGTCGTTAACATATACGCCGTCAACAACATATCTAAATTCATAAGAATTGTCTTTTTCTAAATTTACAGTTCCTTTAAAAGTTCCGTTTTTTAACTTTTTAAGTTCAACGGCTTCCGTATTCCACTCATTAAAACTTCCTACAACTGCCACCTGACTTGCGTCTTCAGCAGGTACAGAAAATGTTACTTTACAAACTGGTTTGCTTTTTAAATATTGTTTTGTAATTGCCATAATATCTTATTTTAAATTATTAAATCTTCTTTTTGTGTTCCAGATGTATCCCTTCTTAAGGGCGTTCATCTCTTGTGTGAATTTGTTGTTTCTTGTTCTCATAATTTCTGTATTTTAATTATACATCAATTAACTTGACTCATTTCGGCTACAAATGTATAAAACAATTTTTCAGACAAAAACCAAAAAAGGATCTAAAGCAAAAGATTTATTGATTTGATTAAAAAGGCTTCACAATTATTTAAAGTATGTAAAAAATTAATACATATTTTATGAGATTATCAATGCAAATTTTTACTTCTTTTAGCCTGATTATCAACTACATCGTTTGCGTTTTTACTATTATTGTTCTTTCCAAATCTAATATATCGTTTTCGCAACTATTCCCATGTCAAATTCAATATTTTAAAAGTAATTCCTGTCAAAAAGTACTTATATAAGTCATCAAAAAAAGTTAACTTTACATTCTAACATTTCATAAATATGTTTGGGAAAAAGAAGCCTGTTCAGCAGATAGATAAGGAACAATTAGAGTTAATACAAACTGCGCAAAAGCGAATAAAACAAAAAAAACGTTTATATGCTCATTTTGTGTTCTTTTTAATTGGTTCTGTGTTTATTATTATTGCCAATTTAGTTCTTGATTTAGGAAAAGACATCAAACCTTTTGGTGTAGATTGGTTTGTTTATCCAATTGTAATTTGGTTGTTTTTCTTTTTATATCATGCTTTTAATGTGTTCGTTACACATAAATTTTTGGGACAAGATTGGGAACAAAAGCAGCTTGATAAGCTTGTTTCTTCTCAACGCGCAAGGATTGATGCCTTAAAAATACAATTTTTAAAGGAAGAAACCCAAATGGCTAAAGAAGAGATTGAACAAGAAAAACACGCTAAAAAAAAAACCACTAAATCTTCAGAATTAACCATTATTGTAGCTGCCGGCGAAAACAATGCCATTGGCAAGGACAATGACCTTATTTGGCATTTGAGTGATGATTTAAAACGTTTTAAAACACTAACAAATGGGCACCATATTATTATGGGAAGAAAAACCTATGAGAGTTTTCCGAAACCTTTGCCAAATAGAACTCATATTGTCATAACAAGACAAGACAATTACAAAGTTCCTGATGGTGTTATTGTTGTAAATAACCTCGAAGATGCCGTTGATGCTTGTAGAAAAGATAATCAACCATTCATTATTGGAGGAGGTGAAATTTATAAGCAATCTATACCTTTAGCAGATAAATTAGAAATCACAAGAGTTCATAAATCTTTTGAAAATGCCGATACTTTTTTCCCTGAAATTGATACTAATATTTGGAAAGAAGTGAGCAAGTCTTATCATGAAATAGATCAAAACCACAAGCATGCATTTTCGTTTATTACATATACCAGAAAATAAATCATGTCCGAAAAAGAAAAAATGTTATCTGGAGAAATGTATAATCCATTGAATCCAGAATTGGTTGCAGAAAGACACCAATGCAGGTCGTTATTTCAAGAAATCAACAAATTGACTGAAGATGAAAAAAAACAGCGTTTTAAATTATTTTACAAGTTAATTCCAAATGCTGGCAAGAATTTATGGATAGAACCTCCTTTTTACTGTGATTATGGCTATAACATCATAGCAGGAGATAATGTCTTTATGAATTTTAACTGCTGTATTTTAGATGTTGCACCTGTTAATATTGGTAATCATTGTATGTTTGGTCCAAACGTACAGATCTATACTGCAACTCATCCTCTAGAAGCCAAGACCAGAAATAGTGGTCGCGAATTTGCCAAACCTATTACTATTGGAAAAAATGTTTGGATTGGTGGTCATGCTGTAATTTGTCCTGGTGTAACTATTGGCGACAATGTTGTTATTGGTGCTGGAGCAATCGTGACAAAAAGCTTTCCAGATAATGTCTTTATTGCTGGAAATCCAGCTAAAATTGTAAAAGAAATTGACAATAGTTAATTTTTCTTACAAAGATAAAAGTAAGTGCTTTCTTATTTTATCTACCGCATTTACAGTTAGTTAAGCACCATTTAAAATTATTTTATTACATTAGTAGCCACCAAATCTTATTAACCATGAAAACAATTGTAATTAAACCTACATTACTACTGCTGTTATTTGCTTTTATTTTATTAGGCTGTAGTTCTACTAACAATCTAACGATGAACGTTACAGAGCCAGCACCTGTATACGTTCCAAATCATATTCAGCGTATAGGAATTTTAAATAGAAGTGAATCTACCTCTAACAAAACTCTTGACGATATAGACAAGATTTTTTCTGCCGAAGGACTTCATCTGGACAGAGAAGGCGCAGACAATATCATTCAAGGCATGCAAGACGAATTTGAAAAAAACAAAACCTTCAAAGATGTTATTCTAGTTGAATCTGATAAAGTTGAAAACCCAGGTCTTGGCATCTTTCCAAATGCATTGTCTTGGAACATGGTCAACCAAATTTGTGAAGAAAACAACATTGATGCATTGGTAGTACTTTCCTTTTACGATACAGATGCTTCTATAAAATATAATGCTCAAACTATAGATAAAGTCAACGCCTTCGGAATCAAAATTCCAGTTATAGAACATACTGCAGAAGTGAACACCAATATTCTGGCAGGCTTCAGAATTTATGATAATGCTAATAAAACGATTCTTGACGAGATTATGAACAGTGATTGGTCAAGAACTATTGGTCGTGGCATTAATCCAGTAAAAGCTGCGGAAGCCATTGCAGGACGTACAGAAGCTGTTTTACAAATAAGCAATGGTTTAGGTCATCGCTATGCTTTGAGAACCTATCCTTTTAAGATACGTGTCACGCGTGAATATTATGTAAAAGGCACAGATAATTTTGAAATTGCGATGCGAAGAGCCCAAACAGGAGATTGGGATGGTGCTGCAGAACTTTGGGAACTAGAAATCAGTAATCCAAACTCTAAAATTGCAGGTCGTGCTTGTTATAATATGGCAATCATTAACGAAATAAATGGTGACTTGTTGGCAGCTAAAGATTGGGCTTCAAAAGCTTATACAGATTACAGAGATAAAAATGCCTTACGCTATTTGAATATTCTAAAAAACCGAATGGCAAAGAATGAGTTGCTAGCTATGCGATCTAACTAAATACTTGGCTTTATTAAAAAAATAGTCGAACTTCGTTACTTCTGTATTTAAGATGCACTTAATGAATCATTGACTTTTAATAAACCAATTAATGAAGCTTTTTAAACCCTTTTATTTTCTTGTTTTAGTAATTACTTTTTATAGTTGTAATGACCAGGAGCAATTTGATATACTTATAAGACAAGGTCAAATATTGGATGGCTCTGGAAACAATTCCTATATTGGAGATATAGCAATCAATGCAGATACGATTGCCGTTATTGGTGATCTTAAAGACGCTAAAGGACTAATTGAAATTGATGCTACTGGATTGGCAGTTGCGCCAGGCTTTATAAACATGTTGAGTTGGGCAACAGAATCTTTGATTGAAGACGGAAGATCGATGAGCGATATCAAGCAAGGCGTAACTTTAGAGGTTTTTGGAGAAGGTTGGTCTATGGGTCCAATAAGTGAAGAAATGAGAGCAGGATGGCTAAAAGATCAAGGAGACATCAAATATGATATTAATTGGACTACACTAGATGAATATCTTCAATTTCTTGTCAATAAAGGCATTTCAACAAATGTAGCCTCTTTCGTTGGAGCAACAACCTTAAGAATACACGTCATTGGTTTTGAAGATAGAGCTCCTACGCAGAAAGAACTTGAAACCATGAAGTCTTTGGTCAAACAAGCTATGGAAGAAGGTGCTTTGGGTATTGGTTCATCATTAATTTATGCTCCAGCATTTTACTCCAGCACGGAAGAGTTGATTGAATTGTGCAAAGTAGCTTCAGCCTATGATGGTATGTACATTTCACATTTGCGAAGTGAAGGTCCAAAACTTTTAGAAAGCTTGGATGAACTTATCAAAATTGCTAAAGAAGCTAATATTAGAGCAGAAGTTTACCATTTAAAGCAAAGTGGTAAAGCCAATTGGAATAAGTTAGACTATGTAGTGACAAAAATTGATTCTGCGAGAACAGCAGGTTTACATATTACAACAGACATGTACACATATACCGCAGGTGCTACTGGTTTGAATGCGTCTATGCCACCATGGGTACAGGAAGGAGGATTTGATCAATGGGTAGAACGTTTACAGAATCCTGAAATCAGAAAGAAAGTGCTTCATGAAATGAGCGTACCGACTGATGACTGGGAAAATTTATTACAAGCTGCTGGATCGGCAGATAAAGTATTGCTTATTGGTTTTAAAAATGATAGCTTAAAATATCTTACAGGGAAAACTTTAGCACAAGTAGCAAATATACGACATAAATCGCCAGAAGAAACCGCTATGGACTTGGTGGTAGATGATGGCAGTAGAGTTGATGCCGTTTATTTTTTAATGTCTGAAGACAACGTGAAAAAACAAATTGCTTTACCATGGATGAGCTTTGGCTCTGATGCAGAATCATCTGCTCCAGAAGGTGTTTTTTTAAAATCCTCCACACATCCTCGTGCTTATGGCAATGTAGCAAGATTGTTGGGTAAATATGTTAGAGATGAAAAGGTAATCTCTTTAGAAGAAGCAGTCTATAAGCTTACTACTCTACCAGCTACCAATTTAAAAATAAAAAAACGTGGTGCTTTAAAAGAAGGCTTTTATGCCGATATAGCCATTTTTAATCCCAAAGCCATACAAGACCATGCAAATTTTGAGAACCCACAACAATTGTCCACTGGTATGGAACATGTCTTTGTAAATGGCAATCAGGTTTTAAAAGATGGCGAACATACAGGTGCATTACCGGGACAAGTAGTAAGAGGTCCTGGATGGAAAGGTACTGAATAATGCAATACACAATCTATTTGATTGCTGTACAAAACTGGCTTGATTTTCTCAAAAAAATAGCCGAAATTCGTTTAACTATGCCTAATAACAACTTAAGCTGTGATTAGCCTGACATTGTGGTTGATTAATTTAACCCAAATATATCATGGACAAAAAAATATCATTCTTAATAATCCTAATTCTATCATCGATTCCCTCTTTGGTTGGACCTATTGCTAACATTGGGCAATGGAGTGGTTCAAATTCGCCTTATTTGAGTCAAATTTTAACTGGGTTTCCAACATTACTATTTGGAACATGGATTGGATATAAATTCATATTTCTCATTGGTATTAATAAGAATGTTAGATCAAAATCCAGTTCAGTAATGAAGTCATTGACAATATTCTTGTTTACATTTCTAGCCTGTTTGGCTTCCTGGAGTATTTGTCAGGAAATCCTATTGGTATTACAAAAAGCATTTGGAATGATAGAAGCCATTAATTGTGGATGGTTTGATGGTATAATTGGCTTACCACTATTAATGATTTATAGTTTCGTTCCTTGTTTAATTGCAGCATTTTTAAATGGTGTCATTTCTTTTATTGTCTTTAAAAGACCAAAAGCTAACCACAACAATATTTAATATGCATTGAGACGCATTTTAAATAAACTGTTAAATGAAACTTCAAAACTATAAATTCCTTTTTGATAATTAATTCCTATTTTTGCAGCACTAAAAATTAATCCAACATGAAAGCCTATATATTTCCAGGTCAAGGTGCACAATTTTCTGGTATGGGATTAGACCTTTACGAGAACTCACCTTTAGCACAAGAACTTTTTGAAAAAGCCAATCATATTCTTGGTTTCAACATCACAGACATTATGTTTGAAGGTTCTGCAGAAGACCTTAAAGAAACCAAAGTCACACAACCAGCTATTTTTTTACATTCAGTCATTCTGGCAAAAACTTTAGGAGATAGTTTTAAACCAGATATGGTTGCTGGTCATTCTCTTGGTGAGTTTTCTGCATTGGTTGCCAATAGTGCCTTAACTTTTGAAGACGGTCTTAAATTGGTTTCACAACGTGCTACTGCTATGCAAAAAGCCTGCGAATTGCAACCGAGCACTATGGCTGCTGTATTAGGTCTTGACGACGATATAGTTGAAAAAATATGTGCCACAACCGAAGGCATTGTAGTTGCCGCTAACTATAACTGTCCTGGCCAGTTGGTCATTTCTGGTGAAATTGAAGCTATCAATAGAGCTTGTGAAGCGTTAACAGCAGAAGGTGCAAGACGTGCTTTGGTTTTGCCTGTTGGTGGTGCTTTTCATTCACCATTAATGGAACCTGCTCGTGAAGAATTGGCTGCTGCTATAGAAAATACAACATTTAGTAAACCTAGTTGCCCAATATATCAAAATGTAACAGCAAATGCAGTAAATGATGAAAGCGCTATTAAAGCCAATTTAATTTCACAATTAACTGCTCCTGTACGCTGGACACAATCTGTACAACAAATGATAGCAGATGGTGCAACAGATTTTGTTGAAGTTGGTCCCGGAAAGGTATTACAAGGTTTAGTAAAGAAAATACACAGAGAAGCAGAAACTTCTTCTGCAACATTCGGTAGCGAAGCATAACCTATGAAACTATCTCGTTCAGCTTTTATAATTGTATTGATCGTTGTAAACATTGCATTAGACCAAATCTCTAAAGTTTTGGTGAGAATATATGTGGCTTATAATGAAATTATTCCTTTAATAGATGATTACCTAATCATGACCAAAGTTGAAAACAAAGGCGCCTTTTTGGGTATGGGAAGTGATTTAAATCCTATTTTAAGACTTATATTGTTACTTATTTTACCTACTGTGGTATTACTATTTGTATTACATTATGTGTTTGTAAACAAGAATATAGATAAGATGTCATTAGTAGGATTTGCTTGTATCATTGGTGGTGGTTTAGCCAACCTTTACGACAGAATAGTTTATGGAGAAGTTACCGATTTTTTACACATTGACCTAGGTGGTGTATTCAGAACTGGCATTTTTAATATAGCAGACATGTCGGTTATGCTAGGTATGGGACTTTTGCTGTTTGGTAATTATAAGCATGGGAAACTGGAAGCAGAAAAAGCTTCGGAGTAAAATCTTAAATTTTTACAAATTTAACTTGCCAGGTTGCAATCTGAACAATCTTTTACTTCACCATAATAGGTTTCTCTGTATTTGTGAAGTGTTTTGTAAGGAATGTTTAAAAACATCTTTTGGATGTAGGTCACTTTGGTAAGTAATTCACCCATTCTTGGTGTATGCCTTTTTTCTGTTCTTGTTTGTCTTTTTACTTTTATCAGTTTCATAATATCATTTATCATTAAACACAAATAAACAAAGCTTTTGATGATTTACAAAAAATAGAAGGTTAAATCATTGTTAATCAGTATATTATTATAAATATGATATTTATTGTGACTAATCATTAACAGATTGATAACTAATCTTGCTATAATTTAAAAATGCCTTAATAGTGAAAAATATTAAAAATTTAAGCTCTTTTGCCACTTCCATGCAGATGCCATAGCATCGTCTAATGAAAGTTTGGCCTTCCAGCCTAATTCAGTATTTGCTTTCTTGGTATTGGCATAAGCAGAAATAACATCTCCAGCTCTTCTATCAGCAAACTTATAATTAAGTTTTTCACCCGAAACACGCTCAAAAGATTGGATAACTTCTAAAACTGTACTACCCGTTCCTGTACCAATATTAAAAACCTCATAATTAGATTTATTTTTATGGCTCATAAGTCTTTCCAAAGCAACTACATGCGCTTTTGCCAAATCTACTACATGAATGTAATCTCTTATACAAGTACCATCAGAAGTTGGATAATCATTACCAAAAACCGAAAGTTCACTACGCAAACCAGCAGCAGTTTGAGTAATAAAAGGCACTAGATTTTGAGGAACACCAATTGGAAGTTCACCAATTTTGACACTTTCGTGAGCTCCAATTGGATTAAAATAGCGCAAAGAAATTGCATTAAAATGTTGGTGAACCTTACAAGTGTCTCTTATAATTTCTTCACCTATTTGTTTAGTATTACCGTAAGGAGATTCTGCAGTCTTAACCGGTGCATCTTCTGTTATTGGTAATTCATCTGCTTGACCATAAACAGTGCAAGACGAACTAAAAATGAAATTTGAATGTTCAAACTTCCCAAATTCTTGTAACAAATAGACTAATGTATTTATATTATTCTCATAATATAAAAGAGGTTTTTCAACACTTTCTCCAACAGCTTTGCTCGCTGCAAAATGCACAACTCCAGTTATATCTTGATATATTCTAAAAAACTCTTGAACTTTGTGTTTATCTCTTAAATCAAACTTCTCAAAAATGGGTTGCTTTCCAGTAATTGCAACAATACCATCTAATACCTTAATTGAGGAATTTGATAAATTGTCAATAATAACGACCTCATAGCCTTCATTTTGAAGTTCAACTACAGTGTGAGATCCTATAAAACCTAAACCACCTGTGACTAATATTTTACCCATTGACAAAATCTATAACTTTTGAAGTAATAAACTCAATTTGTTCGTCATCTAATTCAGTGTGCATTGGCAAAGATATAACTTCTTTTACCAGTTGGTTGGTTACTTCAAAATCTTCTTCTTTATATCTAGAATCACGATATGCTTTTTGGTTGTGAAGCGGAATAGGGTAATAAACGCCACATGGGATTCCATTATCATTTAAATACTTTACTAAAACATCTCTATCAACGCCATTTAATCTTAATGTATATTGATGAAAAACATGGCAATCACAGGTGTCGCAAACACCATCACATCCATTTACAGTTTTTGGTGTTGTAATTTTTTCAATATTTTTAAAGGCAGCATTATATTTTCTTGCAGCTTGTTGCCGAGCTTTAATATAATCATTCAATCTAGGCAGTTTTGCATCTAAAACAGCAGCCTGAATGCTATCTAAACGAGAATTAACCCCAACAACATCATGATGATATCGCTCATACATTCCATGATTAACAATACCTCTAATAGTATGTGCTAAATCATCATCATTTGTAAAAATGGCACCTCCATCTCCATAACAGCCAAGGTTTTTAGATGGGAAAAATGACGTAGAAGCTACATGGCTTATAGTTCCTGCTTTAACTTTTTTGCCATTTTTATAAGTATATGTTGCGCCAATGGCTTGAGCATTATCTTCTATTACAAACAAATTATGGGCTTCAGCAATTTCCATAATAGATTCCATGTTTGCACATTGTCCAAACAAATGTACAGGCACAATGGCTTTTGTTTTTGGTGTAATTGCCCTTTTTATAGCATCAATGTTGATAATAAAATCGTCTGGGTTTACATCAACTAAAACAGGTGTGAGATTAAGTAAAGCAATAACTTCAACTGTAGCTGCAAAAGTAAAGTCTGCTGTTATTACTTCATCACCTGGTTTAAGCCCTAATCCCATCATAGCAATTTGTAAAGCATCTGTCCCATTAGCGCAAGGTATAACATGCTTAACACCCAAATAATTCTCCAAATTTTTCTGAAATTCATGAACTTTTGGACCGTTGATAAATGAAGTGTTATCTATAACTTCTTGTATGGAAGCATTAACCTCATCTTTTATATCACCATATTGACCTTTCAGGTCAACCATTTGTATTTTTCTCATAGGTAGCGAAATTACAAAATTCATTTACGCTAACCAATGTATTTATTTTAAAGAAATGTATTTTAGCAACAAATAAATTGAGTTGAGTTTGATTTATAATATAGGTATAACAGTTGTCGACTTCGGATTGAAGTGTGTTGCTCCTTTTAACAACAAAATTAAACTTGGTGTAAAAGGAAGAGCAAAAACATTTGATATCTTAAAAAGCAAATTAAACAAAAGCGATAAAACTCTTTGGTTTCATTGTGCCTCTTTGGGCGAATATGAACAAGGCCTACCTGTTTTTCAAGACTTAAAGAAGCTTTACAAAAATCACAAAATTGTACTCTCCTTTTTTTCGCCTTCTGGTTATGAAATTAAAAAAGATAGCTCAATAGCTGATATTGTAGTTTATTTACCTTTAGACTCAAAAACAAATGCCTCCAATTTTATAGATATTATTAGACCAGAACTCACTGTTTTTGTGAAATATGAAATTTGGCCAAATTATCTTTCAACATTAAAACAAGGAAATTATAAAACCATTCTAATCTCTGCACTCTTTAGGGAAACCCAAACTTTTTTTAGGTTTTATGGAAAGAAGCTCAAAAAAGCATTATTTGCTTTCGATCATATTTTTACCCAAGACCAACAATCCAAAGACTTATTAAAAAGTATAGGTTTTAATAGCGTTACTGTTTCAGGAGATACAAGATTTGATCGTGTTTTAAATCAATTAGATCAGGATAACTTGCTTCCTTTTATTGAAGCTTTTAAGCAAGATAGTTTGTGCTTTGTAGCTGGAAGCATTTGGCCTGAAGATGAAGAAATATTAGTTGAATATATTAATACCCAATCTTCAAAAAAACTAAAATTTATTTTGGTGCCACATGATATTAAAACTCCGTATATAGAGAAACTACAACAAAAAATTAAATTAAATTCTGTTTTATATTCTAAAAAGGAAAATAAAAACTTAAAAGATTTTCAAGTTCTTATTATTGATACGGTTGGGTATCTTTCAAGAATTTATAAGTATGCTGATATTGCTTATGTCGGCGGTGGTATGGGCACTAAAGGATTACATAACACTTTAGAAGCTGCCGTTTTTGGTATTCCTATTATTATTGGGAAAAATTACTCAAAACATCCCGAAGCCATAAGCATGATTGATCATGGAGGTATGTTTTCAGTTTCAAAACTGCAAGAATTTGAAAAAATTATGGAATTGTTAATTCAAGATTATACAGAACGTTTAAAAATTGGTCAACAAAACTTTAATTTTATTAAAAAAAACAGAGGAGCCGTAATCCAAATCATGGAGTATTCTCGTAAATTAATGTGAATTGTTAAGGTTTTTTAAAAAAATGTTAAAATTCTTGACTTGTTCACTACGAAAATTAACAAGAAGTTACTATTTTCGCGAAATAATTAACACTAAAATTATAAACTAATGAAAAAACTATTATTGAGCCTTGCTTTATTGTTAGCTTTAAGTATATCTTTTACATCATGTAGAGATACTAAAAAAGGTGCTGAAGAAGCTGTAGAAAATGCAACTGAAGCGGTTGAAGAAGCGGCTGATGATGCTATGGATGCAACCGAAGGTGCTATGGAAGAAGTAGGCGAAGCTATTGACGATGCTGTTGATGCTGCTGGTGATGCAGTTGAAGCCGTTGAAGGTGCTGCAAACGATGCAGCAGACGCTGTAAAAGATGCTACAAACTAATTAAGTAGTAAAAATCTTATTTATTAAGAAGCCCTTACAAATTGTAAGGGTTTTTTTTATCAATTAATTCTTATCTCAATTAAAACTGGCAAATGATCTGATGGATATTTCAAATTCCAAGAATCACTTAAAACTGCATATTTTTTAACTTTAATATTAGAGCTTACAAAAATATAATCGATGCGTGCGGTAACAGGCTCATCAAAATGAAATCCGTTATAAGTCCCTTCTGGACCAAATGTCATATTAGAAACGACTTTAGAGTCATTTAAGTTTTTAAGAATAAACTGAATACTTTCATGACTTTCTTCCATATTAAAATCTCCCATTAAAATTACCGGATAGTTTTGTACATTGATTTCGTTAATCCGCTGAATAATCAAGGTGGCGCTATTTTTTCTAGCTTCTACTCCAACATGGTCAAAGTGCGTATTGAAAATCCAAATTTTTCGACTAGTTTCTATGTCTTCAAAAAGCGCATAAGTACAAATTCTGTTACACACTGCATCCCAACCCATAGAGACCTTTTCTGGTGTTTGTGACAACCAAAAAGTCGAAGATTCTAAAACCTCAAACTTATCTTTTTTATAGAAAATAGCCGAGTACTCTCCTTCATCATTACCATCATCACGGCCTACTCCGACAAAACTATAATCTGTTAGAAGGTTATCAATATCCTTCATTTGATTAGGCATTGCCTCTTGAACACCAAACACATCTGGTTCATAAAACTTTAATTGATTTATGAAAAATGGCTTTCTGTTGGCCCAGCTATTTTCTCCTTCTTTTGGATAGTCTAGTTTAACATTGTAAGTCATTACTTTTAACTCTTGTGCTTGAGTGAAAAGAACGATAAACGAAAAAACTCCTAATAAAATCTGTTTCATAATTACTCTACATAAATGATGTCACTTTTCTCTGAAATACCATTTTCATTGAATGCTTCAATACTAAAATAATATGAAGTATCACGGTCCAAACAACGCATAAAATGTTCATTGTTGTCATATACTAACCACGACTGGTATAATTTGTCTGGAGCAATTCCCCAGCGGATGTTATAACCTTGAGCTTCTTTTATTGAATTCCAGGTGAATACTGCATCTCTCCGGTCGTTTTCCCGTTTTATGGTGAATCCTTCTACTTTTGCTGGTACTTTACCAAGTCCTAAACCAAAAACCCTAAACTCCGACATTGCGAAGTTAGCGCCAGGAACTTCTACATTTTTATATCGAATATACTTCCCATTAATAGGCTTATTTAAAGCGATGTAAGCATTTGGTGCATCTTTGTCACTTTGGCTTCTATCAACTACGGTTTGCCAATTGGTTCCATCTTCGGATACTTCAATACTGAAACGGTGTCTTAAACCTTCCGTACGCGTATAAATACCTGATTCATGGTCATGAAAATTCAGCTGGAAAGCATAAATTTTCCCTAGGTTTAACATTTCAATAGTTAACCATTGTTTATCATCGTTCGCTTCGGCCACCCAAAACGTTTTCGGATTTTCATCAGTTAAAACTTTGGAGATAACTTGCCCTTCAGCATTTTTTTCAACCGGCAATTCGGTAACTTCTACTTCGTCATCATTCGATGTGAATTTCATTATTTGTTTTAACGAGGATGATACCGTTACATATCCTTTGTACGATAGCAACATCCAACCGTTATGTTGTCCTGCATTTGTAGGATGATTTGATCCAAAACGAGGATAATCACCATATTCGGTATTGGCGTACATTAAACCTTCTTCATCAAAATAAGTAGGAAACATACACAATCGTCGTTCCCATTGAGCATTAGACGCTAACGCCATAGTTGCAAAATGCCAATATTGTCCATTGGTCTGCTTCACGGTAATACCATGTCCTGCGCCATTGGTAAAACCTCCTGGTTTAAAGCTCATAGGATTATTATTCATGTACTTAAAAGGACCCAGGGGAGTTTCTCCAACATAAACACCATCGGCATACACATTAAACTGCGTGCCTGGTGCTGCATACTGCAAATAGTATTTCCCGTCGTGCTTTGTCATGGAAGCACCTTCCATATAGCCTTCTTTCAATGTTGGATGAAAATTGTTTTCTCCAAAACGTTCCCAACCGTGTTCTTCCTCAACAAGATTGATCAATTCTTTTTTAACACCTGTTTCCAAAAAACGATCATCTTTATTCAACATTTTTACTCTGAGTGGATGAACATTAGATGAACCCCAATACAGATACGTCTTGCCGTCATCGTCAATAAATAATTCTGAATCCTGAATATTGTTAGAAATTGAAGGTGTTGGTTTCCATTTCCCACTTTTCGGGTCGTCACTATAAAGTATACTTCCGTAACCAGCTGGATTACCTGCAAAATAAACCAGCGAATCTTTATAATTAAAAGCTGTAGGTGCGTTGCATCCTTCAAAGAACCATTGTCGAGGTTTAATAAAATTCCAGTTTACCAGATCAGTTGAATGCCAATAGCCAAAAGAACGCGTCACAAACATATAGTATTCTCCACGAAATTCAATAACAGCAGGATCGGCGCCAGAACGATAGGATATATTTCTGCTTGAATTGTAAACCATGTAGGTATAGTCAATATCTAAAGGATTGCAATAAGTATTAAAATTCTTATTGTTTTCTTTATTATTTAATACTTCTGAAGTTTTTACCCCTTCAGTTTGGTCTTCTTGTTTACAAGATGAAAAACTCAATAGTATAGCGAATAATAATATTAGTCTCATGGTGTATAATCTTTATCATTTATAGGATCATATGCCGTTCCTGTATGACCACGTAATCGTTCAAATTGTTTATAGGCCTTTTCAACTTGCTGCTTTGGTGCTTGTTCAAATTCCTGATCGGTAACCTGATATTGTTTTTGTAATTCAGCTAGTTTATTTCTTAATTGGACTTCAATATTGTCGTATTCTGGATTGTTTATTTGATTATGAATTTCATTAGGATCTTCTTCCAAATCGTATAATTCCCATGTATCAATATCGTCATAAAAATGCATCAATTTATAGCGGCTTGTTCTTACACCATAATGTTTTTTTACCATGTGGAATGCCGGATAATCATAATAATGATAATAAACAGAATCTCTAAAATCATCATCTTCTATTGTCTGTTCCAACAGAGGACGAAGTGATTTTCCTTGCATATCTGAAGGGATTTCAACTCCAGCATAATCCAAAAAGGTTTCAGCAAAATCAAGGTTTTGGGTCAATGCACTTATTTCACTTCCAGCTTTGATATGACCAGGATATTTTACTAATAAAGGCATTGCCAATGACTCTTCATACATATAGCGCTTATCAAACCATCCTTTTTCGCCTAAATAAAATCCTTGATCTGTAGTATAAATCACTATAGTATTTTCCGCCAGTCCATATTCTTCAAGAAAATCCAACACTGTCCCAACGCCTTCATCCACTGAAGCAATAGTTGCCAGATATTCCTGTAAATAGCGTTGTCCTTTCCATTCTGCTAAAGCTCTTCCCGATAGGTTAGCTTCATGAAAAGCATCATTTTTAGGTAGATATGCTTTATCACAAGCATCGCGTTGTTCTGGTGTCATTCTTTTAAAATCGTTTGTCCATGGATTCCAAGCCAATTCTGTACTTCCTTTTTCTTTTGTCATTTTTAAATCATGCCCTTCGTACATGTCCTTGTAAATGGTTTGTTGCTGATCTTTTGATCCTAAAGAACCTTCATGAGCCATGAAATAGGTGTCTGGTAATGGAAACTGAATAGAATCATATTTGTTTACATGGCGTAATGCAGGCATCCAATTACGATGTGGTGCTTTGTGCTGAAGCATGAGCATGAATGGTTGATTGTCATCCTTTATACGCTTAAGATACCTTATTCCTTCATCTGTAATGATATCGGTTGTATAGCCAGCAATATCTAAAGTGTCCGCCACTTTTCCATTACTGCCTTGTTTAATAAAGGTTGGGTTGTAATAATTACCTTGATCATTTAAAATATTCCAGTAGTCAAATCCTTCAGGCAATCCATGGAGGTGCCATTTGCCAATTACTGCTGTATTATAACCCGCATTTTGTAATAATTTAGGAAACGTTTGTTGACTACCATCAAATCGGTTTCCATTCATTCTGAATCCATTAATATGGCTGAACTTTCCAGTTAAAACTACTGCTCTACTTGGACCACAAATAGAATTGGTGCAAAAGTTATTTCTGAATAAAGCACCTTCGTTAGCTATTCTGTCAATATTAGGTGTTGGTGCTAATTGACTTATTACATGACCATAAGCACTTATCGCTTGCTCCGCATGGTCGTCAGCCATGATATAGACAATATTAGGCCGTTTGAATTCCTGAATTTCAACTCTTTGTTGATCTTTATTTTTGCATGATTGTAATAGAATAATAATGCATATTAGATATGTATAGATTCTCATTGTGATTTTTTTCTAATAATTTTTGTTTGAATGACTTCGTCATTAATTATAGTTTGTTCAAAAAATTTAAACACTTTATCTAAATCTTTAAAGGGTATAGCAGAAATTTCGTGCCGTGCTTCTTTTACAATATTAAAATAGTATGAAGTTTCAAATTCTTCTAATTTATTTGCTATGATTTCTGAACCATCTAAAATTAAATATCCTGGTTTTTCTGGATCACAATAATGATGAGGTGCCGATGCAAATGGTACTAATTGATCCTTTGTACCATGAAACAAGACACTAGGAATTGCATTATTTTTTGTTATATAATCAGCATTTACCAAAGCTCCAGCACATGAAAAGATACCACTGAATGACACATCTTTATATTTGTCTAAATCATCAACAAAATGTTCTCGCATGTAAACGGCAGTTAATGTGCCTTCTGCGCCAGCACTACTTCCTCCAGCAATTATATTTTTGGTATCAATATGTAACTCTTCAGCATTAGCAACCGTATAAGCAGCAGCATCTAGATAATCAATAGCAGCTTGTTTAAACACTTCTAACTTATCTTCTTTAGTACAATCACATCCAAAACCTGTTTTAGTTCCTTTTCTTAATAATCGATAGGATATTGAAATCCCAATATAACCATTCTGTGCAGCATATTGACATAATTGTGCGTCGTCTTTATAGTCTCTCGAACCTCCAGAAAAGCCACCGCCATGCATCCATAATAGAGTTGGTAATTTATCATTTGGTTTAATCTTCTCTGGTGTATAGACATCTAATTTTAGAGTATCATTCCCTTTTATAGAATATGTATAAGTTGTTTTTGTTTGTGCCGTAGTCAATAAAACGAGCAATAAACAGCAAAGGGTTAAAATATTTTTCATTTAATCTAATTTTTCTATTAAAACACCACTTATTACAGGCTCTCCTTTAAAATCTTTTAGTGAAATGGTTAAGCCGTTATTGTTGGATATTTGTATCGTGCTTGTTAAAGAAACGCCGTACTTTTCTGGGTAAGCACTTGCAAGATTAAATTGTTTTTCAACTAACTGTTCATTAAAAAACACATCAAAAATACGTTGTATTTTGGTTGACGTATTATCGATTTCAGATAAATTATAAATGTTCTCTGTAGGTTTAATTTGAGGTTCTACAAAGAATAAATCCACCTTATAATTGCCATCTGGAACATCAATTTTATAAGTAGAACAGCCTTCCAACATGGTTTGAAATAAAGGTTCTGAAGTTGAATTCTTAATGTTATGAGGTATGCCTTGGTTTTTATCTTTGGTCATTCTAAAAGGTTTGCCATCTAAATAACCGAACCACCCTTTTTTATAAGGCTGATCTGGTATAAATGTGATTTGATGGTTGACATCAGAAAAATAAAAATGTGAGCCTATGTTGATACCGAAGCGATTGAAATCTTTAAAGTCCAAGTTGCTTATTCTTTTAACCTCGACTTTTTTTTCTTCAGAAGTATTTTCTGAAATAATTTTAATATGATTAACTCCATCAAAGAAATGCAATTCCGCTATTGCAAATCCATTCTCAATATTTACATCTTGTACCTTTTCATCATTAAGGAAAACACTTGCCTGTTCTTGGTTAGAAAATACTTGAATTGGATAGCTTTCATTTTCTAATAATGTTAAGCCTGACAAATAATCTGTAGCTATATGAATAAATGGTTTGTCATCATCCAATACAGATTTATACCAATAGTAAATCTCTTTAGGTCTTCTGTCATATTGCACCAAGCCTTTTTGGTTAACATGCGGAATAGCGTCACCACGAAATTCTGATCCAAAATCGGCAAAATTCCAAGCAGTCATTCCAGTCATAAATGGTCTGTCTGTTATTTGTTTATAATATGATTGATGCAATTTGGCTTGATAATCAGTTGAAAAGTCAAACTTTTTTGGTGTTTTAGTAAAAATCCTGACATCTGCTCCTGGACCATATTCGGAAAGCAATAACGATCGGTTTGGATAACGCTTGTGCTGATTGTCCAAGAAAATTCCTAAATCTTGAATTTCTTTGTCGTACCAACCAAAATAAAGATTCCAACCTAAAAGCATTGGTAAATCAGCTATTCCTGTTTCATTATATACTTCATTTAAGTGACAAGCCATTACAGTAATGTGATTTGGAGCTAATTGTCTGGTCAAATCTTCTAATTGCCTTGCTAATTTCAATGATGTTGTCTTTAATTGGTTCTTCTCTTCATCGCTAGATTTATTGTCAAAAGCCAACCGTAAAAAAATCTCATTCATATAACCAAACATGACAACTGAAGGATAATTATAATACTGCTTTATGTGTTCATTTTGCATGTTAATACAAACATCAAAAAAAGCTTTAGAATTGGTGACCTTATTTACTACAGGTATTTCTGTCCATACTAAAATTCCAAGTTTATCGCACAAATCATACAACTCTCGCCTGTGAGGATAATGAGCAAAACGAATTACATTTGCTCCCATGTTTTTAATAAGTTCAATGTCTTTTTTCTGAATTTCTAAAGGCACCGCATTACCATATCCTTGATAATCCTGGTGCCTGTTTACACCTATTAATTTAATTGGTTTTCCATTTAAAAAGAATCCGTTTTCAGAATCTATTGAGACCCATCTAAATCCAATATTAGAAGATTTAGAATCTAACAGATTGCCCTTTTCATCTTGTAAAATTAATTGCAATTTATACAAATAGGGATTATCTGGTGACCAAAGCTTTGGATTGTAAACTTCAGATAATTTAATTTTGACTTCGTTAGCAGCTTCTAAAGGAAGCATCAATATTTCTGTTCTTTCCTTTATTAGCTTTCCCTTGTCATCATAAAGTATTAAATGCAACTTAACATTAGAGTTAGACTTGGAAGCATTCTTTAAAATTGAAGTTATTTCTATACCTGCTTTCTCGTCTGAAACTTCATAATAATCAACATAAAAACCATCTGAGGCAAAATCATCTAAACTAAAATGTTGTTTTGGCAATGTTATTAACTCAACATCGCGATAAATACCTCCGTAAAATGTAAAATCAGCATCTAATGGAGGAATATCAATATTATGAGAATTATCAACCATAACATCTATAAGGTTGTATTCATCATAAATTAGATATGGTGTTACTTCAAAATTAAAAGCTGTGTAACCTCCTTTGTGATTACCTACCTGTTTGCCATTTATATAGACCGTAGCTTCTTGATTTACACCATTAAATTTTAGATAGTGAATCTTATCTTTTTCTTCTGAAGAAATAAACACTTGCTTTTTATAATAACCCATTCCGCGACGATAACCTCTTGTATCATCAAACGCATCATCTTTATTCCATGTATGAGGAATGTTAATGGTTTCCCATGAAATTTTATTTTCTGAAAATTGCCATCCAGAATGTATAGTTTTATGTTGTGAAAAAGAAACTAAAACAAATAAGAAGCATAACAGTAAAATGATATTTTTATTTATAATATGTATTTTTGAGTGCTTCAATTGAATTAATTTGTTAATTCAAATTCTTCCATTATTTCTGTACTAGAATCTGTTCCAACAAATACATGAAACTTTCCAGGTTCTGCTACAAAATCTAAATTGTAATTGTAGAATTTCAAATCCTCTCCGGTCAATTTGAAGGTTATTGTTTTAGTTTCGCCTTTTTTGATCTCTACTTTTTGGAATCCTTTTAATTCTTTTACTGGACGTGTTACAGTGCCAACAAGATCACGAACATAAAGCTGAACTACTTCTTTACCATCATAATCTCCAGAATTGGTAACATCTACAGAAACTGTAATTTCACTATCCATATTGATAGATGATTTATCTAGTTTCAAATTTGAATAATCAAACGTTGTGTAACTTAATCCATAACCGAATGGATAAAGAGGTTCATTACGCACATCGAAATAATTAGATTTAAATTTTTCAAACTTGCCTTCAGAATTCCCTAGTGGCCTACCTGTATTTTTATGATTGTAATAAATTGGAATTTGCCCCACATTTCTTGGAAATGTTGTAGTAAGTTTCCCTGAAGGATTTACATCGCCAAACAACACATCTGAAATAGCCAAACCAGCTTCACTACCTGGGAACCATACATTAAGTATAGCTGGAACAGTGTCGTTTTCTTCCACTAAAACCAGAGGTCTTCCAGTAAAAAGCACCAAAACAACAGGTTTTCCTGTTTTTAATAATGCGTTCAATAAATCCCTCTGCACTTTTGGAATATGAAGGTTTGTTCTACTGCTACTTTCGCCACTATATTCTGCTGCTTCCCCCAAATTAGCGACAATTACATCTGATTTTTTAGCAACATTCAAAGCTTCATCTAACAATTGTTGGTCGGTTCTTCCGTCCCGAGGTATATCTTTACCAAACATAGTACCTCGTTTTTCAAGTTCTAAATCATAATCAACATTACTTCCTTTGGCATAAAGAATTTTAGCATTATCACCAACTACTGCTTTTAAGCCTTCTATAACGGGAATGGACTTTTCTTGATCCGTGGACACACTCCAAGTTCCAGCCATATTAACTGCTGTATTAGCTAAAGGGCCAATTAATGCAATGGTTCCGGATTTTTTTAATGGTAATGTTTGGTTTTCATTTTTTAATAAAACCATAGATTCTGCCGCAACTTTGCGAGCAAAGTCTCGGTTTTGTTGTGTAAAAACTTCGGTTTCAGCTCGGTTTTCATTGCAATACCTATAGGGGTCATCAAATAATCCTAATGTATACTTTGCAGTTAAAACACGTTTAACGGCCTTATCAATATGCTTCATATCAATTTCACCTTGATCCAAAGCCGTTTTTAAATTTTTAATAAAAGCAGCGTCTATTCCTGGAGCATCACCAGCCATATCCATATCCAACCCTGCCTTTAACGCTAAAGATGTTACAGTAACTGCGTCTCCCATTCCGTGAGGCATCATTTCGTAAATTCCAGTGTAATCAGAAACCACAAAGCCATCAAATCCCCAATCGTCACGCAATAATTCGGTTAATAACCATTTGTTTCCAGTAGCAGGAATACCATCAATTTCATTAAAGGACGCCATGACTGAGCCAACGCCTTCTTCTACAGCAGCTTTATAGGGAGGTAAATATTCGTTGTACATTCTCATACGACTCATATCAACAGTATTGTAATCTCTACCAGCTTCTGGTGCGCCATATAGCGCAAAGTGCTTAACGCAGGACATTAAAGTATTGTTGGCAGTTAAATCGTCTTGTTGGTAACCTCTAACCATGGCCCTGGCAATTTCGCTGCATAAATAAGGATCTTCACCATTTCCTTCAGAAATTCTTCCCCAACGCGGATCGCGAGATATATCTACCATTGGTGAGAACGTCCAGTTTATGCCATTCGCACTAGCTTCGGAAGCTGCGACTTGAGCTGTTTTTTTAATCATTTCCATATCCCATGATGATGATAACCCTAACGGAATAGGGAATGTGGTTTTAAAACCGTGAATGACGTCCATACCAAAGATTAACGGAATACCTAAACGGCTTTTTTCTACTGCTATTTTTTGTACTTCGTAGATGTTTTTATGATCTTTTAAATTGAAAAGACCTCCAATTAAACCGTCTTCAATTTTCTTAATAACATCTGTGCTTTTTGAAGAACCAGTTGTTATAGGACCAGTTGCAGGAAGATTTAACTGACCTAATTTTTCTTCAAAGGTCATCAAAGCTAAAATAGAATCTATTTGTTTCTCAAAAGGATTATTATTAGAGTCTTTAGATTTCGTTTCTTCTATATTACATGACACAAATAAAAGTGTCATAGATAGTATTGTAATTAAGGTTAGTTTATTCATGATTAATTTTTTGATTTAGAAAAAAGCCATGGTAAAAGTTGAGGTTCTGCAAATGCTGAATCCCAGCTATTATGATTATCATCAGCATATAAGGTGAAATTGGGTTTTCCTCCATATTTAAGAATGGCACTTACCATATCTACAGATAATTGAGGATTCACGACATCATCTTTAGCGCCATGGAATACCCAAAGTTCTGTTTTGGTTGCGTATTCTTTTGCACTTTCTGGGTTTCCACCACCACAAATAGCAAATGCTGCAGCAAAGATATTTGGTCTTTGATATAAGATTTCAAAAGTTCCCATTCCTCCCATTGAAAGCCCTCCTACATAAACTTTATTTTTATCTACATAAGGTTTACTTAAATAACCTTCGATTAATTGTATAACCAAATCTAAAGGTTTTGTTGGTGGCTTATCCAATGGATATACTAGTGAAATAGGGTTTGTAGATCTGTCGACCGTCGCGTTTGACCAGTAATTGTCTCTTGGGCATTGAGGAAAAATAATTATTGCTGGAAATGCACCTCTAATCATTTGATTGAGAAACAATTTACTGCCATGAACCAATTGCTTTTTATTATCGTTGCCACGTTCACCTGCACCATGTAAGAATAAAACAATAGGATATTTATTCTCTTCAGAAAAGTTTTTTGGGAGTAACATTCTATATCTTAATGTGTCGCCATTATTAAGATATAATTCTTCGGAGTATAAACTTTCCGTTTGGGCATTTAAAGTGCCTGAAAAACCAATCAAAAATAAAAAGAGTATGATTTTGAATTTCATTTCTAATTTTTTAATAATTAAACCCAAGAGCATCCAATCCATTTTGGACATCTTCATTTTGCATAAATAAATTCCAGAGTAATCCAGTACGGTAATTTTCAATCATAATAATTTGGGGACCCTGATCTATGGCTAAATATGCTTCGGCAACCCAGTAGTTATGTCTTGGGCTAAAAGCATCATAAAATCCAGCTGGACCCAGCAATTTGTCTTTTTTACTATAAAAAAAATGCATTGCAGCTAATGATTTTTGTGGTGTATATGAAATTGAGCTTATTGCCGCTGTGGGCGAAACTACACCTGGATCGTTTCCAGGTTTATGTGCGTTATAACCTATTGAACCATCAGAATTTCTGGTATAGCTAGCGGTTAACCCCCAACAATTTGGTCCATAATCCAAATGATTAAGAGGATTGTCTACACAATATTCATAATTAATATTGGTGTGGTTAACATTTAAGTTCCAATAGTTGGCATATTGATCTGTTAATCCATTAGGCTTTAGTCCTAAATAAGAATAATGAGCCCAAAAAAGTGGTCCACTACCCGTACCTGCATGGTCAAGAATTAAAGGAATATTATATTGTGTCTCCGACGTAACAATATTACCATTATTAGCCCAACCATCATGATAGGCCTCTGCTGGAATTGGATAGTCTGGAGAAGCAGCTCCTAGTACATAGGCAATTAATGTTTCGTTATAACCTCTCAATTCTAAATTGATGTCGAAACCATAATTTGGGCTCCAATGCCAAAAAAGTACATTTTGATTTTGAGTGTACCAATTCCATTCTACACCTTTCCATAATGCATCAGCTTTATTCGCAAGTTCTTTTTCTTCATTTGAACCATTTTTAAAATATTCTTTGATACAGATAAGACCTTGTGCTAAAAATGCAGTTTCTACTAAATCTCCTCCATTATCTTCTGTGCCAAAAGGAATAACATTTCCAGAACCTCCATCTATCCAATGTGACCAAGCTCCATGAAAACGATCTGCATTTTCTAGAAAATTAAAGATTTTTGTCAACCTTTCTACACCTTGTTCTCTGGTTACATAACCTCGCTCAATTCCTACTAAAATTGCCATGAGTCCAAAACCTGTTCCTCCAGATGTCACAACATTTTGATCAAGACTTGGATTGCCAGGATGATATCGTTCTTTAGCTCCGCCAGAGTCTGAATTGGCAAAATCCCAAAAATACTTAAAGGTTTCTTTTTGGGTTAAGTCCATTATTTCTTGGTCTGTTAATGGATTAACAACTGGATCAGGATCATCGTCACTTCCTGGTAAATAAGGTTCTTGATAGCCAGGTCCACTATCACCACCGCAACTCAACACTAACAATAATCCAAATATATAGATCAATTTTTTCATGGTTTTTTTCTTTTGTAAGTTTCATTATTTAATTTTTTTAATCCAATTTGAACATCTTTATTGCTCATAAACAAATCCCATATTAATCCTGATCTGTAATTTTCAAGCATTACTACAATAGGAGCCTGATTTAATCCCATATATATGGGTGATCTCCAATGTTCATCCAATGATATTGCGTCATAAAAACCATAATAACCATAAAGTTCTTTACCATGGTTTGTATAATAATTCTTCAAGGCTTTCATAGAAGCCTCTGGAGTATAAGGGAAGCTGGACAGAGCACCCGTTGGAGTCATTTTTCCACGGTCATTATTTGGATTTGGCTCATCGGCTAAATAACGACCAGGACCATCACTTGCTGTAAGTCCCCAAAAATCTTCTCCATATCCTTGATGATTTTCAGGATTGTTTATACAATACTTTTGATTAATCAGAGCAATACGTTGGTTGTTATCAAAGTAATTGCCATAAATGTCTGTGATTTCATGAGGATTCATTCCAAAAAAAGAATAATGCGTAAAAAATAATGGCCCTCCATTTGAAACACCTATTGGCAATTCTATATTGTAGTATGAATTGCCATTTGAATAATTAGAGCCATCATTAGTCTTTCCCCAATTAATACGATAATCTCGTGCCTTTTCAGATTGACTTGCCCAACCAGAATAGTACATAGATGCTGGTACGCTGTGTGTTGGTGAAGCAATTGCTAGGCAATAAGTAATCATGGTTTCGTTCCAACCTATCAATTGATGATCAATAACCCATGATTGATCTGGTGACCAATGCCATGTTAAAAAATCAGGACTGGACTTTTGACGAAACCAATTCCATTCTACCTCTTTCCAAAGTCTGGTGATGTTGTTTCTAATTTCTTGTTCTTTTAAATTGTCTTGGTCAAAAAAAGATCTAGCTGTTAATAATCCTTGCATTAAAAAAGAGGTTTCTACCAAATCAGCTCCATTATCTTTATTTCCAAAAAAAGGAACAACTTTACCTGTTTGACCGTTCAAAAAATGCGGGAAAACACCATGAAAACGATTTGCCATTAACAAATATCTAGTGCTCTTCAAGAAGCGTTCTACTGCATCTTCTCTGGAAATAAAATCTCTGTTAATACCAGCTATTATAGCCATCATGCCAAAACCTGAAGCTCCAGTAGCTATCATAGAGGTTCTACCTGGTATATTTTCTAAAGCTAAACCAGAATTTGGCTCGGCTCCTTCCCAATAATATCTTAAGTGGGATTCTTGTATCATATCCAATAACTCCTCATCGGTCAATTTTCTGGTTTTGGTACTTAAAGAATTAGAAAATGATGTTTTTTGATAGTCTTGGCTCAAAAATGAAAGCTTATATGTAAATGTATCTTTTGATTCGCCAACAAAATCTGTATATCCAGAAATCCAAGGACTTTGTAAACCGATATATTTGAAATCGGATTCATTATTACCCTTACGATATATCTGTACATATCTTATCAATGCATCATTGATTTTTTCCCATGAAAGATCAATGTGTTTCTCATAACCTTTTGCATCAATCAATTTTGGAGCTTTGGTAACAACTCCTGAAGATTGTTCTGGGAGAAATTCTATCTGGTCTATCAAAAAACTTTGGTTGGATTGGCCGGTTTTGTCTTGAGATAAAGACAAGCCCTTAATTTCATCAACAGCAATAGATTGACCAAATTCAGCCAGTGGAATTTTAATTTGAACCCATTGATTAACAGGAAGTTCTTGACAAATTTCATTTAATGATATTGACTGTGTGTATTTTTTTTCAGCCAATTTCAAGTTTACCTTTGGAAGTGAAGAAATAGCTTCTTTATTTGAAAGAAATAACCAAAAAGACAATATTTCGGCTGAAACAAAATGGTTTATTCCCCTAATATCATCATACAAAATTTCTGCAGACCAATATCCTTCATTGGATGACTGATACTCAATTAACAGTGCGTTTTTTGGTGTAAAAAAAACAGAATCATTAACAGGAAGTTTACCATCCACATTTTTAATCCAACTATTTCCAGAAAAATCGACTTTGGAAAAATAGTATGCTTCAGGCATAGAACTGTTTTCAAACAATGTTTTTAAGTATGGCTTTTCTTGTGTATTTAAACTATGCGCTAGAAACAGAAAAATCGTGAATATATATTTTGAATATTTACTCATAGATAAAACCTAATTTGTCCAGTCCTTTCTGAACATCTTCGTTCTGCATAAAAAGTTTCCATAATAATCCTGTTCTATAATTTTCAATCATTACAGGAATTGGTCCTTGGTCAATGGCTAAATATCTTGGTAAATACCAATTATCATGTAAACTAAATGCATCATATGGTCCATATTCACCTATTAAAGAATCATGATCTTTATATAATTTTTTAAGCATCTGCATGCTTTCTTTGGGTGTATATGGGAATGATGAAAAGGCAGCTGTTGGTGAAACAACACCTAGGTCCCTTCCTGGTCTGTGACCAGCATAACCATTTATAGAATAACTTGATGTTAAACCCCAAAGACTATCTCCATAACCTTTATATTGGTTCGGATTATCTTGTGCATATTTATAATGAATTTTTGCATGGTTTTGAGTTAACTTCCAATAGTCAGCATATTGATCCCTTAAACCATTTGGATTTAAGCCTAAATAAGAATAATGAGCCCAAAAAAGTGGTCCAATAGGTGAGTCGTCGTGTTCATAGTAATTTAAAACTAGTGGTATATTATATAGAGAATCTTTTGAAACAATATTACCATCTAATGCCCAACCTTTATCATAAACAGATTTATTTATAGAATGCGTTGGCGATGAAGCTGCTAGCACATACATTATTAAACATTCATTATATCCTCCAACTGGAAAATTCATTTCCCAACCATACGAAGGAGACCAATGCCAATACAATACATCTTCGCCATTTTTGGTATACCAATCCCATTCTACACTTCTCCAAAGTCTATCTATTTTAGAAACAAGCTCTTGCTCTTTTTCATTACCATCTTTAAAATATTCATAAACTGTTAAAAGACCTTGTACTAAAAAAGCAGTTTCTACCAAATCGCCTCCATTATCTTTTTCACTAAATGGATACACTTTTCCTGTCTCTCCATTAAGCCAATGCGGCCAAGCACCATGAAATCTATCTGCATTCTCCAAAAAATCTGTAATCTTAATAAATCTATCTAGTGCTTGTTCTCTTGATATAAAACCTCTTTCTACACCAACTAAAATAGCCATTAACCCAAAGCCACTTCCACCAGTTGTTACCGTATTTTTTGGAGATGTTGGATAATCATCGTCCATATGCAATCTTTCCCTTGCTAAACCAGAATTTGGTTCAGCTGCATCCCAAAAGTAATTGAAGGTTTGTTTCTGAATTGTATCCAACAACTGATCTTCTGTAAGTTTTGAATACATACTTGGATCAGCTTCACTTGATTCACTTTCTTTATTATTTGATTTACAACTATAAAAAGTCGTTATAAAGGAAAAAAAAAGAATGAAAAATATATTCTTAATTAGTTTCATTGATAAAATTTTGAAAATTAATTTTTAGCTGCATTTCAAGATTGAATTGCAGCTAAAATATAAAAAGACTAATTCAAAAAAAGTTATACAAACTCCAGAGTTGAATTGTTAAACCCTGCTCTGGAGTTTTATGAAAAACAAATTATTCTGACATTATTGTTTGTATTTCTTCAACAGTTATAACTCTGTCGAACAGATAGAGTTCATCTATAATACTTGAATCTGATAAATGTCCCCAACCTATAAAATTAGGAGCACCAGATCCTATTGTAACATCTGTACAACCATCCCAACTCATTGCTTTACCAGTCATATCGCCACTGTTGTCTACTGCTACACCATTAAAATATAATTGCGTTGTTGTATCTGAAACTGTAAATGCAATATGCACCCATTCGCCAGCAGTAACGTCAATGACATCTCCATCATTCCATACGTCTCCGCCACCAGCGCCAACTTGTAGTTTTATTCTTTGTTCTGTGGCACTTCCTTCCCTAAATAATCTAAATCCAGATGATCTAACATCTGCATCATCAACTCTTGGAGGTGCTACAGTTAAAATACCTGATCTATCAGGATCTCCATTTACCTTGTACCAAAACGCTCCGCTAAATTCATTTGAGAAAACATTTGCAATTGGGAACGATACGTACGAGTCTGCTGCTCCAAGAAATGCATCACTACCTACAACGCTCTCCCCAGCAAAACCAGGTGTGCCAACTTCTGTTGCATTAGTATTTGTTACCTTATCGATAAACGTACCATCGAAAGGAGAATATAAAGTTGCTCCATGATATGGAGGTACAAAGTCTCCACCAACTATTGCCGCAACCTCTTCTGGACTTAATGCCTTATTAAAAAATCTTAAGTCATCTAGTTTACTATTATCCGATAAGTGACCCCAATAACTAAAAGTATCTCCTCCGGATCCTATAGTGAAGAATTCACAACCGGTCCAGTCTATTGGTGCAGACATGGCAGATGTTCTTACTTCAACTCCGTTAAAATAAATTTTATTTTCTGAATCAGAAATGGTCATTGCAATATGTACCCACTCGCCAGCAGTAACATCAATTACATCACCATCATTCCAGCTTTCGCCTGCTCCAGTTCCGACATTTAATTTAATACGCTGTTCTGTAGCATTCCCTTCCCTAAATAACCTAAACCCTTGTAAACGATCTGTTTCATCATCACCAACAACCAAGATACCGGATCGATCTGGTGAAGAGTCAACCTTATACCACATAGTAGCACTAAATTGACTACTTGCCAAGTTACCTATTGGATGCGTTAAATAAGAATCTGTAGCTCCCATATAAGCACCATCTCCAACATAAGAATCCATAGTAATTGAAGGAGCTCCTACTTCTGAAGCTGCAGTACCTCCAACCAAATTAATGTAACCACTATCAAAAGGCATATAAAAAGATTCTCCATCATATTGAGGTATGTAAGGATTGAAAGAATTTATCATAATTTGAATCTCTGCTTGAGATAAGGCTTTATCGAAAATTCTTAATTCGTCAAAAGCACTATTATCTGATAAATGATTCCAATAACTAAAAGTTTCTCCACCAGCACCAATGGTAAGTGGCCCAACACCGGTCCAATCAATAGGTGCAGCTAAAGTTGAAGAATTCATTTCAATCCCATTAAAATAAATCTTACTTTCTGTTTGTGAGATTGTCATAGTGACATGAACCCACTCGTCTGCTGTAACATCTATAACTCCTCCATCATTCCAACTTTCGCCTACTCCGGTACCAACATTTAATTTAATACGCTGTTCAGTTCCGCTTCCTTCTCTAAATAATCTAAACCCTTGTTGGCGATCAGAGGCATCATCTCCTGCAACTAAAATACCAGCGCGGTCAGGATCTCCACTTGCTTTGTACCAAAAAGCAGCGGTAAATTCATTATTTAACAAGCCGCCTGATGGGAATGTTAAATAAGCGTCAGTTGCTCCTTTATAAGCATTTGTTCCTGCATAACTAGTGCCAGCAAATCCTGGCGTTCCTACCTCATCTGCTATGCTAAATCCAATTAGATCTCTATAATCTCCATCAAAAGGCATGTATAGAATTTCTCCATCAAATAACGGCGTATAAGGTGGTTGCTTACTAAAATTAACTTCTGCTGTTGTAGAATTTCCTTCTAAATCAGTGGCAATTACTGCCAATACGTGATCCCCATCTACTAGATTATTGTAGGTGAATTCTTCTAAAGCTATTCTATAATCTGTAAAACTGCTATAGTTTCTTAATTGGTTGCCATCTAATTGTACTGAAATACTACTAATTTCAATATCATCCACTACTTCAAATTTTACATCTAATGATGTAACATCTTCGAAAACCTGTATAGTACTTCCTTCCAATGGTTTTAAAATAGTTACTTCTGGCGCACCCTGATCTGGTCCAGGATCAACGGCAGTAATAGGATCGATGCCATCGTTGCACGAAACTATTAATAGTGCAAAAATTCCGATAGTATATTTTAGAATATTTTTCATATTGTTCTGTTTAAAATTTTAATTTGTATCTCCTCCTAATGGTAAAGCATCAACTTGTGCTTGTGGGTAGGGCAATAATGCTTTATCAGGTGAAAAAGTTCTTCCATCATAACTTAACTCACTGTAGTTTTCTGATCTAATCATATCGTAATAACGAATGCCCCATTCCATTCCTAACTCTGCAAATTTTTCATCTAATACTTGTGCAGTTGTTACACCAGAAATAGGCAATAATCCCGCTCGATCTCTAACCATATTTACAGCCTGATCTGCAGTTAGTCCACTTCCACTAGCTCCTCGAGTTAAAGCCTCTGCATGCATTAGTAAAATTTCAGCATAGCGAATACAAATAAAATTTTTACCTGCGCTATAGTTATTTCTACCTGCTATAATTTGGTTTGAGGGTAAATAGTGTTTCCCACTTGCAAACAATGCTCGAGCATAGTCGTTAATGACATCTCCATCAGGTGTTGTGTTACTAATCCATGCAGGTAAAGTCGCATAATTTGGATCCGATTGTATTTCGGTAATTCCTCTATCAGTAAACAACACACTAGTTTGCAAACGAACCATTTCACCTCTATCTAACATAAATTTGATAAATTTTAAGCTTGGCTCATAGAAACCCCAACCACTTTGGGCATTTTCTCTTGCCGGAGTCCAACCCTGTGGACCATATGGAGCATATAAATGGTAAAAACTATCTCCAGTACCAGTATTATAATCTGAATACTGCATTTCTAAAAGGTTTTCATTACTTAACTCACCATCAGTTTTAAAAAGTTCGTAATAATCTGGATAAAGTGAAAACTTGTTTGAGTTAATAATGGCACTTGTAGCGTCTGCAACTCCTTGATAATTTTTAAGTTCTAATTGAGCCATAGCTTTCAAAGCCAAAGCCGTATATTTAGTAACGCCACCAGGAAGATCGGTGCGCTCATTTGGGCGCATATCTGGAAGATAAGGTATTGCTTCATCCATTAAATCAGAAATAAACTGCATGACTTCGGCCTTTGTTTTCACTCCTTCATCAATACCTTCGTCAGGTATTGCCGTATTAATAATGAAGATGTCTCCCCAAACTCTTGCCAAATTAAAATGTAACCACGCTCTAAATACTTTGGTTTCTGCCATATATTGGTCTGCTCTGGCATGCTCACTTTCATCAGCAAATTCTTTGTATTGTTGAATTAAATCTAAAGCATTATTAACACTTATAATATCTGAATAATGTATATTCCAAAGCGAATTATACATCCAATAGTCTTTATCGTATGTAAACATATCTGTATCCGCAAAAGGTTGTTGGTCACCAAGGCCACCAGCATTTACGTCATCTCCTCTTACTGAAAGTAACAAAGATTCTTCCCATCCACGTGTTGCCCATGATTGATAAGCGCCAACTAACGGGAGTATCATATCACTAGTGTTAGTATAATCAACATCACCTGTGTTGAGTTGTCCTTCATTTGTTTCAAGTTTGCTATCACAAGCAAAAAGAAACAGCATCACCATTAGTGCAAGAACACTAATACTTAATACATTTTTTAAATTTTTCATATTTGGCATTTTTTAAATTTTTATATTAAGACCTAAAGTGTACGTTCCTGGTACAGGATACACTTCCCTATCTACACCATTAGCGACTTCAGGATTAAAACCATTGTAATCAAAGAAGGTAAACGGCTTATCTGCTGTGAGATAAAATCTAGTTTCAGGCATATTTTTACCGAATAATTTTTCATTTTTAAGCGTATAACCTAATTGTATGTTCTGAACTCTAAAGAAATCACCATCTTCTATCCAGAAATTACTTAACCTTTGGTTCCATCCTTTACGCAATCCTTCTGATGAAGGGTATGTATTGCTAGTGCCTTCACCATGCCATCTGTTAATTGCTAGATCTGCATCCATATTTGTGTCTTGTGTGAAGATAATCTCACCTCGTTTTCGATTTAAAATTTTGTTCCCAGTTTGGCCATAGAAACTAACGGAAAGATCAAAATCTTTATAATTGATACCTAAATTACCTCCGAACATAAATTCTGGTAAAAAAGATCCTAAAACTTTACGATCATCACCGTCTAAAACACCATCAGGTACTCCATCAGGTCCACTAATATCTCTATAAATTAAATCACCTGGAACAAGACCGTTTGCAACTGCTATTGGATCTGCATCTACTTGGGCTTGATTTTGATAGACGCCTGTGGTTTCATAACCATAGAATGCCTGAATTGGTTCTCCAACAATAGTACGTTGACGAAACTCTGCACTACCAGCCTCAATATATCCTCTTGGATCTGTTAAACTGACAGTTTCATTCTTTAAGGTTGTAAAATTAAGCCCTACAGAATAACTGAAATCATCTGAAATTGAATTATTCCAGTTTAGTGCGACTTCAAAACCTTCATTTCTGATTACACCAGAATTTCTTGCTATGGTAGTATTTATGATTGGAACAAATACTGGCATGATGGCATTATTGGTTTCACGAATATAGTAATCGGCATCAACTGATAATCTACTATCAAACATAGTGAAGTTAGTACCAAAGTTCATTTCTTCTATGACTTCCCATGTGTTATTTGTAAAAGTTGAAGAAGACGTAATTCCTCCTGTTTGAATATCATCAAAAGGAACAGAAATCACAGTAATTGTATTACTTCCTGAACTTGCACCTACACTATCGTTACCCAACTTTCCCCAACTTGCTCTTAATTTAAAAAAGTCAAATATGCCATTATCTTGCATGAACGATTCTTCTGTAAGAACCCAGCCAACACCAACGGATGGAAAGTAACCCCAAGGATCTTTGGTGAATTTGGACGAACCGTCTGCTCTAATTGTGCCATATAGCAAATACTTACTGTTAAAGTTATAGGCTGCCCTTGCAAAATAGGATACTCCATAAAGTCTTCCTCCACTATCATTATTTAAAGTAATTGAACTCTCTTCTGCAAAATTCAGGTACCAAGATGATTCAAAATCAATTCCTGAAATATTTTGTCCTCTTACTGATAAGGCATGATTCGCTTCATCTCTAAAAGATGTTCCTCCCATAAGCGTTAAATTATGGTCACCAAAGGAATCATTATAGGTTAAAATATTATCCCATATCTGATTAGAATAAGTATTTTGTGTTTTTGTTAGACCAGAAAGTCTTTCCACATTATTACCTAAAGTATATGGTTTGTCCACATAACGTTCGTCCAACGCAGAAAAGTCATGACTATAGGTTGATTTAAATGTTAATTTTTCTGGTATAAGATGGGCTTCAATATATATGTTTGTTAATAATTTTCTGATTTTTAATTGATTATTACTGTATCGCATTACGGGAAATGGGTTTTGCGTACCACGATAGCCTAAAATTTGCGCATTAGAATACCTAATTGGTGATGCATCAGTATTTAAATCATCAATAACCGGCATAATTGGTACAGCATAATAGGCTTGAAAAAAGGCTGCGGTCTCTGCATTATATTTAGTAGCATTACTAAAAACCATATTACCTCCTATTCTAAACCTATCTGAAAGGTCCACATCTACTTTGGTACGAATATTAAAACGCTCATACTCATTTTTCATATCTAAAATACCTTCTTGCGAATAATAATTAGCTCCTACAGAATAGGAAACATTTTCAGCTCCACCTGATGCACCAATACTATGACTAGAAATAAATCCAGGTCTTAAAATCTCATCATACCAGTCTGTATTAACATTCGGCACATTAGGGTTTACACGACTACGACCAAAACGTTGCATGGCATTTAAAACAAACTGAACGTCTGCAGCTGATCCTGATTCGTAAGCCATTGTTGTAAATTGTTCAGCATTAGCTAATTTAAGAACATTTTGAGCAAATTGAACTCCTGTATAACCATCATATTCAAAAACTGGTTTCTGATCTCTTTTTCCAGTTTTTGTTTTAATAATAATTACGCCATTTGCTGCTCTAACTCCATAAATAGCGGATGATGAAGCATCTTTTAAAACGGTTAATGATTCTATATCTTTACTGTTTAAAAAGTCAATGTTACTATAAAACATCCCATCTACTACATATAATGGATTTCCATTATCGTCCTGATATGAACCAAGACCTCTTAACCTTACTTTTGGAGAATCTCCTGGCGATCCAGTGCTAACAACTTGAACACCAGAAACTTTACCTTGTAATGATTGCATGATATTTGCAGCTGGAGTTCTTTCAATTTCTTCAGTTGCAACAGTGGAAATTGAACCTGTTAAATCTGCCTTCTTTTGCGTACCATATCCTACAATAACAATCTCATCCAGAGCTTCTATATCTGGAACCATTGAAACGTTTATTACTGTCTGGTTACCTACAGTAACTGTAGTGGTTTTAAGGCCAATAGAGCTAAACTCTAATACCTCTCCTTGATTCACTTCAATAGAATACAGACCATCAAAATCTGTACTGACACCTCTACTTGTACCTGCAACAATAACGTTTACCCCAGGTACAGGCATATCATCTTCTGCACTAGTGACTTCACCAGTTATAGTAATATTTTGTGCAAAAGAGCTAATTGAAAATAGAAAAATTAGGATTAAATTAATCTTTGCTTTCATATAAATTGATTTAGATTTGTTAGATATGACTAATTTATATACTATTAAAAAGAATTCGAAAAAAGTCATTACATTAAAAATACGTCATGTGATATTAAATCTATAATTCATGTGTTTGACGTATAGTATAACTTACTTCAATATAGGTAAATATTGGTAAAAATTAAAATTAAGGAATAAAATGACGTAGCAATGGCGTATAAAAAATCGAGAAAAACGTATAATATGAAGTTATTTATTTAATATTTCGCAAGAAATCGGTTAAAGATTTATCATTTTCTAAATTTAACTTGCGTTTTAATCGATATCTATGAGTTTCAACGCCTCTTACTGAAATATTCATTAAAGGCGCTATCTCTTTTGTCAACAAATTCATCTTGATGTAAGCGCAGATTTTTAAGTCTTTATGCGTTAAATGTGGATAATCTGATTTTAGTTGATTGAAGAATTCTTCATGAACCTGATTGAAATTATATTCAAACACTTCCCATTCATCCTGATGACCAATTGAATTGTCAACCTTTTTTAATAACTTTTTAAATGACCAATAATTTCCAAAACTGTCTTTGTTTTGTAAAAGTTCGTTCTTAATCTCCAACATCGACTCATTCTTATTAACTAAAGCCATTGCTGTATTTGCAAGCTGCTTACTCTTTAGTTTTACTTCATTTTCCAGTGATTCTGTCTTTAACTGCATTATTTTCTTTTCATTTTCGATGTTCTTCTGCTTAAGAATTTCTTCTTGCTCTCTTTGAAACCTTTGTTCTAACAATTGTTGCTCTTTACTAATTTTCCTTTTATGTAAAGTGAAAATTAGAATACTAACTGCGAGAATAACAATTAAATATAGCAGCGCTCCTTTTTCACTTTCGTACCATGGCGGTAAAATTTTTAAATTAATCACTTTGCTGGGTGACGTATCTCCAGACGAATTTGCGGCTCTGAATCTTATAGTGTAATTGCCATCATTTAAATTAGAAACATCTAATTTATCAGTATCCATTCGAAACCAATGAATAGAATCAAGATTAGATATTGAATACTCAAAAAAATGACCATTTGATTTAGGAGATGATACTGAAATGCTTACATTCTTGTTGTATGGAGATTCAATAACTTTTAAAGTATCCAAATTAATCAATTCGTTATTAATAGAAATTTTGTCGATTACTGGTTCTATCAATACCTCTTTTTCATAATAGTTTTTAGAATCAATAACCATAAAACCATCATAAAGTGCTAAAGCAAATAATGAATCATTAATTTTTGTAATTTTCTCTGAACCCACGATTAATCTATTCTTAAAAAAATTACTAGTTAGTGTTAGGTTATAATCTTCGTTAGTTAAAGATTTGAAATTAATTTGATTTTTGCTGTCTTTGATTCCAATTAAGTCAGAATCAGATTCTGATATTAAATTTGCATCATTACCGAAATTTTTATTTAATAAATTATGCGGAACAATGCTATCTAATAAGGGCTCATACTTTTGCCAACCATTATTAGTCTTAAAGCAAATATCATTTTTAATTTTATGAACTCTTACGCTATAATTTGACCATAAACCTTTATTTTGATAATCTTTGACCTCTTTGACTTTACCACTTTCCTTATCTAAACTAATTTTAAAGACTCCTTTATATGCATGAGCCACCCAAATAGTATGCTGGTCTTCAAACTCTAAATACTTTATTGGTATTGTGGTTTCCCCAGCGTGACTTGCTACCCATTTATTACCGCTATTTTTAAAATTAACCAACCCAGCATAAGTTCCTTGATAAAAAGAGTTCATTTTTTCAGGTTGTTTCTTTAAAGTCCAGCCTCCAGTAAAATTTGAAATTTTTTCAAGATTGGTCTCTTTCACTATAAATGTTCCATTATTATGACCACATAATAGTTCACCATTTATTTCTGTTAGATCCCAAACCTGCCCTTGGGATCCTTCAACAAACTGTAAATCATCATTATTATTAATATAAAATAATCCTGTATTACTACCTATATAAATAGTATTGTTATATAAAATGATGTCATAAACCGCACCTAATTTCCCTGAATAATCATTATAGAATGTATGATGACTATTTAAATCTATATATGCAACTCCATTGTCTAAACCTACCCAAAGTTTTGTGTTTTCATCGTCAAGGACATGACTTAATATTGTGTTATTAATTAGGCCATTCTCTTTATTTATATGATACTTAATATTCCCTTCATAATCTGTAATATAAATACCATTTTTAATGGTTCCGAATACCATTGTTCCATTTTTAAGCAATGAAAAACTATTGAATTGATGTTCTTTAATTAATTCATTTATTTCAGAATCCCAAGGCATGAAACTATTATTTTTATAAATAAAGGAACCGTTTAAAGCAGTTGAAATCAGCAAATCTCCTTTATATTCAATAATCGAAATCATTCTTTTATCAATTACAAATGGGTCATTAATTACCGGTGTTAAATTTGTGTCTTCAAGAACAAAAACACCATTTTTAAGAGTAGATACATAAAATTTATTTCCAGAAATATTGCATGATATAACTGTTGGTGTAGGACTCTGTTTGTAGATTTTTACAACTTCTCCATTTTTATAAACATACACATTTGAAAATGACCTAAATATTATTGAATCTTTAAAATGTAAGATTTGCCAAAACTCTTCATTAAGTGATACTTTTTCGACTAATAAATCACTCAATGATGTATAAATTAATTCTCCTTTGCGATTTTTCTCCCAATATCCAAATTCTTCATAAGATCCTGTATAAATTAAACCTTGATGTGCTAAAACAGATCTTATAATAGTTTTGTTAGGCAATTGGAAAAATTCCCATTTAAAACCATCAAATTCTAACAAACCATTATTGTTAGCAACGTATATTTTTCCATTATTAGCAACAGAAACTCCCCAATTCTGGTTACCGGCATTATATTGAGACAATGAATAATTTTGAAAATAAGGAGTGTATTGTCCAAATATATTAGTAGAAACAAAAAGAATAAATAAAAATAAACTAAATGTAGACTTCATATTCATCAAATATATAATAAATATGAGTTTTAATTATTGAAATAAATCCAAAGCTTTTTATAGTTTAAATGCTAATCATTAAATTAAAAAGCCTCTATCAAAAATAGATAAAGGCTTTTGTACTGAAGGCGGGACTTGAACCCGCACGGCCATAATGGCCATTGGATTTTAAGTCCAACGTGTCTACCAATTCCACCACTTCAGCATCTTGGCATATTTTTAAGAAAGTTTTCAGAGCGAAAGACGGGATTTGAACCCGCGACCCTCACCTTGGCAAGGTGATGCTCTACCCCTGAGCTACTTTCGCTTAGTTATTTGTATGAACGTTCAATTATAATATTGCGGATGCAAATTTAAAACAATTATAACAATACCAAAGTGTTTTCTTGAAAAAAAGTAGATATTATGCTCTTTTCTTCTTTTGTAACATTCGCTTAATTTCATTAAGCTTCATAAGTGCTTCAACAGGAGTAAGTGTATTAATATCTATATGCAGAATTTCTTCTTTAATTCCTTCTAAAAGAGGATCATCTAAATTAAAGAAACTCAATTGCATATCATCTTTTAATGACTTTACTTTATCTGTAAGTTCTTCACTAGAGTGAGATTTCTCTAACTTTTGAAGTATTTTATTTGCTCTACTAATCACCTGCTGCGGCATTCCAGCCATTTTTGCTACATGAATACCAAAACTGTGCTCGCTACCTCCTTCAACCAATTTACGAAGGAACAAAACATTGTCTTTTAATTCTTTTACTGAAACATTATAGTTTTTTATTCGCTCAAATGTTTCGGTCATTTCATTGAGCTCATGATAGTGCGTAGCAAATAACGTTTTTGGTTTTGAAGGATGTTCATGCAAATATTCACTAATAGACCATGCGATTGAAATTCCATCGTAAGTACTAGTACCACGACCAATTTCGTCAAGCAGAATTAAACTTCTATCTGAAAGATTGTTTAGAATAGAAGCTGTTTCATTCATTTCTACCATAAAAGTAGATTCCCCCATAGAGATATTATCACTAGCTCCTACTCTAGTAAATATTTTATCAACCAATCCCATTTTAGCCGATTCAGCAGGAACAAAACTGCCTATTTGAGCTAACAAAACAATAAGGGCGGTTTGTCTTAAAATAGCTGATTTACCAGACATGTTTGGCCCGGTAATCATGATGATTTGTTGCGTTTCTCTATCAAGAAATACGTTGTTTGTTATGTATGCCTCTCCTAAAGGTAATTGCTTTTCTATAACAGGATGACGTCCTTCTTTGATATTTAATTTATAAGAATCATTAATTTCAGGGTATATATAATTATTGTCTTTGGCTAATTGTGCAAAACCACATAAACAATCTAATTGTCCAATTAAAAAAGCATTTTTCTGAACTTGCTTTATAAAGCTATTCATCCAACTAACAAGTTCTGAAAACAACTGTTGCTCAATAGCCAAAATACGCTCTTCTGCTCCTAAAATTTTGGACTCGTATTCCTTAAGTTCTTCAGTTATATAACGTTCTGCATTCACGAGTGTTTGCTTTCTTATCCACTCTTCAGGCACCTTGTCTTTATGCGAATTCCGTACTTCTATATAGTATCCAAATACATTATTAGATGCAATTTTTAAGGATGTAATTCCAGTGCGTTCACTTTCGCGCTCCAACATCTTATCTAGATATGCTTTTCCAGACGATGACAAACCACGCAATTCATCTAATTCAGATGAAAAACCGCTTGCAATGGTATGTCCTTTTAAAACATTTACTGGTGCATCTTCAAATAATGTTTCTTTTATTTTTTCTCGCAACTCTTCACAATGTTCTATAGAATTTCCTATTTGTTTAAGCGAAGCATTGTCACAGTTTTCTGTTAAAGCCTTTATAGGAACAATAGCTTCAAGTGAATTTTTAAGTTGTACAACTTCACGAGGATTCACTTTTGCAGTAGCCACTTTTGAAATTAAGCGTTCTAAATCGCCAATATGCTTGATGTGACGCTGTATTTTTTGAAGTATCGTTGTATTCTTAATTAAAGAATCAACCACTTCATGGCGCTGATTTATCTTTTCTAAATTCTTTAATGGCAGAGCCAACCAACGTTTTAACATACGTCCACCCATTGGCGAAATAGTTTTATCAATGACATTCAACAAGGTGACAGCATTATTGTTTGTAGAATGATATAGCTCTAAATTTCTGATGGTAAACTTATCCATCCAAACATATTCATCTTCAGCAATTCTCGAAATGGATGTGATATGCTTTAGTTTGTTATGCTGCGTTTCAGAGAGGTAATGCAAAATAGCACCAGACGCTATAATCCCTTCATACAAGTCTTGTATTCCAAACCCTTTAAGTGTTTTGGTGTTGAAATGTTTTACAAGTGTTTCATTCGCATAATCTGTTTGAAACACCCAATCTTCCATATAAAAAGTATGAAAAGCGGTTCCGAAAATTTCTTTAAATTGTTGACGTCTTTGTTTTGATACCAGGACCTCACTAGGATTAAAATTTTGTAACAGCTTATCAATATATTCTGTGTTCCCTTGAGATGTGAGAAATTCACCTGTAGAAATATCTAAAAATGAAATACCTATTCTATGATTTTCAAAATATACAGAACATAAAAAGTTATTTGATTTTGATGATAAGACTTCATCATTTAAAGCAACACCAGGTGTTACCAGTTCTGTAACGCCACGTTTCACAATGGTTTTTGTAAGTTTAGGATCTTCTAATTGGTCACAAATGGCTACACGGCAACCAGCCTTAACAAGCTTTGGTAAATACGTATTCAAAGAATGATGCGGAAAACCAGCGAGTTCAGTTTCAGTTTCACTTCCAGCACCTCGTTTGGTTAATATAATGTTCAGGATTTTGGCTGTTTTTACAGCATCGCTCCCAAAAGTCTCATAAAAATCACCCACGCGAAACAACAACAAGGCATCAGGATATTTAGCCTTGATGGCATTATATTGTTTCATTAATGGTGTTTCCTTTTTAGCCAAGGGAATGTAATTTTAAATCTTATTTTTGTAACCTGAACAGGATTGCTAATGTACTTATTATTTGATGTTTTATAAAACAGAAAATATAGAAGTTATCTACAATTATTCACAAAATTTAACATGCGAAAACTAAAAAATAGTGAACTAGACAGATTAAGTGTTGAAGAGTTCAAAACATCTAAAAAGACTCCAATCATTATCGTTCTTGATAGTATTCGCAGTTTGAATAACATTGGTTCTGTTTTTAGAACAGCTGATGCGTTTTTAGTTAAAAAAATATATTTGTGTGGTATTACTGCAAAACCTCCTCATAAAGATATTCATAAAACAGCTTTAGGGAGCACAGAAACTGTGGATTGGGAATATCTTGAGGATACGTATTCGTTAGTTAAAAAGTTAAAAGTAGAACGTGTAAAAATAATCTCAATTGAACAGGCTGAAAATGCAACCATGCTTTACGATTTTCATCCTGAAAAAGACACAACTTATGTATTGGTTTTTGGTAACGAAGTAAAAGGTGTACAGCAAAAGGTTGTTTCTGCAAGTGATGAGGTTCTTGAAATCCCGCAATTTGGTACCAAACACTCATTAAATATTTCGGTAAGTGTTGGTGTTGTAGTTTGGGATGTGTTCTCGAAGTTAAAAAACTAATGTTTTCTGTCATTCCCCACTTGGTGAGAAATCCATTAGTAATTGAAACTAAAAATTAGATTCCTGCCTGCGTCCTAATGAGAAACATTTAGCTTGATTCTTAATTTAAAAACATCTAACTTCGCTTATCGTCTGATAAAACATTAAAACGCCTTTATATCATATCGTTGGCTGAAATTAAAAATAAATCTTGAAAAATAAATGGAACTAGTTGATATTCTTTCATGGTCTGGTGGTTTAGTTGTTGCTGTTATCACAATTTATTTGACAATTCGTCATTTCAAAACCTCAAAGACCATTTCTTATATCGAAAGATTAAATACTAGTGAAATGGCATCAATCAGAGCGGAAATTGATGAATGGCTAAATTCGGATATGAATGAAAAGCAAAAATGCAAGTTTGCTGTTAAAACCAAAGATTTAAATGCCAAAATCATGGTGTGGTTAAACATTTTTACGGAAATCGGTATTTCTTATAAACAAAGAATTATACGTAGAAAATTAACACGAGAATTGTTTTATCCAATGATTCCCAATTACTGGAAGGAATTACATTTCTACATTAACTACAGAAGAAAAAAAGGTTATCCAATCGGTTATTATTTTGAATATATTGCTAATGAAGTTAGGAAGACTGAAGGTAAAAACAAGTCCACTCTGTTAAAAAGGTACTCCAAAATTGCGAACAATTGAGATGAATAAACTTAAATTCAATAATAATAGCCAACAAAGTATATAATCCATAACTCGGTTAGCGCATTAAGAAGAACTTTGTATGTTTAGGTAGTTATATGATTCCTACTCTGTAAAATCTCTGATTTTCCCTAGCTACGGAATCATACACAATACCGTTAAGCACAGCTCAAGTTATTCTCCACAAATCTTATTCAAAATCCAAAGATAATCTTGTCTGTTTTTTACAAAGTCTTTATCAGAAATATCAATAATTTTAACATTAAACTCTGTTTGGTTCTTTAAAAAGTCTAAATAACCTGCGTTGATTTTTTCAAGATAGTCGTCGGCGATATCCTTTTCATAATCTCTGCCACGTTGCTTTATGTTTTCCTGTAATCGTTCTGTGTTTTGGTACAAATACACATACAAATCTGGTTTGGCTATATCTTTATACATTAAATAAAAGAGTTTCCGGTAGAGCTTAAACTCGTCTTCAGGCAAGGTGATCTTTGAGAAAATAAGCGACTTAAACACGTCATAATCGCTTACAATAAAATCTTTAAACAGATCAAGTTGAGAAAGGTCGTCAGAAATTTGTTGATATCTGTCTGCCAGAAAAGACATCTCCAGAGTAAAGGCGTAACGCTGTGGTTCTTCATAAAATTTTGGCAAAAAAGGATTATCTGCAAAACGTTCCAAAATTAGTTTGGCATTAAACTCATGAGATATCTTTGTCGCTAAACTTGTTTTGCCAGCGCCTATGTTTCCTTCTATAGCGATATAATTGAAGTTTGAAAAGCTATATTGTTTACTTGGATTTTTTAACCAAATATTAATGGGTTGTAAATTGCTTTTATCTTCACATTCTTCTAATAAAACAGACACATCTTTATCAAGTTTTGGATGAATCACTTTAGAAGCAATATCGTTTAAAGGTTGCAAAACAAACTTACGAAGTTGCATTTTTGGATGTGGAATCTTAAGTGTTTTTGTACTGACAATTTCATCTTCTAAAAAGATAATATCTAAATCTATACTACGAGATTCGTAACCTTTCTTTTTGGTTCGAATCCTTCCCAAAGACTTTTCAATAGCAATTAATTCTTTGAGTAGTGTTTTAGAATCAAGTTCTGTTTCTATACAAATACAAGTATTCAAAAACTCATCGCCCTCAAACCCAAGTGCTGGACTCTTATAAACTCTGGATATAATGTTTACCTTTCCTATTTTGGTAAAAATAAGGTTAATGGCGTCTTGTAAGTTTTTAAACTTATCACCTTGATTACTGCCTAATGAAATATATACTTTTGAAGGTAAATTCATATTTAGAGCCAAAATAACTAAAAGAAAATTTAATGCTTTATATTTACTGAAGCTATTTATTCACAATTTTAAATGACCTTAAAAGAAAAACTACTTGCTCAAAGAATTTACCTGTTGTTAGGAGGTTTATTTATCACATCATTAGTAGTTTCAAATTTGATTTTTCAAAAGTTTTTTTATTGGTATCCCGTAGATGTTGAAGTTTTTGGGACTAAACTTTTTGAATTATCAGTCGGTATCTTACCTTACCCAATTACTTTTTTAATTACAGATTTAATAAGTGAGATATATGGTAAAAAAAGAGCAAATGATGTTGTAGTGGTTGGTATTTTTGCGTCACTTTTTTCATTGCTTATTGTTTTGGTATCAAATGCTGCACCTGCGACTAATTGGTCTCCTGTAGATAATGGATTGTTTAAAACTGTTTTTGGGAGTACAGCCATTGCGGTAACAGCAAGCATGATGGCCTATTTGTTTGCTCAATTTATAGACATCCAAATCTATCATTTTTGGAAACGTCTAACTAAAGGAAGGCATTTATGGTTAAGAAATAATTTTTCAACATTCTCTTCTCAATTTGTTGATACTTTTACCATTGTATTTCTATTATGCTCTTTCAATATCATTGAATGGGACAAGTTTTATGGTTTGTTAGTATCTGGCTTTATTTTTAAAGTCTTAATTGCTGTTTGTGATACACCTTTCCTTTATTTAGGTGTTTTTTTATTTAGAAAACGATTCAAATTGAAAGTAAATGAGGAAATCAAACTCGTTTAATACCTTCATTCATTTTATAATTCCATCTTTTAATTTATTTTATACGTATATATTCTAAACCCTTTGCATGAAAAAAGTTTTAAAAATTATTGGACTAACATTAATAATCATCCTATGTTTACTAATAGCCATTCCTTTTGCGTTTCAATCGCAAATTAAAGATATGGTCAAACGCTTTATAAACCAGAGCCTAAATGCCAAAGTAGAATTTGCCGATGTTAGCTTAAGTCTTTTAAGAAGCTTTCCTCAAGCACATGTAAAAGTAGATGATCTTGTAATAACCAACTTTAAACCTTTTGAAGGTGATACTCTTGCTAAAACAAAATCAATAGCTTTCACCTTGTCTGTTAAAGAATTGTTCAAAAAAGCGAGTGATGCCCCTATAGTTGTGAATTCTATACAAATTAATGAGGCATCATTAACTTTAAGCACAGATGAGTTGGGTAATAACAATTATGATATTGTTAAAAAACCTGACAGCTCCACATCTAAAGGAAGTGAGAACTTTTCGTTTGATATTGAAGACTATAAAATAAGCAATAGCACACTTGCATATATTGACCAAAAAAGTAAAACAGAGATTTATGTTTCTGAACTGAACCATAGCGGAAAAGGTTCATTTTCTGCTGAAACATCTGAATTAGTTACACAAACTGAAGCCAATGTTAGTCTTATTGTAGACAGCACAAAATATTTAAACAACAACAAAATAAAGCTAGATGCTTTAATCGGCCTGGATTTAGACAAAAACACTTACACATTTAAAGAAAATAAAGGATACATCAATCAGTTGCCATTGGAGTTTGAAGGTTATGTGCAACAATTGGAGAATGGACAGGAAGTTGATATAACTTTTGAAAACCCAGAATCTTCTTTCAAAGATTTTCTTGCAGTTATTCCTGAAGTTTATTCAAAAAATATCGCTGATGTTAAGACCTCAGGTGATTTCAAGGTAAAAGGTGTCATCAAAGGATTGATTTCTGAAACAACCATTCCAACTCTAGATATAAGCATCACATCTGATAATGCTTCTTTTAAATATCCAGATTTGCCTAAAACTGTTGAAAACATCTCCATCAATACTGTTGTAAAAAACACAACAGGCAATGCAGACGATACCTATATTGATGTAAAAACCTTCAATTTTAAAATTGATAACGATGTGTTTAAATCCTCAGCTACCTTAAAAAACATTACAGAAAATATGTTAGTAAATGCAGATATTGATGGTGTGATAAATCTTGCCAATATTTCTAAAGCATATCCAATAGATATTGAAAAGGAATTGAAAGGAATTTTAATTGCAAAGCTCAACACTAATTTTGATATGAATGCCATTGAAAATAGTGCTTATGAGCGTATAAAAAACAGCGGATATATGAGTGTTTCCGATTTTGTTTACTCATCAAAAGAAATGCAAAACCCCGTATATATTAAAAGTGCTAATATGAAGTTTACACCTGCAACGGTAACTCTTAATAACTTTGAAGCAAAAACGGGTCAAAGCGATATAAAAGCAACTGGAATTATAAAAAACTTATATGGTTTTATGTTTAGCGACAAGGATCTTCAAGGCAACTTTAACCTTAATTCTAATACATTTGTGCTGAATGATTTTATATCTCAAGATAAAAGTGCTGAAAAGAATAGCAATAAAGCAAAGTCACTTAAAATTCCTGAATTTTTAGATTGTACAATCAGTGCAAGCGCTAATTCGGTCGTATATGATAATCTAAATTTAAAAGGAGTTTCTGGTTCTCTTTATATAAAAGACCAAGAAGCTACATTACAAAATTTAACTTCTAATCTTTTAGATGGTATTTTGGCAGTAACTGGTAAAGTGTCAACAAAAACTGATGTTCCAACCTTTAATCTGAATTTGGGCGCAGATAGTTTTGACATTTCAAAATCGTTTGCAAATCTAGATTTAATTAAAGCTTTAGCTCCTATAGCTAATGTGCTTCAAGGTAAAATGAATTCAACTATTAATTTATCTGGTACTTTAAACGAAGAGTTTACACCGAATTTAAATTCTATCAATGGGAAAGCTTTTGTAGAATTGTTAACTACATCCATAAATACGGATCAAGCTAAAGTATTGAATAGTTTAGGTGAAGCTTTAAATTTTATTAATGTAAAAGATATAAATCTTAAAGACCTGAAAACACAATTAGATTTCAGCAATGGCATGGTAAATGTAAAACCATTCAACCTTTCTTACAAAGACATTGATGTTGTTATTTCCGGATCTCATGGCTTTGACAAATCTTTAAATTATAATGCAACTTTTAATGTTCCAGCAAAATATCTAGGTAATGAAGTAAATAGCCTAATAAGCAAAATTAATGATGATAATGTTAAAAAGATTTCCATTCCTGTAACGGCTAACATTACCGGATCGTTTACAAATCCCAAAATAACAACAGATTTGAGTAGCGGTGTTTCAAAACTTACCAAACAACTAATTGAAATAGAAAAGCAAAAACTACTTAATTCAGGCAAAGATAAAATCAAAGAATTACTTGGTGGAATTAGCGGTATTGATAGTAAATCAAAAAATGATACTTCAAAAAAAGATTCAACTACTGTTAAAACCGATTCTGTGAAAGTGGATACAACTACAAAGAAAACGGAAAACCAAGTCGAAGAAAGCATTAAGAATGCTCTAGGTGGCCTGATAAAAAATCGAAAGAAAAAAGATTCAACCAAATAGATTATTTCTCAAAAAAGGTTTAAATCCTTTCATTTTTTTCAATTTCATCCATTTTCAACCTCATTTTGGTAATTTTTTTAATGAAATGATGATTTTTCTTGCTTTTGTCATTTATAAAGTTATGTTGTATAAAAAATAATAAGCAAAATTAATATATGAGGCAATTAAAGATTACAAAACAAGTTACCAACAGAGAATCCAAATCATTAGATAAATACTTACAAGACATTAGCAAGTTACCTATGATAACAGCTGATGAAGAAGTAGAGTTAGCACAACGAATTAGAAATGATGATCAAATAGCATTAAACAAATTGGTAACTGCCAATCTTCGTTTTGTAGTGTCGGTTGCAAAACAATACCAAAATCAAGGCTTAAAATTACCAGATTTAATCAATGAAGGAAATGCAGGGTTAGTGAAAGCAGCAAAACGTTTTGATGAAACAAGAGGTTTTAAGTTTATATCTTATGCAGTATGGTGGATAAGACAAGCTATTTTGCAAGCTTTGGCAGAGCAATCAAGGATTGTAAGATTGCCATTAAATAAAATAGGTTCAATTAATAAAATAAATAAAGCCTATTCTTTTTTAGAACAGGCTCATGAAAGAGCGCCAAGTGCTGAAGAAATTGCGAAAGAATTAGATTTAAGCGTTACAGAAGTGAAGCAATCCATGAAAAATTCAGGAAGGCATCTATCTATGGATGCTCCACTAAAAGAAGGTGAAACATCAAGCTTATATGATGTGGTAAGATCTGGAGAATCTCCAAATCCAGATAAGGATTTAATGGTTGAATCCTTAAGTGTTGAAATTAACAGAGCATTAGAAACTTTGTCTCCAAGAGAAAGTGATGTTTTAAGACTTTACTACGGTTTGGGTAATGAGTCTCCTTTAAGTTTGGTGGAAATAAGCGAAACCTTCGATTTGACTAGAGAACGTGTAAGACAAATTAGAGAAAAGGCTATAAGAAGATTAAGACATACCTCAAAAAGTAAAATATTAAAAACATATTTAGGATAGTCTTAAATATATCAACAGAAAAAACTATTTATGATAAAAATTGAAATTAAAGAAGGTGAAAATATTGAAAGAGCTTTAAAGCGCTACAAACGTAAACATCGCAACGTAAAAGTGATGCAAAACATAAGAGAGAATCAATTTTTTACAAAAAAATCAATTAAAAGAAGACGAGAAATACAAAAAGCCTCTTATATACAAAATTTAAGAGATCAAGAAGAATATTAAAATAATTAAAAAAGCACTCGTATTGAGTGCTTTTTTAAATTGAGATATTAACAACCAATCCTTCATTTGATCTAATATTGAAAACAGTTTGGTCTTCAAATATTAAATACTGTCCCTTTATTCCAACAAGCTTTCCTGAATAATTATTTGATTTTACTAAATTTAGGCTTTTAGGTTTCTCTGGATATTGAAGCACTGGAAATTCTAAATTAGTTTCGGTGTTAGATTGAATAAAATACGCTTTAGCTTCATCAGGTATGTATTGCTTAAGACGTTCTCTCCAAGAAACTAGGTCTTCATCCTTAATTTCGTTCTTTAACATAGAACGCCAGTTGGTCTTATCAGACACATGATCTTTTAAAGCAACTTCTGTGATACCAGCCAAATAACGATTTGGCACTTCAACAATTTCTATTGCCTCATGTGCTCCTTGGTCAATCCAACGTGTGGGTACTTGACTTCTTCGAGTCACACCTACCTTAACATCGCTCGAATTTGCAAGATATACTATGTGAGGTTGCAATTGTACTTTCTTCTCATACTCCAAATCCCTATCTTCTTTATCCAGATGTGCTGTGCTTAATTCAGGACGCATGATCCAATCTGCAGCTTGAGGAATATCAAAAAAACAACTTTTACAAAAGCCTTGTCTAAAAATTGGTTTATTTAAACCACAATTTAAACATTGATATTTTATGAACTCAATCTTTATAGTTTTATCCAAAAGTTGGTTTACATTTATAAAATCATTTTCAAACACCAAATAATATTGTATAGGGTTTGCAAACTCACTCTCCATTTTTGTTAAAACACCTTGGTAGGTCATAAAAAAAAGTGTTAATTTTAAAAAAATAAAGATACTATAAATATGCCAATCCCTTTAGTTAATTCTATTGCTTCATGGTTCTTAAAAAAACGATTTCATCAAATTGAATTGTTTTTAAAATATCCTAATGAAGTACAGGAAGAGTTGTTATTTAATTTACTAGATACTGCTAAAGACACACAAATTGGTAAGCAATATAATTTTGCTTCTATAAAAAACTATAAAACTTTTGCAGAGCGAATTCCCGTATCTACTTATGAAAATTATCAGGATATTATAGAAAGGTCTCGAAAAGGTGAGACCAATATATTTTGGCCTACACCAATTAAATGGTTTGCCAAATCTAGTGGAACGACCAATGCAAAAAGTAAGTTTATTCCGGTAAGTGAAGATTCTCTTGAAGATTGCCACTATGCTGCTGGAAAAGATTTATTATGTATGTATCTAAATAATAATGAAGATTCTCAATTATTTACAGGAAAAAGTTTGCGACTTGGTGGAAGCAAAGAATTGTACAGAGAAAACGGAACTGTTTTCGGAGACCTTTCGGCCATTTTAATAGATAATATGCCTTTTTGGGCTGAATTCAGTAGTACTCCAAGTAATAAAGTTTCTTTAATGAGTGACTGGGAATACAAAATGCAAGCTATTGTTGATGAAACAATTAATGAGAATGTTACGAGTTTAACTGGAGTTCCTTCTTGGATGTTGGCATTATTAAATAATGTACTTGAAACAACTGGGAAAAACAATTTGTTTGAGGTATGGCCAAATCTAGAAGTATACTTTCACGGTGGCGTAAGTTTTATACCTTATAAAGACCAATATAGAACCATTTTGCCTAAAAAGGATTTTAAATATTATGAAATCTATAATGCTTCAGAGGGATTTTTTGCGATTCAGGATAAAAATAATTCAAGCGAACTTCTGCTCATGCTGGATTATGGGATTTTTTATGAGTTTATTCCAATGAAAACTTATGGAACTAAAGATCAGAAAATCATAAGATTAAGTGAGGTTGAAAAAGACAAGAATTATGCGGTTCTAATTACTACTAATGCTGGATTGTGGCGTTATAAAATTGGTGACACTGTAAAGTTTACTTCTATAAATCCATATCGGATTAAAGTTACTGGAAGAACAAAACACCATATTAATGCATTTGGAGAAGAGCTCATTATTGAAAATGCTGAACAAGCTTTAAAGAAGGTCTGTAATAAAACCAATGCAGAAATTGTAGATTATACTGCTGCGCCCATTTTTATGAAAGGAAAAGAGAAAGGCGGTCACGAATGGATAATTGAATTTAAAAAACCTCCAGGTGATATTGATTATTTCAATGAATTGTTCGATAACGCGCTAAAGGCAATCAATTCTGATTATGAAGCTAAACGCTATAATAATATGACATTAAACAAGCCTGTTATTCATATCGCTAGAAATCAATTATTTTATGATTGGTTAAAACAAAAAAATAAACTTGGCGGACAACATAAAGTTCCTAGGCTTTCAAATACTAGAGATTATTTAGAAGAATTAATCGAGTTGAATAACAATATTGGTTGAACACTTAATCGTTAAAAATAGTATCCAAAATCTTTTAACCGAGTTTAATAATCTTTATATCTAAAAGATAATTAGAATACTTGTATTTATTAATTAATAAATTAATTTTATAAAGCTTTTAAGCAAGACAATGAAATAATTCGTAATGTTGAATTGTTAATTAAATATCCATAAAACCAAAATATAAAACCACTCAAGCATGAGTGGTTTTTATGTTTTTGGCACTTAAAAGCTCCAATTGCATTATCAATTCTTCCGGAGATTTTAATTGAATTAAATCTTTATGGCTATTATTTTCAAAAAATTCTGGATTTCCAGAAACTAATAAAGGAATATCAGGATTCAATAAGAGTTCATCAAGTATAGAAAGAAAATTGTTGTGTGTAGATACAATAAACATAGTTAGCATTGCATTTGGGTGTATTTCTTCTACAACAGCATTGATATTCTCTGTTGGGACATTTTGACCAAGATAATAAACTCTCCACCCTAATTTTTTGGCAATAAAGTGAGCTAATAATAGACCTATTTCGTGATGCTCGTTTTCTGGCAAAAACATTAAGATAGATGGAGCATCAGCATGAGGCAATGGTAAAAGGTCAATACTCGAAAACATCTTCTGCTTAATTAAACTGGACACAAAATGTTCTTGGGCAGGTATTATTTTATCAATTCCCCAAAGTACACCTACTTGGTTTAAAAATGGATAGATAATTTTAGTAGTGGTAGTTAATAACCCATTGTTTATGATATGCGATTTTATAATTTTGTCAAACTTATTTTCATCAAACTCAAGCATACTTATTATTAAGGCAGTAATTTCGTCTTCTTGATTAGAATCAATTAATATATCTTCTATTTTTTCATAAATATCCTCATCGGACATTTTATCAATTTTTGAAATCTTAAAACCATTCCTTAATAATACACTAATATTTAATAGTTTTTTTAATTGACTATCAGAATAGTATCTAATATTGGTTTCTGTTCTATGCGGTTCAAATAAACTATATCTAGTTTCCCACTTTCTTAATGTTGGTGCTTTAATTCCTGAAAGTGCAACAACCTGTGCTATTGTATATATACTCATGTCTAACTTTTATGGTGTAAAGTTAAACAAAATTATATAAATAAACCAAATAAAATATATGTAAAATAAATTTTTGTCTAATTTTTTTTCTTTTTTATTTGACAATATCAAATTTATTTGTATATTTGTCCAAATTATAATAAAAAACATTAGACACTAATTATTAGAAATTATGAAAACAAAGATTTATTTATTACTTATTTTAAGCTTGTCACTTTTTACATTATCATGCAGTGACGATGATGACAACCAACCGATGGTCGATACAACCCCGAATATTGTTGAGGCGGCTATGGCTACTGGAGATTTAAGTTTACTTGTAGACGCACTTGTTCAAGCTGACGCTGGTTTGGTAGATTTATTGCAAACAAATGGACCATTCACAGTATTTGCTCCTACAAACGAAGCCTTCGCTAATTTGTTAGACTCACTTGGTGATGACTACAATAGTTTGGCCGATTTTGATACTGCAGAAGAAAAAGCACTTCTTGCCGATATATTAACATACCATGTTGTAGCTGGTGCTGCTGCTTATTCTACAGATTTATCTGATGGGCAAATGATAGAAACAGCTCAAGGCGAATCAATCACTGTTAGTTTAACAGGCGGTGTATTCATTCAAGATGCCACTGATACAGATGCTCAAGTTACTGCTGCTGATGTGGCTACTAGTAATGGTGTTGTACATATTATAAATAAAGTTATTTTACCTCAATCTGTAATAGACGCTTTAACACCAATGCCAAACATCGTTGAAACTGCTATGGCAGTCGCAGATTTAAGTTTACTTGTGGATGCACTTGTTCAAGCTGATGCTGGTTTAGTTGA
>NZ_JBEEEN010000003.1:0-263507 GCF_040117515.1 Gilvirhabdus luticola
AGGATCTTGAGTAGCAACAAATCCAGGAGCGCTAGTGTTTATAGAAGCTATAGCAGCGTCTAATTTAGTAAACAGGTCTAGATATATGGTTTCAGCATCGTCATATTTTGGACTTGGATTATTTGGGTTTAATGCATCTGTATAAGGCACATCACCAAAAATTTCAACCAAGTGTGCATAGGCTGCAACTTCTAAAATAGTGATACAGGCAACTTTATTATCTGCATTAGCTTCAGCATTAGCTATAACGATCTCTTTAGATCCTTTTAAATCCTGTAATACATCTTTGTACATTTCTCTCCAAATGTTTCTACCATGATTTCTGGTAACTTGAGTGTACTGGCTCTCTTCTGGGTATGTTGTTTGTGCCCAGTATTGCGCATACATTCTTAATGGATTGAAGTTTACACTCGCAGAGTTTTGCTGATCAAAGAATTGTCTCATACCTTCTGTAAACAAACCAGCAGAAGGTACTGATGACGGGCTTTTTGTATCGATGTTCAAGCTTTCATCAACCTCGCACGATACGAGAACGGTGAAAGCACTGACGATTGTTAAAATTATTTTTTTCATATTCAATATTTATTAAAATTCTAAATTTAGATTTAAACCAACGGTTCTAGCAGTAGGATAAGATCCTGAAATATATCCTTGAGCATTTCCAGCACCTAATCCAGATTCTGGATCAGCATAAGGAACACTCTTATCAATGATCCATAAATTTCGACCTATTAATGATAAGGATAATGCAGAAATATTATCACCTAGTAACTTACTTGGGAAACTATACGTAAATGCTAATTCACGAAGTTTTACATAACCTGCATCATAAACTGTCATTGCAGCTGGGTTTCCAGTTGAATTACCCCAGTAGTAATAACCACCAAAATAATCTGCTCTACCTCTTACAGTATTAGGTGTTCCGTCAGCTTGTACACCTTCACGGATAAGACCACCACTATCTGCACCTGCAGTTACAGGGTCTCTAACAGGATTTCCTAAATCATTAAGACCAGCTGTATGCTTTAATACACCAGTTCCTTGACCATAGTGCATATCTAAAGAATAAACATCTCCACCTTTTTGAACATCAATTAAGAAACTTAATGTCATGTTCTTGTAAGTAAATCTATTTGTAATACCACCATTCCAATCTGGGTTTGCATTACCAATTACTTGATCGGCTTGTGCCTGATACCAACGGCCATCTGGTCTAACTACTCTATTATCTTTTCTTCTTTCTGAAGGATCAGTAACACCATTACCATTGGTATCAAAGAAAACATAACCAGTACCTCTAATAGTTCCATAAGGCTCACCTTTAGTAGCATTAATGGTAATACCACCTTGATAAGAACCTAATACTATATTTTCAGTATCTGCATATAAATCAACCACTAAACTTTCGTTTTTAGCCCAGTTTACATCAACACCCCATTCGAAGTCTTCTGTTCTAACAGGTACCAAATTAACACCAACTTCCCAACCTTTATTTTGGACTTCACCAGCATTAACCCATCTGAATATTGCACCAGTTGCAGCTGTTGTAGTAACCGCCATTAATTGGTCTGTTGTATTTTTCTTATACCAAGACACATCAAAACCAACTCTGTTGTTAAACATACGAGCTTCTAATCCAACCTCAATTTCTGCAGTTCTTTCTGGTTTTAACTCTGAATTGTTTTTTGTATTTGGAAATGAGAACAATGAAGCCGCTCCAAATGCATCATTAACGATAAACGTATCATAAACATTATTAGCTGGTAAGTCATTACCTACTTCAGCATAGCCTCCTCTTAATTTACCAAAATTTAACCAATCTAAATCCATCAGACTTGAAAAGATTAAACTTGCACTTGCTCCATAATAATTATAATCATTTTTACCAGGAGGTAATGCCGAAGAAATATCATATCTATCAGTTAAATCTAAATATAAAAAGTTTTTATATCCAAAAGATGCTTGAGCATATACTCCATTAACTTGCTTTTTTTGTAAATTCTCTACTGGAAATGGATTAGCATTTACAGAATTGGCCAAAAAGTATAAATCTGGAACTTTTAAACCACCAGAAGTAGAATTCTTAAATAAAGAATACGTTTCTCTACGAATATTCACACCTGCAACACCACTTAATGTTAAATCTTCTGTTATGTTAGTATTGAAATTCAACATGAAATCGTAATTATAGTCTGTAGATTGGATGTCATATCTTGTATATCCAGAAGGCTCAGAGTTTGTTAATTCCAATATACCAAAACCGTTAGATACAGAACCTACTGCTCTTCTTTCTTCTCTAAGTTCTGTATATGTATCAACTGAAGCTCTAACTGTAGCGTCTAACCAATTGGTTAGAGAATAGGTCATATAGACATTTCCGAAAAAACGATTTCTTCTATCAGAGTTGTAGTTTTTATAACGTGTCCAATAAGGGTTATCCCAGTATAATCCATCGGCTTGAGATCCACCAACACTTCCTTGTCCGTTCCAAGTCCAGTTTTCACCAGTTTGGAAGAATATGGCTCTTTGATCTAGAACGTCTACATTGGTATTCCACCACTGTCTCATTTGTGACATTAAGTTATCACTATAACCAGTGGAGTTACGACCTTTGGCACGTTGAGCTATGAAATTAGCGTTAGAACCTACTTTAAATTTATCTGAAACCTGTAATGTTCCATTGAAATTAATTGTGTTTCTGTTCAATTTAGAGTTAGGTAAGATACCTGTAGATTCTAAATTTGTAAAACCTAATCTATAGGTTGCAGTTTCTGAACCACCACTAATAGCAATAGAGTTATTTAAATCGTAAGAAGTTTCAAAGAACTCTACTGGCGTATTTTTAGCAGCTACATAAGGTGTAGCAGTTAAATAATTTGGATGCGCAGGTACAAAAGCGTCCCATTGATATACCAATAAATTTGGATCAAATTCAGCTCCATAAGAAGCATCATCATATTGAGGCACAGCCAAATCGTCAATACCATCACCATTCACATCGATATCTTCAAAATAACCGGTTGATCCATAATATGCACCATAACCAACTCCATATTCATCTTGGTACTCAGCAAAAGTTTCTTTGTCAATATTACCAATTTGTATACCAGATGTAACAGTTACTTTAGCGCCTTGTCCTTTTTTACCTTTTTTAGTTGTAACAATTACAACACCATTTGCGGCCTGTGATCCATATAATGCCGATGCAGCAGCGCCTTTAAGTATGTTTATAGATTCTACATCATCAGGATTAATATCCGATGCGGCGTTACCATAATCATAACCAGTACTACCAGCTGCTTGATTAGCACTATTGTTAACTCTATTGGAAATTGGTACACCATCTACAACAAATAATGGTTGGTTGTTTCCGGTTAAAGAACTTGCACCTCTAATTAAGAAGTTTGCAGAACCACCAAAGTTGTTGTTCCCTTTAATTTGAACACCACTTACCTTACCAGAAAGTGAGTTTACAACATTTGTTTGTCTAACAGTAGAAACTTCTTCACCACCAACTTCTTGAGATGAATATCCAAGAGATTTCTTTTCTCTTGAAATACCTAATGCTGTAACAACAACTTCATCAAGTAAAGCAGCATCTTCTTCCATAGTTACACTAATAGAATTTGACGCTCCAACAGTAACCTCTTGAGTTTTTTGACCGATGTAACTAAAAACTAAAACATCGCCAGTGCTGGCTGTTATAGCATAATTTCCATCAAAATCTGTTTGAGTTCCATTGGTTGTCCCCTTAACAATGATATTTACTCCAGGAAGGGGTAAGCCAGAATTATCTGACACAGTTCCTGAAATAGTTTTTTCTTGTGCAAATGTTAGTTGCACAACAAACGCTAGTAATAGCGTTAGAATTCCACTAAACTTTGTTTTCATTTTATATTAATTTGAATTAGTCAAGGCCAAAAATCTTAATAAATTCTTAATAAAACAATAATTAAAGGTTAAAATTTCAATTTTTTTAGAAAATTTGTACCGTTGGATGCTAATATCACTAAAAATCAGCTATTAAGCTTATATGAATTTTGGAGTTTGAGAACTTAAATTTTTGATTTTCTATTTTGCCATTGGCATAGTTGAATTTAAGAAGACCAGCTTTGTTGATAATCCCAAAACCCAATCCAAATGAGTAGAGTTTTTCTTTTTGTAAGGCAATTTCATTTTCAAAATAGGCAAAATCCAAAATTGAATGGATGTATAAATTTCTCGCGAATTGAATTCTGTATTCTGAATTTATTAAACCATATAATGATGCAACCAAACTATTTTCTTCAAACCCTCTAATAGAGTTGATTCCTCCAAACCGTAATAACTCATTTTCTACATAGTTGTCAGAAAAGAGCGCGCCACTATTTATTCTAAAATATATGCTGTTTGTATGATTCAGTTTAAAAATTTTAAACCCATCTAGACTTGTTAGGTTTTGTTTTTCTGAAACTCCTTCAATCTTTCTTTGTCCAAATCCAGTTTCAAAGTAAAAAGACGACGTGTATGGGAATAGAATATTATCTGATAATGAACTTGTATGTTGATATCCTATTGAATAGTATTTAGAATCATAATCAGTAATTAAACCAGCAGTATTTTGAGATAATAAATCATTAGATTGCGTAGAGGTAAATCCTAAATAGATTGTATTTTTTGGATTTACTTGATAAAAAGTACGGGCTTTTTGATTAACCGTTGTAAATGAGGAATCTTTCTTGAAAATTCGTAATTCCAATTCAGCACCTAAAGGCGATCCAAACAAATATGGTGTTTTCAAATTTGCATTGAACGACTTTTGCTCACTTGCATCGCTTTTGTAGGTAAGATTAAAAGTCTCTCCATAATTTAAATTATTAATTAAAGACAAATTTAAATAACCATCAAACTTAAGCTTACCATTGTCTTCGTTGGTTCCAAAACCTAGAAACCCATCAAAGGAATTACTTTTTCTTTTCTCTATATATAAATACAGAGAAGTTGAGTCTTCAGTAAACAAAACTTCTGGTGGTTTAATTTCGTTAGCAAACTTCAAATCATTTAGTAAACTTGTCTTCTTCTTTATAGTGTTTAAATCAAAAACTTGAGAGGGTTTTATTTTTACGAAATGCTTTAAATAAGATTTTGGAAATTTTTCATATCCCTTGATAATAATTTGATCAATATTTCTTTTGGTTCTTTCAGACTCTATGATCAGTTTGGCTTGAAGGCTGGAAGAATCTTTAGCTTTAATATCAATGAGCTTAAGTTTTGCGAAAGGGAATCCATCTTCTGCAATTTTAGAATTTAGATAGTTTAAAGATTCTTCAGTTTTATCAATTGGTAATATAAAATGATCTTTATGAATCTGGTATGAAATCGAATTAATTAAATCTTTATTCAAAACTGTATCGTTGTAATATATATATATGGTATCAATTTTCTTTTTTAAATAAATCAAAGCGAAAAATGTGCTGTCATTAAATTTGGTGACATTTTCCAACTTGTTTTCTATAAAACCTATGTTGAATAATCTTTTTCTTAAGGAATCAATTTCAGTTTCTATACTAGAATAATCAAGATGGTAATTAGAATAATTTAGGGAGTCAATTAATTTGGTTTCGACATCACTCTTTCCTTCAATCAGCAACTGCAAATTTTGGCAAGATAAATCCTGAAAAAAAAGTATATATATAATAAGGAGTAAACTACCTGTTTTTTGCACGCTTCAATAGACTTTAATAATGCGTAAATCTAACGGAAAAACAACACTAATAATATATAGAGAAAATTATTTTTCAAATAAAGAATAAAATTAATCTTCTACTATTTGAAAAATACAATTTAATTTCTACCTTTGCAGCCCTCTTAACAGAGGTAATTAAAAATATATAGTAAATATATGCCAACAATTTCACAATTAGTACGAAAAGGAAGAGCCAAAATAACCAAGAAGAGTAAATCGGCTGCTTTAGACTCGTGTCCTCAAAGGCGTGGAGTTTGTACTCGTGTTTATACTACAACACCAAAGAAACCTAATTCAGCAATGCGTAAAGTTGCAAGGGTAAGGTTAACCAATGGTAATGAGGTAAATGCATACATTCCAGGTGAAGGTCACAATCTACAAGAGCACTCGATAGTATTGGTTAGAGGTGGAAGGGTAAAAGATTTGCCAGGTGTTAGATATCATATCGTTCGTGGAGCTTTAGACACAGCAGGTGTTGCAGGCAGAACACAACGTAGATCTAAGTACGGTGCAAAACGCCCTAAAAAGTAATTAAACTTTTATTGATTAGAGATGAGAAAAAGACAAGCAAAGAAAAGACCACTTTTACCAGATCCACGTTTTAACGATCAGTTAGTAACACGTTTTGTTAATATGATGATGTGGGACGGTAAAAAATCTGTGGCTTTTAAAGTTTTCTATGATGCTATTGACATTGTAGATGCAAAAAAAACAGACGAAGAAAAAACAGCTTTAGAAATTTGGAAAGATGCTTTATCAAATGTGATGCCTCACGTTGAAGTACGTAGCCGTCGTGTTGGAGGAGCAACATTTCAAATTCCAATGCAAATTCGTCCAGACCGTAAAGTTTCTACGGCAATGAAATGGCTTATTAGTTATTCAAGAAAAAGAAACGAAAAATCTATGGCTCAAAAGCTTGCTGCTGAAGTTTTAGCCGCAGCTAAAGAAGAAGGAGCTGCTGTTAAAAAGAGAGTTGATACTCACAAAATGGCAGAAGCAAACAAAGCATTCTCACACTTTAGATTTTAATTAGTAATGGCAAGAGATTTAAGATATACAAGAAATATAGGTATTGCTGCTCACATTGATGCTGGTAAAACAACAACAACAGAGCGTATTCTTTATTATACAGGAGTTTCTCACAAGATAGGCGAAGTACACGATGGTGCTGCAACTATGGACTGGATGGAACAAGAGCAAGAAAGGGGTATTACAATTACATCGGCCGCTACAACCTGTACTTGGGTTTTTCCAAAAGAAAATGCGATGCCAACTGAAGATGCAAAAGATTATCACTTTAATATAATTGATACTCCAGGCCACGTTGATTTTACTGTAGAGGTAAACCGTTCATTACGTGTATTGGATGGTTTGGTGTTTTTGTTTAGTGCAGTTGATGGTGTTGAGCCACAATCTGAAACTAACTGGAGATTGGCAGACAATTATAAAGTTCCCCGTATGGGATTTGTTAACAAGATGGATCGTCAAGGATCTAACTTTTTAGCAGTATGTCAGCAGGTAAAAGATATGTTAGGTTCTAATGCCGTGCCTATTGTATTGCCAATTGGAGATGAAATAGATTTTAAAGGAATCGTAGATTTAGTTAAAAACAGAGCAATTGTTTGGCACGATGAAACTCAAGGCGCAACTTTTGATGTTATTGAGATTCCGGAAGAATTAAAAGCAGAAGCACGTAAATACAGAGCAAACCTTATTGAAGAGGTAGCTACTTACGATGAGAATCTTCTTGAAAAATTTATGGAAGATGAAGATTCTATTACTGAAGATGAAGTTCATGCTGCGTTAAGAGCTGCTGTTATGGATATGTCTATCATTCCAATGATTTGTGGTTCAGCATTCAAGAATAAAGGGGTTCAGTTTTTATTAGACGCTGTATGTCGTTATTTACCTTCACCTGTAGATAAAGATGCAATTGTAGGTACTAATCCTGAAACCGAAAAAGAAGAAAAAAGAAAACCATCAGTAAATGAACCTTTCTCTGCTTTAGCTTTTAAAATTGCAACAGACCCTTTCGTAGGTCGTTTAGCATTCTTTAGAGCATATTCAGGTCGTTTAGATGCGGGTTCTTATATATTGAATAACCGTTCTGGTAAAAAAGAACGTATTTCAAGAATTTATCAAATGCATTCTAATAAACAAAATGCTATCGATTTTATTGAAGCAGGAGATATTGGAGCGGCTGTTGGATTTAAAGATATTAAGACTGGAGATACCATGTCTGATGAGAAACATCCAATTGTTTTAGAATCAATGAATTTCCCTGATCCAGTAATTGGTATCGCGGTTGAACCTAAAACTAAAGCAGATGTGGATAAACTAGGTATGGCTTTGGCAAAATTAGCTGAAGAAGATCCAACATTTACAGTTAGAACTGACGAAGCTTCAGGACAGACTATTATTTCTGGAATGGGTGAACTTCATTTAGATATTATTGTTGATCGTTTAAGACGTGAATTTAAAGTAGAAGTCAATCAAGGTCAACCTCAAGTTGAATACAAAGAGGCTATTACAAGACCTGCAGATCACAGAGAAGTTTACAAAAAGCAATCTGGTGGACGTGGTAAATTTGCAGATATTGTATTTACTCTCGAACCTGCTGAAGAAGGAAAAACTGGACTTGAATTTATTTCAGAAATTAAAGGTGGTAATGTTCCAAAAGAATTTATCCCTTCTATTGAAAAAGGATTTAAGATGGCGATGATTAATGGACCATTGGCAGGTTATGAAGTTGATGCCATGAAAGTAACATTAAAGGATGGTTCTTATCACGATGTAGATTCTGATCAATTATCATTTGAATTGGCGGCAAAATTGGGGTTTAAAGCTGCTGCAAAAGCTGCAAAAGCTGTGATCATGGAGCCAATTATGAAATTAGAAGTGCTTACTCCTGAAGAAAACATGGGAGATATTGTAGGAGACCTTAACCGTCGTCGTGGTCAAGTTAATGACATGAGCGACAGAGCAGGATCTAAAGTTGTTAAGGCACATGTGCCGTTATCAGAAATGTTTGGCTATGTAACTTCGTTACGTACGCTTTCATCTGGTCGAGCAACATCAACTATGGAATTTTCACACTATGCTGAAACACCTTCAAATATAGCAGAAGAAGTTATTAAAGCAGCTAAAGGAGTAGAAGCTTAAATCTAAAAGAAAATGAGTCAAAAAATTAGAATAAAATTAAAATCTTACGATCACAATTTAGTAGACAAATCTGCTGATAAGATTGTAAAAACAGTGAAAAGCACTGGTGCTGTTGTAACTGGACCAATTCCTTTACCAACTCACAAGAAAATTTTCACAGTGTTACGTTCACCGCACGTAAATAAAAAATCTAGAGAACAATTTCAATTAAGCTCTTATAAAAGGCTGCTTGATATTTATAGTTCTTCATCTAAAACAATTGATGCTTTAATGAAGCTTGAATTACCGAGTGGAGTAGAAGTTGAGATTAAGGTGTAAGTAAGACACGAACATGTCCTCAACGATGGTTGTGGAAAAACGGAAAAAATACAATTCAGGGTTGAAACGTATTTTGACCCTGAAGTTTTTTAAATAAGTAACAATTAATAAATAATAATTATGTCTGGGTTAATAGGAAAAAAAATCGGTATGACCAGCATTTTTGATGACAAAGGGAAGAATATTCCATGTACTGTTATTGAAGCTGGACCATGTATCGTTACCCAAGTCAGAACCGAAGAATTAGATGGCTATGAAGCCATTCAATTAGGTTTCGATGACGCGACAGAAAAAAGTGCTACAAAAGCAGACCTAGGTCATGCAAAAAAGGCAGGTACTTCTGTTAAGCGAAGAATCGCGGAATTTAAAGGTTTTGAGGAGGAGTACAAATTAGGTGATGCTATAACAGTTGAGCATTTTGTAGAAGGTGAATTTGTTGATGTTTCAGGAACATCAAAAGGTAAAGGGTTTCAAGGTGTAGTAAAACGTCACGGCTTTGCCGGTGTTGGTCAAGCAACTCACGGTCAGCATAATCGTTTAAGAGCACCTGGTTCTATTGGAGCCGGTTCAGACCCATCACGTGTATTTAAAGGTATGCGCATGGCTGGTCGTATGGGTGGCGAGAAAATAAAAGTTCAAAATTTAAGAGTTTTGAAAGTAGTTCCAGAAAAGAACTTACTTGTGGTTAAAGGATGCGTTCCTGGTCACAAAAATTCTTATGTAATTATTAGAAAGTAATGAAAGTAGCAGTTTTAGATATAAATGGAAAAGACACAGGTAGGAAAGCAGAGCTTTCTAAAGATGTGTTTGCTATAGAGCCTAATAACCATGCAGTTTATTTGGATGTTAAACAATATTTAGCAAACCAAAGACAAGGTACTCATAAGGCTAAAGAGCGTGCTGAAATTACAGGTAGTACTCGCAAGATTAAAAAACAAAAAGGTACTGGTACAGCAAGAGCAGGAAGTATCAAATCTGGTGTTTTTAAAGGTGGAGGCCGAATATTTGGTCCAAGACCAAGAAATTATGGCTTTAAGCTTAATAAAAATGTAAAGCGTTTAGCTCGTAAATCTGCCTTATCTATTAAAGCTAATGAAAAGGCAATTACAGTTTTAGAAGACTTCAATTTTGATGCTCCTAAAACCAAAAATTTCACAGCAGTTTTAAAAGCTTTAGACCTAGAGAACAAAAAATCTTTGTTTGTGTTGGGAGGCTCAAATAATAATGTATATTTGTCGTCGCGCAATTTGAAAAGCTCTAAAGTTATAACTAATTCAGAATTAAGCACTTATAAAATAATGAATGCTAATCAAGTTATACTTTTAGAGAGTTCATTAGAAGAAATTGAAACGAATTTAAGTAAATAAGAAAACATGAGTATCTTAATTAAACCTATAATCACAGAAAAAGCGACAGCAGATAGCGAGTTAAGGAACTGCTATACTTTTGCTGTGAATACAAAGGCGAACAAGGTAGAAATCAAAAAAGCAGTAGAAGCTGCTTATGGTGTTTCTGTTGAAAAAGTTCGTACTATAAATGTCCGTCCAGATCGTAGTACTAAGTTTACAAAAACTGGTATTCAACATGGTAAAACAAATGCCGTTAAAAAAGCAATTGTACAACTGGCGGAAGGTGAAATGATTGATTTATATGCTAATATGTAATTAGAAAAAATGTCAGTAAGAAAATTAAAACCAATCACACCAGGACAGCGATTTAGAGTAGTAAACGGATTTGACGCCATTACTACTGATAAGCCGGAGAAAAGTTTATTAGCTCCGAAAAAAAGGTCTGGTGGTAGAAACAGTCAAGGAAAAATGACCATGCGCTACAAAGGTGGAGGTCATAAGAAAAAGTATCGTATTATTGATTTTAAACGCAACAAACCTGGGATTCCAGCTGAAGTAAAGTCGATAGAATATGATCCAAACAGAACCGCTTTTATTGCCTTGTTGAATTATCAAGATGGCGAAAAAAGATACATCATTGCTCAAAACGGTTTGCAAGTAGGTCAAACAGTTGTTTCTGGAGATACTAATGTGGCTCCTGAAATTGGGAATGCAATGCCTTTAAGTCAAATTCCTTTAGGAACTATTATTTCTTGTGTTGAATTAAGACCAGGACAAGGAGCAATTATGGCTAGAAGTGCTGGTGCATTTGCACAATTAATGGCGAGAGACGGGAAATTTGCAACAATAAAATTACCTTCAGGTGAAACTAGATTGATTCTTTCAACTTGTTTGGCAACTATAGGAGTTGTTTCAAATTCGGACCATCAATTATTGGTTTCTGGTAAAGCAGGAAGAACAAGATGGTTAGGTAGAAGACCTCGTACAAGACCAGTAGTAATGAACCCAGTAGATCATCCAATGGGTGGTGGTGAAGGTAAGTCTTCAGGAGGACATCCACGTTCTAGAAATGGTATACCTGCAAAAGGTTATAGAACCCGTTCTAAAACAAATGCGAGTAATAAATATATTGTAGAACGTAGAAAGAAATAATTAAGTCATGTCAAGATCATTAAAAAAAGGACCTTACGTTCATTATAAATTAGAAAGAAAAGTTGCTGCCAATGTTGAAGCAAATAAAAAGACAGTTATTAAAACTTGGTCGAGAGCTTCAATGATTACACCAGATTTTGTTGGTCAAACTATTGCAGTGCATAACGGTCGTCAATTTGTTCCTGTTTATGTTACGGAAAATATGGTTGGCCATAAGTTAGGAGAATTTTCACCAACAAGATCTTTCAGGGGTCATGCTGGTGCCAAAAATAAAGGTAAAAAGTAGTAAGCTATGGGAAGTCGTAAAAAACAAATGGCAGACGCTATTAAGGAAGAAAAAAAGCATATTGCTTTTGCAAAACTTAATAACTGTCCTACATCACCAAGAAAAATGCGTTTAGTAGCCGATTTAGTTAGAGGTGAAAAAGTAGAGAAAGCACTTAATATACTAAAGTTCAACAATAAAGAAGCATCTGGACGTTTAGAAAAGTTGTTATTGTCAGCTATCGCTAACTGGCAGTCAAAAAATGAAGATGCAGATGTTGAATCAGCTGAATTATTTGTAAAAGAGATTAGGGTTGATGGAGGATCTATGTTAAAAAGATTACGTCCAGCACCTCAAGGTCGCGCACACAGAATAAGAAAACGCTCAAATCATGTAACGTTGGTGGTTGGAGCTAATAATAACACACAAGCTTAAATAGAGATATGGGACAAAAGACAAATCCAATCGGAAATCGTTTAGGAATTATCAGAGGATGGGAGTCTAACTGGTACGGAGGAAATGATTATGGTGATAAACTTGCCGAAGACGATAAGATTAGAAAGTACGTTCATGTACGTCTATCAAAAGCTAGTGTATCAAGGGTAATTATTGAGCGTACACTTAAACTTGTAACCGTTACTATCACAACGGCTCGCCCAGGTATCATTATTGGTAAAGGCGGTCAAGAGGTAGACAAGTTAAAAGAAGAGCTTAAAAAAATTACCGGAAAGGAAGTTCAGATTAACATCTTTGAAATAAAAAGACCTGAACTTGACGCATTTTTAGTAGCATCAAGTATTGCCCGTCAAATAGAAAATCGTATTTCTTACAGACGCGCAATCAAAATGGCAATTGCTGCAACAATGAGAATGAACGCTGAAGGAATAAAAGTTCAAATTAGTGGACGTTTAAACGGTGCTGAAATGGCACGTAATGAGCATTATAAAGAAGGACGTATTCCTTTATCAACTTTTAGAGCCGATATTGACTATGCTTTGGTTGAAGCACATACTACTTATGGTAGATTAGGTGTGAAAGTATGGATCATGAAAGGTGAAGTATATGGTAAAAGAGAACTTTCTCCGCTTGTAGGATTATCTAAAAAGCAAGGAAAAGGTGGACGTGGAGGAAACAGAGATAACAAATCTCGTCGTAGAAAGTAATTTTTTAAAGTAAAGAAAAAATGTTACAGCCAAAAAGAACAAAATTTCGTAAAATGCAAAAGGGCCGCATGAAAGGCAATGCTGGAAGAGGCAATCAACTTTCGAGCGGAACTTTTGGGATAAAGTCACTAGACTCAAATTTTTTAACATCACGTCAAATTGAAGCAGCACGTATTGCAGCCACACGTTATATGAAAAGAGAAGGACAGCTTTGGATTAAAATATTTCCAGATAAGCCAATTACAAAGAAACCTCTTGAGGTACGTATGGGTAAAGGAAAAGGAGCTGTTGAATATTGGGTTGCTGTTGTAAAACCAGGAAGAGTACTTTTTGAAGTAGGAGGAGTTACATTAGAAACTGCTAAAGAAGCATTACGTCTTGCTGCTCAAAAATTACCTGTTAAAACAAAGTTTGTTATCGCTAGAGATTACGAAGCATAATTTATTTGATATTATGAAACAATCAGAAATTAAAGAATTATCTACAGCCGAATTACAGGAAAAACTTGGTGAGACAAGAAAGAGTTATACAGACTTAAAAATGGCTCATGCAATATCGCCTTTAGAAAACCCAATTCAGTTACGAAGTATAAGACGTACTGTAGCAAGAATTGCAACTGAATTAACTAAAAGAGAATTACAATAATTCTGCTGAAAGATGGAAACAAGAAATTTAAGAAAAGAACGTATAGGAATAGTTACTAGCAATAAAATGCAAAAGTCTATTGTTGTTGCCGAAGTTAAAAAGGTAAAACACCCTATGTATGGAAAGTTCGTGTTAAAAACAAAAAAATATGTTGCACACGACGAAACAAACGACTGTAACGAAGGAGATACTGTAAGGATCATGGAAACAAGACCTTTAAGTAAATCTAAGTGTTGGAGATTAGTTGAAATAATCGAAAGAGCGAAATAATTATGGTACAGACTGAATCAAGATTAAAAGTAGCCGATAATACTGGAGCAAAAGAGGTATTAACAATACGTGTTCTAGGTGGTACAAAAAGAAGATATGCTTCTGTAGGAGATAAAATTGTTGTAACTGTAAAAGATGCAACACCAAACGGAACCATTAAAAAAGGTTCTGTATCTACAGCAGTTGTAGTTCGTACTGTAAAAGAAGTAAGAAGACCAGACGGATCTTATATAAGATTTGACGATAATGCTTGTGTCCTTTTAAACCCAACAGGTGAAATGAGAGGAACACGTGTATTTGGTCCTGTTGCTAGAGAACTTCGTGACAAACAATTCATGAAAATTGTATCATTGGCACCCGAAGTGCTTTAATGAAATTAAAAAGATGACAAAGCTTAAAATTAAATCTGGAGATACGGTAAAAGTAATTGCTGGAGACCATAAAGGTTCTGAAGGTAAAGTACTCCTAGTAATAAAAGATAAGAACAAAGCGATCATTGAGGGTATAAATATGGTTAAGAAACATATTAAACCAAGTGCACAAAACCCACAAGGAGGTATCGTAGAGAAAGAAGCAGCTATTCATATTTCAAACCTGTCGTTGTTAACTTCTAAAGGTGACGCAACAAGAGTTGGATATAGAATGGAAGGCGATAAGAAAGTAAGATTTTCAGTAAAATCTAATGAAGTAATATAGTTATGGCATATTCACCTAGACTTAAAGAAGAATTTAAAAGCAGAGTAGTTGCTGCTCTTACCGAAGAGTTCGGTTATAAGAATGTAATGCAAGTACCTAAACTTCAAAAGATAGTTATATCTAAAGGAGTTGGAGCAGCTGTTGCAGATAAAAAGTTAATTGACTACGCAGTAGAAGAATTAACTACAATATCTGGGCAAAAAGCTATTGCTACTATTTCTAAAAAAGACGTTGCATCCTTCAAATTACGTAAAGGAATGCCAATAGGCGCAAAAGTAACTCTACGAGGTCAGAGAATGTATGAGTTTTTAGATCGTTTAATTACTTCTGCCTTACCACGTGTAAGAGATTTTAACGGAATTAGAGCAACAGGTTTTGACGGAAGAGGTAATTACAATTTAGGAATTACAGAACAAATCATCTTCCCAGAGATAAACATTGATAAAGTAAACAAAATCTCTGGAATGGATATCACATTTGTAACAACTGCAAATACTGATAAAGAAGCAAAATCATTATTAACAGAATTAGGATTACCTTTTCAAAAGAATTAAGATATGGCTAAAGAATCAATGAAAGCCCGTGAGGTAAAAAGAGCAAAAACAGTAGCAAAATATGCTGAAAAACGTAAAGCTTTAAAAGAAGCTGGAGACTATGAGGCATTACAAAAGTTACCGAAAAATGCTTCTCCAGTTCGTATGCACAACAGATGTAAATTAACTGGAAGACCAAAAGGTTATATTAGAAATTTCGGTATTTCGCGTGTATTATTCAGAGAAATGGCCAATAAAGGTTTAATCCCTGGAGTAAAAAAAGCAAGCTGGTAAAATTATAAATTGGTTTCAGGTTCGGTATTAAAAATCGAAAACCAAAACCGCAAATTAATATATATGAATACAGATCCAATATCAGATTATCTAACAAGAATTAGAAATGCAGTACTTGCAAACCACAGAGTGGTTGAGATTCCTGCGTCTAATCTTAAAAAGGATATCACAAAAATATTATTCGATCAAGGATATATTTTAAGTTACAAATTTGAAGATTCTTCAGTACAGGGCATTATCAAGATAGCACTTAAGTACAATAAAGAAACCAAAGAATCTGTAATTAAAAAGATTGAGCGAATTAGTAAACCTGGTTTACGTAAATATTCAAGTTCAAAAGAATTACCTAGAGTTCTTAATGGTCTTGGTATAGCAATCGTTTCAACTTCTCATGGAGTAATGACTGTTAAACAAGCTCAAAGAGAAAATGTAGGTGGAGAAGTTTTATGTTACGTCTACTAATTTTTTAAAAGGAAAGAGAAATGTCAAGAATAGGTAATAATCCAGTAGTAATTCCAGAAGGCGTTACAGTAGAAATTAACGACGGTTTAGTTACAGTAAAAGGAAAATTAGGTGAATTAACTCAAAACTTCGATTCTGTTGAAATTAAAGTTGAAGATGGTAATGTTTTAGTAACACGCTCTTCGGACACTAAAGATCAAAAAGCAAAACACGGTCTTTACAGATCACTTATGGACAATATGATTGCAGGTGTATCTAAAGGATGGACTAAAGAACTTGAGTTGGTTGGTGTAGGTTACAGAGCGTCCAATCAAGGACAAAAATTAGATTTAGCTTTAGGGTTTTCACATAATATAGTTATGGATTTAGCTCCAGAAGTTAAAGTAGAAACTGTTTCTGAAAAAGGTAAAAACCCAATCATTAAGTTAACATCTCACGACAAACAATTAGTTGGACAAGTAGCTGCTAAAATTCGTGGTTTTAGAAAACCAGAACCTTACAAAGGCAAAGGTATTAAGTTTGTTGGAGAGCAAATAAGAAGAAAAGCAGGTAAATCAGCTTAATAAGTAAGTTATGGCATTAACAAAATATCAAAGAAGAATAAGAATTAAAAACAGAATACGTAAGGTTGTTTCTGGTTCAGAATCAAGACCAAGATTATCTGTTTTTAGAAGTAATAAAGAGATTTATGCTCAAATTGTTGATGATGTTACTGGTAAAACTATCAGTGCTGCATCTTCAAGAGATAAAGATATTAGTTCGGCAAAAGGCACAAAAACAGAAATAGCTACTTTAGTAGGTAAATCTGTTGCCGAAAAAGCTTTAAAAGCTGGTGTAGAAACTATTGCCTTTGATAGAGGAGGTTACCTATATCATGGTAGAGTAAAATCATTAGCTGAAGGAGCAAGAGAAGCAGGACTTAAATTTTAAGAAATTATGTATCAGAAATACAAAAGTGCAGAATTAGTAAAGCCAGGTGGATTAGAACTTAAAGATCGTTTAGTTGGCGTACAAAGAGTTACCAAAGTAACTAAAGGTGGTAGAGCATTTGGGTTTTCAGCAATTGTAGTAGTTGGTGATGAAGCAGGTGTAGTTGGTCACGGTTTAGGGAAGTCTAAAGACGTTGCCAGTGCAATTGCAAAGGCTGTTGAAGATGCTAAAAAGAATTTAGTTCGTATTCCCATTGTGAAAAAAACATTACCTCATGAGCAAAAAGGGAAATATGGTGGAGCAAGAGTAAATATTATTCCTGCTGCACCTGGTACAGGAGTTATTGCTGGTGGAGCTGTAAGAACAGTTCTTGAAGCAGTTGGTGTACATGATGTTTTATCAAAATCTCAAGGTTCTTCAAACCCTCATAATGTGGTAAAAGCAACATTTGACGCTTTACTTCAATTAAGAGATGCGAGAACTATTGCAAGAGATAGAGGTGTTTCACTTGAAAAGGTTTTTAACGGTTAATTATTTAAGAAGATGGCAAAGATTAAAGTAACAAAGGTTAAAAGCGCAATCAATCGTACGCAAAGACAAAAAAGGACTTTAGAAGCTCTTGGTCTTAAAAGAATTGGTCAAGTAGTAGAGCATGATGCTACTCCTAATATTTTAGGAATGGTTAATAAAGTTTCACATTTAGTTTCTGTTGAAGAAACAAAATAATAATACTGAAAAATGGATTTAAGTAATTTAAAACCTGCAGAAGGTTCAGTTAAAAGTCAAGGCAAAAGAATAGGACGCGGACAAGGCTCTGGTAAAGGTGGTACCGCAACGCGTGGACATAAGGGAGCAAAATCTCGTTCAGGATATTCTAAAAAGATAGGATTTGAAGGTGGGCAAATGCCACTTCAAAGACGTGTGCCTAAATTTGGCTTTACAAACATTAACCGTAAAGAGTACCAAGGAATTAATTTAGATACTTTGCAACAATTGGTTGATGACAAGAAAATAAAAGATGTATTAGACATAGATACAATAATTTCTTTGAGATTGGCTGGTAAGAATGATCTGGTTAAGATATTAGGAAGAGGAGAATTAAAATCAAAGTTAAAAGTATCAGCACATAAATTTACTGCTTCTGCAAAAGCTGCAATTGAAGCTGCTGGTGGTGAAGTAGTATCTTTATAAGACCAGAATTAGTATGAAATTTATAGAGACTTTAAAGAATGTTTGGAAAATAGAAGAGTTAAGAAACAGAATAGTTCTTACTCTTGGTTTACTCTTGGTTTATCGTTTTGGTGCACAGATTGTTTTACCTGGTATAGATGCTGAACAACTAGGTGGTTTGGCAGACAGCACCGATTCTGGTATACTTGGATTACTAAATGCATTTACAGGTGGAGCATTTGCTAATGCATCGGTATTTGCATTGGGTATCATGCCATACATTTCAGCCTCTATTGTGGTTCAGTTAATGGGAATTGCCATTCCTTATTTACAGAAACTACAAAAAGAAGGTGCTAGCGGACAAAAGAAAATTAATCAAATTACACGTTGGTTAACAATTGCCATTTGTTTAGTACAAGCACCAGGTTATTTAGCAAGTTTACCAGCTTTAGGAATACCACAAAGTGCATTTTTATTGGGACATGGAGGTTTATTCTATTTCTCGTCCGTAATTATACTTGTTACTGGTTGTATTTTTGCAATGTGGTTAGGTGAAAAAATTACTGATAAAGGAATTGGTAATGGAATCTCATTATTAATTATGGTTGGTATTATAGCAACTATGCCACAAGCATTCTTACAAAACGCAGCGTCAAGATTGGAAGGAAACAATGTAATGTTAATTCTTTTTGAAATTGTTATCTGGTTTGTCATTATACTAGCTTCAGTTATGTTGGTTATGGCTGTAAGAAAAATTGCTGTCCAATATGCAAGACGTACTGCTTCTGGTGGTTACGAAAAAAATGTTTTTGGGTCTAGACAATATATTCCACTTAAGTTAAATGCTTCAGGTGTTATGCCAATCATTTTTGCACAAGCCATTATGTTTGTGCCTAGCTTAATAGGAAAATCATTGTCCTCAAGTGATGCAGGACAATGGATGCAAACTCAATTTTCAGATATTTTTGGGTTTTGGTATAATTTAGTTTTTGCTTTATTGATAATTGTTTTCACATATTTCTATACAGCAATTACAGTACCTACCAATAAGATGGCTGATGATTTAAAAAGAAGTGGAGGTTTTATTCCTGGAATTCGTCCTGGTTCTGAAACATCTGAATATCTAGATAAAATTATGTCACAAATTACATTCCCTGGATCAATCTTTTTGGCTTTAGTGGCTGTGTTCCCTGCTGTTATTGTTAAACTAATGGACGTGCAATCTGGATGGGCATTATTTTTTGGAGGAACTTCACTATTAATTATGGTTGGAGTTGCAATAGATACTATGCAACAAGTAAATTCTTATTTGTTAAATAGACACTATGACGGCTTGATGAAAACTGGTAAAAATAGAAAGGCTTCGGCTTAATATAAAATACTATGGCAAAACAAGCAGCAATAGAACAAGACGGAACAATAATAGAAGCATTATCAAATGCCATGTTTCGCGTTGAATTAGAAAATGGTCATATTGTGACCGCGCACATCTCTGGGAAAATGCGTATGCATTACATTAAATTATTGCCAGGAGATAAAGTGAAATTAGAAATGAGTCCTTACGATTTAACTAAGGCAAGAATAACTTATAGATACTAATACGATGAAAGTAAGAGCATCAGTTAAAAAAAGAAGTGCAGACTGTAAAATCGTCCGCAGAAAAGGTAGACTTTACGTAATTAATAAAAAGAATCCTAGATTCAAACAAAGACAAGGATAATTATGGCAAGAATAGCAGGTGTAGACATACCAAAACAAAAAAGAGGAGTAATTGCTTTAACTTATATCTATGGAATAGGTAAGAGTAGAGCACAAGAAATTTTAGCTACAGCTAAAGTTGACGAAAGTATCAAGGTTCAAGATTGGACAGATGATCAAATTGGAAGTATTCGTGAAGCAGTAGGAGCCTTTACTATAGAAGGTGAATTACGTTCTGAAACTCAAATAAACATTAAGCGATTAATGGATATAGGATGTTACAGAGGTATTCGTCATAGAGCTGGACTTCCTTTAAGAGGACAACGTACTAAAAACAACTCTAGAACAAGAAAAGGTAGAAGAAAAACTGTTGCTAACAAGAAAAAAGCAACTAAATAATAATTAGTAATATGGCAAAGTCAAGTACTAAAAAACGTAAAGTAATTGTAGACGCTATTGGAGAAGCTCATATTGCTGCTTCTTTCAATAACATCATTATTTCTCTAACCAATAAAAAGGGAGACGTGGTTTCATGGTCTTCTGCTGGAAAAATGGGCTTTAGAGGTTCTAAGAAGAATACACCTTACGCTGCTCAATTAGCTGCTGAAGATGCTGCTTCTGTAGCACTTGAGGCTGGATTGAAGAAAGTTAAAGTTTACGTTAAAGGTCCAGGAAATGGTAGAGAATCTGCTATTCGTTCGATTCATAATGCTGGAATAGAAGTAACAGAAATTGTAGATGTTACTCCATTACCACATAATGGTTGTAGACCTCCAAAACGTAGAAGAGTATAATATTAATTAATAACAAGTATCAACGAGAGATTAACGATTATCGAAGGATAAGATTAAGACCTTAATTCATAATCACTCTCAAAACTCAATTTAAAAATGGCAAGATATACTGGTCCTAAAACAAAAATAGCTCGAAAATTTGGTGAAGCTATATATGGAGAAGATAAAGCTTTCGATAAAAGAAATTATCCTCCAGGTCAACACGGCAACAACAGACGTCGTGGAAAAAAATCTGAATATGCTATCCAATTAATGGAAAAGCAAAAAGCAAAATACACTTATGGTATTTTAGAGCGTCAATTCAGAAACATGTTTAAAAAAGCAACTTCGGCTCCTGGAATTACAGGTGAAGTTCTATTACAATTGTGCGAATCTAGATTAGACAATGTGGTCTTTAGAATGGGTATCGCTCCATCAAGAAATGCAGGAAGACAATTAGTATCTCACAGACACATTACTGTAAATGGGAATATTGTAAATATTCCATCTTACCAATTAAAAGCTGGTGATGTTGTTGCTGTTAGAGAAAAATCTAAATCACTTGAGGCCATTGAAAATTCTTTAGCAAATTCAAGCCATATTTATGAATGGATTACTTGGAATACAGAAAAGAAAGAAGGTACTTATGTATCGGTTCCTGCAAGAATTCAAATTCCAGAAAACATAAATGAACAATTCATAGTCGAATTATATTCTAAATAATAATTATAAATATTGGTGTTTAGCCAAAGGGTTTATTTGTACTTCTTCAAACTTATAAGCCGCGCAACTAAATAACAATTAAAAAGAAGAAAAACATGGCAGTATTTAATTTTCAAAAACCAGACAAAGTAATCATGATTTATTCTACCGATTTCGAAGGTAAGTTTGAATTTAGACCTTTGGAACCTGGTTACGGATTAACAGTAGGAAATGCTTTAAGAAGAGTATTATTATCTTCTTTAGAAGGATTTGCGATTTCATCAGTTAGAATTGAAGGTGTAGATCATGAATTCTCTGCAATTGCAGGTGTCGTTGAAGATGTTACAGAGATTATTTTAAACTTAAAACAAATACGTTTTAAAAGACAAATTGATGATGTTGATAACGAGTCTGTTTCAATTTCAATTTCTGGGCAAGAGCAAATAAAAGCTGGCGATTTTCAAAAATTTATTTCAGGATTCCAAGTCTTAAATTCAGAATTAGTAATCTGTAATTTAGATCCTAAAGTAAATATTAGTATGGAAATTACTATAGAAAAAGGTAGAGGTTATGTTCCTGCTGAAGAAAACAAAAAATCTTCTGCACCAGTTGGAACCATCTTTACAGATTCAATTTACACACCAATTAAAAATGTAAAATATAGCATTGAAAACTATCGTGTAGAACAAAAAACAGATTACGAAAAATTAGTTTTTGAAATCATCACAGATGGTTCAATAAATCCACAAGACGCATTAACTGAAGCTGCTAAAACATTAATCCATCACTTTATGTTATTCTCTGATGAGAGAATCACTCTTGAAGCTGATGAGATTGCACAAACTGAAACGTATGATGAAGAATCACTTCATATGAGACAGTTGCTTAAAACAAAATTAATTGACATGGACCTTTCTGTTCGTGCTTTAAATTGTTTGAAAGCTGCAGAGGTTGATACTTTAGGAGATTTAGTATCATTCAATAAAAATGATTTAATGAAATTCCGAAACTTTGGTAAAAAATCTTTAACAGAGCTTGAAGAGCTTGTAAACGTTAAAGGTTTGAATTTTGGAATGGACTTATCAAAATACAAATTAGATAAAGATTAATCACTTCATATTTTGCTCCTCAAGAACGAGTTGAAGCAAGATGAGGTAAAAAAGTAAGTCATGAGACACGGAAAAAAAGTAAACCATTTAGGTAGAAAAACTGCTCATAGAAAGGCAATGTTGGCTAATATGGCATGTTCATTAATTGAGCACAAGCGTATTAATACAACAACAGCAAAGGCTAAAGCACTGAAGCAATTTATTGAGCCTTTGGTGACAAAGTCTAAAGTTGATAGTACACATAACAGACGTATTGTATTTAGCCGCTTAAGACAGAAAGAGGCAGTTGCTGAATTGTTTAGAGATGTTGCAGTAAAGGTTGGAGACAGACCAGGTGGTTATACGAGAATAATTAAACTTGGTAATCGTTTAGGAGATAATGCTGATATGGCTATGATAGAGCTAGTAGACTATAATGAAATCTACAATGCAGACAAACCTAAAAAGAAAACAACTCGTAGAAGTAGAAGAGGTGGAAGTAAAACTGTGGCAGCACCTGCTCCAGAAACTAAAGCTTCAAACGAAGAAGAATAAATGTTAATAAGCATTAATAAATATTAAGGATAAACTTTTTTAGTTTATCCTTTTTTTATGCAATTTTGCGAAACTTTTTTAACGAATTAGATGAAATATCAAAAAAGAAATAAGGCATTAATACTACTTGCCGATGGAACCATTTTCTATGGTAAATCTGTTGGTAAATCTGGAACGGCTTTCGGAGAAGTTTGTTTCAATACAGGAATGACAGGCTATCAAGAGATTTTTACTGATCCATCCTATTATGGCCAGTTAATGGTTACAACCAATGCTCATATTGGAAACTATGGAACGAATAATGAAGAAGTAGAATCAGACTCTATAAAGATTTCTGGATTAATTTGTAGAAACTTTAGTTATGATTTTTCACGTCCGGCAGCAGATAATTCGCTTCAAGATTTTCTAAAAAAGAATAATTTGATTGCAATTTCCGATGTAGATACAAGATCATTAGTAAGCTATATTAGAGATAATGGTGCAATGAATGCAGTTATTTCAACAGAGGTTGATGATATTGAAAGTCTGAAAAGACAATTAGCTGAAGTTCCAAATATGGTTGGTTTAGAATTGGCCTCAAAAGTGTCAACTAAAGAACCTTATTTCGTCGGTGATGAAAATGCATCTTTAAAAATAGCGGCTCTAGATATTGGGATAAAAAAGAATATTCTACGTAATCTTGCTAAACGTGGAGCTCATATTAAAGTGTTTCCTTATAATACGTCCTTTGAAGAAATGAACGCCTGGAATCCAGATGGCTATTTCTTGTCTAATGGTCCAGGAGATCCAGAACCTTTAGTTGAAGCTCAATCGTTGGCTAAAGAAGTCATTAAAAGAAACTTACCTTTGTTTGGAATTTGTTTAGGGCATCAAATCATTGCTTTGGCAAATGGTATTTCAACATACAAAATGCATCATGGTCATAGAGGAATTAATCATCCTGTTAAGAATTTAATTTCTGGAAAAGGAGAGATTACATCACAAAATCATGGATTTGCAATTAACAGAGAAGAGACTGAAAATCATCCCGATATAGAAATAACGCATGTACACTTAAATGACAATACCGTTGCTGGTATAAAAATGAAGAACAAGAATTGTTTTTCAGTTCAGTATCATCCCGAGGCAAGTCCAGGACCACATGATTCATCATACTTATTTGATGAGTTTATCGCTAATATTAGAAGTAATTAATATTGAAACCTCAAAAAAACAGAAACTTTTTTGAGGTTTTTTCGTTACGAAAACATTATAGTATAAATTAAGTATAATAATAGAAATACAGCTATAAATTAGGCCAACTATTTTGTAAATTTGTATTTCAAATTTAACTAACCTAAATAATAAAACATGAGCATTATAATTAACATTCATGCAAGACAAATTTTAGATTCGCGAGGAAACCCAACAGTTGAAGTAGACGTTATAACAGAAAATGGTGTTTTAGGAAGAGCAGCTGTGCCTTCTGGAGCATCAACTGGAGAACATGAAGCTGTTGAGCTGCGAGATGGTGGTAGCGATTATATGGGAAAAGGAGTAATGAAAGCTGTAAAAAATGTTAATTCAATAATAGCTGAAGAATTATTAGGAATATCGGTTTTTGAGCAAAATCAGATAGATCAATTAATGATAGATTTGGATGGAACACCAAACAAATCTAAATTTGGTGCTAATGCAATTTTGGGAGTTTCTTTAGCAGTTGCAAAAGCTGCGGCCAACGAATTAAATTTACCATTGTACAGATATGTTGGAGGTGTATCAGCAAATACACTTCCAGTTCCCATGATGAATATTGTAAACGGCGGTTCTCATAGTGATGCTCCAATCGCATTTCAGGAATTTATGATTATGCCGGTAAAAGCTAAAAACTTTACACACGCTATGCAAATGGGAACAGAAATTTTCCATAATCTTAAAAAAGTATTACATGATCGAGGCTTAAGTACTGCTGTTGGAGATGAAGGTGGCTTTGCACCAACTTTTGAAGGTACGGAAGATGCTTTGGATACTGTGGCTAAAGCTGTTGATAAAGCTGGTTATAAATTAGGAGATGATGTGATGCTTGCTTTAGATTGTGCATCGGCAGAATTTTATATTGATGGTAAATATGATTATACTAAATTTGAAGGGGATAGTGGTGTTGTAAGAAATTCCAAAGAGCAAGCAGATTATTTAGCAGAATTAGTATCAAAATATCCAATTATCTCTATTGAAGATGGTATGGATGAAAATGATTGGGAAGGTTGGAAATATTTAACCGAAAAAATTGGTGATAAAGTACAACTAGTTGGTGACGATCTTTTTGTAACCAATGTTGAACGTTTATCTCACGGAATTGAAAACGGTATAGCAAACTCAATTCTTATAAAAGTAAATCAAATAGGTACTCTCACTGAAACTATTGCAGCTGTTAACATGGCACATAATGCAGGTTATACATCTGTAATGTCACATCGTTCAGGTGAAACAGAAGACAATACCATTGCAGATCTGTCAGTTGCTTTAAATACAGGACAAATTAAAACAGGTTCAGCTTCAAGAAGTGACCGAATGGCTAAATATAACCAGTTATTAAGAATAGAAGAAGAATTAGGTAATATTGCATATTACCCTAAAAGAAAAGCATTCAAAATTTAAGATAAAGTTCAAACTGTTTAAAATAGAAAGAGCCAAAATTATATAATAATTTTGGCTCTTTCTTTAATTAATGATAAATATCATATTTATTTATTTTTTATTGAATTAAATTATATGGATTTTTTAAAACATTAATTTAATTTTTATGTCATGAGTACCTTAAAAGAAAAATTACATAAAAAAATAATAGAACATCGTCCAAGAACAACAAAGTTGTTAAAAGATTATGGGGACAAGGTCATTGCTAAAGTTACAGTTGAACAAGTAATAGGAGGGATGAGAGGTATTAAAAGCCTAATAACAGACATTTCTTATTTAGATCCATATGAAGGGATTAGATATAGAGGTTATACTTTGCAAGAAGTATTGAAAAAATTGCCTAAAGCTAAAGGAGCTGAAATGCCATATGTCGAAGGGCTATATTATTTGTTATTAACAGGCGAAATTCCTGCTCAAAATGAAGTTGAAGATTTGATTATTGACTTTAATAATAGGCGTATTGTACCTCGTTATGTATGGGATGTTATAGATTCATTTCCTAGTGAAAGCCATCCAATGGCAATATTATCGGCAGCTGTTATGAGTTTGGAACGCGAGTCACATTTCAATATTAAGTACAAACAAGGCATGAATAAAAAGGATTATTGGAATTCTACATATGAAGACGCAACCAATCTGCTAGCAAAAATGCCACTCATTGGTGCTTATATCTATAATAAGTTATACCATCCTGAAAGAGGACATCGTTACCCTGATCCATCATTAGATTTTGGTGCTAACTTTGCATATATGATGGGGAAAGACAAACCATATGACGATGTATCTCGAATGTATTTTATTATTCATGCTGATCATGAAAGTGGTAACGTAAGTGCACATACTGGACATTTAGTGGCCAGTTCATTGTCTGATGTATATTATGCAACTTCTGCAATGATAAATGGTTTAGCAGGTCCATTACACGGTTTAGCAAATCAGGAAGTTCTTAGATGGTTACAAGGGTTGATTGACCTAACACATGGAAAATTACCTTCAAAAGATGAGTTGAAAGCCTATGTATGGAAAACATTGAATAGTGGTCAAGTTATCCCTGGTTACGGTCATGCCGTTTTACGTAAAACTGATCCACGATATACGGTTCAGAGAGAATTTTGCTTAAAGCATTTACCAAATGACAATATATTTAAGTATGTTGATGCACTCTATAATGTTGTTCCTGATATTTTGAAAGAGCATGGTAAAGCAAAAAATCCTTGGCCAAATGTAGATGCACAATCAGGAGTTGTACAATGGCATTATGGAGTAACCCAATATGATTTTTATACTGTATTATTCGCTATAGGAAGATCAATTGGTGTGCTTTCAAATATAATTTGGGATAGAGCTTTAGGTTACCCATTGGAAAGACCAAAATCTATTACAACTAATATGCTTGAAGAAATGGTTCAATCAAAAGAAGAATTATCTCATTCAGCACATTAATTAATATTTTATTTAATAAACTAAAAGCTATATAAAAGTCCATTAGTTAGCTCATATCTTGTTTTGGAAACATCTGTTACTGGAACTGCATCATAATTATATGTAAATGTTGTTTTAAAGGCAAGTTGTTCATAGATAGTAATAAGCAAGGTTATTTCACTAGAAAATCTATAATCGTCAAAATCTTTTAATAGAGGTTGGTAATAGCTTGTACTTATAATGCTAATAGTTTCTATTGGATATAAGCTAAAGGACAGATAAGAACTTCCTCTAAAATCTTTTGTAATTCTTTGTGCTTCAACTTCTGATGCTTTTTCATGTTCGTACATAACTAGTGTTCCTAAATAAAACTTATAATTGTCGTTGTTATTAAGCTTAAATCTAGGCCCTAAACCTATGAGACCTCTAAAATCAATTTGAGCAATAGCATCATATTGAGATTGTAAAAAGGCTTCCATTTTTATTCTGGGCGTTAATACTCGATTATACCTTAAATGTTGAGTTCCATTATTTTCAAATGAGCTTTTGTCTAATTGCTGAAAACTCAAATCATTAATAAAAAGCCATAGATTTTTTTCATTTTTGTATTGTATATGTGCTTTTGTCGATATTCTAAAAATGTCGTTCTGGTTTTTTATGAGAGAAACATTTAGACTAACTGTTCCGGACCATTTTGAAGAATCTGATTTTCTTCTCATAGACTCAACATTAATTACTTGACTATAACAGTTATTTGAAATTATAACAACAAGAAATAATTTTAAGACTTTATTCATTTTAAATATCAATTTTTTCAATAATAAAATTGCGAAAACCTTTGATTTGTTCCTTTATTAATCATAAGATATTTCGTAAATTAGTAGTTTGCAAAATTAAACAAACATTTATATAATATGTCAGATAAAGCCACCTTAAATATTAATGGTAACACACACGAATTTCCTTTATTAAATGGAACCGAAAATGAAGTCGCTGTAGACATTAGTTCTTTGCGAAGTAGCACTGGACTAATAACTCTAGATGCAGGATATAAAAATACAGGTTCTTGTGAAAGTGGCATTACATTTCTTGATGGTGAAAAAGGTATTTTACGATATAGAGGATATGCCATAGAAGATTTGGCTGAAAAAGCAGATTTTCTTGAAGTTGCTTTTTTATTAATTTTCGGAGAGTTACCTACAAAAGCACAATTGGATAAATTCTACACTGATATTAAATCTAAATCTGTAGTTGATGATGATGTTAGAAAAATTGTAGATGCATTTCCGAAATCGGCTCATCCAATGGGTGTTTTGTCATCGCTTACAAGTGCATTGACTGCTTTTAATCCGTCTATAGTTAATGTCAGTTCTGAACAAGACATGTACAATTCTGTAGTTAAAATTATGGGTAAATTCCCGGTATTGGTTGCTTGGGCACTTCGTAAAATACAAGGTTTACCTCTTGACTATGGCGACAATAGTTTAGGATATGTTGAGAATGTTTTAAAAATGATGTTCAAACAGCCAAATCAAGAATATGTGCAAAATCCAATAATTGTCAATGCTTTAGATAAACTTTTAATCTTACATGCAGATCACGAACAAAATTGCTCAACATCTACTGTAAGAATTGTTGGTTCTTCTCATGCTGGATTGTTTGCCTCTATCTCTGCAGGAATTTCGGCACTTTGGGGACCACTTCATGGCGGAGCAAATCAAGCTGTTCTTGAGATGCTGGAAGCTATACAGGCAGATGGAGGAGATACTAAAAAATACATGGCAAAAGCAAAAGATAAAAATGATCCATTTCGATTAATGGGCTTTGGTCATAGAGTATATAAAAATTTCGATCCACGAGCCAAGATAATTAAAGCTGCAGCTGATGAAGTTCTCAATGATTTAGGTATAGAAGATCCTATTTTAGATATTGCTAAAGGTCTGGAGCGAGAAGCCTTAAGCGATGATTATTTTGTTAAGCGAAAATTATATCCGAATGTTGATTTTTATTCAGGTATTATTTATAGAGCTATGGGTATTCCAACCGATATGTTTACGGTTATGTTTGCATTGGGCAGATTACCAGGATGGATAGCGCAATATCGTGAAATGCGTTTAAGAAATGAACCTATTGGAAGACCAAGACAACTTTATATTGGACAAAATCATAGGGTTTTTAAAACAGTAAAAAATCGATAAGAAACATTTTTATATCTTAAGGCTTCATATTTATATGAAGCTTTTTTTATAGCTAGAGTATGTTAAAACTGAACATTAAGAACGAAACCTCCCGATTAAGAGCTGTCATTCTAGGCACTGCAAAGAGTAATGGTCCAGTACCAAAGGTTGAAGATTGTTATGACCCAAAAAGCAGATTACATGTTTTAAATGGAACTTATCCAAAGGAAGAAGACTTAATTGTTGAGATGAAAGCAGCTCTTGATGTTTTTATTAAGTATGGAGTTGCTGTATACAGACCTGAAGTCATAGAGAATTGTAATCAGATATTTTCGCGTGATATTGCATTTGTAATTGATGATAAAGTAATTAAAGCAAATATTTTACCAGATAGAGATAGAGAAATTGAGGCCATACGTTATGTTTGGAATCAGATTGAAAGTAAAAATAGAATTATACTACCAGAAGAATGTCATGTAGAAGGCGGTGACGTCATGCCTTGGAACGATCATATCTTCATCGGAACCTATTCTGGAGAAGACTATGCTGACTATATCACTGCAAGAACCAATATGGATGCAGTAATAGCTATACAAGAATTATTTCCAAATAAAACTGTTAAGGCTTTTGAGTTACGAAAATCAAATACTGATCCATATAATAATGCGTTGCATTTAGACTGTTGTTTTCAACCTATTGGAAAAGACAAAGCTATAATCCATAAAAATGGCTTTTTAATAGAAAATGAATACAACTGGCTTGTTGATTTCTTTGGTAAAGGAAATATATTCGAAATTACCAAAGAAGAAATGTACAACATGAACAGTAATATTTTCTCCATTTCTGAAGATGTTATTATTTCAGAAAGAAACTTTACTCGTTTGAATGCTTGGTTAAGAGAACAAGGCTTTACTGTTGAAGAAATACCTTATGCAGAAGTTGCTAAACAAGAAGGTTTATTACGTTGTTCTACTATGCCATTGATAAGAGATTAAAATAACATTTGCCAAGCAGAAATCGAATATTTTTGATTTAAAATTTCTAGAACCCCAATCCAGTAATTGTTGAGGTAGGTTCTCCATTAGAATTATAATGTTATTCAATTAACCATTTGGTTACAGAATGAATGCTGCTTTGGGATTCTGCAAATGTGTAAGTCATATTTAGATATTTGAGCGATATAATTTACAACTTGTTAGAGCATACAAATTTGAGTTTCGTATCAAAAATTCTAAAGTAAACTGAAAGCAAAAAGTACAGGCTTCTTTAAATTTATTTTTTTTGTTTAGATAAATTCCTTTATTATCAATAGAAGTTTTTTATGAAGTACAAAAATCACATTATATTTTTAAAAAAAGCTAGTAATCTTATACATTTTTTAGTTCATTACTAATCGATGTTTTAGTTGTTGTCTTTCTTTAGCTTATAAGCATAATATCCCATATATCCAATACTAACATCAATAGCAATATGTAATATTATAGCTAACCATATATTGTTTGAAAAATAATATATGGCTGTAAATAGTAATCCTAGAATAAATGCCCCAATTATATTTTCTTTAGTACTGCTTATATGTGTTAAAGCGAAAATTATATTGGTCAGTGCAAATGCCAAAATCAGATTTGTATTTTCAAGGAAATATGAAAACATAAAAAGTCTAAAGATAATTTCCTCACAAATTCCAGCACTTAATGAAAGAAAATTAAACCAAATAAACTCTTGCTTGGATTTAGGAAGATAGTAATAGTTTCCTTTCATTCTTTCTATTACTGATTGGGCTTTTTCGATTGTTGGTATCTTCGATGTATAAATCTGTAATCCAATAAAGACCAGGATTAATATAGACATAATGATGCCGAAAGTATTAAAGGTAGGAAAGAAATTAAGTTGTTCAGATTTATCAATAAACAAATTAACTATAATCAAACATGTTTGTAGCCAAAAAATAAAAATGGTTTGTTTATAATCTTTCAATCTATCATAATCATCTTTTTTTATCTGGTTATTGGTTTTCTTATATATGATGTATAAATAAGTTGGATAAACCAATCCAATTAATAATGCCAATATATGTGTTGAAAGCGTCATTTACTTAAATTAGTATTGTTTGCTATAATTATGTTACAAATCAAGTATAATTATATAAAATAAAGGCTGAATGAGCATGACTATTTTTTTAAGAAAGTCAAATGGTTTCAAATCAAAAAGAACTAATATTGTACTTTTAAAAGCTGTTAGATGAAACAAGTTACCAACACTGTTTTAATGATTCGTCCTGTGAATTTTAGGATGAACGAGCAAACTGCTGTAAATAATTATTTTCAGGAAGATTTGCATCTTAAAAACAAAGAGATCAATGAACGTGCACAAAAAGAATTTGATGAGTTTGTTTCCAAATTACGTTCGGTAGGTATCACTGTTATTGTGGTTGACGATCGTTTGGAAACAGATACACCAGATTCAGTTTTCCCAAATAATTGGGTGTCTTTCCATGATGATGGTACTGTCGCGATTTATCCTATGTTTGCTGAAAACAGAAGACAAGAACGACGTGAAGATATTTTTGATATTCTTGAAGAGCATGGTTTTTTAATCAAAAATATAGTTGATTATACTAGTGCTGAAGAGGAAAATATATTTCTTGAAGCTACAGGAAGTTTATGTTTGGATGGAATTAACCAAAAAGCATATTGTGCTTTGTCGCCAAGAGCAGATGAAGATCTGTGTATAGAATTTTGTGAAGATTTCGAATATACACCAATCTTATTTACGGCTTATCAAACGGTTGATGGTAAACGATTGCCAATTTATCATACTAATGTTATGATGTGTATAGGCAATACATTTGCTGTTGTTTGCTTGTCTACAATAGACGATAAAAAAGAGCGTAATAATGTGGTAAAGAATTTAAAGGAAGATGGTAAAGAGATTATTGATATTTCTGAAGACCAGATGAACAATTTTGCTGGAAATATGCTTCAGCTCAAAGGCAAAAATGATGCTTCCTATATTGTTATGAGTCAGGCGGCTTATAATTCATTGACCAATTCTCAAATTGAAAGACTTAAAGTACACGGTAATATTTTGTATAGTCCTTTAGACACCATTGAAACTTGTGGAGGTGGAAGTGCAAGGTGTATGTTGGCAGAGGTCTTTTTACCAAAAAACTAATTAACCACTGAAGATTTAGATTTTGGTAATTGTACGTAGAAAGTACTACCAACACCTTCTGTACTTTCTACCCAAATTTTACCTTTATTAAGTTCTACCAATTCTTTACAAATTGATAAACCAAGACCAGTACCTTTCTCATTTTTGGTTCCAGTAGTTGTGAAGGAATGGCTTTTGAATAGCTTTCCTATATTTTCTTCAGATATACCAACACCTGTATCAGATACACTTATTACGCTACTACCATTACTTATATGATTTGAAATGGTAATAATATCTCCTGCTTGGGAAAATTTAACAGCGTTGGTGAGTAAATTCTGAATCACGATTTCTATCATACTTCTATCTGCATAAGCAAAATCTTTAAGCGAACGATCAATGAGTTTTATTCCTTTGTTATCTAAGCGTTGCTCAATGAGATTGATTTTGTCTTGAAAGATTTCTTGTACATCAAACAAGCTTGGATTGGCCTCAAGAGATTGCATTTGAGATTTAGACCAGTTTAGTAAATTAAACAGCAACATGGTTGCATTATTGGCATTATCGCTTAATTCTGGAATTAATTTATCAAATTCTTCTTCAGAAATATCGCCATCGCTTAACAAATCTATAAAGCCTTTTATTGAGGTTAACGAATCTTTTAGATCATGAGAAACAATTGAGAATAATTTGTCTTTCACTCTATTTATGTCTTCTAGGTGTTTAACTTGCTCTGTAACTGCCTCATTCTGTAACTTACTTTTTTGATTTTCTTCTTCAAGTTCTCGAAGGTGCTTAATGTTTTCAGACTTCTTTAAGTAGTTAACAATCAATAAAATTAGTGCAATAATAAAAGCACCAATTAGAGCATAAATGAAATATGTTTGAGTTTTAATTCTTTGTTGAAAAGCCAAAGTTTCAGCTTTAGCCATGACTGGATTTACAACAATTGAATCATCACTTATTAAATCTTCCTCAAAGGGCTCAATAGAATGAATATTGTCTGTGGTAATATTTCTTTGTTTGTTAATACTATTCTGTAATTCATAGTACTCTCTTTGCCAAACATAGGCTCGTGCAAAATTCCTTCGGGTAGAATCCAAAGATTTTAAAAACTTGTAGTTTGCTAAAAGTTCTGTATCATTATTTCTAGATTTTGCAATATTTTTTGCTTCCAAAAGTTGCGCCTCTGCAGTATTATAAAAACCACGTTCAAAATTAAGTTTACCTAAATTATTAAGTGAGATGAGTAGACCATTTTCATTATTGGTTTTTCTATTAAGTTGCAAACCTTGAATTAAATACAGTGCAGATTTATCATAATCTTTAAACTGTAAGTATTCTCCGCCTAGTTTAGGTAATATAATACCTTTTAAGGAATCATTATCTTGATCTATGATAGACAATACATTTTCAAAATACTCTATAGCTTTTCGGTTTTCCTTTTCACGAGAATATAATTCTCCCAAATTTATTGAAGACCTAATAATACCATCCGTATCATTTAATCGCTGCTGTAAGTTGAGTGCCTTAAGGTTAAATTCTATAGCCTTATTGTATAAGTTAATATTTCTATAAGCTGAAGCCAAATTTGAATAGGCAGAAACGAGCTCATCTCTTAAACCTCTTTTTTCAAGCTCATTAATTGCTGCAAGTGAGTATTGTAAACCTTTATTGTAATTACCTCTTTGTATTTCAATCAAACCAATTTGGTTGTTCACTTTGGCTATACCAAGGGTGTCGTTTAATTCAGCAAAAAGAGCTTTAGATTTTGAGTAATTATCAATAGCGTTGATATAATCATTGTTGGTGGTATAAATCAGAGCCTTGAAGTATAAAACTTCCGCATTCCCTTGTTTGTAGTTTAGACTATTGGATAGTTTTTCGGTTTCAGAAATAAATTTTAATGCTTTACTATAATCTTCTAATTTATATAATGCTTTAATGAGTTCTACAGATGTTTTTACTTTAGAAGTATCTGCGTTTTGAAAAGCTAATTGTATGGTAAGACTGTCTACCTCTTTAGTTTGAGAGAGACTAATGAAAACAGACAGAAAAGAAATTATAGTAATTATCTTTCTCATACACGCTTATAAATTACAACCGTCATTTACACTTCTTATATGAGGCATTTATAAGTAATTAAGTGTTTTAATAGGTTGTAATCTCTTAATAGTTAGTTATTCATAACTCTAGAAATTGAGGGAGATTAATAGCATTACTAGACAAAAGTTAAAAAAAGCAGTCTAAAAAGCTAATTTCTGCGTTTTACTGCTAAAAAATTAGATGAAAGGAGATTAAATTTTTTTTAGAAAAAATCGGTATCGATGAAGTGTATATATTAAAGGGAAACAACATTTTTACCGACCAAATACATGTTTCTTTAACACATTGTCCGATCAATTATTTAATTCTTTGTAAATGAGGTATTTTGTCGAAAAACATTGATTATTCTCAAAAACTATCATTTTTCATTATAGATAATTTAATAGATTTTATCCTCAATAAAATTTTATCTTTGCCATTTAAAATGAATTCCTTAAATGAACCTTCAAGAAGTATTATCTGTTCAAGTAAAAAAAGCTGTAAAATCAATTTACGATGTAGAGTTAGAATTGGTTGAATTTCAATCAACTCGAAAAGAGTTTTCTGGAGATATTACAGTAGTTATTTTCCCAATGCTAAGGTTTGTAAAAGGTAATCCAGTTCAGATAGGTGAAACCATTGGTGATTACCTACTTAAGCATGTTAATGAAGTAAAAGGATTTAATGTTGTAAAAGGTTTTTTAAATATTGAAATTAGCGATCAGTACTATATTCAATTTTTTAATGGAATTGTTAATAAAACCAACTATGGTTTTGTATCTCCAAAACCAGAAACTAAAGCCGTCATTGTAGAATATTCTTCACCTAATACTAACAAGCCACTTCATTTAGGTCATATCAGAAATAATTTGTTAGGCTATAGTGTTGCAGAAATCTTAAAGGCTTCTGGAACACCAGTATATAAAACTCAAATTATTAACGATCGTGGTATTCATATTTGTAAAAGTATGTTGGCTTGGCAACGTTTTGGTAACGGAGAAACACCTGAAAGTACAGGTTTAAAAGGGGATAAACTGGTTGGAATTTACTATGTAAAATTTGATCAGGAATACAAAAAAGAAATAGAGACTTTAGTTGCAAAAGGTTATAATAATGAAGAAGCTAAAAAAAATGCACCTATACTGTTAGAAGCTCAAAAAATGCTTCAAAAATGGGAAGCTGGAGACGAAGATGTGGTTGCATTATGGAAAACTATGAATAGCTGGGTTTATAAAGGTTTTGAAGAAACCTATAAAAATCTAGGTGTTGATTTTAACAGCTATTATTATGAAAGTGAAACCTATCTTTTAGGTAAAGAATTTGTAGCCGAAGGTTTAAAAAGAGGTGTCTTTTTTAAGAAAGAAGATGGCTCGGTTTGGTGCGATTTGACCGATGATGGTTTGGATGAAAAAATTGTGCTTCGAGCAGACGGTACTGCAGTTTACATGACACAAGATATCGGCACAGCCATTCAGCGTATTAAGGATCATCGAGATGCTGGTGGTATGGTATATACTGTAGGTAATGAGCAGGATTACCATTTTAAAGTCTTGTTCTTGATCTTGAAAAAATTAGGTTTTGATTGGGCAAAGAATCTATACCATTTAAGTTATGGTATGGTAGATTTGCCCAGTGGAAAAATGAAAAGTAGAGAAGGAACTGTGGTTGATGCCGACGACTTAATTCATGAAATGACAGAAACTGCCAGAGATATCTCTGAAGAATTGGGCAAGTTGGATGGTTATACAGAAACTGAAAAAGAAGAATTGTATAGAATGATAGGTTTGGGTGCTTTAAAATATTACATTTTAAAAGTTGATCCTAAAAAACGCATTTTGTTCGATCCTAAAGAATCTATCGATTTTCAGGGTAATACGGGACCATTCATTCAATATACTTATGCGAGGATACAATCTATTTTACGTAAAGCTTACTTTGATTATCTAAACGTTTTGAATGCAGAAGAAATTAAACTTCATGAGAAGGAAAAAGAACTTTTAAAACAAATACAGTTGTTCCCTGAGATTATACAATATGCAGCAGAAGAACACAGTCCTGCATTAATAGCCAATTACACCTACGATTTAGTAAAAGAATTCAACTCGTTCTACCAAAATGTTTCTATACTTGGGGCAGAAACCGAAACCGAAAAAGTGTTTCGAGTACAACTCTCTAAAACTGTGGCAATCATTATTAAAAACGGCTTTAGCGTTTTAGGTATACAAGTGCCAGAACGTATGTGATTTTGCTATACATTCAAGCGCTTATTATTTATCAAAGTTCAGTTCGTTAAGTGGAATAGTATATTCAATCCTTTGATTATCTTCTATATCCCAAATTTCAGCTTTTACATTAGGCACCGAATTGTCAAAATCAATAGTGAGCAATCCAAAATGATTCTCCATGATTGGCCCTTCAATTCTATTCTTGTTTGGTGCAGCAAAATACCAAGTAGAAGATAGACCACTCGATGTAATATCATATATAGGATAGAGGTTAGGGGTTTTCAATTTAGAAATTTCTGCATAGTGGACATCTCCAGAAATGAATAAAACCCCATTGGCTTTTGTTTTAATAATTAAATCTAAAAGTCTTTCTTGCTCATTTGGGAAATTAGCCCAAGCTTCATATCCGTTAAATTCAATCCCAAATTGTGTTCCCGAGCCAATGATGCGGACATCGGCAGGCTTTTCTAATTGACTTCTAAGCCATTTCCACTGCTCACTTCCTAACAATGTAGGATTTTCCGAGACAGGATGTGGTGCATATTCTAGCTCATAGAAGTATCTTGAATCCTCTTCAAATTCTCCTTCATTTGTTTTTAAATTGTCTCTAAATGTCCTTACATCCAGTAAGATAACTTGTATGATTTTGCCTTGATGTTTGTACTCGTATGAATGATAAATCCCTTGATGTGTTCTGCGAATGCTGTTTTTAGGTTCCTCAAAAAAATCGAGAAATATTTCTTTTGATTCTTCTTTAAATTCATAATATTTTCCTGAATCATTCCATCCAAAATCATGATCATCCCAAGTAGCAATTATTTCTGCATTTTCCTTTAAATTTTGATAAGATGATTTTTCAGCTAGCTGATTATATTTTAATCTTAATGTATCCATATCTTTCGTGTCTCCGTAAATATTATCGCCTAAAAAAACAAATATATCAGGATTATGAGCAACTATTGTATTAAAAATTGGTAATGGTTGGTCTTGACTTGCACAAGATCCAAATGCTATTTTAAAGGGTTTTTCTTTTTGCTTACAAGAAACAGTCAATAAAAATAGTATGATGTACAGAAGTAGAGATAATTTGATTTTCATCAATTAGAAGTAGTTTAGAATTCTATACTAACAGGTTTATATTTTTTCAAGTAGTCGAAAAACAAAATTCAACTATTTTTTTGATAAAAACAAAGATTCAAAACACCTCTTTAATATCATCATCTTCATTGTCATCATCTCTAGTATCTAATTGTTCAATTAGATATTTGGGTAAATTATCTTTTCTGTAAAATGTGATTGGTATTGGCAAAACTGATGCTAATGCTATAATGAGTATCAAAGCGACTAGCTTAAACGTTCTTTTGAATGTTTTCATTAATTAAATTCATGTATGTGAATCCTGATAGATACAACATAGGATTAAAGTGAAAAATGGAATTTGCTAAACTCTTGACAAAGAGTTTCGAATTATTTTACAAAAGAAGTGTGTGTAGGAATAGTGTTTTTGTAAGCAATAAGATTTTGCTTTAAAATACTGTTAGTATCCAGAAACTGGAAGGTTTTTTGCTTTTGGGTTTTAAGGGCTAGTCTGAAGCTTAAATGACACATGTTCAGCAAGCTTTCAAAACTAAAAACAGTATAATGGTTTACTGTTACTTGCTGTGATTTGAAAAGGTTTACGCCAGAATATTTCGCTGTGGTATCTTCATCGAAAGAATTAAAAACAACAAGTTCTGTTTGAGGATTATTAAAATTTGCTTCATAAGTAGAAACCTCTGAAAAACCAGAAATAGTTACAAATAGCAAGAATGTTAGAATCCATTTATGTAAAGTTTTAAAAAACTGCATGTTACAAAGATAGTCTTTTTGCATTATTTTAATTAAATTAGAAATCTAACTAACACATAAATACTTTTATGAAAATAATATTATTTCTTTGTTTTACCGCTTCTACTTTTTTTTACACCTATGCTCAAGACAGTCTTCCACAACATTTAAAAGGAAAAATAAAATACCCAGTAATTGATGTGCATCCTATGGTAGGTGTTTTAGATATTGACAGTAACGCATTACATTACGATGCATCTATTGATTATAAAATAGTAATCGATGCATATGATAAAATGAAGGATTCTACACAGGTGTATAAACCATTAAGCGAAGTGGCAAGAATCTATAACCTTAATATTGCTAATGGTGTTCCAGAAGACAAATTACAATTGGCCATGGTTTATCATAGTTTTAATATGGATCCTTTATTGAATGACGAAAGTTACCAGGCAAAATACGGTATTGATAATCCTAATACAGAGCTTATTAGTACTCTTAAAGATTTAGGTGTTCATTTCTATGTTTGTGGACAATTGCTTGGATTTTTTAATGTTCCAAGTGAAAATCTTGCTTCCCAAATTGAAATTGCTGTGTCTGCGAAAACAGCATTAATTACTCTAGACCAAATGGGATATTCTTATTTGAACGTAAATGAGGATTAATTCTTAAAAAGCACCACTGTCAACATCTATGATGAATTTTATCAATCCAGGAAAGAAATGTTCTTGGTCATCATATTGTGATAAGTGGCTTCCGTTTGGGCAATGCAGATAACGACCATTTTGTACTTCTGTAGAAATCCATTCCATATGTTTTGGATCCATGGTATCATATTCCGCACCAATAGTTAATGTAGGAACTGTAATCTTATGTAACTGGTCTTTTACATCCCAATCTTTTAAAGTGGCATCACCTTTTACACCAAATTCGCTTGGACCTTGCATAGTGACATAAACATCGTAATTTACATGAGCAAAGGATCTGTTTATTGAATTAGGCCATTGTTCCATGGGTATTCTTAAAATATGTTTACTATAATAATGCTCAACTATTAAGTCTAAATAACGTTTATTTTGATAATCTTCTTTATTTTCATATATCATGATTTCTTCTAATACTTCAGGAGGAAGTTGAGGAGCCAAAACTTCATCAGAATATTTCATGTAATCAGCTATTGAAGCAACCATGTTAGAAATAATTAATCCTTTAATGTTATCTTGGTATTTCAGTGCATATTGCATACATAATATTCCGCCCCAAGATTGTCCATATAAATAGAAATTGTCTTTATGCAATCCTAAAGCAACTCTTACTTGTTCAACTTCTTCTACAAAACGATCTAGATCCCAAAGAGAAAGATCATTGGGTTGGTCGCTATAATAAGAACCTAATTGGTCATAATAATAATATTCAATGTTCTCTTGTGGCAAGTAACCATCAAAACTTTCAAAGAGCTCATGAGAAAAACCTGGGCCACCATGAAGTAGTAATACTTTCATGGTTGGATTGTTACCTATTCTTTTCGTCCAAACATTAAAAGTGCCTTTTGGAGTTTCTATTGGAATCATTTTAATTCCACCTGTAAATTGATCATCACGATCTGTAAAATCCCAATATGTGCAATTTTCTATAACTTTTGCTTTAGAAGAGTTTGTAGCTTCTTTACATCCTAGAAATAAAATAAAGGCAATTGAAAAGAATAAAATGTTTTTCATTGTGGTTGGAGTTAGTAAGCGAGGAGAAATTCAAAACAGAATGAGACTGTTAAATATAAGTATTTTTAACAAGGAAATTAAATTATTCACCTATGTCTTCATTCCATAATTCAGGTTTTTCCTGTATGAATTTTGTCATGAGTTCAAAACATTCAGAATTATTGACCACTTTAACTTGAACTCCTTTTGATTTTAAAAGATCTTCTTCACCCAAAAACGTTTTGTTTTCACCTATAATCACTTTTGGAATTCCATAGAGTAGAATAGTGCCAGAACACATAGAACAAGGAGATAATGTTGTATATAGTGTAGATTCTTTATAAACGGTTGCTTTTAATCTACCAGCATTTTCAATTGCATCCATTTCGCCATGTAAAATGGCACTACCGTTTTGAACACGTCTATTATGTCCACGACCAATAATTTTATCTTGGTAAACAAGCACAGAGCCTATTGGAATACCTCCTTCGGCATATCCTTTTTTAGCTTCATTTATTGCTGCTTGTAAAAACCGGTCTTGCATTTTTTAAAAATACAAAACATCTTTTTAATTTTAAAAATGAAGTCTTAAACTAACATTTGGGGTTATACCAAGGGAAAGGTTTTCTACTTTGGTTATTTCTTCATCACTATTAATTGTATAATAGGTATTAGTAACATTTTTTTTGTTTAAAATATTCCATAGCGAAGCACCTACAATGGCTCTTGTTTTATCGTTGAAATGAAATGTATAGGTTGCAGAACTATCTAAACGTAAATAGTCATCAAGATTTGCATTATTTGGGCTGTTATAATTAATATTACCATTGGATACTTCATTACCAACTTCTGGAGTTGTAAAAGGTTTTCCCGAATGCCAATTTAATCCAAGAGCTAATTTAAAATTATTGTAATTGTAAGTTCCAGCAAAAGTTAAACTATGTCTTATGTCCACATTATTAGGGAAAGATTCACCATTGTTTAACTCTTCAAAAGTATAATCATTCTTACTGTATGAATAGCTAAACCATGAACTGAACTTTGTAAATTGTTTGTTTATTAAAAAATCTACACCTCTGACTAAATATCCGCCATTAGCATTAACAAACTGATATTGGTTTTGAAACCCTTGACTTCTAGCAGTAATACCTTTTACATCTTTAATATAGGCCTCTGCACTGACTAAAAGTTTGTTTTTATTAAAATGAATGCCACCGGATATCTGCTTACTTTTAATTATGGGAATATGTGTTTCACCATTGGCAGTGTCTAGTTCATCTTTATTGTTTGACAAAACCCAACGACGTTTTTCGACACCAAGAAAATCGTTTTGTAAGTCGATAATTTGAGAAGTGGTCTGGCTTTTAAATTCGCCAAGTAATTCAAATCTAAAAAAGTCAAGAAAACGTTGGTTAAAACTTAATCGAGGTTCTATTAAAGTCTTATCAAGTTTTTTAATTTGATTCAATCTTCCACCAAATTTCAAGTGAGTATTTCTGTTCTCTGATATGAATTCAATTTCAGAAAACACAGAATGACTTCTTGTTACTTCTTTGATGTAGCTTCTAAATTCTGGGTTGTTAACATCTTCTAGGTTACTTATTCCAGTTTCAAAAAACTGATAACCACTTTTTAATTTAAAGTAATTTGAAAACGTATAATCAAAATCCAATTTAATAGCTGTATCATAGACCTCATTCTCTTGAATTAAACGTTGATTATTGAGGATGTCAAAATTGGTCGCGTCCAAATCATAATTTGACAGATAGACTTGAGCATTAGTTGAAATTTTGTTGTTCCAATCTCTGGTATACGAAATGCCTGCCGCCAGATTATGTTGCGTTAGTTTACTGTTTAAAGCTTCATCTACATCATTAACTCTAGACTGCTCTTCATAATCTAAATTATTATATATGTTTAAAAAATTGAAGCGTAATTTATCTTTTTCAGAAATATCATACAGTAGTTTGGTCATGACATCGTAAAAATAAAAGCGCTCATTTTTTGAGATGGCATTATTATCATTGGATTGATTATTTGTTAAATCAGAATCCTGAAAAATACGTTTAAAATATTGATCATAGGTTGGTGTGATAACTAGGTCAGTAAGTGATCTTCTTGTGGATACTTGTAACTCTAATTTTTTTGAAATCGGAATTTTTGCAAAACCATCAACATTAATCAAATTTAGTCCAATACCAGCGCTAAAAGTATCATTTATAGTGTTTGATAATTGCATATCTATAATGCTCGAAACTCCATCACCAAATTGAGCACTTGTTCCATTTTTATAAATATTTACCTGTTCTGTTAGATAAGGATTATAAGCAGAAATCAATCCGAAAAAATGACCTGATTGGTACATTTTAATGCCATCCAAAAGAATAAGATTTTGGTCGTGTGTTCCACCTCTAACATTAATATTTGAAACTGTTTCATCAACACTCAAAATGCCTGGAAGTGCTTGAACTGTTTGTAAAATATCAGGTTCTATTAATCCAGGAAGAATCCCAAAAGATTCAGTTTTAATATTAATCGCTCCTGTTTTTGTTTTTGTGATACCAGTAGTAAGATAATTAGTAATAAAAATTTCAGGCAAATGTTCCACAGTATTAGGAGAGCTTGTTTGCAAATTAATTGTCCTTATAACCACAAAACGGTTATCTAATAATTCGAACTCTAGTTGTGTAGATGTTTTAAGATAATTTAAAAGCTCTTGAAGTGTTAAATCTGGACTTGGTAAAACAACTAATTTATCTTGTACGGTTTCATCTGCATAGGAAAAACTAATGTTGTAATTTGTTTCAAGGTCTTTTAGGATAACGGCAAGAGGCTGCTTTTCTTCTTGAACTGTTTGGGCAATTATGCTTGTGAAATTCAGAAAAAATAAAGAAATAAAAAGATAAATAATTCCTTTACTATTCACGTTTTAAAGTTATAGTATTATTTGTTTTACTATAAGTTATATGTAAAGGTAATGTAATTGATTTTAAAGCAACATCAATATTATTATGTGAGAAACCACCAGTAAATAATTGATCTGTATCAATAGTTTCAGAATTTATTTTGACGTTATATTGTCTCTCAAATTCTGCTATGACTAGATTGTAAGGTAAACTTTCAAATTGACTTTCATTATTAAGCCACGAAGGTGTTGTACTTATTTCTTTTTCTTTAGCAATTAATTTCCCATCAATAATTAAAAAACTGTCTCCAGGAGATAGTTTAGTTTGTTGAGATTTATAAGTAACACCAACTAACCCTTCGTAGCAAATAACTTCAAAATAATTGTCTCGTTGTTTTACGTTGAATTCTGTACCAAATACAGTTACTGTTCCAGTTTCTGTAATGACATTAAATGTAGAACCTTTGGCAACTTTAAAGAAGGCTTCTCCTTCAAGTTGAACATCCCTTGATTCATCCCATTTTTTCTTGTTGAATACAATAAACGATTCGGCATTTAAAGAAACATTGGATGCATCTGGAAGCTCAATCGATGTTTTTTCTGATGCCAATGTTTTAACTGTTGTATCTAATGTTGTTGTATAAAAGTAAACACTAAAGCAAATGGCTAAAATTGCAGCAACCCTAAACAATGGTTTAAGCCAAACGGTTTTGGATTTATTACTTTCAGTTGCTTTTACAGTAACTTTGAGCTTATTTAATTCAATAGAAGTATCATAATCATCAGCTTTAAAGTGCTGAAGATTAAAATCTAATGATGTTAATTCGTCATAATCTTCAAGCTTTTTAAATGCTTTAAGTTCATGCGAATTTAACTCATTATCTAACCATTTCTTTATTAAATTTTCTCGTTCCATTTTCTTTAATTCAACTATATAACAGGTTACTTGTTTTTTTTCCTACCCCTTATTTTAAATTTCTTTAATTTCTTCTCTTAACTTTTTTAATGCACCATAAATTCGCTTTTCAACAGCTTTGGTCGAAATGTCTAAAATAGATGCAATTTCCTTGAAGCGTTTTCCTTCAACTCTGTTCATTAAAAAAGCTGTCCGTTGTGCTTCTGTTAAATTTGAAAGAGCTTTTTGAAGCTTTTGCATGTACTCATTTTCCTGCATTAAAAATTCAGGATTTTCATTTGTATAAGTTTTAGGCTTTGTTTTAGCATATTTTAATACCACTTTTTGATGCGCATATTCATTTAACATCAAATTGTTGGCTGTGGTAAAAACAAAACTTTTGGCTTTGTCTGGAGTTACTTTACTACAATTTTGCCAAAGTTTTACAAATGCTTCTTGCACCTTGTCTTTAGGGTTTAGGTGTTCTCCAAACTTATAGTATAAAAAATCGTGTAGGTCTTTAGAATACTTATTAAAAATAGAAGAAAACAGATGTTCTTCACATACATTATCATATAGTTGTTTACTCATTTATTCAGGACATAAGGTTGTGCTAATTTAAAAAAATTAAATCGTTAGGGTAGGAATTTTAATTGTTATGCTGTTCTATTACCAAAAAATGCTATGTCTAATTTAAAAACCTACATTATGAAAACGAATTTTAAACTACTTTTTGTTTTACCTTTTTTTGCCTTACTAATGTTTTCGTCTTGCCAAGATGAAGTCATGGAAATTACTGAAACTAACGAAGAACAAGTTTTCGAAGCCGATTCTGAGGTTGCCGAATTAATGTCTAAAGTTGCCACATATGATGGCTCTAAAGACAATATTATTGATGGCGCAAATGAACTGTCTTTAAAATTGCCTGTTACTGTTATTGCCAATGGGGAACAGATTGTTGTAGCTTCAGTTGAAGATTACAATAAAATTGAAGCAAATTTTGATGCTTTTGAAGATGATGATGATAGTCTAGAAATAGTTTACCCTGTAACTGTTACTTTACGTGATCATTCAGAAGTTGTTGTTAATAGCCGTACTGAACTTGATGCTTTAAGAGATAATAGTACAGATGAAGAAGATGATGATATTGAATGTATAGATTTTAAATATCCTATTTCATTTTCAGTTTACGATCCTAATTTTCAGGTTATCGATGTAATTACAGTCGAAAATGACACGCAGTTGTACAGATTTATTCATAACCTAGAAGCAGGAGTATTAGTGAGCTTGAACTTTCCTGTTACTATGATTTATGCAGATGGTTCTACAATTGAAGTACATACCTATTTTGAATTAGCCAGAGTAATTTTAGAAGCAAGACATATTTGTGATGAAGATGATGATAATGATTATAATGATGATGATTTTACCATAGAGCGTCTAAACAGTCTATTAGTATCTTGTCCTTGGGTTGTTCATGATTTGAGAAGAAATAATTCTGATTTAGCCAATGAGTATAGAGAATATGTAATGTTCTTTTTCGAAAATGGTGTCGTAAAAGTAAGAGCTAGAAATGGTGATATGCTTACTGGAGAGTGGAGCACCGTAATGACAGATCATGGTCCGAAAATTACTTTAGAGTTTGACACTTTGGTAGATTTTACGTTACAATGGTTTGTTTACGAAATAGAACCAGGAAAAATCAAGCTATACACAGAAGGAGGAAATAGAATAATTTTACGTAAAAATTGTGATGTTGCACATGAGCCAACACCAGAACAAGTAGAAGCCATTTTACAAGAATGTATCTGGAGAATAGCTAGAATTTACATTGATAATAATGACCATGATCAAGAATACATTGGTACACCGCTTAAATTTGAAAGTGATGGCGTCGTTAAGTTAAGAGTTAATGGAGAGTTCATTACAGGTACTTGGGATATTTTGTCCACATCTGCAGGTTTAGCTTTACAAATGAGTTTTGATAATCGTCCTGAACTTAACTTATATTGGTTAATTAGAGTTATAAATGAGGAGAAAGTAGTGTTAGTAAACAACAATAGTGAAATGTTGTTAAGAAGACACTGTCCAGATAATGATGGAGATATTCTTTATATTAATGACATATTAATAGATGGATTGTGGAACTTCGCCTTATACCAAATTGAGAATGATATTTTAACAGATCAGTATTCAATGTTCAGTATTGATTTCTTTGCTAATGGTGGACTTAAAATTCTAAACCCAAATGAGCAAGTTGTAGATTATGGTGCTTGGTTAGCATATAGAAACGAAGGTCTTTATCTTGGATTGAATTTCGGACTGGACTCTGGGTTTAGTGAGTTTAACCACAGATGGAAAATTGTAGAAATTTCAGAAACTAGAATTGAATTACATGATTTGAGCAGTACTGGTTTAATAGAAAGAAAATTAGTACTTGAGAAAACCTTATAGCGTTTAGTGTTATGGTTGGTTAGTAAAGGGCTTCATATCTTTGAGGTTAATTATAAGTTGGTTAGTTACCCTTTACTATAAAGCTGTCAGGACGAAAGTTTTGGCAGCTTTTTTCTTTAGGCTTTTTATAAATATATACTTCATTTATAAACAACAAATCGTTAAATTTGCACTTCTTAAAATTAGAAGTAGATTATGTTTAATAGTTTAAGTGAAAAGTTAGATAAAGCCTTACATGTTTTAAAAGGACATGGTAGCATTACAGAAGTAAATGTTGCCGAGACCTTAAAGGAAGTAAGACGAGCATTGCTTGATGCAGACGTTAACTTTAAAATAGCAAAAGAGTTTACAAATACTGTTAAGGAAAAAGCTTTAGGTCAGAATGTATTAACTTCTTTACAGCCAGGACAATTAATGATAAAACTCGTTAAGGACGAGTTAACCAAATTAATGGGTGGAGATGCAGAAGGGATTAATCTTTCAGGAAATCCTAGCATCGTATTAATGTCTGGTTTACAAGGTTCTGGTAAGACAACTTTTTCTGGAAAACTAGCTAACTACTTAAAAAACAAAAAAACAAAAAAACCTTTATTGGTAGCTTGTGATGTGTATCGTCCAGCTGCAATTGACCAATTGCATATTGTTGGAGAACAAATAGATGTAGAGGTTTTTAGTGATAAAGCCAATAATGATCCTGTGTCCATTGCAAAGGCAGCCATTGCTCATGCAAAATCAAATGGATTCAATGTTGTTATTGTAGATACAGCTGGGCGATTGGCAGTAGATGAGGTCATGATGACCGAAATTTCTAATATTCATAAAGCCATTCAACCACAAGAAACCTTGTTTGTTGTAGATTCAATGACAGGTCAAGATGCAGTTAATACAGCAAAAGCATTTAACGATATTTTAAATTTTGATGGTGTTATCCTTACAAAATTAGATGGTGATACAAGAGGTGGAGCGGCATTATCAATTAAATCTGTAGTTAATAAACCAATCAAATTTATTGGTACAGGAGAAAAGATGGATGCCATAGATGTTTTTTATCCATCTCGTATGGCAGATCGGATTCTTGGCATGGGTGACGTTGTTTCTTTAGTTGAAAGAGCTCAAGAACAGTTTGATGAACAGGAAGCGCGAAAACTTCAAAAGAAGATTGCCAAAAACCAATTTGGGTTTGATGATTTCTTGAAACAAATACAACAGATCAAAAAAATGGGTAATATGAAAGACCTTGTTGGAATGATTCCTGGAGCTGGCAAAATGATGAAAGATGTAGATATAGATGATGATGCATTTAAAGGCATTGAAGCTATAATTCACTCCATGACACTCAAAGAAAGAACAAACCCTTCAATTATTGATGCCAGTAGAAAAAAGAGAATTGGAAAGGGTTCTGGTACTTCTGTACAGGAAGTTAATCAATTATTGAAGCAATTCAATCAAATGAGCAAAATGATGAAAATGATGCAAGGAGGAAAAGGAAGAGCTATGATGCAAGCTATGAAAAACATGAGGTAACTCATGTTTTTTTAATTTAATAAAATAAGTAAATTATTATTCAATACTATGACGATTTTAGACGGAAAAAAAGTTAGTAACGATATCAAGGATGAAATAGCTTTAGAGGTTAACAAGATGAAGGCTGATGGAGAAAAGGTTCCTCATTTGGCAGCTGTAATTGTTGGTAACGATGGTGCAAGTTTAACATATGTTGGTAGTAAAGTTAGAGCGTGTGAGCGAGTTGGTTTTAAATCTACAATGGTAAGGCTATCTAATACGACTAGTGAAATTGAATTATTGGATAAAATAGAAGAATTGAATAATAATGATGATATAGATGGGTTTATCATTCAATTACCATTACCACCACAAATAAATACTCAAAAAGTTTTGATGGCCGTAAATCCTGATAAAGATGTTGATGGATTTCATCCAATGAATTTTGGAAAAATGGCATTGGATATGAGTACCTTCATTCCGGCTACTCCTTTTGGTATTTTAGAGTTATTAGATAGATATGGTGTAGAAACTCAAGGAAAGCATACTGTAGTTATAGGTCGTTCTCATATTGTTGGAAGACCAATGAGTATTTTAATGGGTCGTAAAGGCTTTCCTGGAAATTCCACGGTTACATTAACACATAGTCACACAAAAAATATTACTCAAATTACAAGTCAGGCAGACATTATTATTTCGGCATTGGGCGTACCAAATTTTCTAAAAGCTGAAATGGTTAAGGATGATGCTGTGATTATAGATGTTGGTATAACTCGTGTTCTAGATGAAACTACTACAAAGGGTTATAGGATAACAGGAGATGTTGATTTTGAAAACGTAAGTAAAAAAGCTAGTTATATTACACCAGTACCAGGAGGCGTTGGACCAATGACCATAGCCATGCTTCTTAAAAACACATTATTGGCTTGTGAGCAAAATAAGTCGAGAAATGATTAGCTAATTTCTATTTAGCAAATATTTGATTCATGTCTTTAAAAGACTTAAATTCTAGAGCATTACCAGCTGGATCATAGAAAAACATCGTAGCTTGTTCGCCCGTTTGACCCTGAAATCGGATATATGGTTCTATATTAAATTCAATTTGTTTTGATTTTAAATCTTGAGCTAACAAATGAAATGTTTCCCAAGGTAAAACAATTCCAAAATGTGGTACAGGAACCGATTTTCCGTCAACAGGGTTGGTGTGTAACTCTTCGTCAGATTTTGGTTTGTAGTGAATAACCAACTGATGCCCAAAGAAATTAAAATCTACCCAATGGTCACTGCTTCTACCTTCTTCACAATTCAAAATATCTTTATAAAATTTTCTGCATTCTTCTAAATTATGAACAGGAATTGCCAAATGAAAAGGTGATAATGCTGACATCTAAATTTTTTTACATGTAAATTTACCTATTAATTTATTTTCTTTCTAAAAATTCAGAAATAAGTTTTGTAAGTTTTTCGCTTTCATCTTGTTGCACAAAATGACCAGCGTTAGGTAAGATTTCGATAGTTAATTCATTGTCTGTAAAATCCCACGTGTTATTATGTCCACTTATTGGTAAATATTTATCATTCTTTCCATGGACAATTAAAACTGGCATCTTTAAGTTTGGAAGGTCATAATTTCTTTTAATAAAGCTTTCTTTTTTTAAATTCTCCAGTGTTGGGTAATTGGCTTTATAATAATTGATCATGACATCCTTATCAGATCGTTTAAAGGCTTCGATGTAAATTGATTTTGCATCACTATCTTTTACCCAACCTGAAAGCCATTGTTCTGTGAGTTGTGTTCTAAATTCATCGGATACAAAAGTATCTGCATAAGATGGTTGACGTTCTTCATCTTGAATTATGGGTTTGTTGTTTCCAGCTTTTGGATGTGGAACATTTAATATCACCAATTTTTTAATAAGTTCAGGATATTCTATTGCGAGCCTCCAAGAAATAGCTGCTCCCCAATCATGTCCGACCAAATGAACAGGTTGTTCACCAAGACTTTTAATTACTGCTTCTATATCTCCGATTAATTCATTAAAGAAATAATTTTCAACACCTTTTGGGCTATCACTTAAATTGTAACCTCTTAAATCTACGGCAACCGTTTTATAGTTTTTTGACAATGGTAGCATTTGTTCATGCCAAGTGTACCAGAAATCAGGAAAACCATGTACAAAAAGTACTACAGGACCTTTACCTAGTGAGACATAATGAATTTTAACACCTTTGTTGTCTGCATAATGATGTTCAACCAAATCGAAAATCTTTGATGATTGAGAATTGCAAAATTGAATGTAACATATAAAGACAATAAAAAGCTTAATAAATTTTTTCATTTGACATTTACTATTTAGATTAAAATAATATACTAATTAATTTAATATTAAGTATACTATTCCATTTTAGAACACTCAATTTTCCAGGTAGGATATACTATAGTTTCATCTTTACTTACCCATTCACCTATCCATTTGTATCCAGCTTTAGAAATGTCATAAAATGTTAAGCGGTAAAAGCCTTCCATACCGTTTGGTGCATTTTGGTTTCTATACAATATAATTTTGTCTTCAACTTTATTACCTTCCCAAGCAGGTAATGTTTTTGGAATTCCTTTTGTAGTGTAGTAATGCACATACCATTTGCTGCTATCTGCACTAAACTGCCTGATACTTCCAGAGTGTGTTCCATCAGATTTAAGCGTTTCGTCTTGAACTATCATTCCGTTAGCTATGTATTTAAACTTCCAAAGCATATCTATTGTTTCTCCCCAAGTTCCATCTTGGTTTCTTGCAGTGGATTTACAATTGCAGACCCCGATCAGAGGGTCAAAATCTTTAATTTGTTCTGGAGCTTCAGGGTTTGGTCTTCCAAAAGGGAACTCTTCAGTAGGTTCATAACTGTATTGAGCATTTGTTGTAAATGATGATAGTAATAGTGCTAATGCAAGTATAATTTTTTTCATGATTTTATATTTTCGAACAAGTAAATAAAAAACTAGATGTAGAGTTTGACTTTTGCAGAGAGTTGCAAGAAAATTGCAGTAAGCTTCGTTAAAGGAATACTAATTATTTTGAAATAAAATCTTTTACCACTTTAAGGTTGCTTTTTGAAACAGGTATTTCTTCGTTGTTTTTAAGAATTAAACAAGGTGGTTGAGATAACTTTAATTCTTTCGCTACATTCATATTGACTATAGCTTTTCTGTGTACTCTTAAAAAATTGCCATTCAGTTTTTCTTCCAGAGATTTTAAACTACTCCTCATGGTATAGACCTTTAAGTTTGCAGTATGCACCTTAACACAATAGTCATCTGCTTCTATCCAACTAATATCATTTACCAAAATAATTTTGTGATTATTACCAATTTTAATATTCAAGATATTGGTTTTATCATCATTTGTTGCACTAAATTTATTATAAAGATTTTGGTTGGTTTTCTTTAATTCAGCTAATTCAAGAACATCAATTTGTAATTTTATATTAGCAAAATGCAAATTAAGGATAATGGCAACAGCTATATAACCTAAAGTATAAATAGGTGCTTTTTGAAAAGTAAAAAAAGGAATAAACACACCAAATAAAAGGTTCAAGTTGAAAGTAGTATCAGAAACTAAAAATTGTAAGATTGAAATAATTATAATACCTAACAAAACCAAACTAGCAATCAGCAGTATATATTTTAAAATGTCTAGTGTGGACAAATTTGCTTTTGAAGCATTTGATTTGGCATATCTGTAAAGAACATATGAAAGCATCAACCAAACAAGCCATCTTAAAGCTTGATATTTTACAACTCCGAAAAAAGTAACATCTTCAGCTAATTGATACCTGTTAATGTAATAAACCTGCTGAAAGGATTCAAATGTAATAGCAACACAAAGAACAATCAAAATAATAACTATTGTTCTTTTTAAATTTATGAAGCTGTCTTTAAAACGTCCCATTTTTTGATGCAACTTATTTTTTGTTAGTTTTCGGTTTGAACTCCTTTGTAGACCCTTTTAATAGGGTATTAAGTTCATTTAATTCCGTTTCAGACAATTCTCTATACTTACCTACAGGAATATCTAATTTAATATTCATAATGCGTGTTCGTTTCAAGGTTTTAACTTCATAATCTAAAAATTCGCACATACGTCTTATTTGTCTATTAAGCCCTTGAGTTAGTATAATTTTAAACTCATAAGTATCTAGTTTTTCGACTTTACATTTACGTGTTACAGTATCTAATATTGGGACACCTTGAGACATTCTTTTTACAAAAGTTTGCGAAATAGGTTTATTGACGGTAACGATATATTCTTTCTCATGATTATTACTGGCACGAAGAATCTTGTTGACAATATCTCCATCATCTGTTAGAAGTATGAGTCCTTCACTTGGTTTGTCTAATCTGCCAATCGGGAAAATACGCTTATGATAGCCAATAAAATCTATAATATTATTTTTTTCTACTCGTGTGTCTGTTGTGCAAACAATACCAATAGGTTTGTTAAAAGCTAGATAAACTGAAGACTTTTTGGAGTTCTTTACAAGTTTTCCATCAACATGTATTTCATCATTTGGAGCTACTTTGGTTCCTATTTCGGTAACTTTACCGTTTATAGTAACACGACCTTCTTCAATAAGTTTATCTGCTGCACGACGGGAACAGTGACCAGCTTCACTTAAATATTTATTAAGACGTATTAAAGGCTTATCCATAAATTAGGTTTCTATAAATTCGTTGATGTAATCTGTAACTTTTGGATTGTTATAAGAATGACCTAAACCTTTTGTACTAATAAATGAAGCATTATTAAAACTATCTTTTACCAGCAAAGCATCATTATATGGGATAACGTCATCTTCTTCATCATGTATGATGAGCCCTTGAGATTTTATATTTTTCAAATATTTTGCTGTAGATACAGAAGAAGGCTCTTGACCAAAGCGTTCTATAATAATTGAATTTAATTGAATTTTAATCCTCTGGTTATAGCCCAGCATATTAGTATACCGTTCAAGTAATCCTTTATATTCCGAAGGAGAACCAATTAGAATAAGTTTTTTTACTTGTTCTAATTTATGATTGTGTTGGCTAATAACTGAAGCCATACCACCAACAGAATGTCCAATAATTATTTCTGCATGAAATCTTTTGGCTACAACATTAATAAATTCTGAATACAAAAAAGCATCAAAAAAATCACTTCCAGAATTGCCATGAGCTGGAGCATCTAAAGCTACTATGTTGAAACCTTTGGGTTTTAAATTTTGAATAATTGGTTGCCATCTTGCCGCATTACTTTCCCAACCATGTGCTAATAGCACAGTAGGTTTATTTCCTAACCAGCGATAGGTCATTATATGATAATCAACATATTTGAGCTCTTCTTTAAAAGCTGTGTCTAAAAATTCTCCTTGACTTCTAGTGATTTGACCTTTTCTTGGTTTAGTAAAAAGAAATAAAGCTAATTTTGTGGCGTAAGATTTTGAAAAAAAGCTTGCGGCATTTACATATTTTCCAACCATGTAAAAAAGTACCTTTTTCATTCGTCTTCTCTGTTCACTTCATTAATTGAAAAAGCAGGCAGGCAAATGGCTAAATATTCGCAAGGTTCTGTAAAGGGGTTAGAATATTGTACTCTTGTATTTTTATTTATTTTAATGCATTGATTGGCCTCCAGAACAACAATTTCATCTTCAATAATAAATTGTTTTTTTCCTTTGATGATATAAGTGTATTCGTCAAAATTAGGTGTTTGATAAGGTTCTTTCCATCCAGGAGGAGCTATCATATGCGCAATGCTAATTTTGGAATTTCCAACACTAGCATTGCCAAAATGTTCTTCAATAAGTTTTCCGTCGTTAGTTGGAACAACAAATGGAGAGGCTTGAATAGTATATTTTTTAGACATTATTTTTCGAGAGGCTTTCTTTTTATCATTCCACCTCGAAGATCTTTTACAAGACCCATGATGATGAACGCATTTTTATCTATTTTGTCAATTTCTGTATGCAATTTAGCTAATTCTAATCTCGTGACTACAGTATATATAATATCCTTGTCATAACCTTTACCACTTTTCCCATAACCTCCTTTTCCCGCATAGATTGTACAAGCACGCCTTAACTTATCTATCAACATGACTCTTAATTCTTCGTGTTTTTCTGAAATGATGGTTACCCCAACATACTCCTCAACACCATCAACTACAAAATCAACTGTTTTAGCTGCAGCCAAATACGTCAAGATAGCATACAAAGCAATTTCTACAGACAAAATATAAGCTCCAAACGAAAAGATGATGATGTTAGTTAGTAATAATACATCACCAACTGTTATAGACAATTTTCTACTTAAGAATATGGCCAAAACTTCTGTGCCATCAATCACGCTTCCTCCTCTCATTGCCATACCTATTCCCAAGCCTAAAAAGAAACCACCAAAAACCGCAATTAGTAATTTATCATCTGTTATTGTAGGATAATCTACATAATGTACAACAAATGAAAGTGCAAAGATGGCTATGATACTTTTAATAGCGAACTTTAAGCTAAACGTTTTAACACTCAAAATTAAAAAAGGAATATTGACCAGAATCAATAAATATCCTAAAGGAATATTGGTTATGTTTTCCAATAATAATGAAATACCAGTTGCACCGCCATCAATAAAACGATTTGGTAATAAAAAGCCTTTTAGCCCAAAACCAGCAGAAAACACACCAATTAATATAAAAATGTACTCTTTTATGGCATGCGATAACTCAACTTGAAGATTTCTAACCAGCGGTGCAATCTGTTTGTTGCTTATAGGTTTAGCATGAGCCTTTGTTTCGAGTCTTTTTCGAGCAATAGCTATTAATAATTTTGAAACAAAAGGATTCATATATTTATTTTTTTTATTTAATTCCAGTTAATAAAGAAATATTTAATCTTTGCACCATCTGGAATATGTGTAGCTTCAATTTTTAATTTCATATCAAATCGAAGATTGGCAGGCAATTCTTTCTTGTCTATAGTAAAGGTTGCATTTATATCATTAACAGTTACAACTACAGAATTTATCAAGTTATCAATTCTTGAAATTTTGTAATTATTTTGAATATCCTTAAATGTACTTAATATTGAGATATTCTTATCTGTTTTATAATTAGAATCTAGAATATTCACATTACTAATCACGGCTGTTGAATCATTTATTTTATTAGGTGAAAGGACTAGTGTTTTCTTCCCGTCTTTATTAAAAATTTCAATATTATTGATATCGCCAGTAAATTCACTATCCCCTTTATATTTTACGATAGAATCGTTGATAAAAACAGATTCTAAATCTTTGACTTGGGTGGAGTCTGTTAATAAACCAACATTTTGTTTAGCAATTTGAAAAGGATTCTCTTCTTTATTACAACCGACAAAAATTACTAGTAGCAGTATGATTTTTATTAAATATTTTTTCATTTATTTTTTCATGACTTTAGTTAATATTCCGAAAACACTTCTTATAAAAGTTGCGCTGGTCAAAACTTTTACAACTGGATTCATGCGTGTACTCCGTCTTGTGCTTGAAGTTCTTCTTTTTGATTCGGCTTTTTTAAGTTCTTCTTTTTCCTGACGCGCTTTTTCTTTGGCTTCTTCGGCTTCAGCTTGTTCTATTTTTTTATTCAATAATTCATAAGCACTTTCTCTATCAATTTCTTCATTATATTTTTTAACCAATTTAGAGTTTGATAATAAATGGCTTAATTCTGAATTGTTCAAAATATCCATTCTACTCATTGGTGCGCGCATCATAGTTGCTGCTAGTGGAGTAGGACGCCCTTTTTCATTAAGAGCTGAAACCAGAGCCTCTCCAGTCCCTAGAGAAGTTAATACTTCAGCGGTATCATAGTATTCAGTATCTGGATAATTTTGAGCTGTAAGTTTTATTGCTTTTCTATCTTTTGCAGTAAAAGCCCTTAATGCATGTTGTACTTTCAGACCTAACTGACTTAAAACCGCTTCTGGAACATCCGTAGGATTCTGTGTAACAAAATATAATCCAACACCTTTACTTCTAATCAATTTCACAATACTTTCAATTTGGTTAAGCAATGCTTTTGATGCTTCATTAAAAATTAAATGTGCCTCATCGATAAACATAATCAATTCAGGTCTTCCTGTATCACCTTGTTCAGGAAAAGTAGAGTATATTTCTGCCAACAAGCTTAACATAAATGTAGAAAACAATTTGGGCCTATCTTGAATATCTGTAAGCCTGATAATATTGATATAACCTCTACCATCTTCCGAAATTCTTAAAAGGTCATCGACATCAAAAGATGTTTCGCCAAAAAACAAATCTGCACCTTGTTGCTCTAATTCAATAACTTTTCTTAAAATAGCTCCAGTAGAAGCGGTGGAGATTCTTCCGTAAGCTTCTGCAAACTCTTGTTTACCTTCATCTGTTGCATATTGTAATATTTTTTTAAAATCTTTTAAATCGAGTAGAGGTAACTTATTGTCATCACAATATTTAAAAATAACTGCAACCACACCGGATTGTGCTTCAGATAAATCCAAAATTCGAGATAAAAGAACTGGTCCAAATTCACTTACAGTCGCTCTTAATCTTACACCATCTTGTTCAGATAATGTTAAGATCTCAACAGGAAAAGATTTTGCTTGAAAAGGTAAACCAATAGCATCATGACGTTCATCTATTTTAGGATGTCCTGGACTTGGTTGAGCCAAACCACTTAAATCTCCTTTAATGTCCATTAAAATAACAGGAATACCTTTTTCGCTCAAATTTTCTGCCAGTACTTGAAGTGTTTTGGTTTTGCCAGTTCCTGTAGCACCTGCAATTAATCCATGCCTATTCATAGTTTTTAAAGGCACATTTACGTAAGCATTTTTTACTGTTATTCCATCCAACATGGCAGAGCCAAGAGTAATGAATTCTCCTTTGTTGGTATTTCCTTCTATGATATGATTGAAAAATTCTTCGTTTCTACTCATTCTCAATAAAATTTTTATAAAAATACTAATCTTGAAGTTAATCAGAGAGAAATCTTTTCAACATTTTAATAAGAAACTTCAAAGAGAGACTTATCTTTGCAGCCTATGAAACAAGAGCTTCAACAATTGGTAGATAGAGGTGAGTTTTTGCCTTTAATGGAAGAGTTTTACACGATACAAGGTGAAGGTTACTATAAAGGAACAGCTGCTTATTTTATTAGAATTGGTGGTTGCGATGTTGGTTGTCATTGGTGTGATGTAAAAGAAAGCTGGAATGCAGATCTTCATCCTCCAACCAAAATATCAAAAATAGTTGGAAATGCCGTAAAGTATAGTGATACAATTGTAGTGACGGGCGGAGAGCCTTTGACATGGGATATGACACTTCTAACATCACAATTAAAAGCAAATGGTTTAAAAGTGCACATTGAAACTTCAGGCGCTTATAAATTAACAGGCACTTGGGATTGGATTTGCTTATCTCCCAAAAAATTAAAATCGCCTACAAATGAGATTTATTTAAAGGCTGATGAACTTAAAATTATAGTGTATAATATGAACGATTTTAAATTTGCTGAAGAGCAAGCTTCAAAAGTTTCTGACAAGTGTATACTGTATTTGCAACCAGAATGGAGTAATCGTGATAAAATGATTCCTGAAATTGTAGATTATGTTATGAAAAACCCAAAATGGAAAGTATCATTACAAACACACAAATATTTGAATATCCCTTGAATAAAAAAGCCTTAAAGAATTAAGGCTTTTTTTATATTGTGATTACATTTTATTTTATTGGAACAGAAACCCGAACAGTTCCCCATCCTAAATGCATTGCACCATCTTTGTCAAAGGCAATTGAGAAAACTTCTAAACTTTTATTTCCTTCGGTCACAGTTCCAGTTGCTCTCGCTACATCATTATTTTTGTTATAACTATAAGCACCCCATACATCAACATCAGAATTAATTATAAAAGTCCATTCTTTTTCTCCAGGAATTGTAAAAAGTGAATACGTTCCTGCTTTTACTGGAGTACTACCAAAAGTTACATCTTTGTAGAAAGTAATTGATGTAGCTTCGTTTGCTCCAGTTCTCCATACTTTACCATGAGGCGTTAAAGATTCAACCATTCTTCCTTTAAGTTGAGGTCGGCTATAAATAACTTTCACCACTTTTTCAGTGACTCTGTTACTGGTTGGAAAAGAAGCCGCGTCCATAGGGCTTTTATCTAAATCCTTAAAATCTTGAGCATTCACATTAAATGTGATTAGAGCAAAACATAAAAAGGCTAAAGAGGTAAATGTTTGTTTTATCATAACTTGATTTTTTTTTTAAGATTTTAAATTTAACATCTTTTATTTAAAAAGATGTATCGAAAAAGTTAAATGATGTTAAAATTAAATTTCTTCATCATTTATTAAAATTATTAATTACAAATAAATATTAATAATATAAAATTAATTATAAATTGAAAGTAAATTTTAGATATATGTTTTAATAATAGAATCATATAGCAATATTTGCTTCACAAATTATAAATAAGAAAAGATTATGTGTGGAATTGTATGTGCATTCGACTTAAAACAAAAAACAGAAGATTTAAGACCACAAATATTAGAAATGTCCAAAACTATACGTCATCGTGGACCAGATTGGAGTGGTATTTTTGATAATGATAAGGCTATTTTGGCGCATGAACGTTTGGCTATTGTTGACCCAGCTTCAGGAAAACAACCTTTATTCTCTGAAGATAAAACATTAGTATTGGCTGCAAATGGCGAAATATATAACCATAGAGAATTAAGAAAACAGTTTCCAGATTATAATTTCCAAACGGAAAGTGACTGTGAAATTATATTAGCTCTCTATGAAGAGAAAGGAGTTGATTTTGTTGATGAAATGAATGGTATTTTCGGATTTGCCATTTATGATGTTGAAAAAGATGAATATTTTGTAGCTAGAGATCATATGGGTATAATCCCATTATACATTGGTTGGGATCAGAACGGAACATTCTATGTAGCTTCAGAGCTTAAAGCTTTAGAAGGCGTTTGTACAAAGATCGAATTGTTTCCTCCAGGACATTACTTAAGTAGTAAAGATGGTGAATTTGTAAAATGGTACAAAAGAGATTGGACAGAATATGAAGCAGTAAAAGAAAATGAAACTGGTATTCAAGAAATCAAAAAAGCTTTAGAGGCTGCAGTACACAGGCAATTAATGAGTGATGTGCCTTATGGCGTTTTACTTTCAGGAGGTTTAGATTCTTCAGTAACTTCAGCCATTGCGAAAAAATATGCCGAAAAGCGTATAGAAAGTGATGATACACAAGCAGCATGGTGGCCACAATTACATTCATTTTCAGTTGGACTTGAAGGTTCTCCAGATTTGGCTGCAGCACAAAAAGTTGCAGATCATATTGGGACAGTTCATCATGAAATAAAGTTTACAATTCAAGAAGGTCTTGATGCCATTCGTGATGTAATTTATAATCTTGAAACCTACGATATTACAACTATTAGAGCAAGTACGCCAATGTACTTAATGGCAAGAGTTATTAAGTCTATGGGAATAAAAATGGTACTGTCTGGAGAAGGAGCTGACGAAATATTTGGAGGTTATTTATATTTTCACAAGGCACCAAATGCACAAGAATTTCATGAAGAGACAGTTAGAAAATTAAGTAAGCTTCACATGTATGATTGTTTGAGAGCTAACAAAAGTTTAGCAGCTTGGGGCATTGAAGGTCGTGTACCATTTTTGGATAAAGAATTTATGGATGTAGCCATGAGAATCAATCCTCAAGATAAAATGATTAATGGTGAGCGTATGGAAAAATGGGTAGTTCGAAAAGCATTTGAGGACATGTTGCCAGAAAGTGTAGCTTGGCGACAAAAAGAACAGTTTAGTGACGGTGTTGGTTATAGTTGGATAGACACTTTAAAAGAAGTTGTAAACGAAGCAGTAACAGATGAGCAATTGGCAAATGCTAAATATAAGTTCCCGTTACAAACACCAACAAACAAAGAAGAGTTTTACTATCGCTCAATTTTTACTGAACATTTCCCAAGCGATGCAGCTGCTCTATGTGTTCCTCAAGAAGCTAGTGTAGCTTGTAGTACAAAAATAGCTTTAGAATGGGATGAGGCCTTTAAAAATATGAATGACCCAAGTGGTAGAGCAGTAGCCAATGTGCATAGTGATGCCTATTAAAAATAAAAAAGCCTGAATATTAATTCAGGCTTTTTAATTAAATAAGTTTTTCTATTCAACAGACATTATACGCTCGTATATGATGCGATAATTAAATCCGTCAGGTAAAAGTTCATTCATTTTAGATTTTGAAATAATATCTGCAAAAGGTCCAGCTTCTCCATCTGAAGAATAGTCTTGATATCTCAAGTAGTCCAAGGCATCTGAAAGTTTATTAAACCCATCATAAGTAAAAACAGAAAAACGGTTTTGATTACCACTAGGATAAACCACTGAAGCCATTCCCCAAGCAGTCATTCTATTACCATTTTTAATATTATTTTCATGAAATGGTTTCCATAGAGTTTTGTTTTCTTGTATAAAATCACCTACGCTGGTTGGCAATCCATAATTAACGATAGCATATTTGTAATCACCTGCAATATTATCTTCAAATTGAACAAAATAGTCGAAAGGGACTTCAGTAAATGACATGGTTTCAACATCTTGAGGTTTTACATCGCCTAGAGCATCCATATTGTCTCCCCAAAAATTCTGATCAAGTTGATCAAGACTGACATAGGAATTAACAAATACATAATTGGGAGCATCTGTTTTGGTTACCCCAACTTTTTTCCATAATGACCATCCAGCCAATTGGCCTTTATCAATAGCTGATTTAGCTACTTTGGACCAATATTTAGTTTCTCTTTCAACGAATTTAGCCTCTTGATCGGCTGGTACTTTGCGATATTGCAGATAAGCAATTTGCCCAAATGCTGTACTAGTAAAAACTAGTGTTAGTACAAATAATAAAATTTTTTTCATATGAATTGTGAATTAATTAGTTTCTATAAAGTTAAGCTTTATTGGGAAATAATCTTAAAAAAATTCACTAATTGATTTTGTAATTAATTAGAAATAAATAATCTGTAATTAATATTTACTACATGTAAATAAAAAAAATCCAAGAATGCGATACATTAAAAGAAGTTGTAAACGAAGCAGTAACAGATGAGTAATTGGCAAATGCCAAATATAAGTTCCCGTTAAAAACACCAACAAGCAAAGAAGAATTTTACTATCGCTCAATTTTTGCAGAGCACTTCCCGAGTGATACAGCAGCTCTATGTGTACCGCAAGAAGCAAGTGTAGCTTGTAGTACAAAAATAGCTTTAGAATGGGATGAGGCCTTTAAAAATATGAATGACCCAAGTGGTAGAGCAGTAGCCAATGTGCATAGTGATGCTTATTAAAAAAGAGCCATTCCAAAGAAAACAGTTCCAGAACTTGGAAATCATTAATTAAAACACTTGTAAAATAATTATGTTTTCCTGCTTTCAGAGAAATGGCAATTTGTGATAATTGGCCAATACATTTGAAGTATTGGCCGAATTAATTAAACTAGATATTTAGCATAAAGTGTTTTTTAAATTTTAACAATTCGTTTTATTAAAGATTGATTCTCTACCTTAAAGTTTAGAAAGTATAATCCAGTAGATAACTCACCAATATTTATGATATTGTGAGGTTCAATTATTTTTTTGACTTTCTTACCAGATAAGTCATAAATAGTAATTTCATCAATAATTAATTTAGTTGAAATATTCAAAATGTCATCCGTTGGAACTGGATAAAGTTTGATATTTTCAGTTGAAATTTTAAAATCTTCAATGCCAAGTGAAGAGTCTTCAACAGTAACCATTACAGTTACACTATGCATATTTCCCGAACCATCTGTAGCGGTAAGCTGTACTGGGTAAATACCCTCTGTAGTAAATGTATCAACATCTATACTTAAAGAAAATCCACAATTGTCTGACGAACCATTATCAACATCGTTGGCTGTAATGGTTACAGAAGGATTTCCGTCAAGGTCTACAGTTATGTCTTGTCCAATAGCTACTGGATCAATCATATCTTCAACAGTTACTGTTGCCGTATCATTGGCAGAATTACCACTTTGATCAGTTACTGTCAATGTTACAACATTAGCTCCCAAATTAGCACAAGTAAAGGATGTTATATCTAAACTTCTAATGTTGATTGTACAATTATCTGAAGACCCATTGTCAACATCATCTGCCACGATGGAAGCATTTCCAGAAGCATCTAATTGAACATTAATATTTTGAGTAATTACAGTAGGGTTAATATTATCCTGAATTGTAACTGTAGCTGTTGGCGCATCGGTACTATTGTTTCCACTTTGGTCAATAGCTGTCAGTGTAACAATATTTGCCCCAAGATCATTGCAATCAAAACTAGAAACATCTAAAGAAAAATTTGTAACAGAACAATTATCTGTTGAACCGTTGTCAATTTGAGCACCTGTTATCGTAGCTTCTCCATTCGTGTCAAGTTGTACAGTTATGTTTTTAGCTACAGCTACAGGATTTATTAGGTCAACAACCGTAATGTCCACATTTTGATTGCTTACTTTAGCTTCAGCGTCTGTTGCTGTAATAGTTACCGATTTAACACCTAAATCGGTACATGTATAATCAAATTGAGCTTGATTTAGAACTACTGAAACTAACTCACAATCATCATATGTGCCATTGTCTACATCTGCTAGAGTAATTGAAGCTTGACCACTTGCATCCAATTCGGCAGTGATGTTTGGAAATACTACAATGGTAGGAGGTTCATTATCAAAGATATCCAAATCGAAGCTATAATCATACAAAGACCAAGTACCATCTGAATTTTGCAATCTTATATAGAAGTCATGTAAGTCACATATTTCATTTGATGTTCCAAGATCTATTGTAAATTCATCTGGATTTCCTGTTGGCGTTATAGAACCTGCATATCCATTTCCAAAACCAGGATCAGTATCATAGAAATATTCGGCTCCTATGATGCTTGGTATTGTCAAATCTGCTGTATCTTCTACATAAAAAATACGCTTTTCGTATAAACTCCACACACCAAAATCGTCTAGAACCCTTATATACAAATTGTTGAAACCTACCGGTAAGTTCGTTGGAATATCAATGACTTGTGTAAGGTTGCCTGAATTAGGATCAATGGCAATATCGGTACCATTATCGAATCCTGGGTCGGTATTGAAAAAATATTCAGCTCTTGTGATTTCTGATGCAATAACTGTTGGAGTAAAATCAGTAACATAAAAAATGCGTTTTTCATAGATGCTCCAAACATCAAATTCATCTTTTGTACGAATATATAAGCTATTGAAACCTGTTAATGATCCTACTGGTATTACATAGGACTGTGTTAGATCTCCAGTGTTAGGGTCTATAGGTAGAGCTGTTCCGCCTCCAAAACCTGGGTCAGTATTAAAGAAATATTCGGCAGCCGTAATTTCGCCAGCTATTGTCTGTAACATAAAATCTGTCACATAGAATATTCGCTTTTCGTACATGGTCCATGTACCTGTATTATCCATGGTTCTGATATAAAGACTATTAAAGCCTGTTAGTGAACCAATATTAATGCTTGCTGTTTGTGTTAAATCACCCGAATTTGCGTTTGGTGTAATATCTGTACCATTATCAAAACCAGGATCAGTGTTAAAAAAGTATTCTATTTTATCAATAGATTGTCCAAACCCAAGAATAACAGAAAAACAGCATAACCATGTTATGAATAGTATTTTCATGATTTCTGTATTTTCTAGTTAGTTTTTGCTTCTATAGTAACACTTAAATTTCCGTTTTTAGCAATAGTTGGATCATGAGATAGTATTTTCACACTTGGGTAACCAGTAGGAAGTCCTAAATTGATAAAATTATAACCTTCATATAATCCTTCGCTACCAAATAAACCAGCACCATCTTGAAGAGTTAAATCGTCGTTGAGAGGATCGTAATTTGAACCGGTACCAGCTATGGATTGAGAATTTCCGGTGTCAACACTGGTAAAATTAGGATTAGTGTTTTCTTGAACATTACCATTTATTGTAATATATGTATCGGTTTCAAAAACATGCGACCCAGATCCGTAATTGTAGGTTACACAGTTATCTACCTGAACAATATTGGTGTTATTTGCATTTAAGATTATAGTTCTATCAGCTGCACTATTTGATACAAAAATACAGTTGGAGATGTTTAATTGCTGTGAATTATCGGTATCATAATTACTTAAAGTGAAGTTTCCATTAAAGCCTATTACATTGTAACTATAAAATACAGTATCAACTTCATAAAAAGTATTTGAACCACCCAAAAAAATGTTATTTGTTATGGTCACATTACTCATCACAGACCTTATTGTAAGATTATTTGTGAATATATTTCCTTTAATGGTAGTATTGGTAAAATCATGATTATTGTTTAAATCAAAAGAACCAATACTATTATCGTAAAAAGAAAGGCCATCAATTGTTGAACCACTTCCTACGGCACTAATACTATTTATTCTACAACCTTTTACAGTTGAGCCATCTGCTCCTCCTGTTACTCTTAAAGTACCAATTGTAGTTGTGTATCCTACATCAGCGTGTGAGCGTCCTATAATGGTTAGACTTTTACTTAAATCTATGTTGCCACCATAACTGGTTGGCGAATGTTGTACATATAAAATATCTCCATTCATTACGGAAACATCATTGATGGCAGCCTGTAAATCTGTGAAATCTGCCGAAACATTGGGGTTATTGTTTACAGTCCATGTGGTTTGCGCTGAAATCAAAGCAACAGAAAATAATAATGAACTAAAGATTAGGGCTCTTTTTGAAAATGACATAAAATTTTTCATGATACAAGTGTTTAAAAAGGTTAATTAAATTTTTATAACACAAGAGAAGAAAAGTGATGAAATAACTTGAAGCACTTTAAAATTATTATTCAAGCATTTTTTTTTCTCCCAATTTTTGTAAATGACAAAAATCTGGACTTATTTAAAACTTCTTAATATATTAATAATGAATTATGTAGGGCTTTGTGTTAAGCTACAGCTCTGTCTTTTTGGTATGCTAAAGGAGTCTTGCCTGTAGCCTTTTTGAAGACATTATAAAATGAAGATTTAGAATTAAACCCGGCTTCAAGACCTATAGAAACAATAGTGTATTTAGCAAAATCCGGGTTTTTTAAATATTGCTTTGCTTCTTCAATTCTAAATGAATTTAGATAATCAGGAAAGCTTGTATTTAACTCGTTGTGGATTATTCTTGATAAATAACTTGGACTTAAATTAAGATGTGAAGCTACACTATCAAGAGTTAAATTAGAATCTAAATATATCTTGTCATGCAACAACAGTTTTTCTAGTGCTTCAATATATTCATTGGTATGTTTAGAAGATGAATAACTAGAATTATTATTATTTTCCTCTTGAAAATTTGAACCTGTATCATTTAGGTATTTTCTTATTTTTTTTCGGTCAGTAACAATTCCATATTTGTAAATGCCTATATGTCCTAGCCAATATATAAGATAAGCTACACCTATCCAAAGTACGTAGAAGTTAGCTTCGCCTTGCTTTAAAAATATATTTTGAATAGTTAAATAAGCCCAAACAAAAGTGAAAAAGAATATAAAATATAGAGTATTTTTTAACCATTTTACATCTAGTCTAATAATTTTTTTATCAAAAACTTTACTTTGTTTTTCGTATTTATTGATTTTTATAAAGACAATACTTAATAACGCAATACTGTATAATACAGAAAATACCTCATTGGTAAGGACTACAAGCTTAAAACGTGGATTTACTGGACTAATCTCTATGTGGCCTAAAATTATTTTTAACCTATAAAACAAAGTAAGTGCTAAAAAAATAGTAAAAGGAACAAAAAGAAGTTTTTCAATAAACGTGATTTTTTTTGAAGGATATAAAAAAAAGATCACATAAAAATAGATAATTACAGGAATAATAGAAGCAAGTGGTAAAAAATAATATGCATACATTGTAAGCAATGGCATAACACCAATGTCTGGAAGAATGTACATTAAATTACCAATTGAATATACAAATATCAATGCTACCAAAAAGTATGTACTTTTTGCATGATATTTTTTATTAAATAATACAACTCCAGTAAAAATAAATCCCTGAATAATTCCCGCGATTATAAGAATGTTATAAACATTAAAATCCATTCATTTTAATCTTATTGTATAAAAATATGAGTTTTATTGTTATCACTAATCAAGATAAGGCTAAAATCTTAATTTATACCGAGCTATGTTTACCTAAATTGGGTTTATATATTTCAATATGATAAGAACTGTAGCAATAATTACTACAGGACCAATAATTCCCATTAAAAAACCACCGTATCTAAAGTCCTTTTGTTCAAGCTTGCCAGTACTGTAAGCAATGGCGTTAGGAGGAGTAGAAATTGGTAAAAATAATGCCGTGGAGGCACAAAGTCCAATGACAAGTGGTAAAATAATTGGGTTGTCATAAGTAAGAATTATTCCTATTGGAATCAATATGGTCGCAGTTGCCGTATTACTCATCACATTTGATAGGATAACAGTCAAAAAAGCAAAAAACAAGACTATTAAATAAAAGTTTAATTCATAACCACTTAATTTTTCAATATAATGTTGAGCTAATCCAGTCTCTTTAATTGCCATACCCAATGCCAAACCTCCTGCTACAAGCATTAAAGTATCCCAAGGTAAGCTTCTCACATCTTCTGCTTTAATGATCCCAGACATTGTAAGTAAAATAATAGGAAGAAGAGATACTACAGATGCAGGAATACCATGTAGCTTTTCGGTTAACCAAAGCAATAGAGTTAGTATTAATACAAAGAGAACAACGTTCTTTTTAATTTTATATAGCTTAAGATCTTCATCATTAATATTTTCAGAGGTTATTTTGCTGAAATCAACCTCAAAGCTTTTAATTTTTGGCACAAATTTCTTGATTAAAAAGAACCAAAGTAATAAAGTGAGTATAATTGAAACAGGAAAACCAACAACCATCCACTCAAGAAAACCAATATCATGACCTTGATTAATGAGAGCCTCAACTGCAATTGCATTTGGAGGAGAACCAATGAGAGTTCCCATGCCACCAATAGAAGCAGCTCCAGGAATACCAAGTAGAATTGCTTTGGTAAAAGGAGAATCGTCACCTAATTGGATTAAAAAAGGCAATACAGATGCAATCATCATTGCTGTTGTAGCAGTATTGGACATTAGCATCGAAAAAATAGCAGTTGTAAGCATAAGACCTAACAAAATAAACTTTGGAGTTGTGCCAAATTTTGAGATCGATATTTTAAATACAACTCTATCCAGTTCTGTTTTTTTCATACTTTCTGCCATAAAGAAACCACCTAGCATTAACCAGATAACACTGTTGGACCAAGAGTTCACATATTTCTGATAATATTGTGAAACATTTTCTGGATCAATATGAGAATAATAATTACTCATAGAAAAAACCAAAAATCCAAAAACTAAAAGTCCAACTGCAAAAGGAGGAATAGCTTCTGTCACCCATAATCCTATAGCAAGAAACAGTAAAAACAGGACATAAATTTGTGCTTGGTTTAATTCTGAATCGTATAGTAAATATGACAAGACAAAGGCCGCTATAATACTCAACAGAAAATAGATTATTTTACTTTGAATATCAACAATTCTTTGAATGTGTGACATCAATTTTAAAGAAACACCGCGTGAATCACTCATGATTTTTTAATTAAAAATGAAAGTCAAAATTAGGCACAAAAAAACTTTTAAAAACTAATAATTGTCATGTCTTCTAAATTAATTCCAAATAATAAATTAACATCTCTAAATTGTTGTTAAATTGTTAATAACTTGTAAGCTTAAAACAGGTTAAAATTAGCAATAAATAGTGGAGTTGTTTATCTTTGTATGTATTGTTAAACAATGCCGAAATCCGGCATTTTTTTATGATAAAAAAATAATAATCAAAGACAAAATTTAACATATAGATTTTAGGATAATATGAGTCAAGAAAAGGAAGAATTTAACAAACACAATTATTCTGCAGATAGCATTCAAGCACTTGAGGGTATGGAGCATGTGCGTATGCGACCATCGATGTATATAGGTGATGTTGGTACAAGAGGATTGCATCATTTGGTTTATGAAGTAGTAGATAACTCAATAGATGAAGCTCTCGCAGGACATTGTAATAATATAACGGTTACTATCAATGAAGATAATTCTATAACAACAGAAGATGATGGTCGTGGAATTCCTGTAGACATTCATAAAAAAGAAGGTGTTTCTGCTCTTGAAGTTGTTATGACGAAAATTGGAGCAGGTGGAAAATTTGATAAAGATTCTTATAAAGTTTCAGGAGGTTTACATGGTGTTGGTGTAAGTTGTGTTAATGCCTTATCAGAACACCTTAAAGCAACTGTTTATAGAAATGGTAAAATTTGGGAACAAGAATATGAGAGAGGAAAAGCATTATATCCTGTTAAGCCTGTTGGAGATACAGATAAACGTGGGACTATGGTCACGTTTAAACCAGACTCAACAATATTCACGCAAGTTTTAGAATATAATTACGATACGCTAGCCAGTAGGTTACGTGAATTGTCTTTTTTAAACAAAGGAATAACGATTCATTTAATAGATAAACGTACAAAAAAGGATAATGGTGAGTTTGAAGGAGAAACATTCCATTCAGATGAAGGTTTAAAAGAATTCATCAAGTTTTTAGATGGAAATAGAGAACCTTTAATGAAAGATGTTATAGCGTTTGAAGGTGAAAAAAATGGAATCCCTGTTGAGGTCGCTATGATTTATAATACTTCCTATGCTGAAAATTTACATTCTTATGTAAACAATATTAATACGCACGAAGGAGGTACTCATTTGTCTGGTTTTAGAAGAGGTTTAACAATGACCTTAAAGAAATATGCAGATAATTCTGGATTAACAGACAAACTAAAATTTGAAATAGCTGGAGATGATTTTAGAGAAGGATTAACGGCTATTATTTCAGTAAAAGTTCAAGAGCCACAATTCGAAGGACAAACTAAAACCAAATTAGGAAACAGAGAAGTTTCTGCGTCAGTAAGTCAAGCAGTTTCAGAAATGCTTACCGATTATTTGGAAGAACATCCAGATGATGCAAAGATTATTGTTCAGAAAGTTATTCTGGCAGCTCAAGCCAGACATGCTGCGCAGAAGGCGCGTGAAATGGTCCAACGTAAGACCGTAATGAGCATTGGTGGTTTGCCAGGTAAATTATCAGATTGTTCAGAACAAGATCCGGCTAAATGTGAAGTGTTTTTGGTTGAGGGAGATTCCGCAGGTGGAACAGCAAAACAAGGTCGCGATAGAGCTTTTCAGGCTATTTTACCATTAAGAGGTAAAATCTTAAATGTTGAAAAAGCAATGACCCATAAAGTGTTTGAAAATGAAGAAATAAAAAACATTTTTACAGCTTTAGGTGTGACAATTGGAACTGAAGAAGATAGTAAAGCTTTAAACTTATCCAAACTTCGGTATCATAAAGTAGTGATTATGTGTGATGCTGATATTGATGGTAGTCATATCGCCACTCTTATTTTAACCTTCTTCTTTAGGTACATGAAGGAACTTATTGAAAATGGTCACATCTATATTGCAACACCTCCATTATATTTAATTAAAAAAGGAGCAAAGAAACAATATGCATGGAGTGATAAAGAGCGCGATGAGATTGTTGCAGATTTTGGGGATGGTTCAAAAATACAACGTTACAAAGGTCTTGGTGAGATGAATGCTGAACAACTTTGGGATACAACCATGAATCCTGAATTTAGAACCATGCGTTTAGTACAGATAGATAATGGTGGAGAAGCAGATAGAATATTTTCAATGCTTATGGGAGATGAAGTACCGCCAAGAAGAGAGTTTATAGAGAAGAATGCAATTTATGCAAATATAGATGCTTAAATAATTCAAACGCTTATTTAGAATAGGGGTGCCAAAGGTATCCCTTTTTTATTTTCAATAAATTCGGGATATTCGGCTAAAAGCAATATTTTTTCGATGAAAGGCGTTGTTTTAAATGACTTTAATACTTTTACAAACCAAATCTAAAAATCCATGAAAAAATATATTGTTTTTTCCCTTTCAATTTTATTGACATTATCAATTAACTGTCAAGAAAATATTGACGAACTTTTAGCAGCTGGTGTAGAAGATGCTAAACAGTTTAGTACAGATTATTTGGCTCCAGCTACAGAAGGAACAATTTACAGCATAAACAACGGTTGGTTTAACAATGCTAAATCTCCACATAAATTTGGAGTTGAGATTTCTTTAATTGGAAATATTTCTTTTATACAAGATGAAAAGAAATCATTTGTTATGAATGTTGCAGATTATCAAAATATCAGATTTCCAGATGATGCTAGTTCAAAAAGTGTTGCTACAGCTTTAGGACATAATGATCCAGATGCTGTAGTAATGGTAACTTATGAAGATCCTGTTTTTGGAGATCAGGAAGTTGCATTAACATTACCTACAGGTATAGGTTCGGAGAATATCAACTTAATTCCATCGGCTTTTTTTCAAGCAAGTTTTTCTCCTTTTAAAGGAACACAAATTAAGGGACGATTTTTTCCAATTACAAAAGCAGAAGATGTAGAAATTGGCATGTATGGATTTGGTTTGCAGCAGGAATTTACATCATGGTTACCAGCAGATAAAGTCCTGCCTATATCAATTTCAGGACTTGTTGCTTATACACATTTGGATGGTAAGTATAGTTTTGAAGAAACAAGTGTTGTGCAGGGAGAAAATCAGAGGACAGATACAGATATAAATACAATACTTGCGCAGCTAATTGTAGCTACAAATTTAAAAATCATAAATTTTTATGGAGCATTGGGTTATTTAAGTGGAGAATCTAAAACGGATTTATTGGGAACATATATTGTAACAGATGGTGCTTTATTTTCAGAAGAGCTTATTGATCCATATTCTGTTGAACAAAAGGTTTCAGGTGTTAGGGCATCTTTAGGAGCTCATTTAAAACTTGGGTTTTTCGGCTTAAATTTAGATTATACCGTTGCAGAATTTAACAGTGCTTCATTAGGAATTAATTTTTCTATTTAAAAACAAGAATTCCTTACTAGTTACTTTATTTAGACTTTAATTATTTGTAATTTTGCCATCTCAAAAATTATACAATTAAAATTTTACAGATATGAAAGTTACAGTAGTTGGAGCAGGAGCAGTTGGCGCAAGTTGTGCAGAATATATAGCTATTAAAAACTTTGCTTCAGAAGTGGTTTTGCTAGATATTAAAGAAGGTTATGCAGAAGGCAAAGCCATGGATTTAATGCAATGTGCATCATTAAATGGATTTGATACAAAAATTACGGGTACAACAGGAGATTACAGTAAAACTACTAATAGTGATATTTGTGTAATTACTTCAGGAATCCCTAGAAAACCCGGAATGACCCGTGAAGAATTGATAGGAATTAATGCAGGCATTGTAAAAACTGTATCTTCAAGTTTAATAGAGTATTCTCCAAATACCGTGATGATTGTGGTTAGCAATCCTATGGATACTATGACCTATTTAGTCCATAAAACTACTGATCTTCCAAAAAATAAAATTATTGGAATGGGTGGAGCATTAGATTCTGCACGTTTTAAGTACCGTTTAGCAGAAGCTTTAGATGCCCCAATTAGTGATGTTGACGGAATGGTAATTGGTGGACACAGTGATACGGGAATGGTACCATTAACTGCCCATGCAACAAGAAATAGTATTAAAGTTTCAGAATTTCTTTCAAAGGAAAGATTAGAACAAGTAAAAGAAGATACTAAAGTTGGCGGAGCAACACTAACAAAACTTTTAGGTACAAGTGCATGGTATGCACCAGGAGCTGCTGTTTCCGGATTAGTACAAGCCATTGCTTGCGACCAAAAAAAAATGTTCCCATGTTCAACATTATTGGAAGGTGAATATGATTTAGATGATATTTGTATTGGTGTTCCTGTTATTCTTGGCAGAAACGGAATTGAAAGTATTGTTAACATTGAATTGAGTGCAGCTGAAAAAACTCACATGCAGCAAAGTGCAGAAGGTGTTAGAAAAACAAATGATTTGTTGACATTATAGTTTAACCGTAACTAGATAAAAATATAAAGAGCGTCCAATTGGTCGCTCTTTTTTTAACACAACTTTTTATTTTTTGCAATAATTCCTTGGTAAAAATACATCATTGATAAGAATTAAAACCAAACCTTATTTTTTTATATATTTGGCACATGAAAATGAAATGGCATTTTAGCATTTTAATTCTCTTTTTTACCTTTTTCGGTATTTTAAGTCAGAATGAAGTTTCTGTACCTAATCAAGAAATTGTTTTACAATTTAAAGGCGTTGAGGTAACTTCCCAAGAAGCCCAAAGTGCGATTGCAATTGTAAAAAAGCATTTGCAAGATATAGGAGCAGATAACATACATGTAAAAAAGAATGAAAATGGAAAGTTAAAAATTACTTACCATAGTGATGTTGATATTTCTTGTGTAAAAGAGTCTCTTTCTAAAGAAAAGAAAATATCATTTGATTATATTTTTGATAATGAAGATGATAATCATAAACATATTCCATCTGATGATAACTTGATTTGTTACAATTTTGATATCTATGAAATTCAAAATGGTGTTGATACAGATTTAGATCTCAATGGAATAGTTCTTAAGAAAAAAACTAATAATGATCGGTTTTTTGAACCTAATGTTTTTTTGTCATATGGCAGAATAGATGTTAGGAAGGAAAATAGAATCTTTAAAGTATCTTATGATTTATGGAGAAATATTGTAATTACAATAGAAAATCCATCATATAGCATTCCAGAAGTTAGAGCGGGACCTGTAGCGCTTGGGAATGCATAACTACAAATAAACTTCCTAAATAATAAATAAAACTCATTTCCTTTATGATGGAATTCAAAAATAGAATTTGAGTTTTTAAAGTAGCTTTCAAAAGTTATATAAAAGGCTACCAAATCATATTTAATATTAAAATAATTGTCAAATCTTGGGGTAAACTCTATATTTGCCCGTTTTAAAATTTGACCACTAAAATAAATAAAATGCAAAATAAAGGACTAGTAAAATTATTTGCGATATTGTTTGGCTTGGTAAGTATTTACCAATTATCGTTTACATTCAAGGCGAATAAAATAGAAAGAGATGCTGAAGCCTATGCAAATGGAGATACAGTAAAAGAACGTCAATATTTAGATTCTCTTGCAACATATAGAGTAGATGTTGATGGAAAACGAGAAAACATAAAAGTTTTTGATATAGGTATTGCTGACTTTACTTATAATGAAGTTAAGCAGAAGTCAATGAACCTTGGGTTAGACTTAAAAGGCGGTATAAATGTGATTTTACAAGTTTCTGTAAAAGACATTTTAAAAGGTTTAGCAAATCATACAACTGATCCACTTTTTAATAAAGCTTTGGACGATGCTTCAGAACTTCAAAAAAATAGCCAAAACACATATTTAGAAGATTTCTTTGTTGCTTTTGATGCCATTAAAGGTGATTCAAAATTAGCATCGCCAGACATATTTGCCAATCGTACTTTAAGTGATGAGATTACTTTCGATATGACAGATGATCAGGTAAAACCCATCATTGAAACAAAAATAGATGAATCAATAGTATCTGCTTTCGAAGTATTACGTAAGCGTATTGACGAGTTTGGAGTTACTTCTCCTAATATTCAGCGTTTAGGAAAATCTGGCAGAATTCTAGTAGAACTACCAGGTGTTAAAGATGTAGAACGCGCTTCAAGTTTGTTACAGAGTACTGCCCAATTAGAATTTTGGGATGCTTATAAAGGTGAAGAGTTTGTTCCATTTTTGGTTCAAGCAAATGAAGTTTTAAAAGATATTATTGAAGATAACACCAAACCGGAAGAAGTTGAAAGTGATGATCAAGAAACATCAACAGAAGATGCGACAATTGATGAGTTACTTGGTGAGGCAGAGACAGATTCAACTTCAGTTGCAGCCAATCCTTTCTTCGATTTAATCAAAGGCCAAGGATATCCTGGTGGTCCTGTGATTGCCCAGTTTGATATTAAAGACAAAGAAAAGGTAATTAATTACCTAAACATGCCTGAAGTGAGATCATTGCTTCCAGCCGAAAGACGTTATGTAAAGTTCTTATTCGGTAAGCCAGAAAAGGATAGTGAGATTGTTGAATTATACGCTTTAATTGGTAATAGAGAAAACACACCTCAATTGAGTGGAGCTGTGGTTACTGATGCAAGGCAATCTTATGGTCCAACAGGCAAGCCTACTGTATCAATGCAAATGAACGCGAAGGGAGCTAAAATTTGGGAGGAAATGACCGGAAAAGCATTTAGTCAAGGTAGTCAAATAGCTATTGTTTTAGATAACATTGTCTATTCTGCACCAGGTGTGACTACCGGACCTATTTCTGGTGGAAATTCTGAAATTTCTGGCCAATTTACTTTAAATGAAGCAACAGATTTAGCCAATGTGTTGAGAGCAGGGAAACTTCCAGCACATGCAGATATAATCCAAAGTGAAGTTGTTGGGCCATCATTAGGTCAAGAAGCTATTGATAGCGGTAAGATTTCGTTTACAATAGCATTGTTAGTTGTGCTAATATGGATGTTTTTATACTATGGTAAAGGAGGTCTATTGGCAGATATTGCTATGATATTCAATATTCTATTAATTTTTGGAGTACTATCAGGATTAGGTGCTGTATTGACTCTTCCAGGTATTGCCGGTATTGTACTTACAATTGGTATGTCTGTAGATGCAAACGTACTTATCTTTGAACGAATACGAGAGGAAATTGCAAAAGGAAAAGGGCAGAAAGAATCTATTCAAGATGGTTTTAGTAATGCACTATCTTCAATTTTAGATGCAAATATTACAACAGGTTTAACTGCCTTAATTCTATTCATTTTTGGTACTGGACCAATTAAAGGTTTTGCTACAACTTTATTAATAGGTATAGGTACGTCTTTATTCACAGCGATTTTCATTACTAGATTACTTGTGGATTGGTACGTGAATCGAGGTGGAAAATTAGAATTTTCAACAGCCTTAACTAAAAATCTTTTCAGAAATATTAGTATTAAATTTTTAAGTAAGCGTAAGGTGGCTTATATTTTTTCTGGAATTTTATTGGTTATTGGTTTAAGCTCATTGTTCACTAATGGATTGGATCAAGGTGTTGATTTTGTTGGAGGAAGAACATACCAAGTTCGCTTTGCTCAAGAAGTTAGCGCATCCGAAATAACTTCTACTTTAAGTGAAGTATTTGGTAGTGCTGATGCTAAAACTTTTGGTGCGGATAATCAATTAAAAATCACTACAAAGTTCAGAGTGAATGATACTGGATCTGAAGCAGATGAAGAGATTAGACAATCTTTATTCAATGCTTTACAGCCACATTTGGAAGGTGTCTCTTATAATGATTTTATCAGTGATAATGAACACAAAACAGTTGGGTTAATGAAATACTATAAAGTTAGTCCTACTATTGCTGATGATATTAAAAAAGCATCTTTTTGGGCCATTTTAGGTTCATTAATTGTTGTATTTTTGTATATTTTATTACGATTTAAAAGATGGCAATTTTCGTTAGGAGCTGTTGCCGCTGTTTTCCATGATGTATTAATTGTTCTAGGAATATTCTCATTAACTTATAAGTTTATGCCTTTCAACATGGAAATAGACCAAGCATTTATTGCAGCTATCCTTACCGTAATAGGTTACTCTTTAAATGATACGGTGGTTGTTTTTGATAGGATCAGGGAATTTTACAATGAACATACTAGTTGGGACTTTGATAGAACTGTAAATGTCTCATTAAGTAGTACTTTAAGTAGAACATTAAATACGTCCTTAACAACGTTAGTTGTATTGTTTGCTATCTTCATTTTTGGAGGTGATTCTATTAGAGGATTTATGTTTGCTCTTATCGTAGGTGTTATTGTAGGTACTTACTCATCATTATTTATTGCAACACCAATTATGTATGATACTGTAAGAAAGTTAGAAGAGAAAAAGAAGAAATAAGATACTCTGTAGACCAAATAAAAAAGCCTTCCTAAACAGGAAGGCTTTTTTATTTAATATGAAATAGAATCGCCAACTTTAATAGCCCATTCGTTAACCATACCTGCATTTAGTTCAAGAACATATTTTGCTGGATATCGAGAAGGTAAAGAAGCTTCGTTAAAAGGTTTTGAGTTTTCTTGAAAACTTACAATTTTATGATTACTGTTTATAAAAATAATATCTAAAGGAAATTGAGTGTTTTTCATGTAAAACGAACGTGGTAATTCATCAGGAAAAACAAAAAGCATTCCTTGGTCTTTTTTCATAGATGAACGATACATTAATCCTGTTTGAATTTCGTAATCAGAATCTGCAATTTCTATATCAACTTTAGCAATTATGGAATCTGTTTCAACATTATACAATGTAAGTGTTCCTTCTTTTTTAAAGAAAACTTCTACTTGTTTTATTTCTTTATTTTCACCTTTACAAGACGTAAAACCTAATGTAATACATCCAAAAATAAAAAGTGTAAATAGGTGTTTTGGTTTGAAATGCATGTTAAATTAAATAGAAGCAGATTTTGGTTTGTAAGCAAACATAAAATAGAGTCCAATTAATATAAAAGGAATACTTAACCATTGTCCTGTGTTAAAACCTAACCAATTGATGTATTCATCACCTTGAGGTTCTTTTACAAATTCTACAAAGAAACGAATTGTCCATAGTAGTACTAAAAATAAACCAAATAAATAGCCTAATTGATTTGCTTTTTTAGTTTTAGTATAAACATACCAAAGAATTAAAAAAACAAAAACATAACAGAAAGATTCATATAATTGAGCAGGATGCCTATAAGGTATAGCCTCCAATAAATTAGAAAATTGAGGATTACCAGTTACAGCACTATAAGCATCTTGAGGATTGTTAATTCCTGTAAGTTGCATAATTTCTCCTTTATAATATTCATCTTGAATAAATCGAACACCAAAAGCTGAATCGGTTACTTTACCTATAATTTCAGAATTAATAAAATTTCCAATTCTAATAAAAATAGCTCCACTTGCAACTGGAATAACAACACGGTCTAGTATCCACATTAACGATTTGTAGTTATATTTTTTTCTATACAAATACATGCCAATAATAATGCCTATAGCTGCACCGTGACTAGCAAGTCCTTGAAAACCCGTAAACTCAAAACCACCTTTAAATTTAAAAGGCAGAAAAATACTGAAAAAATCCTGTGATATTAATTCAGATTGATAAAACAAAACATGGCCTAACCTTGCACCAATCATGGTTGCCAAAACCGTGTAGATAAAAAGAGGATCTAAATATTCCAGCGAGACTTTTTCTCTTGTAAAAATACGTTTCATGATATTCCAACCTAGAAGAAAGGCAACAATCCACATAACACTGTAAAAATGGAGTTTAAAATTCCCAGCAATATCTATTCCTGTTATAGGATTCCAATCAAATTTTAATGAATGCATACGTTATTGTTTTTCAATTGTAAATATAGACAAATGAATAGGTATAAGAAAACAAACGAAAAAAAGAGAAGCTTATTTTTTAGAAACTTTATCTGGTACAGGATTATAACCACTTCGACCCCAAGGCGACAGAGCGTTAAGAAAATGTACAGTGTACATTATTAGAGAATGTGCGAGCTGACGCATTGGAATTTTTAGTTAGAGTTTTTGTCTGGTACTGGATCGTATCCGGAATCACCCCAAGGTTGACATTTTAATATTCGTTTTAAAGCTAATTTTCCACCTTGCCATAAGCCGTGTTTCTCTAACGCTTCTTTACTATAATTTGAGCAGGTTGGCTGGAACCTACAAGTTGCAGGTGTTAGTGGAGAAATCAATATTTGATACACCTTGATCAAAAAAAGAAAAGGTGCAATCAGTAACTTTTTCATAATTTAATTGGTCGTAAAAGATGTTCCATCTTTACCATCCTGAAGAAAAATACCAGCTTCAGCTAATTGGTCTCTAATTTTATCAGATAAAGCAAAATCTTTATTTGCTCTAGCTTCGTGACGCAACTGGATTAAAAGTTCAACAGCACCAGAAAGTTTATCAGTATCTGCACTTTCTTTTGACACGTTCTGAAGACCTAAAATATCAAAAACAAACGTATTGATAGTTTCTTTTAAAGTTGATAAATCTTCTTCTGTAATTGATGCGCTTCCATCTTTAATTTGATTGATATACTTTACGGCTTCAAACAAATTGGCAATTAATATAGGTGAATTAAAATCATCGTTCATGGCATCATAACATTTTTGTTTCCATTCAGAAACATTAAATGTTGATGTAGAAGATGGTTTGATATCATCTAATAAATTAATGGCATCTATCAATCTATAAAATCCCTTTTCACTCGCTAATAAACCATTATCCGTAAAGTCCAGAATACTTCTGTAATGTGCTTGTAACATGAAGAATCGAGCAACACTCGGCTCAAAAGCTTTTGAAATATTTTTGTTATTACCAGTAAAAATCTCTTCAGGCAAAATGTAATTTCCAGTAGATTTTGCCATTTTCTTACCATTCATAATCAACATATTGGCGTGCATCCAATAGTTTACTGGGCTTTTTCCTTTTGCTGCTTCGTTTTGCGCTATTTCACATTCATGATGAGGAAACTTCAAATCCATTCCACCACCATGAATATCAAATTGTTCACCAAGATATTTAGTGCTCATGGCTGTACACTCCAGATGCCAACCTGGGAAACCATCACTCCAAGGGGATGGCCAACGCATAATGTGTTGTGGTTCAGCTTTTTTCCAAAGTGCAAAATCTTGTGGATTTTTCTTATCACTCTGCCCATCTAATTCTCTTGTGTTGTGAATAAGATCTTCAAGATTGCGCTTACTTAAAATTCCGTACTGATGAGACTCATTATATTTATGCACATCGAAATATACAGAACCATTGATTTTATAAGCAAAACCATTGTCAATAATGTCTTTTATTAATTCAATTTGTTCAATGATGTGTCCTGTTGCTGTTGGCTCAATGCTTGGTGGTAGAAAATTAAACTTATTTAATATGTTATGAAAATCTACAGTGTAACGCTGTACAACTTCCATAGGTTCTATTTGTTCTAATCGAGCTTTTTTAGCAATACGATCTTCTCCTTCATCAGCATCATTTTCCAGATGTCCTGCATCAGTAATATTTCTTACAAACCTAACTTTAAAACCTAAATGTTTTAAGTAACGAAAAATCATATCAAAAGACATGAATGTTCTTACGTTGCCTAAATGTACATTGCTGTAAACCGTTGGTCCACAAACATACATACCAACGTGACTATCGTTAATAGGTTTGAAAGTTTCTTTTTGACCAGTAAGAGAGTTGTAAATTTTAATTTGCTGATGCTGAAAAAGGTGCATATTGTAATACCTTAAAATTTAGTATCTAATTTAATATAATCTAAAAATTCTCTTCGTGTTTCTTTATCTTTGAATTTTCCACCAAATTCTGATGTAACTGTACTACACTCAATATCTTTTATACCTCTGGAATTTACACAAAGATGCTTGGCATCTATCACGCATGCTACATCTTCTGTTTTTAAGACGTCTTGTAGTTCTTTAACTATTTGAATAGTAAGGCGTTCTTGCACTTGAGGTCTCTTTGCAAAATAATCTACAATACGATTCATTTTAGATAACCCAACCACAGTACCATTAGAAATATATGCTACATGAGCCTTTCCTACTATAGGCAGTAAATGATGTTCGCAAGTAGAATAAACAGAAATGTTTTTTTCAACTAACATTTCACCATACTTATATTTGTTCTCAAATGTTGATGCACTTGGTTTTTTGTCTGGGTTTAAACCGGCAAAAAGTTCTTTTACAAACATTTTTGCAACTCGCGTAGGTGTTCCATTTAAACTATCATCACTTAAATCAAGACCAAGCGTTTCCATAATATGGCGAACATCGTCTTTAATAATATCTATTTTTTCATCATTAGAAAGCTTAAAAGCATCTTTACGCATTGGTGTATTTGTAGAAGTACCAATGTGCTCATCTCCTAAAGACTCAAATTCTTCTAGCGTGTTTTCAATTTTCATCAATTAAAAAAATTATCTTAATTAGTTTGCAAAGATAAGTAATTCAGTTTTCTTTCGTTTTGAATTAACAAAGTATTAATTTATCGATAAATGATAGTTAAATAACTACTTTATTTGTCAAAAGCATTAATTTTACGTTCTTTTCGAAAAAATTATAGCTTACAATAGTTTCGACGAAAATGAGTTTAGACAATTTTGTGTAGAAATTGTAGTTAAAAAAGACGAGTGATTTAAGTTTAAAGCAGATGAATGCTCTCAAAAGGGTAATAACATTTTTTATATTTTACTTTTTAGTAAATCAGGTTACAATAGCGCAAAGCGGTGGTGCAGATTTGTGCAGTAATTCTGAACCTTTATGTGGTTCAAATGTTTTTTCTTATCCAAATTCTTCAGGAGGAAGTAATGCCGAAGCTGGTCCAGATTATGGTTGTCTTGGCTCCCAACCAAACCCTGCTTGGTTTTTTTTACAAATAGCTCAAGATGGGGATTTAGTTTTAACCATTGAGCAGAGTACTGTTTTGGGAGGTCCTCCAGATCTTGATGTTGATTTTATTATTTATGGTCCGTTTGCTGATACAAGTATAGCATGTTCTAGTGGACTCACATTAGCTAATACTGTTGATTGTAGTTATTCTCCAAACAATGTTGAAAATGTAAATATAATCAATGCTGCTGCGGGTGATTATTATCTGTTGTTAATTACAAATTACTCAAATCAACCAGGATTTATAACTGTAAATCAGTCTTCTGGAACTGGACAAACCAATTGTGGCATATTAGCTGATGAGGTTGGTTGTACTGGCGAGACTATAACTTTGGATGCTACAACCACAAATGCAACAAATTATATATGGTATGAAGATGATGGTTTTGGAAATTTTGTAGCTATTACTGGAGTTAATACGGCCACTTATGATGTAACTAGCACAAATTTCTATAGTGCCGAATCGTTTGATGCAGGAAACAATTTATTACAAACCTATAATTTTAATGTAGCGTTTTTTGAGACACCAGTTGTTAACCCTTCTATAAGCGATTATGAACTTTGTGATGATGATGGTATAATTCAGTTTGATTTTAACACGAAAAGTTCTGAAGTTTTAAACGGATTGGACCCAACTACTTTTGAAGTTACTTATTATGATAGCATGGCAGATGCCAATTCTGCATCGAGTCCACTTCCTTTAATTTATACCAACTCTTTGCCTTCAGAAACTATTTATGTAAGAGTCGAAAATATTTTAACCGATTTGATTGATTGTATTGATGTTGGCTCTTTTAATATCAATGTATATTTAGATCCAATAGCAAATCCCGTTTCAGATTTTGTTTCTTGCAGCGATACCAGTACAACCTTATTTGATTTATCTGTGAAAGAAAGTGAAGTGCTTGGGAGTCAATCTTCGACAGATTTTGATGTTAAATTTTATTTGTTTCAAGCAGATGCAGATGCCGGACTTTTAGGAACTGAAATAAATACGCCAATATCTAATGCATCTAGTCCTCAAACTGTTTATGTAAGAATTGAAAATGTGTTGAATACTGATTGTTATGATACAACTAGTTTTGATTTATTTGTAAATTTAAATCCCATTGTAATTCCTGTTGTGGATTTGTTTCAATGCGATGATGATAATGATGGCTTCACTTTATTTAACTTAACAGAAGCAAACGATTTAATTTCCAGTAATGCTTCAAACGAAATATTTACATATTATTTAACATTGGCAGAAGCACAAGGTGGTTTGGTTGCAGATCAAATTTCAAATTATTTGAATTATCCAAATCCAATGCCTTTGTCAGGTGTAATTTACGCAAGAATTGAAGCTGGTAATGGATGTTATAAGACTGCACAAATAAATTTAACTGTAAGTACTACTCAAATTCCAGGAGCATTTAATTTGCTATATAATTTTTGTGACGATTATCAAATTGACAATGACAACACCAACGGAATAGCCACTTTTGATTTTAGTGATGCCACAACGCAAATACTAGCACAATTTCCACCTGGACAAACATTAACGGTTTCGTATTATACAAATTTTACGGACGCACTGCAAGAGAGTAATGCAATAGCAGACATAAGCAATCATAGAAATGATGCTTCGCCTAATGTTCAAAATATTGTGGTTAGGGTCGATAGTGATGCACTTAATGCTTGTTTAGGTTTGGGTGAATATATCACTTTAACCGTTGACCCTGTGCCTCTAAATAATATTATTAGCGACTACATATTATGTGATGGTGGAGTTGGTCAAGCAAGTTTTGATTTAACAACAAAGGATTCTGAAGTTATTGGTGTAGAAACTCAAGATATTTTGATATCATACCATGAAACACCAAATGATGCTGAAAATAATATGAATGCAATTGTTTCGCCTTATACTAACCTTACAAACCCACAAACTATTTATGTAAGAGCACAATTTGATGATAATGGTAATGGAGTAGGTGATAATGGAGAGTGTGTAAGTACAGACATGACTTTTGAGTTGATTGTAAATCCAAATCCAGTGATTTTTCAACCAGAGGCCATACAAATTTGTAATGATCAACTTAATACAGTTTACGATTTAACGGTTAGAGAAGATCAAATTACTGGTGGAGATTCTTCAATTGTTTTAACATATTTTGAATCGCAATTAGATTTAGACAATAACAATCCAATTGTATCACCTTCAATGTATAATAATAATTTATTTAATAGAGATATTATTGTTTTGGCTACAGGATCAAATACCTGTACTTCAACTGTAACACTTTCATTAGAAACCATTTTATATGAAAATTTGAATTCAGTACCAGTGACAATTGAGGAGTGTGAAGTTGATAATGATGGTTATGATAATTTTGACCTGACAAGGAGAGAAACCGACATATTAAATGGATTAGACCCATTAAATTTCACTTTTGATTATTATGAAATTGAAGCTGATGCTATTGCTGGAAATTCAAATAGCATATCAAACCCTACAAGCTTTGTAAATACGCAGGCTTTAACCCAAATTATATATGCTAGGGTATCGCCAGTCACTAATCAATGTTTTGTAATTGTACCTATCACTTTAATCGTAAATCCAGTTCCAGAAATTGCAATTGAAGATCAATATGTAATATGTTTATCATTTCAAGGACAGCGAATTCCGCCAACGTTAGAAACATTTTTAACAAACCCACCAATTGATACTCAATTGAGTTCAACAGAGTTTTCATTTCAGTGGTATCTTGGTGATCCAATACCTGGTAATGAAATTGCCGGTGCTAACGATTCATTTTTCGATCCTACTTCAGCAGGATTATATTCAGTACTAGCTACAAATATTATCACAGGTTGCACAATACCTGCAACTACAGAGGTTATAGGATCATATCCTCCACAAAGTATAACTATAAATATTTCTTCTGAAGCATTTTCTGATGATGATATTATAGAGGTTTCGGTTTCTGGCAATGGCACTTATGAGTACAGTTTGGACCATGGATTATGGCAGCAATCTCCAAGATTTGAAAATGTCTCTGGTGGACAGCATACGGTATATGTAAGAGATTTATATAATTGTAATGAAATATTTGAAATACAAACTATTATTGATTATCCTAGATTTTTTACACCAAATGGAGATGCTTATAATAACAGTTGGAATATTTATGGGATTGAAAGTCAGCCTTTGGCGAAAATATACATTTATGACCGTTATGGTAAATTAATTAAACAATTAAGCCCTACAGGACCTGGTTGGGACGGAACTTTTAATGGTAATCCATTACCTTCAAGTGATTACTGGTTTACAGTAGAATATGAAGAACCTAATAATGGTTCAACGAGAATCTTTAAATCTCATTTTGCTCTAAAAAGATAAAATAATAAAAGGCTTGAATTAGAGTTTTCAAGCCTTTTAAAGTTAAATTTTAAAACTTAACGAGAGAATTACATTGGACCTTTTGGTATCAATATTTACAGAGTCTGTTAAGCCTTGATCAAATAATTGATAGTTCATATTTTGTTTTGACTGATCGTAAGTTAGATCGAGTTTCATTTTTCCAAAATTATATCCAATACCTAAAGAATATCCTGTTAAATCATCAATGGTATTGTCTTTGTAAGGAGATTCTTCAAAACGATATCCACCTCTAAAACTAAACCTCTGATAGTTATATTCTCCACCAATTTTGTATGTTGAAGCTGTTGTGAGTCTTTCACTTATTATATTGTTTTGAACCGCAAAATACGAATCTGATGCTGGCTTAAATTTTGTGTTTCCATAATCTTTTGTGGAATAGTCAAAACTTATTACCCCATGATTTTCAAACACGAAAGCCAAACTTCCAGTAATTTTCCCAGGTGTTTGTAATTTGTAAGATGGAAAAACATTAACAATTCTAGGGTCAATAATTTGAATAATATCATTACCAGATTCATTGCGTACTGTTGAAACATACTGTGATGTTTCTTCTTCAATGGTAAGCCACGTTGGAGAATCGTATGTTAGACCAACTCTGAAAAAATCATTAAGTTTTAATATTCCACCTAGCTGAAATGAAAAGCCCCAGCCATATGTTGACAAGAAATTATCAAAGCCAACCTCATTAACAAACGTTCCTACATTGGAGTTTCCTTCATAAAATCTTGTAGCTCTATCATAATTAAGTAAGTGTGAATTTAAGTTTAAACCCAAAAACAAATTTTCTTGATATTGTGTTGCGATATTAAATGAGACTTTACCATTATAGCCAGAAGCCGCATACAAATATTCTTGATCAAATTCGCCTGGAGCAATATTGCTGTAATATAAAGTGTTATCATCTGTCGGCATATCAGGTTCTAAAATGTAAGATTCATAACCCAGAAAAGCTTGCTGATTGCCAAATCCATAAATACTACCGATATCGGCATAGGCACTGGTAATTGATTCATCAGGAAAGGCAGATATTTCACTTAAAGGTAATCCTTGAGCATAGTATAAAAAATAACTGTCAATAGAATTAGAATTAGTTCCAAACGCAAACCAGTCGTTATTATAGTTTTGAAATTTATCATAACCTACACTTAAGGTTAATCTTTTCCAAGGTGAATCCCAACTGCTAAATACAAAAGTTACTCCTGCTTGTTGAAAATCTAAATTAGCATCTGAAGTGTTACTAAAACCATTAAAATATTGAATATCATTATCAGTATAAATACTAGCAAATGTAACAGAAGCTTCACTAGTTTTAAATAAAGCAGAACCTGCAGGGTTTAAACTAACAGAACTTTGATCTCCACCCACTGATCCAAAGGCACCACTCATGGCTCTAAATCGAGCTGTTCCTTGAATTTCATTTTGAGAGTATCTTAATGCATCATTAATGTTTTGTGCATTTATTATAGGCATACAAAGCACACCTATGAATAGTAAAATTAACTTTTTCATACTTTTATTAAATTAAAGAAATTTTCTAGATTATAATCTATCTTCTGCTTCTACTTGGGCTTGAAGATCTCACAGAACTACTACTTCTAGATACTCCAGAGCTTCTACTTGGAGTAGACCTAGATACATTTGAACTGCTCCTACTTCTGCTTGGAGTAGACCTAGATACATTTGAACTACTTCTACTTCTAGTTGATCTCGAAACATTCGAATTACTACTTGAAGGTCTGGACCTGTTAATTGAAGTAGAACGGACTTGTCTGGTACCATTATAACTTCTCGTTCTATTATTGCTTAATGAATTTCTATCAACAACATTAGCTCTTAAGTTAGATCCATTTGAAATAGAATTTCTTGAGTTATATAAAGAAGTTCTACTGCTTAATCTATTTCTAGTAATATTATTATTCACACTAGATCTTGAGATGTTTGTTCTAGTATTTGCTCGTGAGACATTAGATCTGGTGTTTGCTCTGGAAATACTATTTCTTCCGTAGCCATTATATGCAACAGCAGATCGTCTTCCATAATAATTACTACTACCTCTTCTTCCGTAGGTGTAATTCCCGTAATATCCACCTCTGTAATAAGGATATCCACCGTAATATGGAGGGCAATAATAAGATGGATAGCCCCACCAACCTGCATAATAACCACCATAATAAGGATAGTTCCAACCCCAACCATAGTTAGGATAACCCCAACCGAAACCCCAGCCCCAGTTGTAATAGCCATAACCATAAGCATACCAAGGTCTATACCAATTATAGCTAGGATAAACGTTTATAGAAATTTCACTACTATTTTGTCCCCAACCACCGTAACTTGCATATTCAACATTTAATGAATCATTTTCTACATTATAACTACCTTCATAGGAATCTACATCTGTAAATATTTCATCTCCACCAACACCAGTAGTTTCATATTCTAAAGATTTTTCTTTAAAATAATTCTGATAGTATGTACTATTACTAGTAACTTGAGGAGTTTCTTGGGCGTATTCAACACCAGTTTCATATCTTTGGTAACTACCTTGACCACTCTCACCAACATATTGATAAGAACCACATGATGTTAAACCAAACAACAATCCGAATAATGCCAAAAAAGGCATGTTTATTTTTGAGTAGTTAATAAATCGCATATCTCATTAATTTAATTGTTGAACATAACAAAAATAGTTAGTTTTGCTGAACTATTTTATTATTTAATAGAGTCACAATTTTTGTGCCAAAAACCTGTATATGAGCAAAAAACTTACAAGTAGAACCCAAGATTACTCAAAATGGTATAATGAACTTGTTGTAAAAGCAGACCTAGCAGAGAATTCGGCGGTAAGAGGTTGTATGGTTATTAAACCATATGGGTTTGCAATTTGGGAGAAAATGCAAGCTGAATTAGATAGAATGTTTAAAGAAACTGGACATCAAAATGCATATTTTCCTTTATTTATTCCAAAAAGTTTATTTGAAGCGGAAGAAAAAAATGCTGAAGGGTTTGCAAAAGAATGTGCTGTTGTAACTCATTACAGATTACAAAATGATCCTGACAAACCAGGAAAGTTAAGAGTAGATCCAGAAGCCAAATTAGAAGAAGAACTTGTAGTTAGACCTACAAGCGAAGCAATTATATGGAATACTTATAAAAATTGGATACAATCTTATAGAGATTTACCAATCCTTATTAATCAGTGGGCTAATGTAGTGCGCTGGGAAATGCGAACACGCTTGTTTTTAAGAACTGCCGAGTTTTTGTGGCAAGAAGGACATACAGCGCATGAAACCAAAGGTGAGGCTTTAGCGGAAGCAGAGTTGATGAACAATGTCTATGCTATCTTTGTTGAAAATTTTATGGCTATACCTGTTATAAAAGGTTTAAAAACAGAGAGTGAACGATTTGCTGGTGCAGATGAAACCTATTGTATTGAAGCTTTAATGCAGGACGGAAAGGCTTTACAAGCAGGAACATCACATTATTTGGGACAAAATTTTGCTAGAGCTTTTGACGTGAAGTACGTTAATAAAGAAGGAAAACAAGATTATGTCTGGGCAACATCTTGGGGAGTTTCAACTAGATTGATGGGAGCTTTAATTATGACTCATAGTGATGATAATGGTTTGGTATTACCTCCAAATTTGGCACCTAACCAAGTGGTTATCATACCTATTTATAAAAATGAAGAGCAACTTGAAGAAATAAGTAATGTTGCCAATGGTATAATGAAAGAGTTGAAATCTAAAAGTATTTCAGTCAAATATGACAGTAGAGATACTTTTAGACCTGGTGCAAAGTTTGCGCAACATGAATTACAGGGCGTGCCTTTAAGAATTGTTATTGGACCAAAAGATTTAGAAAATAATACGGTAGAATTAGCTAGAAGAGATACACTAACAAAATCGATTGTTGCTTTAGAAAATTTGGCTGAAACTATTGAGTCTTTGTTAAATCAAATACAAAAAGAAATGTTTCAAAAGGCATTGGATTTTAGAGATGCTCATATCACGAATGTTGAAACATTTGATGAATTTAAAGAAATTTTAGATACCAAGGGAGGATTTATTTCTGCACATTGGGATGGTACTTCTGAAACAGAAGATAGAATTAAAGAACAAACCAAAGCAACTATTAGATGTATTCCTTTAGATAATATTGAAGAAAGTGGTCTTTGTGTCTATTCTAAAAAACCTTCAAAACGAAGAGTATTATTTGCGAAGGCCTATTAATTGAAAAAATTTAGAAAAAAGATTATTTAGGAGTTGCAACATTTAAAAATAGTTGTATTTTTGCATCCGCAATGGAAACATTGTACGTTAATTGAAAAGTTTTGTAGTGTTTTAATTAAAATTACAAACTTGAATTATTAAAGGCCCGTTCGTCTATCGGCTAGGACGCCAGGTTTTCATCCTGGTAAGAGGGGTTCGATTCCCCTACGGGCTACAATTTTTTTAATAAAAGAACATATAAATGGCAAATCATAAGTCAGCGTTAAAAAGAATTAGAAGTAACGAAGCTAAACGCTTAAGAAACAGATATCAGCATAAAACCACACGTAATGCTATTAAGAAATTGCGTGAAGAAACTAAAAAGAAAGATGCTGAAGCTGCATTACCTTCTGTTATTTCTATGATTGATAAATTAGCAAAGAATAATATTATTCATGATAACAAAGCAGCTAATCTTAAGTCTGGTTTGGTAAAGCATGTAGCAGCTTTATAAAAAATTGTTATATATAAAAAAAGCTTCTCAATTTTGAGAAGCTTTTTTTGTTTGTATTTATAAGTAATTAACCATTCATAGAGATTAAAAACTCTTCATTATTTCTTGTTTGTTTAAAGCGTTCGTTAATAAACTCCATAGCTTCAACTGGGTTCATATCTGCAAGATACTTACGCATCACCCACATACGTTGTATAGTATTTTCATCTAATAACAAGTCATCACGACGAGTACTAGATGATGTAAGATCTATGGCTGGGAAAATTCTACGGTTAGATATCTTTCTATCCAATTGAAGTTCCATATTACCTGTTCCTTTAAATTCTTCAAAAATAACTTCATCCATTTTAGATCCAGTTTCAGTAAGGGCTGTTGCAATTATTGATAATGAACCACCATTTTCAATTTTTCTAGCAGCACCAAAAAAACGTTTTGGTTTATGCAATGCATTAGAATCTACACCACCACTTAATATTTTACCAGATGCTGGTTGCACTGTGTTATATGCTCTAGCTAAACGTGTAATGGAGTCTAACAGAATAACTACATCATGACCACATTCTACCAAACGTTTTGCTTTTTCTAAAACAATGTTTGCAATTTTTACATGCTCGTGGGCTTCTTTGTCAAATGTTGAAGCAACAACTTCTCCACGTACATTACGTTGCATGTCGGTAACCTCTTCAGGGCGTTCATCAATTAATAAAATAATTTGATAAACTTCTGGATGATTGGCAGCAATTGCGTTAGCCACATCTTTTAATAGCATCGTTTTCCCAGTTTTAGGCTGCGATACAATCATACCACGTTGTCCTTTTCCAATTGGAGAGAATAAATCAATAATACGTGTAGATATTGTACTTTGTCTTTCTGCCAGGTTAAATTTTTCTCTTGGGAATAATGGTGTTAAATGCTCAAATGACACTCTGTCTCTTACCACCTGCGGATCTAATCCGTTTATTTTATTGACTTTAATTAAAGGGAAGTATTTTTCACCTTCTTTGGGTGGTCTTACGTTTCCTAAAACCGTGTCACCTGTTTTTAACCCGAATAGACGAATTTGCGATTGAGACACATAAATATCGTCTGGTGATGATAAATAATTATAGTCTGAAGAACGTAAAAACCCATAACCATCTTGCATGAGATCTAATACCCCTTCACTTTCAATGATTGCGTCAAATTCATAGTCTGGTTCTCTGTAACGGTTGCGAGTATCTTTATTACCAGAATTACTACTATTATTGTTATTCTGGTTTTTATGATTGTTTTTATGATGCGTTTTTTCTTTTTTAGGAGCATTATTAGAAGCTTCGCTATCTTCTTTCTTTTCTACAACTTTTTCTACGGTAGGTTGTTTAGTAGCACCTTGAGTTGGTTTCTTATGTTGAGGCACTTTATTATCTTTTGGTTTTTCAGTACGCTCAATTCGTTGTCTTTGAGGTTTTTCATCCTTTTTGGTTTCAACTGCTTTTGGGTTAGCAGCCTGATGATCTAATATTTGATATACTAAATCTAGCTTTTTTAATGTGCGATACTTGGAAATGTTCAAGTCTTTTGCAATCTCTTGTAAATCTGAGAGTTTTTTTTCTTTTAATTGTGAAATTTCAAACATTGATGTTGAATTGAATATTTGTGTTAAATATTAAAATTGAATTTTTATGAAAAATTGATTTTAATCCGAAGAATGACAATTAGTAAATGTGGTTAATGCCAATTGTTATTGCAATTATACAACTTTATTTTAATCTTTTACGCATATTTTAAAAAAGAAACTATTATTTTTGCACTTCGATTTATTGAAATTTTATGATTCAACGAATTCAAACCATTTATCTTTTATTGTCTGCTGCAGTAGCCGGTGGATTGATATTTTTGTTTAGTCTTTGGACAAATAAAGATGGTTTTGAAGTTTTTGCAAAAGACAATTTATTGTATTTTGGAATGTTTTTAGGTTCTGCAGTATTGTCGTTAATTTCAATTTTTATGTACAAAAACAGGAAATCTCAATTTGTTTTGGGACGACTTAACATCATATTAAACTTTATTTTACTAGGATTATTTGTGTATCAATCTCTAAATTTATCTGGAGAAACTCAAGTTTCAGAGAAAGGTATTGGGATGTTCTTACCTATAATTTCTATCGTGTTATTGGCTTTGGCCAATAAGGCCATCAAAAAGGATGAAGATCTTGTAAAATCTGTAGATCGATTACGATAAACCTATCATCTTAGTAGTATTAGTGCGTGAAAACCCAGACTATGGTCTGGGTTTTTTATCTGTTATCAAACTCTATAACTTCTAAATCTTTTATATCATTCCTATCAATTACAAATCGAAGCATAGTTCTTTTTTTATGAAGTCCTCTTTTGCCTACAGCACCTGGATTCATGTGCAATAAATCAAGTTTTTTATCTGGTATTACTTTCAAAATATGAGAATGCCCACTAATGAATAGTTTTGGAGGATTTATATTAATTTCTTCCCTCACCCTAATATCATAGCGTTTAGGATAACCACCTATATGAGTCATCCAAACATCAACGCCTTCGCACTTAAACCTATTATGTTCAGGAAATTCTACTCTTGTTTTTGCATCATCAATATTGCCATAAACACCTCTTAAGGGTTTAAGATTCTTAATTGCATCTGTTACTTTTAAATCACCAATATCTCCAGCATGCCAAACCTCGTCGGCTTGAATTACATATTTTAGTATTTGATCATCTATATAACCATGAGTATCTGAAAGTAAAAGTATTTTAATCATTATAAAAAGTTAATGAATCCTGTAAAGTGATAAAACTATTTATCTTTGTAACTTCTAAACAAAAATAACACAAGTTGAGACATTTTTTAGAACTTTCTTACAACGGTAAGGCTTATTTTGGTTGGCAAAATCAACCTGATGCCATTTCTGTTCAAGAGGTTATAGAAAAAGCCCTTTCAACAATCTTGAAAGAATCAACAAGTATTGTTGGAGCAGGCAGGACAGACACAGGTGTGCACGCATTACAAATGTTTGCTCATTTTGATACAGAAAAAACATTAAACCAATCTGATTTAAAATATAAGTTAAACTCTTTTTTACCAAAAGATATTGCTATTCATGATATTTTTAAGGTTACTGAAAATACCCATGCACGTTTTGATGCTTTAAGCAGAGAATATTTGTATAAAATTTCTTTAAAAAAAAATGCGTTTACATTTAATAATTCATATTATTTAAAATCAACTTTGAATATTGATAAAATGAGAAAAGCATCAAAAATACTATTTGAATATAGAGATTTTCAATGCTTTTCAAAAAGTAATACAGATGTAAAAACGTATCATTGTAATATCATGAAAGCAGAGTGGATTGAAGAAAAGAATGAATTACATTTCATAATCAAAGCCGATAGGTTTTTAAGAAATATGGTTAGGGCTATTGTTGGAACCTTAATCAATATTGGATTAGGAAAAATTGAAGCAGAAGATTTACATAATATAATTAAATCTAAAAACCGGAGTGAAGCTGGTTTTTCAGTTCCTGCACATGCACTATATTTAACAAGAATTGAATACCCGGAACACATTAAAATAAATGAGTAGTAAAAAGGAAAATATTTTTGACGTCAATCTGTTTAAAAGGCTTTTTCAGTATATAAAACCATATAAATTGGTGTTTTATGGAATGCTGGTTGCGGTCATATTATTGGCAATTTTTACGACATCTATCCCTTATATTACAAAATATGTAATTGATAATAGCATTGCTGTTAAGGATCCTAATGGATTTTTATTTTATATCATTCTGATGTTTATTTTATTAGTCCTTCAAAGTACTTTTCAATTGGCTTTTATTTTTTACGCGGCATGGTTGGGTCAAAATTTGGTTAAGGATGTTCGAGTAAAATTATTTAACCATGTTCTTGGGTTTAAAATGAAGTATTTTGATAACTCATCGGTTGGAGTGTTAATAACAAGAACCGTAACTGATATGGAGCGAATTGCTGATATTTTTGGAGAAGGATTATTTATGATCTTCAGAGATTTACTCACTATGATTGTTGTTTCTGGTGTTATGTTATTTATGAATTTTAAGTTAAGCTTAATTGTATTTATAATGATGCCTTTATTGTTATATGCAACACGTATTTTTCAGAAGTATATGAAAAAAGCATTTGAGGAAGTACGTACTGAAGTATCAAATTTAAACTCCTTTGTTCAGGAACGTTTAACCGGTATGAAAATTCTTCAACTATTTACACGTGAAGATATAGAATATAAAAAGTTTAAAGAGATAAATGAAAGACATAAAAAGGGTTGGCTAAAAACCGTTTGGTATAATTCTATTTTCTTTCCAATCGCAGAATTGTCTTCGTCAATAACCATAGGTTTAATAGCCTGGTATGGAGGATTAAATGTTCTACTTAAAGGAACAATTTCTGAAGGAGACCTTTTTGCTTTCATTATGTTTATTCCAATGTTATTTAGACCATTACGCCAAATAGCAGATAAATTTAACACATTGCAAATGGGAATGGTTGCTGCAACCAGAGTGTTTAAAGTAATTGATACAACGTCTCATATTGATGATGTAGGAACTCTTGATGTATCTCATTTTAAAGGAGATATAAAGCTAGATGATGTTCACTTTAGTTATGTGGAAGGAGAAGAAGTTTTAAGAGGTATTTCTTTAGAGATTAAATCTGGAGAAACTGTAGCTATTGTAGGAGCAACAGGTGCAGGTAAAACGACTATTATTAACTTGTTGAATCGTTTTTATGAAATTAAAAAAGGGACTATAAGTATTGATGGTATAAATATAAAAGAAGTTAAACTAGCTTCCTTAAGAAAGCAAATTGCTGTTGTGTTACAAGATGTTTTTCTTTTTGCAGATACGATTTTGAATAACATCACATTAAATAATCCAAATATTACTGAAGAACAGGTTCATCTTGCGGCAAAAAACATAGGCATTCATGATTTTATTTTAAGCTTGCCAGACGGTTATCATTATAATGTTAAAGAGCGAGGTGTTATGTTGTCTTCTGGTCAACGTCAACTTATATCATTTTTAAGGGCTTATGTAACCAATCCTAGTATTTTAATTTTGGATGAAGCCACATCTTCTGTCGATTCGTACTCAGAACAACTTATACAAAATGCAACAGACACTATTACAAAAGATAGGACATCTATAATCATTGCTCATAGATTGGCAACTATAAAAAAAGCAGATACCATTATTGTTATGGATGCAGGACAGATTGTAGAACAAGGCACACATAAAGAATTGCTTAAAAAGCAAAACGGCTATTACAAAAACCTCTATGAAGTTCAGTTTTTAAAAGAGGAAGTTGCTTAAGTTCCTCGAGCAGCTTTCTGCGCTTCTATCATTTGTTCTAAATCGCCATTTAAAAACATAACTATTGCCATAACAACACTCAAAATAACAAAAGCAATTCCTAAAATAACCAAGAACAATAATGTTCTTAAAATGATATTACCAGTGCTTAATTCATATAGACGTTTTAAGCAGAAAGCAGAATATAATATCATTAATGGCATTAAAACTAAACCTGAAAAACCTTGTGGTATACTAAGCATTGCTGTTACAATAGTGATTACGGATGTAACAATTGAAATTTATGCTTGGATATATAAAAATATTACAAGCAATTCTGTATAGTTAAATTTTTTTAAGCCAATAAAAGTTAATAGTGCCATAAGGGCATAAATTGGCACATAAAACATCATTACAATTGAATAATACTCTTGAACAAAGCTTACGTTCCTTTTTTGTAATTCTTCCTGACCAGGAAAGTTAAAAATTGAAAAATCAAGGGTTTCAGGAAAAAACTTATTAATTATCAATAAATATATTCCACTTATAGAAAGAGCAAGTGCAAAATAACTAATGGGATTTACATATTTTTTTCTAACACCATTTATATAACTACCAATAACATCTTCAGGTTTAGTAAACAACTCAATGAAGGTTCTTAAAAGTTTATTATCGTAATTAAAAAAAGTTTCACTAATGTGCTCAAAAAAAATTTTAAATGTAAGCCTATTTCTAATAACTTTTGCACCACAATTATAGCAGAAATCGTAATTCTCTTTTAAATCTGTGAAGCAATTTTTACAGTGCATCACATCAAATCTTTTTTAATAATTTCGGTAAGCTCAACTGTGTTTTTAAATAAAATAAATTCACCATCTTTAAAATAAGAAATTTGCCCAGTTTCTTCACTAACTACTAAAGCCAATGCATCAGTTTTTTCTGTAATACCAATAGCAGCTCTGTGTCTTAACCCAAATCGTTGAGGTATGTTTTTTTCATTGTTTAAAGGAAGTACAACTCGGGTAGCTTTAACTACATTATTTGCAATAATAATAGCACCATCGTGCAGAGGACTGTTCTTAAAAAAAATGCTTTCTATTATTGGTTGCGTAACCTTTATGTTCATTTCATCACCAGTATTTGTTAAAAAATCCAAATTGTTGTGATGCTCAAAAACAATGAGCGCACCTGTTTTTGTAGTTGCCATTTTGTTACACGCCGATATAACAGCTTCAACATCTGTTTCATCAAAGGTATCGGTTTTTAAAAAATTAAATTGCTTAAAAAACTTTCGTCTTGTTCCAAAATTAGTAGAACCTACCATAAGTAAAAACTTTCTAATTTCAGGTTGAAAAACCACAATCAATGCTATAATACCAACTTTCATAAAACCACCAAAAATACTGGTGAGAAGCTCCATTTTAAGAAAATCTGTTAATCGCCATGCGAGGTAGATAAAAATAATGCCGATAAAGATTTTAATAGCAACAGTGCCTTTTACTAATTTGTATATATAATAGAGTAGAAGTGCTACAAGAATAACATCTATGATGTCTACAAGCTTAAATTCTAAAAGGTCTTTAAAAATGTCCAAGCTAAAAATTCGGTTTTGGTAAATTTAGGAAAATAAGATTAATAAATGAATTCTTGATTTGCTATTGTAATTTTTGGAGAATCTATACTTAATAATAGTGACTTAAATCTTATATATTCCTGAAAAGTTAATAAGGCATCAAAGGTTAAAATTAAATTGCCTTTTAAATTGTTGAATTGTTCTAGCTTAAGTGAACGGTCGTTAATAGAAATTTCATTTTCTGAAAAATTAATAACTATGCTATTTGAATATTCCTTAAGAAATGAATCACTCTTTTCTAAAGAATAAACTATATCAGTAAAATCAATGAAACCCAAAGTATTTCTACTGGTATCATTGCAAGTAAAATAGTTTCTGGCATTTTCGTTTTTATGCATTCCATCACCATGACGCTTTTCTTGCAGATATTGTAAATGAGGTAGAACCTGTTTTAAGGTTAATCGTTTGTCAACGTTTACTAACCAATTGGTTGTACTTATCAGGTTTTTTCTGTTGAAATCTGTACTATCGGGTTTTGTGATGTCATAAAAAATGTAAGCAGGAGAAACGTCTAAAACTTCAGTGATATTCGCATTTTGTATTTCAGGAAGTTGTACAACTTTTTCGTTTCCACAAGACCACAAAATCATCAAAGCGACAAACAAAAAAAAGTGTTTCATAACTTCTTGACTAATTTAATACATTCCATGGCTTCCTTTACATCGTGTACTCTTAATATAGAAGCTCCTTTCTGGAGAGCAACAGTATTTAAAACCGTTGTGCCATTAAGGGCTAGTTGTGCATCATTTTCTAGAGTTTTATAGATCATAGATTTTCTAGAAAGCCCAACAAGAATAGGTAATTCTAACATATTAAAAAGTTCAAGTTTACCTAACAGTTCATAATTTTGCTCTAACGTTTTTGCAAAGCCAAAACCAGGATCTACAATTAAATCGATGATACCAAGACTTCTTGCTTCAGCAATTTTTTCAGAAAAATAGAAGAGTATATCATGTGTTAAATTGTCATAATCTGTTAAATCTTTCATGGTTTGTGGCGTTCCTTTCATGTGCATCATAACGTATGGAACTTTCAATTCTGCAATAGTTTTAAACATGTTTTTATCTAAATTACCGGCAGAAATATCATTAATTAAAGCTGCTCCATTTTCAATACATTGTTTGGCAACATTACTTCTAAAAGTATCAATAGAAATAAGCGTTTCAGGATATTCTTTAAGAATTAAAGACAAAATAGGTAGAATACGATTCTGTTCTTCTTCTTCACTTATATGCTCTGCATTTGGTCTTGAACTGTAAGCGCCAACATCTATAAATGTAGCACCTTCTTCTAACATTTTTTCAACCTGATTTAAAATGTTCTTTTCAGTATTGAATTGTCCACCATCATAAAATGAATCTGGCGTTACATTCAATATTCCCATGACATGAGATGTCGATAAATCTATAAGTTTTCCTTTGCAGTTAATAGTCATTTACTTATTATATTCTTGCTTTGTTTAAGTATTGAAAACTTTAAACCTTAAACTTTGAACTTTAAAATTATTTATGCGAAATTTACGCAAAATTCATATTATTCAATGCAAGATACCTCCAAACAATTCGATGACGTTATAAATACATGCAGAAGTTTATTTATTAAGAAAATGAAAGACTATGGTAGTGCTTGGCGAATATTAAGACTACCATCCTTGACAGACCAGATTTTTATAAAAGCACAACGTATAAGAAGCTTGCAACAAAATGATGTAAGAAAAGTTGATGAAGACGAAGCCAGTGAGTTTATAGGGATTATTAATTATTGTATTATGGCACTTATTCAGTTAGAAAAAGGAGTTGTAGAGCAACCCGATTTAAGTACTGAAGATGCGATTGTTTTGTATGATAAAAAAGTGAAAATCGCAAAACAACTCATGGATGATAAGAACCATGATTATGGAGAAGCCTGGCGAGATATGAGAGTAAGTAGTTTAACAGATTTGATATTGCAAAAATTGCTTCGCGTTAAGCAAATAGAAGATAATAAAGGAAAAACCATTGTGAGTGAAGGCATAGATGCTAATTATCAGGACATGATAAATTATGCAGTTTTCGCAATGATTCATTTAAACGAAGAAAACAATTAAAATGAAATATATAGTTCACATAAGCAGAATTTTAGTAGGCGTTTTATTTATCATTTCTGGATTAATAAAGCTGAATGACCCTTTAGGGTTTTCATATAAATTGCAGGAATATTTTAGTGCAGATGTCTTAAATCTACCTTTTTTTGAACCTTATGCTTTAATGATTTCTGTTGTTGTAGTAGTTTTTGAAGTTTTATTAGGTGTCTTTTTGCTCATAGGTTATAAACGCAAATTTACGCTTTGGAGTTTACTAGCCATGATTATTTTCTTTACTTTTTTAACATTTTATTCAGCGTATTTTGATAAAGTAAAAGACTGTGGTTGTTTTGGTGATGCATTAAAATTAACGCCTTGGGAAAGCTTTACGAAGGATGTTATTTTACTGATTTTAATCCTAATTCTGTTTTTTGGCAAAAAATACATCAAACCAATATTCAGCAAATTATCAAACACCATTTTGGCATTGTTAAGTTTTATTTTCTGTCTTTGGTTCGGATATCATGTGTTGATGCATTTGCCTTCAAAAGATTTTAGAGCATACAAAATAGGCAACAATATTCAACAAGAAATGAGTGTTCCTGAAGATGCACCTAAACGAGTTGATGAATATACTTGGACGTTTAATGTAAACGGAGAAGAAAAAGAATTTATAACCAATGGTAGTTATCCAGATGTAGATGGTGAATATGTAAGTGTGGAAACCAAAGTGATTGATGAAGGTTATTCTCCAAAGATTTATGATTTTTCTATTGAAACAGAAACTGAAGATTTAACAGAGCAATTTTTAAGTGAAGAACATTTAATAATGATTGTAGCTTATAGCCTCGAACATGCTGAAAAGGATGGTTTGGTTAAATTGAAAAGCCTTTCAGATAAAGCCATAGAGAAAAATTACACAGTCATAGGTTTAACAGCTTCTGGAGAAGATATAAAACAGAAAATAAAGGCTGAATATAATCTGAATTTTGATTTTTATTTGTGTGATGAGAAGGCCTTGAAAACCATTGTTCGTTCCAATCCTGGAGTTTTGGAATTACAAAAAGGTACTGTTATGCAAAAAGTGCATTGGAATGATATTGAAGATTTAAAACTTCCTGAAGTCGAAAAGAAAGTTGTGACAAAAATTGAGGAGCCTTTAGATGTTGCATATTACATTAACGGGGAACTCTCTTCAAAAAATGAGGTTGAAGCATTGGATACTCTAAAAATTGAAAGTGTAAATGTGATAAAAGATTCTATTCAAATAAATGAATTAAATGCTAAAAATAATACATCATACACTGGAATTATTGATGTGACATTAAAACCTGAAAACTGATTAGCTACATTCTAAATAAAATATTTTATGCCTTACTTACATTATTTGGAGTAGTTACAGTTATTTTCTTTCTATTTAATGTACTTCCTGGAGATCCAGCCCAAATGATGCTAGGGCAAAATGAAGATAGTGAGCAGTTGGCTATTATCAAGAAAAAATATGGTTTCGATAAACCTATTCTTACGCAGTATGTTTACTATTTAAACGACTTGTCACCTATTTCTTTTCATTCCAAAGATCAAGAGAATTATACCTTTTTAAGTGAAGGAAAATATACGGCTTCCAATTTATTTAATATTGGACCAACACAAGTTGTTTTAAAACTACCTTATTTACGTGAATCCTTTACCAAACAAGGAAAACCAGTTACTCAAGTTTTATCTGAAACTCTGCCAAATACATTTGTTTTGGCAGTTGCTGCTATTACAATTGCCATACTAATTGGAATTATTTTTGGAATTATTTCGGCATTATACAAAGACACATTTTTAGATAAAGCAATTCAAATATTTAGTACGTTTGGTATGAGTATTCCATCATTTTTCAGTGCTATTTTATTTGCTTGGTTTTTTGGGTTTTTGTTGCATGAATACACCAATTTAGAAATGACAGGAAGTCTTTATGAACTTGATAATTTTGGTGAATCTATGTACATCAAATGGAAAAATTTAATTCTGCCTGCGGTAGTTTTGGGAATTAGACCTTTAGCTGTTATAATTCAATTAATGAGAAATTCACTTTTAGATGTATTGGGTGAAGATTATATTCGTACGGCAAGAGCAAAGGGTTTAACCGAATTTCAAATTATCAGAAAACATGCTTTAAAAAATGCCTTCAATCCAGTTGTAACAGCAATATCAGGTTGGTTCGCTTCTATGCTTGCTGGAGCGGTTTTTGTAGAATATATTTTTGGATGGAATGGTTTGGGAAAAGAAATAGTAAATGCTTTAAATACATTAGATTTGCCTGTAATAATGGGTTCTGTACTTGTTATTGCATTGTTATTTATATTAATCAACATTTTGGTAGACATGATTTATTCGTGGCTAGATCCAAAAGTAAAACTTCAATAAATTATGAGAAAAAACATTGTTGCTGGAAACTGGAAAATGAACAATGATTTACCACAAAGCGAAACCTTAATTGCTGATTTAAAAAAGCAAAAGCAAATATCAAAAGCCAAAGTTATGGTGGCACCAACATTTACCAATTTGTGGCATGCCTTTGAAGCATTACGACAGTTTGATATTGAAGTCATTGCTCAAAATATGCATTTTGCAGAAAATGGAGCTTACACTGGTGAAATTTCGGCAAGTATGCTTAAAAGTGTCGGTGTGAATACCGTTATTTTAGGTCATAGCGAACGTAGAGAATATTTTAATGAATCAGATGAATTATTGGCCAAAAAAGTTGATTCTGCATTAGCTAACGATATGAGTGTAATCTTCTGTTTTGGAGAAGAACTGGCTGATAGAAAATCAGGAAATCAAGAAAGCATAGTAGAGAGTCAAATCAAAAATGCATTATTTCATTTGGATGCATTAGCATTTAACAATATTGTTATGGCCTATGAACCAGTTTGGGCTATAGGTACTGGTGAGACAGCAAGCCCAGAACAAGCACAAGACATGCATGCATTTATAAGAAAAACTTTGGCTAATAAATACGGTAGTGATGTTGCCGATTCTGTTTCCATTCTTTATGGAGGTAGTGTAAAACCAAACAATGCTCAAGAGATTTTTTCAAAACCTGATGTAGATGGTGGATTAATTGGAGGCGCATCACTTAAAGCTGAAGACTTTTTTGCAATTGTGAATGCTTTTTAGTCATTGAAAAATCCAATTTACATAGCCTATTATTTTAAAGCCAATCCTTTACAACCAGCTGTTGAAATTTTAATTGCGGAATTGGGCTATGCAGGTTTTGAAAGTTTTGTTGAAACTGAAGAAGGTGTTACTGCTTATATTCAAAAAGACGATTGGAATCGTAGTATTTTAAATGACATTCAGATATTAAATTCAGATGAATTTCAAATCACTTATACTATTGAAGACATAGAGCAAACCAACTGGAATCAAGAGTGGGAGAAGAATTTCAGTCCAATAGTCGTAGATGGTATTTGTGCCGTTAGAGCTCCTTTTCATGAGAAATTTAATACCAAATATGAAATAATTATCGAGCCTAAAATGAGCTTCGGCACTGGTCATCATGAAACCACTCACATGATGATTCAACATATTTTAAAAAATGATTTCACAAATAAATCGGTTTTGGATATGGGCTGTGGCACTGGTATTTTGGCCATTCTTGCAGAAAAAAAAGGAGCAAAAAAAGTTGAAGCTATTGATGTTGATAATTGGTGCTATATTAATAGTTTAGAAAATGTAGAGAGAAATAATTGTAAAAAAATCACAGTTCAAGAAGGTGATGCTAGTTTGTTAAAAAATAAAAACTACGACATTATTATTGCCAACATTAACCGAAATATTTTGCTAAATGACTTGGAAACTTACACCAAATGTCTAAATAAAAATGGAAAATTGTTTTTAAGTGGGTTTTATAATTCAGATATTTCTGTCATTGAGGCTGAATGCAACAGGTATATGTTAAAATTGGACGAAAATTTTGAAAAAAATAACTGGGTTGCTTTAAAATTTTTAAATTAGTCTAGCTTAAAGAAATAAAGTTGAGTACAAAACACAAGAATTTAGAAGACCTACAGGTAAGAAGTAAGGAAAAGTCGCTTAACGAAATTGTCTTATATAATGATGATGTTAATACTTTTGATCATGTTATAGACACTCTTATTGCGGCTTGTGACCATACACCAGAACAAGCCGAACAATGCTCCTTGATAGTACATTATAAAGGACAATGTACTGTTAAAACTGGTGAGTACGAAGATTTAGAACCAAGATGTACTTTATTGCTCGATGCTGGTTTGAGTGCAGAAATTATTTAATCTAAGAAGTTCTTCCAATCGCACAACTTATATAAGACTTAATTTTTGTAGTCATTACATTTTTATCTCCAACTACTGGGTATCCTAAATTTGCTAATATCTTTTTAGTTTCAATAAGAGTGCTTTCATTGTCATAAATAAATGAAACAGTATTATTTTGATTGTTAACTTGAATATTTGATAAAGCATCAATACTCAATAACTTTTTGGTAATAGTATTAGCACAACCAATGCATTTTAGATTATGTATTTCTACTGTAGTTTTCATTTTATAAGGTTGTTGGACAAACATAATCTGTGACAGGAAGATTTGTGTTTTTAATAGCAGAAAAACCTCCTTCAACATTAATTAAACTGTTAAATCCACGAGCTTTCAAAATTGAGCCTGCAATAACCGAACGATAACCACTAGCACAGTACAGATAATACGTGTTGTTTTTATTAATAGCACTCATGTTATCATTAATAAAGTCTAAAGAAAAATGTTCAGCATTTACTAGATGTGAGCTTTTATACTCACCGTCTTTTCTTACGTCCAAAACATTTAAATTTTGTGATGTTGTTCTTTTTAAAAACTCTTCGATGTCTATAGATTCTAAAGTTTCAGTGTCTTTACCAGCTTTTTTCCAAGCTTCAATACCACCTTCTAGATAACCCAATGTATTATCATAACCAACTCGAGACAATCTGGTAACAGCTTCTTTACTTTTTCCTTTAGGGACAATTAAAAGTAAAGGTTGTTTTAAATCGGTAATCAATGCACCAACCCAAGGTGCAAAAGAACCGTTTAAACCAATAAATATTGAATTAGGTATATGTTCTTTTACAAAATCTTCTTGATTTCTCACATCAAGAACTAATGCTTCTTCATGGTTTGCTAAAGCTTCAAAATTTTCAGGATCTAAAGGATTGTTTCCTGTTTTTAAAACGGTTTCAAAAGTTTCATAGCCAGTTTTATTGAGCATGGCATTTTTTGCAAAATATTGAGGTGGAGGTGGTATACCATCAAGCACTTCTTTTACAAATTCTGCTTCAGTCATATTTTCTCTTAACGCATAATTGGTCTTTTTTTGTTCTCCAATGGTACCAACGGTTTCTTTACTTAAATTTTTACCACAAGCCGAACCTGCACCGTGAGCTGGGTATACAATAACATCGTCTGCCAAAGGCATTATTTTATCTCTCAAAGAATGATAGAGCATTGATGCTAAATCTTCTTTTGTTAAATCAGATTTTATAGCTAAATCTGGTCTTCCAACATCACCTAAAAACAAAGTATCACCAGAAAAAATGGCATAATCTTTACCATTTTCATCAATTAGTAAGTATGTAGTAGATTCTAATGTGTGACCCGGTGTGTGTAATGCTTTAATAGTAATATTTCCTAATTTGAATACTTCATTATCTTTCGCTGCGTGTATTTTGTAGTTGGTTTCGGCTCCAGGACCAAAGACTATAGTTGCACCAGTTTTTTTGGCTAAATCAATATGCCCAGAAACAAAATCTGCATGAAAATGTGTTTCAAAGACATATTTTATTTTGGCATTTTCAGAATTAGCTTTGTCAATATATGCTTGGGTTTCTCGCAAAGGATCCACAATTGCAACTTCACCATTAGACTCTATATAATAAGCTCCTTGAGCTAGACAACCGGTATATATTTGTTCAATTTTCATTTCTTTTTTATATAATATATTTAATTTTAATCAAAGATACAAAACCTTATTTTTTTGTTTGTGACCTTTGTTACACTGATATTAGAAAAGTTCTTTATATATGATATAGAATGCCATTACAAAAGTAAACCACCCGAACCCTTTTTTTAATCTTTTACCGCTAATGAATTTTGATATATAGATACCAATAAATATTCCCATAATTGATATAGCTGTAAAAATAATTAAGAATACCCAATCAATTTCTAAATTATGTAAATCGCCTAAAAATCCAATTAATGATTTCACTGCGATTATTAATAGAGAGGTGCCTATGGCTTTTTTCATTGGTAATTTAGCCAAAACAACCAAGGCAGGAATAATTAAAAATCCACCACCTGCACCTACTAAACCTGTAAGTATACCTACTATTATTCCTTCGACTGCAATAAGTGGATAGTTGTAAACAACAGTTTGGTTTTCTACTATTTTCGTTTTCCTTTTCACAATCATTGAAATTGAAGCTAACAACATGATAATAGCAAAAAAGACCATGATAAAGGTGTTTTTATTTACATCAAAACCACCAATTGTAAAAACTACTTCTGGAATTGCAGGAACAATAAAACGTCTTGTTAAATACACAGCTACGAACGCCGGAATAGAGAAAATAATTGCTGTTTTTGCATCGACAAGTTTCTTTTTAAAATTTTGAAAAGTTCCAAAAATGGATGTAATACCAACTACAAATAAAGAATAAGCCGTTGCTATTATAGGATTAAGACCTATTAGATAAACCAATACAGGAACAGTAAGGATGGAACCACCACCACCTATTAGTCCTAGAACTAAACCAACAATAAGTGCTCCAACATAACCTAAAACAGAATTGATTTCCATATTAATGAGGTAACTTATCTTTTAAAACACCATACATATAAGTCCCGAATAAGGCTGCTAGTATTACAATTAAAACAGAAAATTCACCTGTGCCAACCAAAATATACATTGGTCCAGGACAGGCTCCAGATAATGCCCAACCTAGTCCAAAAATAGATCCACCAATGATATATCGTAAAAATCCTTTTTCTTTTAATGGGACTCTCATTTGGGACCCTTCAATATTTTTGAGCTTCAATTGTTTGGTTAGAAGTAATAGAATAATTCCAGTTACTACTGCAGTGCCAATAATACCATACATGTGGAATGATTCAAACCTGAACATTTCATAAATACGATACCATGATACTGCTTCAGATTTTACTAAAACTATTCCGAAGAAAATTCCTATAGTAAAAAATTTTAAATATTTCATATCTAAAAAATTATTGGAAATATTAAATGTATCATAACCAAACCACCAACAAAGAATCCAATTACAGCTATAAGTGATGGTAATTGTAAGCTACTTAAACCTGTGATGGCATGCCCAGAAGTACAACCATTTGCATATCTAGTACCAAATCCAACTAAAAAACCACCAAATAATAGGATTAAAATTCCTTGAATACTAAAAACAGAATTCCAACTATAAATTTCTGGAGGCAATAAAGATTTACCAGCATTCTTAAAACCTAATTGATTAAGATTTTCTATTGTATCTGGGTTCAATTCAATATTGGTTGGTTCTGATAAGAAAAAATGGGCAATAAAACCACCAAGGACAGCACCTAAAACAACTAAAAGATTCCATTTATGTTCTCTCCAGTCAAAATCAAAAAAAGGAACATTTTTGCCAGCTCCTCCAGCAGCACATATTGTTTTTAGATTTGAAGACATGCCAAATGTTTTTCCGAAATAAACTAGTAAAAACATGATAATAGCAATAAGAGGCCCAGATACGTACCATGGCCAAGGTTGTAAAATAATTTCCATAATTAAATTTGATGCAAATGTATTAGTTGGTTTTTAATCATCATGTAATAAATGTTACTTAAAAAGTTAAAACTTCTATTTTGTTTCTTCCTATTAATATTTTATTATCATTTTCCAATTGTTTTAATAGTCTTGAAACCACTACTCTTGATGTATGTAAATCTTCAGAAATTTGTTGATGTGTAATACTTAAAGTTTTAGACGCATTAAGTTTTACTTGATCAGTGAGGTATTTTAATAGTCGTTCATCCATTTTTAAGAAGGCAAGTGCATCTATTGTTTCTATCATTTCATTAAATCTAATCTCATAACTCTGCAAAATAAAATTTCTCCAACTATCATTATATCTAAACCATTCTGTCATATATTCTATTGGAATCATAATTATGGTTGAGTTCTTATCTGCAACAGCTCTAATTTTACTTTTTGATTTTCGCATGCAACAAGTTAACGACATGGCGCAAGTATCGCCAGACTCCAAAACATATAATAAAAGGTCTTGACCATTATTATCTTCTCGCAAAACTTTAATATTGCCTTCAATTAAAAGAGGAATACTTTTAAGATCTTGACCAGTATCAATGATAATATCATCTTTATTAAAATGTTTTATTTTTCCAACATTTAAAATAGAATTTATGAGTTGCTCATCAAATATGTAACTAAACTTATTAAGAAATTGTTCTTTAATCATGGCTCAAAAATAAGGATTTCCAATTTTGGAATAAATTGTTTGGTCATTTTTTAATAAAAGCATTATATTTGCGTCCCATTTTAAGGGCCTCGTGGCGCAACTGAATAGCGCATCTGATTACGGCTCAGAAGGTTGCAGGTTTGAATCCTGCCGAGGTCACAAATGAAACGCAATTAATTAATATACAGTTAATTGCGTTTTTATTTTTTTTGTATTAAAACTTCTCTGTTGTCGTTTAAATTCTTTTTTTTACTTCAGTTATGAAGATTTACACGTTACATTTTGATTAGTCATTTTTGTTTGATTTATTGAAAATTGTATTTACTTTTTGGTCGAGAAGTGGGACTTCTAGTCCAATCATGAACTGCCAGCGATAGTATTTAAGGTCGGCTGGATTGGAAATATTTGGATTTATACCATCTATATTAAGTTTTGAAGGAATTAATAGTTCATTAGAACCTTGGGTATAAGTAACTCCAAAAATGATGTTAGCCCAATCTAAATTCCAATCTATACCAGTACTAAAATGATAAAAATCTACACCGCTATTAACATCCATAGCATTATCGGAAGACAAATCAAAAATATTCGTATTGGATTTATAAGCATTGAAATCGGTACTGAATCCAAAATAAGATTTAAAATTATCTGTCAAATAAATTTCTGCTCCAGTTCCAAAGTTTATAACACTATTGCGTTTTTCATCAAAAATAACATAGACTAAATCATCTTCATCAATATCAATACTGGGAATATCTATTCTACTATAGTTTTTAATTTTATTAACGAAATCTACATTGAAAAGTAATTGACCTTTGCCGATAGGGATGCCTGCTCCTAGTGAAATACTTAATGGCTCTTTTCGTTTGCTGTCAAGCGACTTAAAATAATATTCATGGTATTGATCGTAATCTGCTCCAACTCCAGCAATTATATCTCTATAATTAAACTCTCCTTTTTCATAAATTTCCAGATACGGTAATTGTATATTTAATCCTAAATCAAATTTGTTAAAATGGTAGTTTGCTCCAATTTTTGCAAAAATACCATAGGATGTTTGTTTGAATCGAATATAGTTCTCATAATAAGCAACTGTATTTTCTAAAGATTCTATGGTGTGATTTATTTTTGTACTAGATCTATATGTATAGATGCTACCAAAAGCAGATATACCTAAACTCATTTTGTCATTTACTTTATAAGCCCAAGTTATTCCCGACCAATCTTCATTGATTTTTGAAAACAGTTCTAAATTATTCTTATAGTTTGTGACATCAGGAAAGTCTTCCAAGATATCATTATTTATAAAGTTGCTTTTATAATTTAAGTTGACATTACTTCTATTTTTTGTTATGTATGAATATGCAAAACGAGTTCCAAGAAGGTTGAAAATCCCACCGGCCATGGTAGGAACACCATTAAAATCTGTATTTTCTAATTTTCCATTATCCTCATTGAAATTTAATAATTTGACAGAGGCTAATTCATATGCTTGAGCGTTAAAGGAAATTAATCCATTTTCAACTTCAGATAAACGTGCAGGATTGTAATAGGTTAGCCCTAAGTCATCAACACTACCAGTAACATTTCCAGAAAGTAAAATAGAACGATTACCATAACTATTAAACTTGTAATTACCTTGTTGAGTGAAGCCATAATACCCCAAAAAAATAAGCGCAACGAAAACCGATTTATTGTACATAAATATTGATTTGCCTATTTAGCATTAATTAAAAATAAAGATATGGAATACCTAGGTAAAGAACATTTAAGCACATTACTTATTTTGATTTTTTTACTTAAACGAATTGATATTATTTAATCAATGATTATAGAAAAGATTACATCACTTTAGATTAAATTTTTGATAAATTTTATCTTTTTCAACCCCGACTTTTTAAAAGCAATTGATTTGTTTTGAATAATAACAGACCTCTAAGGCAGATTATTGTTAAGCAAAATGCTTTTTGTTTCGTTTAAGTAACTTCTGCCAATAGTATATCTAATTCCCGCAATTTCAACACTATTTCCTTCTATAGCCTCAACTTTTTCAATTGATATGGTATAAGAACGATGAATTCTTATGAATTTTTCGGACGGTAAATTGTCGGTGAAACTTCCTAAAGTTTGATGTACAATATACTTGTTGCTAGTGGTATTTATTTTTATATAATCTTTTAGACTTTCTACAGTAAGAATCTCGTCGAGAAAAATTTTCTGCATTTTTTTTTTGTTAATGTTAACAAAAATATAAGCTCTTTCAGTAGCTTTCACAGTATCACTATTTTCGTACCCCTTAACTTTAAAGGCTTTATTAACGGCCATCACAAATCTGTAGAATGGAATTGGTTTGACTAGATAATCCAACACTTCTAATTCGTAACTCTCTACAGCAAACTCATGATGCGCAGTGGTTATAATTGTCAAAGGTTTTTTTGTTAAACTTTTCAGAAGATTAAGACCATCTAATAAAGGCATATTGATATCAAGAAAGAGTAAATCTACATCATTAGCTCTAATAAACTCAATACTTTTAATAGCATTATTAAAAGAATTCAATAATTCTAATCCTGGAGTCTCATCAATATAACTCTTGATAACATTGATTGCTAAAGGCTCATCATCTACTATAACACATTTCAAATTCATTAAACTTTAATTTTTAAATCAACAACATACTCAACATCATTATCATTAATTTCAAGTTTGTAATCTTCCTTATTATAGCCCAATTCAAGCCTTTTTTTCACATTTCCAATTCCAATTCCACCTTGTTTGTCGTTTAAAACATTATGGTTAATTTTTGTTGGAATAGGGTTAGAAACCCTAAAGTAAAGAAAATTTTCAACGATATTGAAATCAATTTTTATTTCTATTTCACCTACATTTTTGTTAGCGCCATGTTTAAAGGCATTTTCTATAAATGCTAATAATAGCATAGGAGCAATCTTCTTGCCTTCTATATCACCTGAAATGTTCAAATTAATGGTCAAAAGATTTCCGTATCTAATACGTTCTAAATCCAAATAGTTTTGAAGACAAATTATTTCTTTTTTCAAGCTTTGTCTTTTCTGCTTGGTTTCATAAAGAAGATAACGCATCAATTCAGACAATTTTAAAATTGTTTTAGGAGCTCTGTCTGATTTTTCTATTGTAAGTGAATATATGTTATTAAGGGTATTAAAAAAAAAATGAGGTGACACTTGCGATCTTAAAAAGCGTAGTTCAGTTTCAAGTTGTAACTTTTCTAAATCTATGAGTCTTTTATGCTCCTTAAGCCAATCTATAGTTACCTTAATTGCAGTAACAAATGTAATGACATACAATTCACCGAGCATGGTTTGAATTGCATAATTTAAAGTTAGTTCAGTAGTTTCTGGTCCTTCGGGCCATACATTAGTACTTAATAGATAATAAGTTAAATTGAATTTTACCAAAAGCATTACGAACAAAGACGCCAAAACTGCAAGCGCATAAATGATATACTTTCTGGTATAAACAAACTTTGGCATTAAATAATAAATATTGAAATAAGTCAAGGTCATATGAATACTAAATCCTAATAAAGTAGATTCAAATGCATAACGAAAATCATTGTAATAAATAGCCCATTTAAATGTTGTAAACAAAAAGTAAATTACCCAAAAGATAACATGGTGTCTTACAGTAATCTGGAATTTATTTTTCCCTTTTATTTTAAAATACTCCTTTAGTCCTTTAAGCATAATTATTAGTAGTCTTTTAAGGCGTTTAGCTTTTAAAGATAGTTATTGGTCTAAAAATATTCGTACAAAACTTAAAATTATAAATATTTATGACAATGTTAAGTTTCTGACACTTTTGTTTAAGTCTTTTTTTATTTTTTCAAAAGTGCTTAAGAGGTTATTGTTGAGCAAAAATAATACAATTAATATTACGATAATAGTCTTAAAGGGCTTTGTTGATATAAATTAATTCAGCATTTTTTTGCTTAAAAAGGAATATTAATAACACGTTGTGTTTTAATTATTAAAGTTAATATAGAATTCAAGATAGAAAGAATGAATTTAGCAACTATAGATATATTAATAATCGTTTTTTATATAATTATCACGGTTTTATTTGGTTTATATGTTTCTAAAAAAGCCTCAAAAAGTTTAACATCTTATTTTCTAGGCGGTAATGAAATACCATGGTATTATTTAGGCCTTTCAAATGCATCTGGCATGTTCGATATTTCAGGAACAATGTGGGCCGTTACTATAATGTTTGTATATGGTTTAAAAAGTGCTTGGTTACCTTGGTCTTGGCCCGTATGGAATCAGGTTTTTGTATTTGTTTTTTTGGCAGCATGGTTGAGAAGATCTAATGTAATGACAGGAGCGCAATGGATTACTTATCGCTTTGGTGAAGGTTTAGGTGCGCGTTTATCTCACATCATTGTTACTGTATTTGCAGTTATTAGCACACTAGGTTTTATTGCTTACTTTTTTGAAGGTATTGGCAAATTTGTAGTAATCTTTTTCCCATGGGATTTATCATTTCATATAGGAGCTTTTCAAGTTTTATCTGAACAATCTTATGCATTGATTATAATAGGAATAACAACTTTATATACTCTTAAAGGAGGTATGTATAGTGTAGTAGCAACTGAAGTTTTACAGTTTTTAATAATGACTGTTTCCTGTTTGGTTATTGGGTATATTGCCTTTACAAGTGTAACCTTTGCTCAAGTTGATGCCGCAGTGCCAGCAAATTGGAAAGATTTATTTTTTGGAATGCATTTAGATTTAGATTGGACTGGCTATATAGATAGTGTTAACCAAAAAATCGATGAAGATGGATTTTCTCTTTTTGGGTTCTTTTTTATGATGATGATATTTAAAGGCATTTTTGCTAGTCTAGCCGGACCTGTTCCTAGTTATGATATGCAAAGAGTTCTATCTACTAAGAATCCTGTTGATGCTTCCAAAATGAGTGCTTTGACCATTGTTGTTCTTTCAGTCCCAAGATATTTAATGATTGCTGGTTTTGCTGTATTGTGTCTTGTATATATGGGACCAGAATTACAAGGTTTGGGATCAGGATTTGATTTTGAAACGATACTTCCTGAAGCCATAAATCGGTTTGTCCCTATTGGTGTAAAAGGATTGCTACTAGCTGGTTTACTGGCTGCTTTTATGGGAACTTTTGCGGCTTTTATTAATTCAGCACCAGCATATTTAGTTAATGATATTTATAAAAAATATATAAATCCCAATGCTGCTAATAAAACATATATAAGATATAGCTATTTATCTTCAGTCTTTATTGTGGTTGTTGGATTAATTGGTGGTTTTTTTGCTTCATCAATTAACTCATTGACATTGTGGTTAACCTTTGGTTTATATGGAGGATATGCAGCGGCAAATGTTTTGAAATGGATTTGGTGGCGATTTAACTCCTATGGGTATTTTGGTGGTATGCTCGCTGGTCTTATTGCTTCGACATTACTTCCAAAAATTTTTGAGGACACATCTTCTATATTTTTGTTTCCTTATGTATTATTAATTTCTTTTATTGGCTGCGCTTTGGGAGTATATCTAGCCAAGCCAGATGATATGAAAGTGCTAAAACATTTTTATAGAACTACAAAACCTTGGGGCTTTTGGAAACCAGTTATATCAGAAATAAGGAAGGATGATCAAGCTTTTGTTCAAAATAAAACCTTTAAGTTGGATATGTTGAATTGTATTATTGGAATTGTTTGGCAAATGACTTTTGTTTTGGCACCAATGTATTTAATAATTAAAGAATATAATAGTTTGTATATTGTATTGGCCATTATGGTTATAACGTCTGTTATTTTAAAATTGACATGGTATAACAAACTGGCAGATAAAGAATCAAAGGTTGGTTAAATAATGAAAGTAAATTTTCCTTGGGAAGAAAGACCAATTAACTCTAGTGATGTTATTTGGAGGTATAGCGATAATCCAATTATCAGAAGGAATCAAATAGCTTCATCAAATAGCATATTTAATAGCGCTGTTGTTCCTTTTAAGGATGGTTATGCTGGTGTTTTTCGTTGCGACAATAAAGCAGTCCAGATGAATATCCATTCTGGTTTCAGTACAGATGGAATCAATTGGGAAATAAATCCAGAACCAATAGTTTTTAGTCCTCATGGCAATACAGAAGTTTTTGGAGATTACAAGTATGACCCTCGTGTCGTTTTTATTGAAGACCGTTACTGGATTACCTGGTGTGAAGGTCACAATGGCCCAACCATTGGAGTAGGATATACCTTTGATTTTAAAGAATTTTTTCAGAGTGAAAATGCTTTTTTACCCTTTAATAGAAATGGTGTACTCTTTCCTAAAAAAATACAAGGGAAATATGTAATGTTAAGTAGGCCTAGTGATAATGGCCATACAGCTTTTGGAGATATATATTTAAGTTATAGTCCTGATATGAAATATTGGGGAGAACACAAACACGTTATGTCACCTACATCTTTTAAAGATAGCGCATGGCAATGTACAAAAGTAGGAGCAGGGTCAGTTCCATTTTTAACACAAGAAGGATGGCTCATGTTTTATCATGGCGTTATTACAACTTGTAATGGTTTTAGATATGCTATGGGATCAGTAATTCTTGATAAAGAAAACCCACATATTGTTAGATACAGAACACAACCTTATTTGTTAACGCCTTCTACAACCTATGAGCAGATAGGAGATGTCGCTAATGTTATTTTTCCTTGTGCAAGCTTGTATGATGAAGAAAAAGATAGAGTATCCATATATTATGGTGCTGCAGATACGGTTGTTGCTTTGGCATTTGGAAGAATAAGTGAAATAATTAAGTATACAAAAGAAAATAGTTTGAAATAAATTATATGCAATTTAAAATTCGGTTTATATGTATTTTAATAGGTTGTTTTTCGACCATAAGTTGTGCGCAATCAAAAACTGAAATTGTACCTAAAACTTATATTGCCTATAAAGCTTTAGAAGAAATAAAAATAGATGGAGATGATTCCGATATATCTTGGAGCAAAGCTCAATGGTCTGAAGCTTTTATTGATATTGAAGGCGTTAAAAAACCAACATACAATACGCAAGTTAAAATGCTTTGGGATGAAACTTATTTTTATATTTTGGCAAAGTTAGAAGAACCACATGTATGGGCTAATTTAAAACAGAGAGACACTATTATTTTTTATGATAATGATTTTGAAATATTTATTGACCCTGATAGTGATACCTTTAATTACTACGAGTTAGAATTAAATGCTTTAAACACAGCTTGGGATCTTTTTGTCTCAAAACCTTACCGAGAAACAGATGGAGTAGTGCTAAATGATTGGGATATTAATGGTTTAAAATCAGCTATTAAAGTTGATGGTACACTGAACAACCCAAAAGACATTGATAAAGGCTGGATGATAGAACTGGCTTTACCATGGTCAGCCTATAAAACATCTTACTTTGAAGACAATATTCCGATAGATAAATTTTGGAGAGTGAATTATTCAAGAGTGAATTGGGAACATGATATTGTAGACGGAAAATATTCAAGAAAGAAGGATGGCAATGGAAAATCTTTACACGAATATAATTGGGTATGGTCACCACAAGGTGTTATTAATATGCACCTTCCTGAAAAATGGGGCTATGTATATTTTTCGTCTAATGTTGTAGGGACGACAGAGGATGTTTTTCAAATACCAAATGATGAAAAAATCAAATGGAAATTGTATCAACTTTATAGGATGCAAAAGCAATACTTTAATAAAAATAAAAAATGGGCAACTTCTATTGACGAGTTATTAGTTGACAACACTCTAATTGTAGACAATAATGCTCTCGAACCTATTTTAGAGAATCATAGTACAGGATGGAGCATAACTATTAACAGCCCATTTTCTGATAAGCAATTGATTATTGAACAAGATGGTAATTTCATAACTAAATAAATTGGAATTTATTAGAGTTTTAACAAACATGGAAAATTTAAACAGATGAAAAATACTTCAGTTATTTACTCATTGTTTTTTGGATTACTTGTTATAACTATTGGATGTAATAATAAAGAAAACTCTAATAATAATCATACAAGACAAATCACTAAACCTATTGTTATATCCACATGGAATCATGGATTACCTGCCAATACTGTAGCTTGGAAAATTTTAAAGAATGGAGGAAGAGCTTTAGATGCAGTTGAGCAAGGTGTAAGGACTGCTGAATCTAACCCTAATGTACAGACGGTTGGTTTTGGAGGATTTCCTGATAGAGAAGGAAAGGTAACCTTAGATGCCTGCATTATGGATGAAAATAATAATTGTGGATCAGTAGCTTTTTTACAGAATATTATGCATCCAATTTCTGTTGCTCGTAAGGTCATGGAAGAAACTTCCCATATAATGTTAGTTGGAGATGGAGCTTTGCAATTTGCGATTGAGCAGGGCTTTGAAGAAGAAGATTTACTTACGGAAAGATCTAAGAAGGCCTATGAAGAATGGTTGGTAAATTCAGACTACAAGCCTGTTATTAATATTGAGAATCACGATACAATAAGCATGTTGGCGTTAGATGAAAATGGGAATTTATCGGCCGCTTGTACTACAAGTGGTGCAGCTTGGAAAATGCACGGACGTGTTGGAGACTCTCCAATAATAGGAGCTGGATTATTTTTAGATAATGAAGTAGGAGCTGCAGCAGCTACAGGTTTAGGCGAAGCTGTTATAAGAACTTCTGGAAGTGCAATGGTTGTTGAACTTATGAGACATGGAAAAACACCTTATGCCGCCTGTAAAGAAGTGGTTGAAAGAATTTACGAATTGCATAAAAAATTGGGAGAACTGGAAAATTTACAGGTAGGATTCATTGCCTTGAACAAATACGGAGAGTATGGTTCTTATTGCTTACGTCCAGGATTCAATTATGCCATTCAAAGTAACAATATAGATAACGAATTAATCGATGCCGATTTTAAAATACAATAAATGAAACTAAATACTCTAATATTCGCATTTTTCCTTTTTGCATTTTCTTGTTCAAAACCTAAAATATATACAGAAAATGAAATTCAAATTATTCCAAAGCCTGCAAATATTGAAATTAAATCAGGCACATTTCAGCTTAAGGATAACACAAAATTTGTTGTTTCAAATAATGAACAAGCCGAAATAGTAAATGTATTTTTAGATTATTTGAAACAATCAACTGGCTGGAACACAGAGATTGTTGAGACTGTTCCGCAAAAAAACTATATACAATTTATTGAAGATGAAAATTATAATGACGAAGCATATAATTTATCAATCACAAGTAACTATATCATTATTACAGCAAAAGGAGAAGCAGGTTATCTATATGGGCTAGAATCTCTTCGCCAGTTGTTGCTACCAGAAGTGGAGAGTTCTAATGTTGTAACAGACGTAGATTGGGTTGTTCCTAATCTTGAAATTAAGGACGAACCTCGCTTTAAGTATCGTGGCTTAATGTTGGATTTGTCAAGGCATTTTTTTGGTAAGGATTATATCAAAAAAACTATAGATCGTCTGGCCATGCACAAAATGAATGTTTTGCACTTACATTTGGTAGACGATCAAGGTTGGCGTATAGAAATAAAAAAGTATCCAAAATTAACAGAGATTGGGTCGTGGAGAGTAGACCAAGAAGATAAGCATTGGAATGCTAGAGAATCAGTTTCATCAGACCAAAAAGGAACTTACGGAGGGTTTTTAACCCAGGAAGACTTAAAAGAAATTGTAAAATATGCACAATCTAAAAATGTGGATGTTATCCCTGAAATTGAAATGCCAGCACATGTAACCAGTGCTATTGCATCCTATCCACACTTATCCTGTTTTGGTAATCATGTTAGTGTCCCCTCTGGAGGCGTTTGGCCACTTACAGACATTTATTGTGCAGGTAAAGAAAGCACTTTTGAATTTTTGGAAAATGTCCTGTTGGAAGTTATGGATATCTTCCCATCAAAATATATTCATATAGGTGGTGATGAAGCAACTAAAACGAATTGGAAAAAATGTCCTCATTGTCAAAAAAGATTAAAAGAAGAAGACCTAAACAATGTTGAAGAATTACAGAGTTATTTCATAAAGCGTATGGAGAAGTTCATCAATTCTCATGGTAAGAAATTAATAGGATGGGATGAAATTTTAGAAGGAGGCCTTGCACCTGATGCAACGGTTATGAGCTGGCGTGGTGTAAAAGGTGGTATAGAAGCTGCAGAACAAGGCCATGATGTTATTATGACACCTGGAACGCATTGCTATTTTGACCATTATCAAGGGCCTCAAAATCATGAACCTCTTGCTATTGGCGGATTTACACCGTTAAGTAAAGTATATCAGTTTGATCCAGTTGTAGAAACCATGAATGAAGAAGAAGCCAGTCATGTTTTGGGCGGTCAAGCCAATTTATGGGCCGAATATATTCCTACAGAATCACATTCAGAATATATGATTTTTCCTAGGCTTGCTGCATTATCTGAAACACTTTGGAGTCCTAAAGAAACTCGAAATTGGGAAGATTTTTCAGAACGTATCCAAACTATGTTTAAGCGTTATAAGTTTTTAGGTATAAATTATGCCAAAAGTAGTTATATGGTAACAGTAAATACTGAAATTGATATTGAAAACCAAAACGTTAATTTAACACTTCAAAATGAGTATCCAAATGCAGATATTCGTTATGTGCTAGGTGATAAAGATTTAAATTTAGAAGCTCCAAAATATAGTAATCCTATTAACCTTAATGAAACAACCATAGTCAAAGCTTCGTTATTTAAAGACAATAAACCAATAGGAAATTCTTTGATTGATACTATTAAATTTCATAAAGCAGTTGCGAAAAAAGTAAAATATGTTACTTCTTATAGCGAGAGATATTCTGGTTCTGGTGAATTCAATATGACAAACACTTTGAGAGGTACTAAAAACTTTCATGACGGAAAATGGCAGGCTTGGCTTAATCGTGATATGGAATTAATTATCGATTTGGATTCACTACAAAAAATTCATCAGGTCAAAGTTGGTTCAATGGAAAATCAAGGGCCTTCTATTTTCTTTCCAACGGCTGTTATTGTTTCAATTTCAAATGATGATGAATCTTATCAAGAAGTTGGAAGAATTGATAGAGATTTTGCCCAGAATTCCGAAATTGAGTTAAAGGATTTTACAATAGATTTTTCTGAACAAGAAGTGAGATTTATTAAGGTAAAAGCTATTAACCTAAAGAATACTCCAAAAGGAGGTGGTTCTTGGTTATTTGTCGATGAAATTTTAATCGAATAATCTGTTTTACATTACAAATTATTAAGCTTTTGTGAAATGTTATTCGTCGAAAAATTTTCAGATTAAGATTTATTATATTTATCATTAATAAAATTCTTAAAATGTTAAAGATTAAGGACATAAAATCATTTAGGCTAGTCCTTTATTTTATAATACCTTTTGTATTGCTTCTTTGCATAAAGTATGTTTTTGCAAAATCTAATGAGAATTATCAATCAATCAATGAGAAATTTTCTGGAGTAGTGGTTTCAAAAACCGAAAATAAAGAAGAATTTCAACTTCCAGATTCGATAGATTATATATTTCATGTAAAGCCTATTCTTTCAGATAGATGCTACTCTTGTCACGGACCAGACGAGAATGTTCGAGAAGCTGGTTTGAGACTAGACACAAAAGAAGGTGCTTATGCAGCTATTGGAGAACACCTAGACAAATATGCTATAGTTCCTGGCAATACTCAATTAAGTCAATTGGTATTCAGAATAAATTCTGTGGACGATGAAAAAAGGATGCCACCAGTAACATCCAATTTAGTTCTTACAGAGTATGAAAAACAGTTATTGACAAAATGGGTAGAACAAGGTGCTGTTTGGAAAGATCATTGGGCTTTTGTGCCTCCTGTAAAAAAAGATTTACCTAGAATTTCCAATCCTGAATTAGCCAATAACGAAATAGATTATTTTATTGTAAAAAAATTAGAAGAAAACAATCTTAAATTATCAAGTCGTGCAAAGAAAGAAAAATTAATTAGGCGAGTATATTTTGATTTAATAGGATTACCACCTACTTTACAAGATATAGATGCATTTTTAAATGATTCTTCAAAGAATGCTTTTGAAAAGATTGTAGACCGATTATTAAATTCGCCTGCTTATGGCGAGCATATGGCTTCCAATTGGCTAGATGTTGCAAGATATGCCGACACTCATGGTTATCAAGATGATTTAGAACGTGTTATGTGGCCTTGGCGTGATTGGGTAATTAATGCCTTTAATAGAAATTTATCTTATGATGAATTTATAAAATGGCAACTTGCTGGTGATTTACTTCCAAACGCAACACTAGAACAAGTTTTAGCAACAGGTTTTAATCGAAATCATAAAATAACCCAAGAAGGTGGAGTTATTGATGAAGAATATCGTGTTGAATATGTTTTGGATAGAACCAATACAACGTCCAAAGCTTTATTGGGTTTAACAATGGAATGCGCCCAATGTCACGATCATAAATTCGATCCTATTTCTCAAAACGAATATTATAGTTTTTATAGTTTTTTCAATAAAGTAGATGAGAAAGGTAGAATAGAATATGATGAAATTCCAGAACCAAATATAACCATAACTCAAAAGGAAATTGAAGCCGCATTATCTTTTGTTCATTTACCAGATTCTATAGATCAGGTAAAATTAATGATCATGAAAGATAACGCCTTAGAAAGAAAATCTTTTGTACTAAAACGTGGAGCATATGACGCTCCAACAGAGGAGGTTGAACCAAGTACCCCAAGCATGATTTTACCTTATTCAGAAGAGTATCCTAAAAATAGATTAGGTCTTGCCGATTGGCTTTTTGATGACAATAATACACTTACATCTCGTGTAGCTGTAAATAGATTATGGCAACAAGTATTTGGTGTTGGTATTGTTTCCACGAGTTCAGACTTTGGAAATCAAGGAGCTTTACCAACACATCCGGAGCTATTAGATTGGTTGGCAGTTACCTATCGTGAAGAAGGATGGGATACCAAGAAAATGCTGAAGTTAATGGTCATGTCCAGCACATATCAGCAATCTTCCAAAGTAACCCCAGAGTTGTTAGAAATAGACCCAGAAAATAAATTTTTAGCAAGAAGTTCTAGAGAGAAGCTTACTGCGGAAATGATTAGGGATAATGCCTTGAAGGTTAGCGGATTGTTAGTTGATAAAATTGGAGGTCCGAGTGTGAAACCTTACCAGCCAGAAGGCCTTTGGGAAGAAACCACTTCAGGTCAAGGTCTTACAAAATATATTATGGATACGGGAGAAAATCTATATCGAAGAAGTTTATATACATTTTGGAAACGTACTGTTCCACCTCCTGCAATGATGACTTTTGATGCAGCGACAAGAGACTTTTGTTCAGTTAAACGTCAAAAAACTAGCACGCCTTTACAAGCACTAGTTATGTTGAATAATCCACAACTAATTGAGGCTGCAGAAATTTTAGCTCTTCATACTTTAAATGAAGAATCATTGACTGATGAGCAACGTATTGAAAAAATTTTTAGAAAAATAACATCGCGTAAGCCCAATGATTCCGAATTGAATAAATTGATGAACTTCATTCAGGAAAACTCTAATGAAGTTGATGAAAAAGCACTTGAAAGAATGAACAAAATACTGTCAAAAGAAAATACAGGGTATGAAACAGCAAATAGGTTGTATGCATTTTCTAAACTTACGACGTTAGTTTTCAATTTGGATGAAGCCATTGTAAAAGGATAAAACCATGGAAGAATTAACAAAACATTTTATCAATAATAATAGACGACAGTTTTTGCAAAAATTTGGTTTAGGTATTGGAGGTTTAGCTGTTGCATCAATGCTTGATCCATTTTCATCGTTAGCAGCATCACCAGAATCCTCTTTAGCAAATATTAAATTACCTCATTTCGCACCAAAAGCAAAACGTATTATTTATTTGTTTCAAAGTGGTGGACCATCTCAATTAGAATTGTTCGATTATAAACCTTTATTAAATAAAATGCGAGGTGACGACTTACCAGATTCTGTAAGAATGGGGCAACGACTTACTGGTATGACTTCAGGACAGGAAAGTTTTCCTTTGGTAGGCTCTAATTTTAAGTTTGATCAATATGGTCAATCTAGAACATGGGTAAGTAATTTAATGCCATATACGGCAAAAATTGTAGATGAGTTATGTTTTATAAAGTCCATGCATACAGAAGCCATTAATCATGATCCAGCTATAACATTTTTTCAAACAGGTTCACAACAAGCTGGAAGACCGAGTATGGGTTCATGGATGAGTTATGGTTTAGGAAGTTTAAATAATAACTTACCAACATTCACGGTATTATTGTCAAGAGGAACAGGCAGACCATTTTCGCAACCTCTTTATTCAAGACTTTGGGGCAACGGTTTTTTAAGTTCATTACATCAAGGTGTTCAATTTCGCGCAGGAAAAGATCCCGTGTTATATCTTAAAGACCCAGAAGGGATGTCGAGATTAGAGCGAAGAATGATGCTCGACTATATAAGTGAGTTAAATCAAAAACAAGAAGAAGAGTTTGGCGACCCTGAAATCAATACACGAATAGCCCAATATGAGATGGCTTATCGCATGCAGACTTCAGTTCCAGAAACAATGAATATTGAAGACGAACCAGAACACATTATTCAGATGTATGGTGCTGATTGTACGATTCCAGGCACTTATGCAGCAAATTGTTTATTAGCAAGACGTTTGGTAGAAAGAGATGTAAGGTTTGTACAACTATATCATATGGGATGGGATCAACATGAGAACTTACCTACGCAAATTGAAAAGCAGGCCAAAGATGTTGATCAAGGCACTGCTGCATTAATAATGGATTTAAAACAACGTGGTTTGTTGGAGGATACCCTAGTGATTTGGGGTGGCGAATTTGGAAGAACAAATTACAGTCAAGGTACTTTGACTGATGTAAATTATGGAAGAGATCATCATCCTAAATGTTTTACCATGTTTATGGCTGGTGGAGGTGTAAAACCGGGCTTTAGTTATGGTGAAACGGACGATTTTGGATATAACATTGTAAAAGATCCAGTTCATGTTCATGATTTACAGGCAACAATGATGCACTTAATGGGTATTGACCATACAAAGTTTACATTTAAACATCAAGGTAGAAGATTTAGACTAACCGATGTTTCCGGTCATGTAGTGAATGATTTATTAATATAGCTGTTTAATGAGTCGTAGAAAATTTTTAAAACAATCCTCTTGTTTAACTTTTGGGATTTTAACCTATCCAGCCTTCAGTAGTGCATTTTCATTTGATAGTATGAAAGATGTTGTTGTTGGACATAAATCTCATAAATATAAAGTTAATATGGACTGGGGAAATTTAAATCCTTTAAAAACACCTGTAAAGGATTGCCATGAAATTGTTCAGGATTCAAAAGGAAGAATAGTTCTATTAACCAATCATACTAAAAATAACATCATTATTTATGACAAGTCAGGTAAATTATTAGAAACTTGGGGTACTAATTATCCAGGTGCGCATGGTCTTACATTGCTTAAAGAAAATGGTGAAGATTTCTTATTGATTACAGATTATGAGAGGCACCAGATAATAAAAACAACCATAGATGGAAAGGTCATATTTGAGTTAAATTACCCTTCAGATACTGGAAAATATAACAATAAAGAAGAATTTAAACCAACAGAAACCACAGTTCTTGAGAATGGCGATTTTTATGTTGCCGATGGGTATGGTAACCAATATATTACGCACTACAATCATAAAGGCGAATTGTTAAATATATTTGGAGGTCGAGGTACTGAAAATGGACAATTCTTAAATGCTCATGGTATATGTTACGATAATCGCGATAAGAATAATCCGTGTTTATTGATTACTGCTCGAGAAATGAATATCTTAAAAAGATTTAGTCTTGACGGCACATATTTGTCCTCTATAAAAGTTCCAGGAGCCTTGATTTGTCGTCCGGTAATTCATAATAATGATATTTATTTTGCTGTTTTAAAATCAAAAAATTCGCCAAATAGTGATTCAGGGTTTTTATTAATTATGAACAAAAACAATGAGGTGGTGTCATGTCCTGGAGCAACTGCACCTTCGTATAATAATGATCAACTGGAAGAATTGTACCAAACCATTAGATTATTTAAACATCCACATGATGTATGTATTGATGAAGATGATAATGTTTATGTAGCACAATGGAATTCAGGACAAACATATCCTATAAAACTGGTTAGGGTATGAAGAAGAATTGTATGTTATTACTTGTTATCTTAATTTGTTTAAGTTGTAAAAAAAGTAATCAAAATATGTTTTTACAACAAGAAGATATTAGTCTTGTACAACCTAGAATAGAGGTTCCAAATACAATAATAGATTCTTTTGTTAGTCTTCATGTAAAATCTGGCATGGAAGGAATAGAAATCTATTTTACTTCAGATGGAAGTGAGCCAACAACTACATTCTTTAAATATGAAAAGCCATTAACAATATCTGAACCTGGAACCTATAAGTTTAAGTCATTTCACCCAGAATGGAAATCTAGTGAAACAACTTCAATAACATTTTTCAAGAAAGGGCATCAGCCAAAAAATATTTTATGGAATTCAAAACAAAATGAAAAATACAGTGGTCAAGGACCTTTGACTTTAATAAATCAAAAAAAAGCTGCTTTACCTTATAGTAATTTAGAATGGGTTGGATTTGATTCCATTGTAAATGCAGAAGTTTTTTTTAATGAAAAAACATTCATTAAAAGTGTTGATATAGGTTTTTTAAGTGATGTGCAGTCATGGATTTTCCCTCCAGCTAGTATTACGATAATACCAAATGGTTCAAGTAAATTAGAAGATAAGATTTCAGTTCAATTAACTGAATTGGAAGGACCAAGATTAACCGAAATGAAGAATTTAAACATAATAATAAATAAAGAAATAAACTCTCTACGTTTAGAAATAGCAAACATAGGGTCCATACCTGATTGGCATGATGGTGCTGGAAGTAAAGCATGGTTATTTATGGACGAGTGGATTTTTAATTAATGAACAATATTCTAAAAAAATATGGTGTTACAATTTTATTGCTTTTTGCATTATTAATTATAATAGTTGCAAAAATCGGTAATTTAGATAAAACTCCTAAAGTCGTATTAGTTTTAGGTAGATTTCATTTGTTATTATTGCATTTGCCTATTGGAGCTTTACTGATTACTTTCTTTTTAGATATTATTGGAAGAATAAAGAAAGATTATCCATCACAGATCATTAAATATGCACTTGGATTTACAGTTTTTTTTGCCATAATAACATGCATATTAGGATACTTCTTATCACTTCAAGGAGGTTATGGCGAACGTATTTTGAATATCCATTTTTGGACTGCCATGGTAACTGCACTATTAGCCAGCGCATTGTTTATTCTATCCCTAATGACTTCAAGAAAAGCGAAAAGAATGGTGCTTCCGTTTTTCATCATAACATTTATAAGTATTAGTGTTACAGGTCATTATGGAAGTATATTGACACATGGCGAAAACTTTCTGACAGAGTATGTAAGTATTTCAGAAAAATTAGAAACTGTCGAAGTTGTTGATAGTTTAAAACTATATGAAAATGTAATAGCAAGAATTTTGGATGACAAGTGTATTCAATGTCATAATGCTACTAAAACTAAAGGTAAATTATCCTTAATTTCAAAAGAGACCATATTAAAAGGAGGCGAAAGTGGAGAAGCTATAATTATTGGTAATGCCGAAGAGAGCCTTTTGTATAATCAATTATTATTACCAGAATCAGACAAAAAGCATATGCCTCCTAAAGGGAAGCCTCAATTAACAACAGATGAAAAATTACTCATCAAGCATTGGATAGATGGAGGAGCTGATTTTGAAGGTTATATAGGAAACCTTTCCAAGAACGATACACTAAAAAACATTTTAAAGAAATATTTAGTATTTGATAAAACACCAATTAAAAAAGCATCTGTATATGACATAGATCAAATCAAGGGTGCCGGTTTTATGGTTAAGGAAATGGGAGTTGGAGCACCAGAGTTAAGCATTAAATATAACCAAAAGGAAATTGAAAAAAGTGCAGTCAAAAAACTTTCTAATTTAAAAGATCAAATTGTAGAACTCGATTTAAGTAATACTAATTTATCTGATAACATGACCAGTACATTAAGAAAGCTTGAAAATTTAAAAATGTTAAGGTTAGATAACACTAAAATATCAGATAAAACGCTCCAGTACATTACTAATTTAGAGCATCTTGAAACACTTAATCTATTTAATACTTCTATCACTGACAATGGTCTGGAAACATTGTTGAAGTCTGTCAAACCAAAGCATATTTATTGTTGGAAATCTAATGTTGGTAAAGAAACATCGTTGAGATTGCAAAAAACATATAATATCGAAATCCATAATGGAATAAATAATGATTTTGTTGAAGAGACAAAATTAAAACTGCCTACTATTACACCAAATAATACGTTTTTTACTGATTCCATTACTTTAAATTTTACTTCTAACTTAAAAAATGCCGAATTGCGATATACTTTAAATGGAGAAATACCAGACTCAACCAGTGTTCTTTATTCTGAAGGAATTAAAATAACAGAAAACACCAATTTAAAGGTAAAGGCTTTTAAAAAAGGTTGGTTGCCAAGTGATGTATTAGAACGTGATTTTTTTAAAATAAAACATCAGGTCACAAACTATATAATAAAAAATAAGCCTGACCCAAGATATCCTAATGCTAATAAATTGTTTGATCTAGAGGAAGGCAGTACAGCATTTAGGGATGGAAAATGGACAGGTTATCTGGGTTATGATGTGGATACTACTATTGATTTAGGATCAGAAAAAGTGGTCAATAATATTTCAATTAACTGTTTGGAAAATGTTGGTAATTGGATATTATTTCCAACCAAAATGATTGTATACGCTTCGTTAAATAAGGAAGCTGAATTTGAAAAGGTAGGAGAACTGATATTAAATGAAAATCCAAAAAATAATACAGAATCTAGTATAAAAAGATTTACATTAAATATCAATAATACAGAAGCGCAATTTTTTAAAATAATAATTAAAAATCTAGGGGTTTTACCTACTTGGCATGAAGGTGCTGGCAATGCTTCATGGGTTTTTGTAGACGAAATATTTTTATGGTAACAAAAACAAATAACAAATTAATAATAGTATTACTTTTTTGCTTTTTCTTCAACAGTGTCCATTATGGTCAAAATCAAGAACTGTCTAAAGAAGAACGATTGGAATGGTTTCAAGATGCTAAACTAGGTATTTTTATTCATTGGGGTATATATGCCGTTAATGGTATTGACGAATCATGGTCTTTTTACAATGGTTATATTACATATCCGGATTACATGGAACAATTAGATGGGTTTACTGCAAAAAATTACAATCCTAAAGATTGGGCAAAACTAATTGCAGAGAGTGGCGCAAGATATACTGTTATTACTACAAAGCATCATGACGGTGTGGCACTTTGGAACAGTAAACATTCTGATTTAAATGTTATTGACAAAACTCCAGCAAAAAAAGATGTTATTACACCTTTTGTTGATGCTGCTCGTAAAGAAGGTTTAAAGGTTGGGTTATACTATTCTTTATTAGATTGGTCACATCCAGATTATCCCAATTTTTTGAGAAACAAAAAAAGATATGACCAAGATGATAAAAGATGGAACAATTTTACAAAATTTAATTTTGGTCAAATCAAAGAGCTTACAAAATATGATCCAGATTTGTATTGGTTTGATGGCGATTGGGAGCAGTCAGCCGAAAAATGGAAAGCCAAGGAAATGAGAGAATTGCTGTTAAAAGAAACGCCCAATACTATAATCAATTCTAGACTTCAAGGATATGGTGATTATGCAACGCCAGAACAAGGTGTTCCTATAACTAGACCCGATAGCAACTATTGGGAACTTTGCATGACCATGAATGATTCTTGGGGTTTTCAACATAACGATAAAAATTATAAATCTGTTAATCAGCTCATTCGTATTTTGGTAGACTGCATTAGTATGGGTGGAAATCTACTTTTAGATATAGGTCCTAAAGCGGATGGAACAATTCCACAAGAACAGATAGATATTTTAAAAGGAATTGGTAGATGGACAAACAAGCATAAAAGTGCAATCTACGGAACAAGAGCAGGTATACCATTCGGACATTTTAATGGGTATACGGCTTTATCAAAAGACAAAACCATTTTATATCTCTATGTGGATAATAAACCCAATGGACCATTACTAATTAAAGGTTTAAAAAACAAGGTTAATAGAGCTTGGGTAGTCGGCAATGGTACTAAATTGTCAACCAAAGTAATCAGCAAATTATACTGGAGTGATGTGCCAGGCTTACTGTATATAGATTTACCAGAGGTAGTACAAGACAAAGACGTTACAGTGATTGCTATTCAGTTGGATGGAGAAATAGATCTGTATCGGGAAAAAGGTCAGGTTATAGAAAGTAATTAATACGATTCAAAATATTATAATGAAGCAATATCTATTTATTACGATTTTAATGATATTAATATTATCATGTACTCAACCAATCAAAAAAGATAAAATAGAAAAAGAGGTACAACAATCCAATTTAACAGATTTTGTAAATCCTTTAATGGGCACAGATTCTAATTATAGTCTATCAAACGGGAATACTTATCCAGCCATAGCAACACCTTGGGCCATGAATTTTTGGACACCCATGACTTCAAAAATGGGAGATGGTTGGACCTATAAATATGATGCGAATAAAATAAGAGGAATAAAACAAACACACCAGCCTAGTCCATGGATAAATGATTATGCGGCTTTTTCTTTAATGGCTGTTACTGGCGAGTTAAAGTATCAGGAAGACGAGCGCGAATCATGGTTTTCTCATAAGGCAGAAACCGTAAAACCCTATCATTATTCGGTCTATTTGGCAGACTATGATGTAACTGCAGAGGTAACACCAACAGAAAGGGCATCGCAATTTCAATTTACCTTTCCAGAATCTAATGAATCCTATATTATATTGGATGCTTTTTTTAAAGGTTCTATGGTTAAAATTATACCTGAAGAACGGAAGATTATAGGTTATTGCAGAAATAATAGCGGAGGTGTACCAGACAACTTCCACAATTATTTTGTTGCAGAATTTGATAAAGATTTTGTAACAACTCATACTTGGAGTGATAATTGGCAATTAATAGAAAATTCAACCAATAATGAAGGAGAGCATGTAGGAGCGATAATTGGTTTTAAAACAAAAAAGGGTGAAGAAGTCCATGTAAAAGTTGCCTCATCATTTATCAGTCCAGAACAAGCACAGTTAAATTTGGATAGAGAAGTCGGTAATGACTCATTTACTGAAACTAAAGAAAAAGCAAAACAAGCTTGGGAAAAAGAGCTCAATAGAATTCAAATTGAAGACAATAATGTAGACCATATAAAAACATTTTATTCCTGCTTATACAGGGTTTTACTTTTCCCTAGAAAGTTCTATGAGATTGATAAAGAGAACCAGATTGTTCATTACAGCCCATATAACGGTAAGGTTTTACCTGGATATATGTTTACTGACAATGGGTTTTGGGATACGTTTAGAGCAGTGTTTCCATTTTTTAATTTAATGTACCCAGAATTGAACAAACAAATCATGCAGGGATTGGCCAATACATACAAAGAATCTGGTTGGTTGCCTGAATGGGCAAGTCCTGGTCATCGTGATTGTATGATTGGATCAAATTCAGCACCAATAATTGCTGATGCTTATTTAAAAGGGAATGTTAATGAAAGTGATGTTGATATTCTTTTTGAGGCCATAATAAAAAATGCCAATGTTGCCGATGGAAGGCCTGTAAATTCTGTAGGTAGAGCAGGTTTAGAATATTATAACACGCTAGGTTTTGTGCCATATAATGTTGACATAAATGAAAATGCTGCAAGAACTTTAGAATATGCCTATGCCGATTTTACGATTGGAAAAATGGCAGATAAGTTGGGTAAACAAGATGTTGCCGAAAAGTATTTGAAACAGTCCATGAATTATAAAAATCTTTTTGACCCTTACACAAACTTAATGCGTGGAAAAAATGAAGATGGAAGTTTTCAAACGCCATTCAATCCCTTAAAATGGGGTGATGCTTTTACAGAAGGCAACAGCTTACATTATACTTGGTCTGTTTTTCATGATGTGCAAGGATTAATTAATTTGATGAGCGGCAATAAACAGTTCATAGATAAGCTTGATGAGGTTTTTACTATGCCGCCAGAATTTGATGAATCTTATTACGGACATGTAATTCATGAGATAAGGGAAATGCAAATTGCCAATATGGGAAACTATGCTCATGGTAATCAACCCATTCAACACATGATTTATTTATATAGTTATGCTAGCGCACCATATAAGACTCAAAAAGCAATTAGAGAAGTACTTACAAAATTATATACTGCGACTCCAGATGGTTACTGCGGTGATGAAGATAATGGTCAAACTTCAGCTTGGTATGTATTTAGCTCTCTTGGTTTTTATCCTGTTACTCCTGGTGTAAACCAATACGTTATTGGTAGTCCACTGTTCAAAAAAGCAACACTTACTTTACAAAATGGAAATACTTTGGTTATAGAATCAAAAAACAATTCTGAAGAGAATTATTACATACAATCATTGACATTTAATGGGAAGCCATATCAAGACAGTTATTTAACTTTTGAAGAGATCCAACAAGGTGGAGTATTAGAATTTGTTATGGGAGATGCACCAAACAAAACTTGGGCAAGTAAACCAGAGAATGCTCCTTTTTCTTTAAGTAAACCATCTAACAATGTTCAATAAAACTATATCAGTTGGAATGAAAAAAGAAGCTAGTAAAATTGTAGGTGTACTATTAGTATTGGTTTTTGTTTGTGCAATTGGTAATACTCAAGAGCCAGCTGATTATGTGAACCCTTTTATTGGTACATCCAATTTTGGGGCTACTTTTCCTGGGCCGATTGCTCCAAGAGGAATGGCAAGTATTAGTCCGTTTAATGTTGCAGGACCTCAAAATTTACCTTTAGAAAAAGATAGTAGATGGTTATCTAACCCATATGTTCATGAAAATACATTTTTAACAGGTTTTAGCCATGTTAATTTGAGTGGTGTAGGCTGTCCAGACCTTGGAGTTATCTTACTGATGCCAACAACAGGCCAAGTAGAAACCGACCATTTAAAATATGGCACAACATATTCTAATGAAATTGCTAAAGCGGGTTATTACAGTAACAATTTAGACAAGTATAACATTAAGACAGAATTAACAGCTTCAATAAGAGTTGGTGTTAGTAAATTTTCTTTTCCAAAAGGACAGGCCAATATTTTGTTGAATCTTGGTTTGGGACTTACTAATGAGGAAGGAGCAATGGTAAAGGTTGTATCGCCGACAGAAATAGAAGGAATGCGCACCGTAGGTTCATTTTGTTATAATAATCCAGAGTCAGCATATCCCGTATATTTTGTTGCAAGATTTTCAAAAGCTGCTGAAAATTTTGGTGTTTGGAAAAGGCCTTCAAAATATGATGGCGTTGAAGCAGAGTGGATGACATATAACGGAAAAACGCGTTTGATGGAAAATGCTACCAGAATGGTTGTTGGTGCTAGCATCGGAACTTATTTTTCATACAAATTTGATCAACCTGAAACTGTGGAGGTAAAGATTGGTGTTTCGTACGTAAGTATTGAAAATGCACGTGAAAATTTAGAGAAGGAAACTGCAAATAAATCATTCAATACTATTTATGAAGAAACCTATAATAAATGGAATAACTTACTTTCTAAAATTCAGGTAGATGGAGGCAGCAATGATGATAAAATAATATTTTATACTGCTTTGTACCACACTTTAATCCATCCAAATACTCTTAATGATTTTAATGGCGAATATCCTGAAATTAAAACAGGTAAAATTGGCAAAACACAAGGAACAAGATATACCGTTTTTTCACTTTGGGACACGTATAGAAACCTTCATCAATTAATGTCATTGGTATATCCACAACAGCAATCAGATATGGTTAAAAGTATGTTGGACATGTATGATGAAAACGGATGGCTCCCAAAATGGGAACTCAATTCAACCGAGACTTTTACTATGGTTGGAGATCCTGCTAGTATTGTAATTACAGACACTTATCTAAAAGGAATTAGGGACTTCGATATTGTTAAGGCTTATAATGCTATGTTGAAAAGTGCTGACCAAATTGAAAACAACCCATTAAGGCCAGGACTTGAAGAGTATATCAATTTAGGATATTTAACAACAAATTTTGGCGGCTCTGTTTCTACTACAGAAGAATACAATGTTGCCGATTATTCCATTGCATTGTTAGCAAAATCACTTGGTAAAGATGATGACTATGTGCGATTCAAAAACCGCTCTATTTCCTACAGAAAATTATTTGATAAAAACTTAAATCTGTTGCGTCCAAGAAATCCTGATGGTAATTGGTACGAGCCATTTGTGCCAGAAGCTGGAGCCAATTTTACTAAAAATGTTGGTTTTATTGAGGGCAATGCGTGGCAATATGCATTTATGGTGCCTCACGATATTGAAGGTCTAATAAAAATTATGGGAGGAAAAGAACCTTTTACTAAACAATTACAAAAAGTTTTTGATACGGATCAATTCGATATGGCAAATGAACCTGACATTGCATATCCGTTCCTATTTAATTATATAGAAAGTGAAGAGTGGAGAAGTCAAAAAATAGTTAAAGAATTAGTTCAAAAATATTTTCAAAACAAGCCTGATGGTCTTCCGGGCAATGATGATACAGGTACTATGTCTGCATGGTTGGTCTATAGTATGATGGGTTTTTATCCTATTTCACCAGGCGAGCCCTTATACACCATCACTGTACCATTGTTTGATAGAGTTACCATTGCATTAGATTCTAAATATTATAAAAAAAAAGAACTGGTTATTGAAAGAGCAGGAAATCCAAACGGTACAATTGAAAAGATTTTATTAGATGAAAGACCTCATAAAAGTTTTTTTATTTCTCATGAAGAACTCGTCAATTCCAACACTGTTAAAATTATTTTAAAATGATAAAAAGAATTTTTAAACTTATTTTGAAGCAAATAAAAGATGTTTTTTTCTTTTTTCTGTTTGCGACATTTTGTTATACTGTGAATGCACAGAATGAGGTATTTTCTGAAGTATTTAAAAACCAGCTTATAAATTTTGGAGGTGAGATCGGCACAGACCCTGAAGCCAACCGTTTACAAAATGGACGTATAATTTATAAGAAAATAACGGTGCCAGAGTTTCCAAATGGTACAGATGTAACCTTAAAATTAACTGTTCGTTCCAATGGTGATCGTTGGGATAAATCTGGTTCTTGCTTTGTAGTGACAGACCATAATCAAATTTCTGTTATTAATGTGTCAAAAGGTGAAAAACAGTTTCCAGATGGGTCTTGTATTGAAGAAAAATTTAAAGGCGTAAAAGCTACAAAGAATTACAAACCAGCTTTAGAATTACTTCGGTTCATGACGCCTTTTGGTGTTGGCCATTACAGTAATGAAACAGGAAAGCATAGAAAACCTGTTTATATACCAAGTTGGGAAAAAGAAGTGGTTTGGGAAAAAGATATATCTAATTTAACAAAAGAAGTAACAGGAACTTTTTATGTAGGTGTTTGGATTGATACTTGGACTAAAGAAGGTTATAGCGTCGATTTAAGTTTCACATATTCCAATAGACCATTGAAGTCAGTAAATATATTGCCTTTAGTAAATACAATTCCTTATGTTGAAGGGCAAAGTTTGCCAGATTTTTTTGCCATTACCTCTTTAGAAAGCACATTTAAGTTTGATAATGATGTTAAAAATGTAAAGCTTTTTTATATAACTACTGGACATGGAGGCCATTCAGGAGGCGACGAGTTTATTAAAATTAGGAATAAAGTTTTTATTAATAACGAATTAAAACTAGATACCATTCCTTGGCGTGACGACTGTGCCTCATTCAGACGCTTTAATCCTACATCTGGTGTATGGTTAAAAAAGGATTCTGCATCTTATATAGATTTTGAAGCCCAAACCTATAAAATCAAAATGATCGAAGAACGTATAGCATCTTCAGACCTTTCAAGGTCGAATTGGTGTCCAGGATCATCAGTAGATCCATATATTGTTGATTTAGGAGATTTTACGTCAGGAGAGCATTCTATAAAAATTACTATTCCAGCAACATTAGCTTCTGAAGATAAATTTAATCATTGGTTGGTTTCAGCCTACTTAACCTATGAAAATTAATATGTTTATTAATATTAAAAAAGGGATATTTTTTTTAGTACAAATTGTTTTTATCAGTTCGATTTGCCATTCGCAAGACAATATATATCCTTATCAAGACAATTCTTTACGGATAGAAGAAAGGATTAGTGACTTACTTAATAGAATGACTTTAGAAGAAAAAGTTCGTCAAATGGATATGTATAAAGGCGAATTTTTTAAAGATGATGTAAACTTTTCCTCTCCTAAAGCAAAAGACAAAATTGGAAACCTTGGTGTTGGTGCTATTCATGATATTTATCCACCTTCAGCTAAAATGATCAACGATTTACAAAAATTTGTGATCGAAAATAACAGATGGGGAATTCCAGCACTTATCATGTGTGAAATGCTCCATGGCTATACAGGAGAAGGAGGTACTGCTTTCCCAATGAGCATTGGTCTAGGAGCAACTTGGGATACAGAATTAATGCATAAAGTAGGCCATGTTATAGGAACAGAAGCGCGAGCCCACGGAGTTCATTATGGATTAGGGCCTGTTCTTGGGGTAGGTCGTGAACCTCGTTGGGGAAGAGTGGCTGAAACCTTTAGCGAAGATGCTTATTTAGCTAGCGAAATTGGTTTAGCAATGATATCTGGAATACAAGGAGATACTTTGGCTTCAAACAGTGCCATTATTGCAGAGCCAAAACATTTTGCCGTTCATAGTTATCCACAAGGAGGCGGAAATTCATCTCCTGTAATTGTTGGTGAACGTACAGCTAGAGAAGATTTTCTACCAGTTTTTGAAAAAGCGTATCGAAAAGGAGGAGCTTTAGGTGCAATGTGTGCTTATTCTGAATTAGATGGTATTCCTTGTGCAGCAAACAAATGGTTGTTGACGGATGTTTTAAGAGATGAATGGGGATTTAAAGGTATTGTCATATCAGATTTGGGTGCTATAAAATATATTCAAACAGATCATTATGTTTCAGACTCTCCGAAAGAAAGTATTAGACAGGCAATTACAGCAGGAGTAGATATGCAATTTTATGACTTCTCTAATGAGTTCTGGCAACAAACCATCATAGAACTTGTAAATGAACAAAAATTGACGATGGAACACATAGACCGTGCTGTAGGTGGAATTTTAAGACTTAAAATGACATTAGGCTTGTTTGAAAATCCTTACACTCAACAAAAATTAATTGACGAAAGATTTCATTCCAAAGATCATCAAGAAATTGCTTTAGAAGCAGGCTACAAGTCCATATGTCTTCTAAAGAATGAAAATAACATTTTACCATTAGAGAAGAACATAAAAACTATAGCTGTAATTGGACCAAATGCTGATGCATCAAGATTAGGTGGCTATTCTGTAAGAAATAAAGTCGCAACAACCGTTTTGGAAGGTATTAAACAAGTTGTTAGAAATGGTACAAACGTACTTTATGATGAAGGAGTTCCTCTAATTGTTAAAGGGCAAATAATTCCTTCGTCATGTTTAATGACACCAGATAAGTTACAGCAAGGTTTAAAAGCTGAATACTTTAACAACATGAATTTAGAAGGCGAATCAGCTTTAGTTCGAACAGACGAGCAATTGGAATTCGATTGGCCTTGGTCTCCAGGTGAAGGTGTAAATGATGACCAGTTTTCCGTTCGCTGGACAGGCTATCTTAAACCTACTGAATCTTTTGATGGATGGCTAGGGTTGAGTTCAGATGATGGGATAAGAATGTGGGTTGATGATCAACTAGTAATTGATAATTGGAAAAAAGGAGCTACAAATATCATCACATTTCCTATGAATTTTGATGCAGAAAAATACTATAAAATTAGGATTGAAATGTGGGAAGGAGGTTGGGGAGCTCGTGCTCATTTACGTTGGAACTTGAAAAAGGTCGATATGCAGCCTGCTATAGACATTGCAAAAAAAGCTGATATAGCTGTTGTGGTTATTGGCGAATCCAATGAGTTGGTGGAAGAGAATAGGGATGTTGCCACTTTAGATTTGCACGGCATGCAATTAGAATTAGTTAAGAATATAAAAGCAACTGGAACACCTGTGATTTGTGTGTTATTAAATGGTCGTCCAATTTCAATAAATTGGATACAGGAAAATATTCCTGCAATTTTAGAAGCATGGTTTCCTGGTGAAGCTGGTGGAAAGGCAGTAGCCGATGTGCTTTTCGGTGATTACAATCCGGCTGGACGATTACCAATAACCTTTCCAAAATCGGTTGGGCAGTTACCAATTTATTATAACCAAAAACCTTCAGCGATACACAGATATGTAAAGGAAAGTGATAAACCTTTATACCCTTTTGGTTATGGTTTAAGTTATACAACTTTTAAATATTCCAACTTGCGATTAAGTACTAAAAACATCCAAACAGACGAATCGATATCTGTTCATGTTAATGTATCCAATATAGGAAATTTAGATGGAGATGAAGTTGTACAACTTTATATAAATGATGTGTATAGTAGTGTAACAACACCAAAAAAGACCTTAAAAGGATTCAAAAGAATTAGTATAAAAAAAGGAGAAACGAAGGAAGTATCTTTTATATTAACTCAAGATGAACTTGCAATATGGGATAGAAACATGAAACGAACGCTCGAACCTGGAGAGTTTGAGGTTATGATTGGAGGTAACTCTGTAGACTTAATAAAAACAAAATTTAATGTAATTGATTGAGTATTATGAAAGTTATAAACCACACAAATTATATCTGTAGTTTTTTTATTCTGTTGTTTTTTCATTCATGTCAAGACAAAGACATTACTTTAATTAATAATAAAGAAGTTAATTGTGAGATTGTATTTTTAGGAGAAGCATCTAAACACAACTATCAATCCGCTGAAATTCTTCAAAAGTATCTTCAAAAAATAGCCGACGTTAAAATAGAATTAACCGATGAGAGCTCCCAAAATAAAATAAAACATAAAATATATGTTGGTAATGTTTTAGATGAAGATTTACTTGAACATGACGTTCAAATTAAAACTGAAGATAAAAATATAATCATTGCTGGAGGTTCAGACAATGCTTTAAGAAATGCTGTTTATGAGTTTTTAGAACGTTATTTAAATTGTAAATGGTATGCGCCAGATGTAGAGAGCATTCCTAATTCAAAATCAATTGTTCTGCCTTTAAATATAGATTATAAATACAATCCGGAAATTAAAACAAGAACGGTGCATTCTAAATTGTTTTATAATAACCACAGCTTCGCAGACAAGCACAAAGTAACATACGAGGCTTTTCCATTTTATGTGCCACAGGGCAGAGTGCATACTTTTCACAGATTTATTCCAGAAGAACAATTTTATAAATCAAATCCAGAATATTTTGCACTTCGTGGAAACAAACGCTTACCAACACAATTATGTTTAACCAACAAAAAGGTGTTGGAGATTGTTAAAGATTCTGTCCAAAGCTTATTTAACCGTTATCCAGAATCAAAAGTTATATCTGTAAGCAGTAATGATAATACACAGTATTGCGAATGTGATAATTGTAAAAGAATTGATGAAGAAGAAGAAAGTCATGCAGGTACAATGATTCGATTTGTGAATGATGTAGCAAAACAATTTCCGGATAAAACCATTTCAACTTTAGCTTATCAGTATACTAGAAAGCCTTGTAAAACAAAACCTTTAAAAAATGTATTGATTACCTTATGTTCGATAGAATGTGACCGAAGCGCACCAATAACAGAAAAATGTACCGATTTCGCAGACGATATTAAAGGTTGGAGCGAGCTAACAGATAACATCAGAATATGGGACTATACGACACAATTTACCAATTTTTTAGCCCCATTTCCTAATTTACATACGTTGCAGCCCAACGTCCAGTTTTTTAGGGACCATAACACCAAGTGGGTATTTGAGCAACATAGCCACAACCCTAGTGAGTTGTTCGAATTGCGCTCATATATCATGGCAAAACTGTTGTGGAATCCGGATGATAATTTACATGAAATTATAACTGAATTTACAAATGGCTATTATGAAGAAGCAGGTGTTTATATTACAGAATATGTTGATATGATTCATGAACAAATCAAAAATCACCCCGATTTCTTTTTGTTTTTATATGGAGATCCTTCACAAGCTTTTAATGCCTACCTAAATCCAGAATTATTAAAGCAGTATATAGTTCTGTTTGATAAAGCCGAAATTGCTGTGGCCAACAAACCTGAAGTTTTAACACGTGTAAAAGAAGCACGACTAGGGGTCGATTATGCTGTTTTAGAAGCGTGTAGAAAACAAATTTCAGATGACTTTGTTCTAGACCAAAATTCAAGGTCTCATATAGCAAACTTTGTAAGCACTTGCAAAGCAGCGAACATAACTTTAATGAATGAAATGGGCTATTCAGTTGACGATTATGGAAAAGCGTATTTAAAAACGGTTGAGGTTGCCTTAAAACCAAACAAGGCATCAGGAAAATCGGTAACGCTTTTAACCAAACCAAAAAAATATGCCAACGAGAATCCTCAAGCCTTAACCGATGGTGCCTTGGGTGGAGCCAATTTTTACTCAAACTGGTTAGGTTTTGAAGGTAATCATTTGGAGGCTATTATCGATTTAGAAAATCCTCAAGATATTTCAACAATTTCTACAGCATTTCTTCAAGTCACTAATCATATTGTTTTCTTTCCTGAACAAGTTGCTTACTATGGCTCAATTGATGGTGAAAATTACACAAAGCTTGGAGAAGTCATCAATAAATATCCGTTAAACAAAAAAAGCAAAATAAACGATATTCAATATTTTGACTTGAGTACTGAAACGTCTCAATTCAGGTATATAAAAGTAAAAGCAGATAATCTAAAAAAAGCGCCGTATTGGCATCACGCGGCTGGCTTACCTTCATGGATTTTTGCAGATGAAATCATTATCGATTAATCAGCAAATCAGTATAATATATTTATCAATACTAAATTTAAGTGTATTATTTTGAATAATAGATAAATTTATATTAATTTTCTCTAATATAAATGTGCAATATAGTTTTTTGATAAATAGCTTTTACGAAAACGTTTTTGTAATCATGTTCTTTAGCTTTTCAGCATGGTCATTGGTCGAAAATTTTTCAATTAGCATCACATTATTATAACATTTACATTACAGCTTAAATTAAAATTAACTAAAACTAAAATTTATGATTCAAAAATTACTAAAACTGGTTTTTGTGTTCCTTTTGTCGAGTTCGACACTTTTGGCACAAGAAAAAACGGTTTCGGGAACAATTGTTGACCAAAACGGATTTGGTGTACCTGGAGCAAACGTTGTTTTAGAAGGAACTTCAATTGGAAGTTCTTCTGATTTTGACGGCAATTATTCCATAGAAATTCCAAATGACGGTACATTGGTTTTTTCAAGTTTAGGATTTGCAACACAATCTATTTCAACTACTGGTCAAACCACGATTAATGTAACATTGATTGAGAGTGCTGAAGCCTTAAGCGAAGTAGTTGTAACTGCTTTAGGTATTAGCCGAGAAAGAAAATCACTTGGATACGCTGTGTCTCAATTAGATGGAGATGACGTTTCTTTGGTTAAAGAGACTAACGTAGCAAGTTCTTTGGCAGGTAAAGTTGCCGGAGTTGTAGTGTCTAAATCTACATCTGGACCTGGTGGTGGTACTCGTGTTGTTATTAGAGGTAATGGGTCCATTACTGGTAACAACCAACCTTTGTATGTAGTGGATGGTATTCCTATTAATAATGAGGCAAGAGTAGATCAAGGAGCTGCAGAATTTAGTGTAGTAGATCTAGGAACAGGAATTTCAGATATCAATCCTGACGATATTGAATCTATGTCGGTTCTTAAAGGCCCTAATGCAGCGGCACTTTATGGATCCCGTGCAGCAAATGGTGTAATCCTTATTACAACCAAAAAGGGAGCTTTAAACAAAGGTTTAGGTATAAGCTATACAACAAGCGCAATGTTTGATTCTCCGTTGGTATTGCCAGAATACCAAAACGAATATGGTAGAGGTGGAGATGGTAATTTCCCTGTATTAAACGATCCTAATGCCACATTGTTTCAAAATGTAAACACTGTTAAAGGATACAATTCTTGGGGACCGCAATTTGATGGATCTTCTCAATTAGAGTATAATGGAGAAATGAGACCTTATTCCGCGCAACCAGATAACGTAAAGGATTTCTTTGAAACAGGATCTAGTTTTGTTAACACGATTGCAGTAAGTAATGGAACTGAAAACTCTTCAATATTTTTCTCTTGGACAAATTCAGACATTCAATCTATCTTGCCTAACTCTGGACTTAAAAGAAACAATTTTAATTTGCGTGGATTTACTAAATTATCTGATAAGATGTCGTTTGATGGAAAGGTTACGTATTTTCTACAAGATGCGAAAAATAGACCAACGCAAGGGACCGAAGGTATTGGAGCATATTTATATGGTATGCCAAGAAACATTAGTTTGTCGGATTTAAGGGTGTATCAAGACCTAACAAGCCCAATTCATAATCATCCAGGTGCTGATGAAATTTCACCTTATGATGTTATTGCGCCTAATGTTGGAAATCCTTATTGGTTGATGTATCAAAATATCCAAGAAGACAATAGGTCCAGAATTACTGGTTTTGCGAAATTAGATTATCAATTCAACGATTGGTTATCAGCTTTTATTAGAGTAGGTACAGATGCTGGTAGTCATGACACTAAAAATGTTATTCCTCAAGGATATCACTTTTTTAGAACAGGACGTATTAATTATAGCCAAGTAGATGGTGCCGAAACAAATTATGATTTTTTGGTAACTTATGATAAAGATTTGAGTGAAAAATTTGATTTAACGGCAAGTGTAGGAGGTAATATGAGACATAATACTTTTATAGAATCCGGTTCATCAGGTGAAGATTTTAAAATTCCTGGAAAATATTTTCTGGATAATACAGATGGCGACTTAATTACAGCTAGTCAAGGAGATGAAATTAAAAAGAAAGTACATTCATTATATGGTCAAGCATCAGTGTCATACAATGATATGGTGTATTTAGACTTAACTGGAAGAAATGACTGGTCTTCTGCTTTAGCAGAAGAAAACAGATCGTATTTCTACAGCTCACAAAGTTTGAGTGTGTTATTACATAACATATTTGATTTAGGGGAAAAATTAGATTTTCTTAAAGTAAGAGGTAGTACCGCCAATGTAGGTAACGATACAGGACCACAACAAATTGTAGGGCTATTTAATGTTGCTGGTGATGGATATTTAGGTAATATTCAAGTAGATAGACCGAGCATCAGATTTAGTGAAAGCCTAAAGCCTGAAGACATAAGATCTACAGAAGTTGGTTTTGAATTTAGAATGCTGAAAAGTAGATTGTATGGAGATTTTTCATATTATTCGATCACAACCAAAGACCTAATTTTTGATGTGCCAGTTGACCCTGGTACTGGTTATGAGTTTTTTAGAGATAATGTAGGTAAATTAACCAACAAAGGATATGAGATATTGCTAGGTGGTAAACCTATTCAAAATGATAATTTTAGTTGGGATGTGTCTGCTAATATCTCACATAATGATAATAAATTGGAGAGTTTGATTGACGGACAAGATAACTTTACGTTCAGTTCGAGTAATGGAGGTATTGTTGATGTTAGAGCTCAAGTTGGAGGTGGATATGGTGATATTTATACAACCACCTGGAAACGTAATGACGCTGGTCAATTATTACTTACTGAAGAAGGAAGACCACAAGCAACTTCAGAGCGTGAAAAATTCGGAAATTACCAACCAGATTATACTGGAGGTGTAACCAATACATTTAACTATAAAAATTGGACATTAAACTTTTTAGTAGATTTCAGAATTGGAGGAGAAGTATTCTCATATACCGATTCTCAATTGGATGCCGCAGGTGTTACAAAGAATTCTTTACAGTATAGAGAAGGTGGAGTTGTTGTGGAAGGTGTTTATGATGAAGGAACCACTAACCCTGGAGCGACTAACACTACTAATATTAGTGGACAAGATTACTGGGGAGCAGTTAGCGGGATAGGTTCAGAGTATGTTTACGACCAATCTAATGCGAGATTAAGGGAGTTGAGTTTAACGTACCGAGTACCTAAAGAAATATTGGATAAAACGTTCATTAGAAATGCATCGTTAAGCTTTACAGGAAGAAATTTATTTTTCTTATGGAAAAAAACTGATAACTTTGATCCAGAATCAAGCTATTCGACTAACAATTTTAGTCAAGGAGTTCTATTCTATGCTTTACCAACGACAAAGAGTCTTGGTTTAAGCTTAAATGTTAACTTTTAAAAAATTGATACTATGAAATATTTTAAATTTTTGATGTTAGTTTTACTTTCAGTAGTAGCTATATCATGTACAGACGACTTTGATGAGATCAATACCAGTGAAACTGGTTTTACTGCGGATGAGGTAAGTGCGAAGTTCTTTTTGACAAGTGCTCAAGTTAGATTATACGCACCAGATCGTTTTCCTTATTGGAGAGCACATCTAATCCATTCTGACAGATTTGCAGGACATTTTACTTTTGGACATAACGCCTCTTGGTGGTCTGATGGTTTAAGTTATTCCTATAATGGTGGTTATACAGATGCAACTTATAATTGGTTAGCTAATCACTTTGGGCAAATTAAAGGCTTTGCTGATTTAACAACAGTTGGCGGTGAATTTGAAAATCAATACATGTATGCCATGGCTCAAATTATGAAAGGCTTATACTTCCAAATGTATACAGATACTTTTGGGATGGTACCTTACAGTGAAGCTGGCATAGATGGTATTTTGACACCGGTTTATGATGCTCAAAAAGATATCTACAAAGGAATTATTGCTGAACTAGATGCGGCCATGGCGACCATTGGTGATGCTGAAAAAACTGGTGTTGGTGTTGACGATGCTGGTTCTAATGACATCTATTGTGGCGGAGATTTGCAACAATGGAAGCGTTTAGCAAATACCTTAAAATTAAGAATAGGTATGCGTGCTTTAGGATCTCCTGGTGACGACTTTGCAAGTGCTGCAATAAATTCAGCACTATCTGCACCACTTTTAGATGAATCTACTGGTAGTGTTGTGATGAAAAAAGATTTCGTCATTAGTGAATGGGCATCAGCATCTTATGGAGATATGTGGCATGACTTCGGTACAGGCGGTGCTGCTAATTGGACTATGGGTGCTACCTTAATAAATACGCTTAAGGATAGTAATGATCCAAGGCTAGCTGCTTACGCAATTCCAGCTAAAGGAGGATCGTTTGCATTTACAGATGATGATAGTGATCCAAATTTCCAACAAAGATTAGACTTTACGATTGCCGCACTTGATGCGTCTAGCGCAGATTATACAGTTACAGTTAATGATAATGTAACAACTCTAGATGTTCCTGCAGGACAGTATATTGGACAGCCAACCAGAACCAATGGAGATACGTATCCTTTTATGAGATACGATATGTTTAGCTTACCAAGTGGAGCAGTAACTCATAAAAGAGGAACACAAGTTGATGCTTATCCCGAAATTATTTTGACTAGCGCTGAATCCTATTTCTTACAGGCTGAAGCAGCGGTTCGTGGTATGGGATCTGGAGATGCTAATTCACTATTCCAATCTGGTATTAGAGAGGCCATGAAATTATGGAATGTTTCTGGAGATGACTATATAGCAAATGAAGATTTAGCGGATATTTCTGTAGGAACTATGGATGAAAAACTTGAGAAAATTGCTATACAAAGATGGCTTGTAAGTTATACTGATGGTTTTGAAGCTTGGGCAGTGGTTCGAGATACTGGTTATCCAGCTGAACTTGCTGCAGGTGTTTCTAATCCTACTATTTTTGAATTAGGAACATTAAATGGTGCTTATCCTCAAAGGTTGCGCTATGGAAGTAATGCACAAGCTAATCCGAATTATAGTGCTGCAATATCAGCTCAAGGACCTGATGAGCAAGCAACAAAACTTTGGTTTGCTCAATAAGATTTAGTAATAAACAATTGAATTGGTTTTTTCAAAAGAGGTTAGTTTTTATAGCTAACCTCTTTTATTTTAGAAGATACTCTTGTAATCTCTAAATAGAATTACAAAGAATATCAAAAATTATTAAATTAGTTAAAAAATTATCGGTGAAGACTTTAAATTATACTTTATATATTGCGTTAAGTATCGCTTTTCTTTTGATATTTTCCTGTAAAAAGAATGTTGAAGAATCATCATCATATTTATTTGATGTTGTAAGTAGTGACCATACCAATATTCATTTTAAAAATACGATACCAGTAAATAAACTTACAAATTCTTTTATTTATGAATATGTTTATAATGGTGGAGGTGTTGCAATAGGAGATATAAATAATGATGGTCTTGATGATATTTATTTTACTTCAAATCTTGAGGATAATCAATTGTATCTTAATTTGGGAAACCTTGAGTTTGACAATATTACCGAACTGTCTAATACAAAAGGAAAAAGAGGTTGGGCAACTGGAACCAACATGATAGATATTAATAATGATGGTCTTCTGGATATTTATGTGTGTAGGTCAGGACCTTATCCAAAACCAACGTATTTAGCTAACGAATTATTTCTTAACAAAGGGAACAATGCAGATGGTATTCCCGTATTTGAGGAATCGGCAGAACTTTTTGGTTTGGCAGATAGAAGTAACTCTATTCAGTCTGCTTTTATAGATTTTGATTTAGATGGTGATCTAGATATGTATTTGATGAATCATAACCCACAAACTTTTTCATTGACAAATAAAACAGATGCATTTTCACCTCTTGGAGATAAATTTTATGTAAATGAAGATGGGAAATATATAGATAAAACAGCAGAAGTAGGTATTTATTCTAATTCTGTTTCTTATGGATTAGGAGTCGGCATTTCAGATTTAAACCTAGATGGATGGCCAGATATTTACATATCCAATGATTATGATGAACCCGATTATATGTATATCAATCAAAAAGATGGGACTTTTAGTGAGGTGATTAAAAAAGCTACCAATCATATTGCCAATTTCTCTATGGGAAATGACATTGCAGATTTTGACAATGATGGTTATATGGATGTAATGACATTAGATATGGTTTCAGAAGATAATTATGGAATGAAAACCAGCATGGCGAGTATGAATCCAGAGAAGTTTAATAAAAATGTTGAAGCTGGCAAGCATTACCAATATATGTATAATGTGTTATTAAAACATAGTACTCATATAGATAGTTTGGGAATTCCATTTTATTCTGATATAGGTCAAATAGCTGGAATTTCAAATACAGATTGGAGTTGGGCACCTTTACTCGCAGATTTTGATAATGACGGGTTAAAAGATCTTTTTATTACTAACGGAATAAAAAAAGACTTTAGGAATAAGGATTACTATAACATGATGAAAAAATATAGAAGTGAAAACCCTGATGCACTATCTAACGAGAAAAAAATCACGTACCTTCTAGAAGAGATGCCATCAAGACCCCATAAAAATTATTTTTATAAAAACGATGGCGGATTAACGTTTAAGAATACTTCAGATATTTGGATGCAAGATCCATCAAAAACACTTTCTAATGGTGCTGCCTACGCAGATTTAGACAATGATGGAGATTTAGATTTAGTAATCAATAATGTTGATGAAGAAGCCTTAATCTTGAGAAACAATACGAATGAAACATCTAACCATATTAATTTTGAGTTTAGAGGACTACCAAAAAATTCAATGGGAATAGGTGTGAAAGCCATTATTTATGCAAATAATCAACAGCAGGTTTTTGAGAACTATTCTGTAAGAGGTTACCAGTCTTCTGTGCCACCTAAAATTTATGTTGGGTTAGGAGAGATCTCTAAAGTTGACTCTGTTCAAATTTATTGGCCAAATCATAAAGTACAGAAACTATCAAGCCCAGAAATTAATAAACTAATTACTATATATTATGCCGAAGATAAAGTCGTACAAGTTTCAAACACAGGAAAAGAAAATACTCTTTTCACTTTCTCAAAAGTATTATCAAATTTAAAGCATATAGAGAATGACTATGACGATTACAAAGAGCAAGTGCTTTTACCACATAAAATGTCTCAATTTGGACCAGCAATAGCAGTTGGAGACATTAATTCGGATGGGTTAGAAGACATTTATTTTGGACAGAGTACAGGATCTGTTTCATCAATATTTATTCAAAATTCAAATGGTGATTTTAAAGAAATTCAAACTTTTGAGGAAGATGCAATTTATGAAGATATTGATGCTGAATTTTTCGATTTCGATAAAGACGGTGATTTAGACCTTTATGTTGCTAGTGGCGGAAACGAATTTGAGCCAAATTCTCAAAATTACGCAGATAGATTATATGAAAATAAGAATGGAATATTAATAAAGCGTATGGATTTACTTCCAAGCGATTTACGCATTAGTAGTTCAAGAATTCGAATAGCAGATTATGACAATAATGGATATCCAGATTTATTTGTTGGAGGAAGACTTATACCACATGATTATCCAAATCCGGAAAGTAGTTACATATTGAAAAATAATAATGGACATTTTGAAGATGTAACTCAATTAAGTGCTCCAGGTCTTATTAACATTGGATTGGTTACAGATGCTACTTGGACTGATTTTGATAGTGATGGCGATTACGATCTTTGTCTTGTTGGAGAGTGGATGCAACCTACATTTTTTGAAAATGACAATAATATTCTAAATAAAGTAGAATTTGAAAACTTTGAAAAGTTGTCAGGATGGTATTATTCAATTAAGGCAATAGATATTGATAATGATGGTGATGAAGATTATATTGTGGGAAATTTAGGTGAAAATTATAAGTATAAAGCAAATAGTACAGAACCATTTGAAGTTTATTATCATGATTTCGATGACAACGGAAGAAGAGATATCGTACTTAGTTATTATAATTTCGGTGAATTATTTCCAGTAAGAGGTAAATCTTGTTCAACAGAACAAATTCCCGACATAAAGAAAATAATACCAACCTATGACCAATTTGGAAAATCTACCGTTGCAGATATTTATGGTGAAGAAAACCTTAAAGAGTCTTTACGTTTGTTAAGTTATAATTTTAAAAGTGGAATTTTGAAAAACAATGGGTCAGGAAATTTTGAATTTATTAATCTACCTGAAATTGCTCAAATATCTTCAGTAAATGATATACTTATTTATGATGTAGACCAAGATCAAGATTTGGACATTATTTTAGCAGGAAATTTATTTACTTCAGAGATTGAAACCCCAAGAAATGATGCAGGTTATGGAATGGTTTTGGTTAATGAAGGAAATTTTAATTTTAAGCCCATAAATGTTAATTATAGTGGTTTGTTTTTACCCAATGATGTCAAAAATTTGCGGTTAATCAATATAAAAAATAAACCTCATATTTTAGTTGGAAACAATAATGATGTCATACAAGTACTTAAACTTAATATTCAATAAGAAATAAGTAACAAAGTATTATTTGTTGTAACTTTTTATTTTTTCGAATTTTTATTTGCCCACGTTGGTTATTCGTCGAAATTCTTATAACATTAGTTAAAGAGAGCTTAATTTTGAGATTATAAAATTTTAATACAATGGTTACCAATATACAGTTTAAAAATTTAGATGATATTAGTTACAAAGAAGCAGGGATCTTTGAGAATACACGATTCGAAAAAATCCATAATATTGTATTTGATGACTCAAATTGTGGTTCTAAAATAGTAGCAAAAGAAATTGCAGATCTTATTAGAGAAAAACAATCTAAAAATAAAAAATGTGTTTTAGGTTTAGCTACAGGCTCATCACCTATAAGAGTTTATGACGAGCTAGTAAGAATGCACAAGGAAGAAGGATTGAGTTTTAAAAATGTTGTTACTTTTAATTTAGATGAATATTTTCCAATGTCTGAAGATAATGAGCAAAGCTATCATTATTTTATGCATGATCACTTATTCAATCATATAGATATTTTAAAAGAAAATATACATATCCCAAAAGGAGATATTGATTCGGATAAGATATTAGACTTTTGTATTGATTATGAAAAGAAAATTAAAGATTATGGTGGTTTAGATTTTCAATTATTGGGTATTGGTAGAACAGGGCATATCGGTTTTAACGAACCCGGTTCTCATAGCAAATCAAGAACAAGGTTAATTACATTGGACCATGTCACGAGAACAGATGCAGCATTTTCATTTTTAGGTTTGGATAACGTTCCCAAAAGAGCTATTACTATGGGAATAGGAACTATAAAGGAAGCCAAACGAATTGTTTTATTAGCTTGGGGAGAAAATAAAGCATCAACTATTAAAGAGACCATAGAAGGAGAAATTTCATCTCATGTCCCAGCAACTTATCTTCAAGGTCATAATAACACAACTTTTGTTCTAGATAAAGGTGCAGCTTCTTTACTTACTCAATATCATACACCGTGGTTAGTTGGCCCTTGTGATTGGAATGAAAACCTTACTCGACAGGCTATTGTATGGTTGTGTAAACTTACTTCGAAGTCTATTTTGAAATTGACTGATAAAGACTATAACGATAATGGCATGGAAAGCCTTTTGGCTCAAGAAGGCAGTGCTTATTATTTAAACATAAAGAACTTTAATATTCTCCAGAACACAATTACAGGTTGGCCTGGCGGTAAACCAAATGCAGATGATTCACGGAGACCGGAAAGAGCATTACCAGAACGAAAAAGAGTGATCATTTTTAGTCCACATCCTGATGATGATGTTATTTCAATGGGAGGAACTTTTGATAGATTGGTTGAGCAAGGACATGACGTTCATATCGCTTATCAAACATCAGGTAATATAGCGGTTTCAAATTATGAAGCTATGAAGTTCGCAGAGGTTGGTCTGGAATTAGATTCAAAAAATAAGTTGTTTAAGAGCATTGTGGATTTTGCTCATAACAATCTAACGTCTGAATTAAACACACCAGAACTATTAAAAATAAAAGGTATTATTCGCCAGAAAGAGTCTTTAGCAGCAACAAGATATATTGGTATCCCTGATGATCATGTACATTTTCTTAATTTACCTTTTTATGAGACCGGAAAAATCAAGAAAAACGTTTTAAGCCAACCAGATATTGATTTAATGGTTGATATCATTAGTCGTATTAAGCCTCATCAAATTTATGCGGCAGGTGATTTGGCGGATCCTCATGGAACGCATAGAGTTTGTTTAAATGCACTGTTTAAAGCACTTGAAGCAATCAAACACAAAGAATTTATGAAAGATTGTTGGGTTTGGCTTTATCGTGGAGCTTGGCATGAATGGGGAATACATGAAATAGACATGGCAGTCCCAATGAGTCCAGATCAAGTAGCTAGAAAGAGAAGAGCAATATTCTTCCATCAGTCCCAAAAAGATAATGTTATGTTTCAAGGAGATGATGCCAGAGAATTTTGGGTAAGAGCTGAAGAACGAAACAAGGAGACAGCAACAAAGTACAGAGCACTTGGCATGGCAGATTATGAAGCCATGGAAGCTTTTAAAAGACACTTCTATTAGGGTAAAAATTGAGCCATAATATTTTATTTTTCTTTATTAAGAAGATATAATTATTTTGAGAATTTTCAACTAATTCTAAACACTGAAATATGAAAAGTTTGAAATGTTTTGTTTTTTTCTATTTAATATTATTGATATCGTGTAATAAAAAAGAGAAAACTTTAGATAAAAAAGAACATTCAATTAGTGTTATGGCCTATTATGTGCCAAAACAGGATTACCCAATAAATCAACTTCCATTAAATAAATTAACACATATAATATTTTCTTTCAGCAAGGTTATTGACGGTGAGATGAAATTTAATAATCAAGAGAATGATTCATTACTTCATGAGGTTGTAAAACAACGAGAAAAACATCCTGATTTAAAAGTCATGATAGCTTGTGGCGGTTGGGGCGCTGATGGTTTTTCAGATATGGCTAGCACCGCAGATAACAGACAAAAGTTTGTAAAAAGTTCAATAGATTTTGTAAAGAAATATGATTTAGATGGTATTAATATAGATTGGGAGTACCCTACTATTCCAGCAGCAAATACAGGTGCTAGAGTTGAAGACAAACAGAATTTTACGCTGTTGATGAAAGAATTACGGCAAGAATTGAATACTTTGGAAAGAACTCAAACACTAACATTTGCATCAGCTGGTTGGGAGAGATATTATGACAATATTGAACTCAATGAAGTTATGCAAAATGTTGATTATATGAATATTATGACTTATGATCAGGTTGGAGGATCCTCACCATTTACAGGACATCATACACCTTTGGGACTGATTATGGAAGAAGATATTATTGATACACCATTATATGTTTATCTCCAAGAGAAAAAAGTTCAAATGGAGAATAGTGGTAGAAAATTTGAGCCAAGGTCAGCTGAAAGGATAATTGATTATTGCATTGATAAAGGCGTAAAACCTGAAAAAATAGTTATAGGAGCTGCTTTTTATGGCAGGGCATGGAAAGGTGTTCCTCCAGAAAACAATGGCCTTTATCAGCCTAATAAAGGTGCATATATTGGCTGGAGTTCTTATAGTCAAATACGTAAGGAATTTGAAACCAATAAAAACTATCAACGGAATTGGGATTCTATTGCTAAAGCTCCATACCTCTTTAGTGCCAATGATAGCATTTTCATATCCTATGATGATACTTTATCGGTAAAATTAAAAACAAAATATGCTATAAATAAAAATCTGGGAGGCATTATGTTTTGGCAATTGACTAATGATACAAAAGAGGAGAAAAGTCTGTTACAATCAATTTATGATGCTGCAAAAGAATAAGAATAATCAAATTTGATTTCATATCTGGTTAATGGAATATATCAAGGAAGCTTGTGTTGAAGGAATACAACAAGCTGTTAATGCAGAAAGGTTTGGTGCTCATAGAATTGAATTATGTAACCATTTAGAGGTTGATGGACTTACTCCAGAAATAAGTACTATTAAAGAGGTTAAAGAGCATTTAAGCATACCTATTAGGGTAATGATAAGACCTAGAAGTGGAGATTTTGTTTATACCAATGAGGAATTGAGGTTAATGAAAGAGCAAATCAAAGCATGTAAAACATTAAAAGTTGATGGAGTGGTTTTTGGTATTTTGAATTCCGATAACACCTTGAATATAGAAAAGATAAAAATTTTAACTCGATTAGCTTATCCATTAAAAGTTGTTATTCATAAGGCCATTGATTTGACGCCTAATGTATGTGAATCTTTGCAGGAACTAATGACTATAAAGGGTGTTAATACAGTACTGACATCTGGAGGACATAGTACCGCAGAGAAAGGGAAACACGTTTTAAAAAAAATGGTTGAATTATCAGAGAATAAATTAGAGGTGCTTCCAGCTGGAAAAATTGATAATCAAAATATAAATGAGTTACACAAATTTGTAGGTGCTAGAGCCTATCACGGAAAAAAAATAGTGGGAAGACTTGATTTAACCACTCAAATCTAAAATTATAAAATATGATTACAAATGCTAAAATTTTAATTTTCTTTATCGGTAGCTATACCCAAATGATATCACCTAATTTTGGCGGTAATGGAAAAGGTATATATTCAATGGCATTAAATACCGAAACAGGAGAAGTCAATATTCTTCATAGTACTCAAGCTACTAACCCTAGTTATATTGCTTTAAGCGATGACAATAATTTTCTTTATAGTATTACTGAAGTATCCCAAAAAGAAGAACCAGTTGTACAAGCTTTTAAAATAAATGAAGATTACTCCTTAAAACTCATCAATTCTGTGCCAATTGACGGAAGTTACCCATGTCATATTTTATATACTTCAAATGGTGTATTAGTATCTTGTTATGGTTCTGGAAATGTCCTCCAATTCCCAATATTGCCTTCTGGAGAGTTGTCAGAAAGTATTACTAATTATAAGCATTCGGGTTTTGGTGTAAATCCTGACAGACAAGAAATGCCACATGCACATCAAGCAGTTTTACACCCAAATGGCGTTGACGTCTTTGTGTCAGATTTGGGTATAGATATGCTTAAGGCTTATAAATTCTCGGGAGATAGTTTGGCAAAGAACGAAAATAACGATGTTAGTGTTTTAACAGGTGGTGGACCAAGACATATGGTTTTTAATGAGAAAGGTACGGTAGGGTATGTCTTAAATGAGTTGACAGGTGTTGTTTCAGTTATGGAAGAAGAAATGGGAAAATTTAATGTTGTAAATTCATATAATTCGTTGCCAACAAGTTATAGGAAGCAACCTGCATCTTCTGCCATAAGAATTCACCCAAACGGAAAATATTTATATGCTGCAAATCGAATTTTTGAAGCCATAACAATTTTTAAGATTGATGATGAAGAACTCAAACTAATTGATTACAATTTTACTGAAGGAGAAACTATACGAGAATTCAATATCTCGCCAGATGGTAATTGGCTTATCGCTGCTCACCAAAGTTCCAACGATTTGGTAGTTTACCATATTGGAAAAGATGGGAAATTAACTGAAAAATTTCGTACAAAAGAAGTTCAATCACCAGTTAGCATTGCTTTTAAAAAATGAGTAATGCTATAATTACTAATAATTAATAAGGATGAAATATTATAATCCTTATCTGTTACTGATATCAATTTTTGTTTTATTTAACGGATGCTCAACAATTAAAACAGAACAATCTATGCCTAATATATTACCTAAACCTCAATCTCAACAAATCATTAATAAATCGCTTGAATTATCTTCTCCAATAAAGTTATACGCTAATAATGAATTTGATTTAGCGGCAGATTTTTTAACTAGTTTTATCACTAGTGGAAGCGGCATGGAAGTGATGTTTGTGGATCAATTAAAGGATGCAACGATAATTTTGAAATATGATGAAGGAATTGAAAACCGAGAAGAATATGTTTTAGATATTAATGAAAATAGAATTAAAATATTATCTAAAACTAACAATGGTGCATTTTATGGCGTACAATCATTAAGACAAATGTTACCATTTTCTTTTGAAAGTGGAAATTATTCTGAAAAAAAAGTAGAACTTCCTTGTGTTGTGATTAATGATAAACCTCGATTTTCATATAGAGGTATGCATTTAGACGTTTCTAGACATTTTTTTAAAGTAGAAGAAGTGAAAAAATATATTGATCATTTAGCTATGTTGAAATTTAATACCTTTCATTGGCACCTTACCGATGATCAAGGTTGGCGAATTGAAATAAAAAAATATCCTAAACTAACTACAACAGGAGGATTCAGAGATGAAACTTTAATTGGGCATTATAGTCAAGAACCTGAACAATATGATGGCCAAAAGTATGGTGGATATTATACACAAGAGGAAATTAAGGATGTTGTGGCGTACGCAACAAAAAGATCAATCACTGTCATCCCAGAAATTGAGATGCCCGGACATTCATTAGCTGCTTTGTCCGCTTATCCAGAATATGGTTGTGTTGGTAACCAATACAAGAGTGCTACAAAATGGGGAATTTTTGATGATATTTATTGCAGTAAAGACTCTACGTTTACATTTTTAGAAGATATTCTAGACGAAGTGATTGCATTATTCCCAAGCACTTATATTCATATAGGCGGTGATGAAGCTCCAAAAAAGCGTTGGGAGAAATGTAATGAATGTCAATCAGTTATGAACAGAGAAGGAATAAAGAACGAGCACGAGTTACAAAGTTACTTCATTACAAAAATTGAAAAATACTTGAATGGTAAAGGTCGGCAAATTATTGGTTGGGATGAGATTTTAGAAGGTGGTCTTGCACCAAATGCTACAGTCATGTCATGGCGTGGAGATGAAGGTGCTATTCAAGCTGCAAAGCAACATCATAATGTTATTTTAACACCAAATTCGCATGTGTATTTTGATTATTATCAATCTGACGATAAGGATAATGAACCATTGGCAATCGGTGGGTACTTACCATTAGAGAAAGTTTATAATTTTAATCCAATTTCTAAAGAGCTTTCTATTGAGGAATCAAAGTATGTTTTAGGCGGGCAAGCCAATATTTGGACAGAATACATTCCCGATTTTAAACAAGTGGAATATATGTTTTTTCCTAGAGCTATAGCTTTGAGTGAGGTTTTATGGACATATGATAATCTTGAATATAAAGATTTCATTTATAGACTTTCTATTTTTGAAGATAGGTTAGATACTTTAAAAATTAATCATTTTACAAAATATAAAGACTAGTCTTCTTTTCGTGCAGACTCTTCAACGATACTAATCAATAACGACTTAAACAGTAGATAGATTAATCGGTTAAATAATTGTGTTTAATGATAATAGGCTTATTTTAGTTATTATATTTAATAATCTATATTATACTAAAGATTAATTGTCTTAATATGTTTTTTCTTGGTTACGATTTGGGAAGCTCATCTATTAAAGCTGCTATGGTAGAGGCCAAAACAGGGAAATCTATTGGTGTTGCACAGTATCCTGAAACAGAGATGTCTATACTATCTATTGAGACTGGTTGGGCAGAACAGGATCCAGAAATTTGGTGGACTTACATTGGTAAAGTAACTGAAAAGCTGCTTCGCAAAACTGGAATTTCTGTTGATAAGATTAAAGGTATCGGTATATCCTACCAAATGCATGGTTTGGTTATTGTAGATAAAAACCATAAAGTTTTAAGACCTTCAATTATCTGGTGTGATAGTCGTGCAGTAGAAATTGGTAATGCTGCATTTCAAGATATTGGAGAAGAGAAGTGTATATCTACCCTTTTAAATTCTCCAGGAAACTTTACGCTTTCAAAATTAAAGTGGGTTAAAGAAAACGAACCTGAATTATTTAATAAGGTTCATAGATTATTATTACCAGGAGATTTTATTGCGTTGAAGTTTACCGGAGAAGCAACTACAACCATTTCAGGGTTGTCTGAAGGTATTATGTGGGATTTTAAAGACAAAAAACCAGCCGATTGGCTATTTGACTATATGGGAATTAGTTATGACTTAATTCCTGAAATAGTGCCTACATTTTCAAATCAAGGAACTATAACAAAAATAGCAGCTAAACAAACAGGTTTGCCAGAAGGTATTCCCGTTTTGTACAGAGCAGGCGACCAGCCGAACAATGCACTATCCTTGAATGTTTTGAATCCGGGAGAAATTGCAACAACAGGAGGAACTTCTGGTGTTGTTTATGCGGTAACTGATAATAAAAACACAAAAGAAAGCTTAAGAATCAACAATTTTGCACATGTAAACTATTCTGTTGATAAGCCGAGAATTGGAAAACTGTTAAATATTAACGGAGCCGGTATTCAATATAGTTGGATGAAGCAACATATAGCTTCAGCTAATTCTTACAGAGACATGAACGAACTTGCATCTAATGTTCCTGTTGGATCAGATGGATTACGTATTATTCCTTTTGGTAATGGAGCTGAACGTATGCTGAATAATGCAAACAATGGTTCTGCAATTTTTAATCTTAATTTTAATAAGCATCAAAATCAACATCTATTTAGGGCAGCTTTAGAGGGCATTGCATTTGCTTTTGTTTATGGTATAGATATTTTAAAAAATGATGGTGTAAATGTTTCTGGAATGCGAGCAGGAAATGACAACCTATTTCGTTCAGAAATATTTTCAAAGACTATTGCAACCTTAATTCAATCAGAAATAAATATTATAGATACAACTGGAGCTATTGGAGCGGCCAGAGCAGCTGGGGTGAGTTGTGGAGATTTTACTACTTTAGAAGAAGTATTTTCAGACAACGAACAGGTATTATCATATCATCCAGTAAATGACCAACAAATTTATTTGGATGCTTATCATCTGTGGAAAAACGATTTAGAAACTAAATATAATAATTAATTATTCAAGAATGGCTTTAATTGGAAATAAAGAATATTTTAAAGGTATAGGAGAGATTAAGTTTGAAGGAAAAAAATCTGATAATCCTCTCGCCTTTAAGTACTATAATCCAGAACAAGTAGTTGCTGGAAGAAAAATGAAAGATTGGTTTAAGTTCTCTGTAGCTTACTGGCATACATTCTGTGGAGTAGGAGCTGACCCGTTTGGACCAGGAACTCAAAATTTTCCTTGGGATCAACCAATTGATGCCATAGATGCAGCAAAAGAAAAAGCAGATGCTGCTTTCGAGTTTATCACCAAAATGGGTTTTGATTATTACTGTTTTCATGATTTTGATTTGGTTCGTGAGGCTGCAACATTTTCAGAATCTGAAAAAAGATTGGCGATCATTGTTGATGTTTTAAAAGAAAAACAAGCAGCTACCGGAGTAAAATTACTTTGGGGAACGGCAAATTGTTTTTCAAATCCTCGCTACATGAATGGTGCTTCAACAAATCCAGATTTTAATGTTTTGGCTAGAGCAGGAGCTCAAATTAAACTGGCCTTGGATGCAACCATAGCACTAGATGGTGAAAACTATGTGTTTTGGGGCGGACGTGAAGGCTATATGAGTCTATTAAATACAGATATGAATCGTGAGTTAGATCATATGGGACGTTTCCTTGCTTTAGCAAGAGATTATGCTAGAAGCCAAGGGTTTAAAGGTAATTTCTTTATAGAGCCAAAACCTATGGAGCCTATGAAACATCAATATGATTTTGACTGTGCAACTGCTATTGGTTTCCTTCATAAATATAGATTACAAGACGATTTTAAAATGAATATTGAAGTTAATCATGCAACATTAGCTCAACACACTTTTCAACATGAAATTGAAGTTGCATCTGGTTATGGTATGCTAGGAAGCTTGGATGCCAATCGTGGTGATTACCAAAACGGTTGGGATACAGACCAGTTTCCAAATAACATTCAGGAAACTACAGAAGCTATGTTGTTGTTTATTAAGGCTGGTGGATTGCAAGGAGGAGGTATTAATTTTGACGCCAAGGTTAGAAGAAACTCCACTGACTTAAATGATGTTTTCCATGCTCATATTGGTGGAGCAGACACCTTTGCAAGAGCATTAATTACTGCGGACGCCATTATTTCAAATTCTCAATATGATGCTTTAAGAAAAAAGAGATATAGTTCCTTTGATAGTGGAAAAGGAAAAGATTTTGAAAATGGAAAATTAGATTTTAAAGACTTGTATAAAATAGCTAAAGAAAATGGAGAGTTAGATTTACAAAGTGGAAAACAAGAGTTATTTGAAAATATTATTAATCAATATATTTAATTGATTTAAAACTAACTAAAAATTCACTATAGCTTATGGAATCAGTATTGCAAACTCTAGACTGGTGGGTTTTGGGTTTATACTTTGCAGCATTAATTGGTGTTGCAGTATGGGTAGTTCTTCAAAAAAACAAAAATACCGAAGATTATTTTCTTGCCGGACGTAATGTTGGATGGTTTGTAATTGGGGCATCTATTTTCGCATCAAATATTGGATCCGAACATGTTGTAGGTCTCGCAGGAACTGGTTTTGAATCTGGCACACCGATGGCACATTACGAGCTTCATGCCTGGATTGTTTTGCTTTTAGGATGGCTATTCTTGCCATTTTATATAAGAAGTGGAGCATTTACTATGCCGGAGTTTTTGGAAAAACGATTTGATAGCCGTTCAAGATGGTTTTTATCTGTGTTCTCTTTGGTAGCTTATGTACTAACAAAAGTTTCCATAACTATTTATGCTGGTGGTATTGTGGTGTCTGAATTGCTTGGAATTCCGTTTTGGTATGGAGCTATAGGTATTGTGATTTTTACAGGAATTTATACCGTTATTGGAGGAATGAAAGCTGTAATATATACAGAAACCTTACAAACGGTAGTACTCATTTTAGGCTCACTTATTATTACATTTTTAGGCTTGCAAGAAGTAGGAGGTTGGGGACAATTACAAGAAACCGTAAGAGCCGCAAGTCAAGACCATTTTAATATGTGGAGACCAATGAGTGACCCAGATTTTCCTTGGACAGGATTATTGTTTGGAGGTACTATTGTTGGGATTTGGTATTGGTGTACAGATCAATATATTGTGCAGAGAACATTAGCGGCTAACAATATCAAGATTGGTAGAAGAGGAGCAATATTTGGAGCATATTTAAAATTGCTGCCAATACTTATTTTCTTAATTCCAGGAATTATTGCTTTTGCTTTAACTATTCAGAACCCTGAAGTTTTTAATGTAGAAAGAGCCGATAGGGCATTTCCTATGTTAGTAAAAACACTACTTCCTGTTGGGTTAAAAGGATTGGTGGCTGGTGGATTGATGGCTGCATTAATGAGCTCGTTAGCATCAGTGTTTAATTCGTGCTCTACAATTTTTACTATAGATATTTATAAAAAATTAAGACCAGAAAAAAGCGAGAAACAGCTTCTAAATATAGGCAAAGTGGCAACTGGAATTATTGTTGTACTCGGAATTATATGGATACCAATTATGCAGAAAATAGGTGGAGGAGTTATGTACCAATATTTACAGAATGTACAATCATATATTGCACCACCAGTAACTGCCGTTTTCCTTTTGGGTATTATATGGAAACGTGTAAATTCTAAAGCAGCTATAACAACTTTAATGGTAGGTCTGTTTTTGTTAATATTACGTTTAGGTTCCGAAATTTATTATCAACCACAAATTTCTTCTGGTGAAGAAGTTACGGGATGGTTATTTGCATTTGCAACTATAAATTTTGCGCACATGGCAATATTTATGTTTGTTTTCTCTGTAATGTTATGTGTTTCTGTGAGTTTAGCAACTACAGAACCTAACTATGAAACTATAAAAGGATTATCATTTGGAACACTTACAACCGAAGATAAAGCGGCTTCAAAATCTAGTTATGATAAGATTGACGTTGTACTTTCTGTGGTTTTAGTAATTCTGGTTATATTTATCTTGTCTTACTTTACGGGATAAATAAGTTGGTTTATTAAAATGAATATTTTAGTCTAAAGCATTTTTAGTCACGTACCATCTCCATCCAATAATGGCCATTTGTAGTTTATTGGCTTTAGAAAGATCCAATTGTTTTTTAGAGTAACTTGGTAAAACAGCTTTGTTGATTTTAGCTAAAATTTTGAATATTAACTTTTTCATATTGTAAAAATAGTAAAACTTATTCTAGAACTAAGTCTTACATTTTTATGTTCTATAAAGTAGATAGAATCAAGTCAATTAAAAATTTAGCAAAAGCAACCATAATGTATTAGTTTTTAAAGGTTAGACAATGTTCAGTTTTTGTTTTGTTTGAGCAATATATATTTTTTGATATTTATAGTCCAAATGTTTTATGTAAAAAGAATGCAATTGAATATAGATATGTAATATAAATTCATAATAATATTATAAATTGTAAGTATATTATCTTCAAATGAGTTTCAATATGTTATTAAATAAGTTAAAAAAGTTTTATATAGTAATATTTGTAGACTAATTTTGATGTTTTTTTATTGAATTTGATAAAAAAGATTACTATTTCGACGATTTTTCATTGATTTCATCTTTTTTTTTGTGAATTGCATGTTTTTTTGTTAAGAAGGCAGGTAGTAAAATTCTATATATTTTAAAGATTTTTGAAGTTCAATTTTTCTATAAAATTGAATGTATAAGTTGCTTATCTTTAAAAAAAAATCTTCCAATGAAATTTTATTCAGCATTAATCATTTTTTTAATATCACAGATTGCAATATCTCAAATAGTAATTAATGAGTTAGATTGCGACACTCCTAGTACAGACATCCTTGAGTTTATTGAACTAAAGTCTGATGTGCCCAATTATTCACTAGATGGATATATAGTTGTATTATTTAACGGTTCTGCATCTGGGGCCGATAGCAGCTATTTTTCTATTGATCTAACAGGATATTCTACAGATGTAAACGGATTGTTACTTATTGGAAGCAATAGTGTATCTCCTGTCCCTCAATTATTGATCTCTGCAGATATTATTCAAAATGGAGCAGATGCTGTAGCCATATATCTGGCAAGTTGGGAAGATTTTCCGGGTGGTACTTTAGCCACAACTACAAATTTAATAGATGCTCTAGTTTACGACACGAGTGATCCCGATGATGCTGCTTTAATGTCCCTTTTAGGTATTACAGAACAGATTAATGAGAATGAAAATGGAAACAAAGACAATGAATCTATACAAAGAAACAATGATGGAACATATACTGTAAAAGCACCAACACCAAGACAGCTTAATGATGGTAGTGGTGTTGTTTTAAATGGTGTTTTTATTTCTATTGATCAAACCCAATATGATGAAGGAGATGTGTTCGATATTACAATTACTACAGAACAAAATGTGACTGAACAACTCGATTTAGAAATCGTACTGGATAACGGAACCTTTGATGCTTCTGATTTTACTGGTAATACATTACTTTTAATACCGATTGGACAAAATTTGGTTTCGACTACAATTGCTTTAGTAGATGACAATGATGATGAAGGAGATGAAGTATTGAATATTATGCTTTTTGAGTTGCCCGAAGGTTATTTACAGTTAAATAATAATTTAAAAATAAGAGTTGTTGATGATGATTTTACAATAGCAGCATGGGGAATACCAACAAGCCCAACTTATGGTATGGTAACAAGTTCCCAACCGAATGGATATTATAACAGTTTGGATGGTTTAGCAGATACAGCGTTGCGTCAGGCACTACAAGATATTATTGCTAATCCGAGTGTTGTAAGAGCTCAAACTTATACCGATGTAATAGATATACTAAAACAAGCTGATCAAAATCCAGCCAATAGTAATGAGGTTTGGTTGGTTTATACAGAACAAGGTCGTCCAAAATTAGATTTTCAAACAGGTTCTAATAATACAGGGACTTGGAATAGAGAGCATACATATCCAAGGTCTCGAGGAGGTTTTGAAAGTATAGATTTGGATGATGTTGCAGATGGACCTGATGTATTCTGGGCAACCAAAGCAGATTCTTTAAGACATGGTAATTCAGATGCTCATGCTTTAAGAGCGGTTGATGGTCCAGAAAATAGTTCAAGAGGAAACCAAAATTATGGTCCTGCTGAATATGATGGACCTTCGGGAAATGTAGGAAGTTTTAAAGGTGATTTGGCTCGAAGCGTACTTTATATGACTGTACGCTACAATGGTATTGAAGTCGTAAATGGATATCCAACTGCAAGTCCTTCAGGCCAATTGGGAGATTTGGCTACCTTATTGGAGTGGCATAGAAGTGATCCTCCAGACGATTTTGAAATGAATCGTAATAATATAATTTATACATGGCAGTTTAATAGAAACCCATTTATAGATCAGCCCGATTTGGTTGAGTACATTTGGGGTAATAAGTTAGGTGAATTTTGGGATCAGTCATTAAGTGCAGAAGACGAAAGTATTATAAAAGTTAAGATATACCCGAACCCTACTAAAGGCGAAATTAACATTAGAGGTATAGAAGAGACTTCATTTATTAAAATTTACAATTCTCAAGGAGTAAAAGTTTTTGAAAACAAATATTTAGGAAATGTAAACATAAACTTAAATTTATCTAGTGGAGTATATTTAATGAATATAATTCAAGATCATAAATCAATTTTTAAGAAAGTTGTTATAGATTAAAAAAGGTGCTTAAACAAGCACCTTTTTATTCATGACATAACTCCAAATAATTATTCTATTTGGTAGTGATTAGAATAACACCATTTTTACCTTTATCTCCATATTTTTCTATGGCACTATTTCCTTTTAAAACTTCCATTTTTTCAATTTTATCAGAATCTAGTTCGTTCATGTCTTTCTCTGTGGCTTCATTATCGTCTATAATAATAAGTGGTTCTCCTTCTTCGGAATTCAAAAACAAAACTTTGTTTTTCCCTTTACCAATACTTTTCACTTTAAAAGAATTATCATCACCTACAACAAATACGTCTTCATCTTCCATAGTATCTTTAACAATGTTTCCATCTTTATCTTTTTTTAATATTATAATATCTTTATCGTCATCAAATTCTACATCTGTATCGCTATGGATGTGAATTACATTTTTGTCCGTAGCTACAGTATGTAATTTCTTTGAACTACCTACTTTTGCAACATGTACTTTAACATCTTCAGTTTCATCATCACTAAAATAAAATTCATTCTCACTTGCTACTTTATAATGATAATGACCATTCCCAATTGAAATATTATTTCCTTCTTTATCAAATGAAATTTTAATAGGCTTAATAGGCTCATCACCATTGATATTGTAGTTTGCATTGGATTCCTTGGATGAAACATCTATTTTTAAACCAGTAATTTCGCCAGAATCATTTCGCTTTACATTTTTGAATTTAACGGTTAAGCCTTCTTTTTTAAGTTGTTCTTTTACTTTATCAAAATCATTATCAGTAAAATCTTTTGTGATAATTACCATTTGATTATCCTTACTAATTTTTGCAATGTTTTGATTATTTTTTATAGAATTATTTTCAGAAGATGCTGTGTTGTTTTGTAGTGTCTCTACAGCAGCTACATGTGTATTTGCTCCTGCTTGAATAACCGGTGAAGCTTTTTCATAAATAACATCACTGGCAATAGACTCTAACGGTGGTACATCTTTTTCTATATAAACATTTTTTGTATTAAAGCTCATTAAAAACAAGCTTAAAAATGGTATAATTAACAGATATTTAAACTGCTTTGATTGTTTTGATTTTGATTTGTGTAACATAACTATTCGTTTTTTGATTAATGAATTATAGAAATTATTTGTTAGACCCAATTGATAAGTTGGAACACTCGATTTTAATAATAGGTATTGATACTTTTTTTTACAAGTAATATTGCTTTGTGCAAAATAATCTGCAATGAACTCTAAATTTTGTTGCATCTCTTTTTTGTAAAACCAAATAAAAGGATTAAACCAAAAGACAATTGCAGAAATTTGAGAAATTAATATATCCAAAGAATGATGTTGTCTAACGTGCACTTTTTCATGAATTAAAACTTGATTCAGCTCATCATCATTAAATTGATTTGGGTTGTAAACAATCCAGTTAAAAAATGAAAATGGAGTAATATCTTCATTTGTTTTCAGAAAAACGTATTTATCATTTTTCTCTAACAGTGTGGTTTTAAGTAATAATTTTCTTAATGAGAAAATCTGAATTAAAAAACGACCTAAAAAAAACGAGCCTCCTAAAATGTATATCCAAAAAACTAATTGGAGGATATCAAAAGTGTTTTCTGATTCAGATGTTATGGTGGCATTTTCAAAAACAATATTTTCTAAATTATTTATAGGAGCTTCTATATATATTGGTATAACTATAAAAGGAAATACAAATGCAATAATTAATCCTAATAACAGAAACCATCTATTTGATTGAAAAAAAGTTTCTTTTTGCAAGAAAACTTTATAGCAGATATAAAAAATAGCAATTATGGCACTGGCTTTAAGTAAATATTCCATAATTATTTTTTCTTTTCTATAAGTTCAATAATTTCTCTTAAGTCTTTTACACTTATCTTTTCTTCATTAGCAAAAAACGAAACGACATTCTTATAAGAGTTATTAAAATAACTTTCTATGGCAGAATTCATAAACTCCTGTCTGTAGACTTCTTTACTCACTATTGGGAAATACTGATGTGTTTTGCCATAAGCGGTGTATCCTACATAACCTTTCTCTTCCAAATTTCTAATAATGGTTGAAAGTGTGTTGTAATGTGGCTTATCAGTTTTAATTTCTGCTAGTACATCTTTTACAAAAGCTTTATTTAGCTTCCATAAGATATGCATGATTTCTTCTTCTTTATTTGTTAATTTTTGCATTTTTTAAAATTTGATATCAAATATATAACTAAATATATAGTTATCCAACTAAAAAAATAGTTATAAAACTAAATTTATAGTTTATTTAACATTTCAAACTAAATAGTATCTTCGCAAAAATTTGTTGGATGAGTGTCCTTTGGGTTATTTTAGGTTTTATTTTGTTAGTAGTTGGAGGAGAGTATTTAGTAAGGTCTTCTGTTGCACTATCATTTAAATTCAATATTTCTAAAATGGTAATCGGTATGACAGTTGTGTCTTTTGCTACATCTGTACCAGAATTACTCGTAAGCCTTCAAGCTGCACTATCCGGTTCACCTGCTATTGCAATAAATAACGTTGTTGGTTCTAACATTGCAAACATTGGTTTAGTATTGGGTATTACGGCTATGATAGGAGCTATTGCAGTAGATAAATCTTTTTACAAGATTAATTGGCCAGTAATGATGCTATTCTCCATTGTATTGTATTATTTTCTGAAAAACGATAATGTATTGTCTGCTATAGAAGGTGGTATTTTATTTGTAGGTCTTATTTTATTTTTAATTCTACTCATTAGAAATGCTAAAAAAGATGCTTACATTAAAGACATAGATGATGCACTTGCAGTAGTCTCAAACTTTAAAATATTTATATGGCTGCTTATTGGAGCGACAGCATTGTATTTTGGTAGTGATTGGTTGGTAAAAGGAGCTAGAGAGATTGCAGTTGCTATTGGTGTAAGTGAAGCAGTAATAGGAATATCTTTAATAGCCATCGGCACTAGTGTGCCAGAATTGGCGGCTTCTGTAATTGCAGCAGCAAAACAGGAAAAAGCTATTTCGCTTGGTAATTTATTAGGCTCAAATATTTTTAATATATCTTCTGTTTTAGGTTTAACAGCATTGATTAAGCCAATTCCAGTAACAGAAACTCAAATACTTACTAGCGATATTTTCTGGATGCTAGGTTTTGCAGCTGTTCTAATTCCGTTAATATTCTTACCAAAAATGATGGAATTCAGTAAATTAAAAGGTCTTGCATTGGTAATTGCTTATGGGATTTTCATGTTTTTAATTTTTACACAAGGAAAAATTTAAATTGCTTATTTAAGTAATGTTTTTAACGCTGATGTGCACAATTATATTTGTTTCAAATTATGACTTAGCATTTTTAATTATATCATAATCATTTTCAAAACTTTTTAGTATTTCGGAAAAAGATGTCAATTTATTTTTAGTTAAACCACAGTTAGCCATTATTTCATTAATGTTCTGTGCTTTTTTGTTTTTCCAAAATGTAATTTTTGTAAAACCTATTGCATAGATCTTGTTGTTTTGTTTGAAAATTTGACGATGGTAGATCCATTTTTCATCCCAACCTTCCAAAATTAGAGTAATGTCAAATTTAGTCCATCTTTTTAATGGCTTCTTATAAATAACTTTTTGAGAACCAATAACTCCAAACATTCCTTTTTTAACAGTATTTTCATAAAGACTTGAGCGAAACATAATTTCGTATCTAATTAAGTCCATATAATAAAAGTATTTGGAGTTTGCCATGTATCTAAAGGATTCACAATCCAAAATGCTAACTATTCTGGTTCTTTTAAGATTGGCATCAAGATTAACTTTTTTCCAAAATAACCTTGAACCAACAAATATGTAAATTAGATGTAACCAATAATATATCATTGTAAAATGTTTCGTATAGTTGATTAAGGGTAATTTTTTAAATCGTACACAATATGAAGATATGAACTTCAATTATTGTTTATTTCAGACCTATAACGAAGTTAGTAATTTATAAACAAAGTCAATCAATAAAAAAATGTAGTAGCATCGACAAAGTTTTTAACGAACATAGAGTATAAAAAAAGCCAGACAATAATCGGTCTGACTTTATTTATAAACAAAACATAAAATAATTTATCTAAACTATAGCAGATTTTACAGTTTTAATAATTCTACCAGCAATTTTATATGGATCTCCATTAGAAGCTGGTCTTCTGTCTTCTAACCAACCTTTCCAGCCTTTTTCAACAGTTATAATTGGGATTCTAATTGAAGCACCTCTATCTGATACACCATAAGAGAAATCAGATACGTGAGCTGTTTCATGTAACCCAGTCAAACGCTCATCATTAAACTCGCCGTATACTTCTATATGTTCATCTGTAACTGGTCTAAACGCTTCACATATTTTCTCATAAATTTCTCTAGAACCACAGGTTCTTAATATTGTATTAGAGAAATTTGCGTGCATACCGGAACCATTCCAATCACCTTTTACTGGTTTTGGGTGGTACTCAATATAGTAACCATATTTTTCAGTTAATCGATCTAATAAGTAACGTGCAACCCAAATTTCATCACCGGCTTTTTTTGCTCCTTTAGCAAATAATTGAAATTCCCATTGTCCTGGTGCAACTTCTTGGTTTATGCCTTCAAAATTTAATCCAGCAGCTATGCATAAATCAGCATGTTCTTCAACTAAATCTCTACCCCAAGTATAACGTCCTCCAACAGAACAGTAATATTTACCTTGTGGGCCTGGAAATCCACCACGTGGAAAACCTAAAGGTAAATCGGTTTTAGTATCCATTAAGAAATATTCTTGCTCAAAACCAAACCAGAAATCATCATTATCATCATCAATCTTTGCTCTAGCATTAGAAGGATGTGGTGTTCCATCAGCGCTTAAAACTTCAGACATCACTAAATAACCATTGCTTCTTGCAGGATCTGGATAAATAGCAACAGGTTTTAATAAGCAATCTGAAGAACTACCAGATGCTTGTTCAGTTGAACTACCATCAAATGACCAAATAGGACAATCTTCTAATTTACCGCTAAAGTCATCTTCAATTTTAGTTTTACTTCTCATGTTTTGAGTTGGTTCATGACCATCTAGCCATATATACTCTAATTTTGATTTTGCCATATTTTATAAAATTTAGTTAAAGCGCAAATATATATATTAAAATAAATACCTAATAAAGTTAAGGGTATAAATCTATATAATTTTATCCATTTTTATTAACACCCTATTTTTTTTAGGGTAAAAATGAAAATAATTTATTTTTTTAATTATATCTTGATTTTCTTTTAATAGCAAAAAAATCAGATTAATATAAAATTTATATATTTTAACACTATTTTTGTGAACCTTAATTTAATTCATTGTTTTTGATATTATAAAATTGTAAAAATGGCTAAAATTAGATTCCAAGCACTAGCTCAAGCTCTAAACAGGGAACCCGTGAATTTTGATGAAACTGTAAAGCGTTCAGAGCTTTTCGGACAGAATGTTTTTAATGAACAAAATATGCGTCAATTTTTAACAAATGAAGCTTATTTAGGAGTTGTAAGTGCGATAGAGCATGGTACCAAAATTGATCGTAAAATAGCCAATCAGGTTGCTTCTTCAATGAAACAATGGGCAATTTCTAAAGGTGTGACTCATTATACACATTGGTTTCAACCATTAACTGGAGCTACAGCAGAAAAGCATGATGCCTTTTTTGAACCCATTGGAGGAGGTTTGTCTATCGAAAAATTTGAAGGTAGCCAACTCACGCAACAAGAGCCTGATGCTTCTAGTTTTCCAAGTGGAGGCATAAGAAATACATTTGAAGCCAGAGGATATACGGCTTGGGATCCAACTTCGCCAGCTTTTATTTATGGAACTACCTTATGTATACCAACTATTTTTGTAGCATATACTGGTGAAGCACTAGATTATAAAACACCTTTATTGAGAGCCTTGCATGCAGTTGATGCAGCTGCCACAGATGTTTGTAAATATTTTGATAAGAATGTTAAAAAAGTAACTTCTTCATTGGGCTGGGAACAAGAATATTTTTTGATTGATAAAGCATTGGCTTCAAGTCGTCCAGATATCATGTTGACTGGAAGAACTCTATTAGGCCATTCATCGGCTAAAGGACAGCAGTTGGATGATCATTATTTTGGGTCAATCCCTACTAGAGCACTTAATTTCATGAGGGATTTGGAAACTGAATGTATGCTCTTAGGGATACCTGTTAAAACTAGACATAACGAAGTTGCTCCTAACCAATTTGAACTAGCTCCAATCTATGAAGAAGCAAATTTAGCAGTTGATCATAACTCATTATTAATGGACATTATGGGCAAAATAGCTTCAAGACATGGTTTTAAGGTTTTACTTCATGAAAAACCTTTTGCTGGGGTCAACGGTTCTGGCAAACACAATAATTGGTCGTTATCAACAGACACAGGTGTGAACTTATTAGGGCCTGGAAAAACACCCATGAGCAATCTACAGTTTTTAACATTTTTTATCAACACTATAAAAGCAGTTAATGAAAATGAAGAATTACTACGTGCTGTAATCGCATCTGCTAGTAATGATCATAGATTAGGTGCTAATGAAGCTCCTCCAGCAATCATTTCAATTTTTATTGGAAAACAATTGACGAAAGTACTTGAAGAATTGCAAGATGTCACAAAAGGGAAATTATCACCCGAAGAAAAAACAGACCTTAAATTAAATGTTGTTGGTAAAATCCCTGATGTTTTATTAGATAATACAGATAGAAACAGGACTTCACCATTTGCATTCACAGGTAACAAATTTGAGTTTAGAGCTGTAGGCTCTTCAGCAAACTGTGCTAACCCAATGACTGTTTTGAACACTATTGTAGCTAAACAACTTAAAGAATTTAAAATTGATGTCGATAAATTAATTGAAAAGAAAGAATTAAAGAAGGATGAAGCAGTTTTTAATGTTTTAAGAGAGTATATAAAAGCTTCAAAAAATATTCTTTTTGATGGTAATGGCTATAGTGAAGCTTGGGAAAAAGAAGCTCAAAAAAGAGGTTTGAGTAATAACAAAACTACGCCTGAAGCTTTGAAAGTGAGAATTTCAGATAAAACAATCGCTTTGTTTGAAGAAATGAAAGTTATGAATAAGGTTGAAGTTAATGCAAGATATGAGGTTGATGTTGAAGAATATATTATGCGTGTTCAGATTGAATCTAGAGTTTTAGGTGATATTGCCGGAAACCATGTGATACCAACAGCTGTAAAATACCAAAATACTTTAATTGAAAATGTTGCTGGATTGAAAGAAATTTTCGGCAACGAATTTGAAGAACATGCCAAAGAACAAATTATCCTAATCAAAAAAATATCAGAACACATTGAAGCTATTCATCTTAAAGTTCATAAAATGATTAACGCACGAAAAAAAGCTAATATAATTGACAATATAGAGGATAAAGCTGAAGCCTATTGTTTTAAGGTTAAACCTTTTTTAGAAGATATTAGATATCATTGCGATAAGCTTGAACTTATGATAGATGATGAGATTTGGCCATTGACAAAATATCGTGAATTACTATTTATAAGGTAAGGCCAAGTATTTTTTCTTCGATTATCCAAGTTTTTCTTCGATTAAAATAAGTTACTATTTCGTTATGTCGTTTTTAAAAGTTGTTTAACGAATTGTTAATAATTTTATTTGTGTAAAGAATTAAATAAGAAGAATGTTTTTTAATTTTACACTGCTATTAATCTATAATTTAATTATGAAACGGCTTATTATTAGTGTTCTCATGCTTATGATTGCAACACTTATATTCTCACAAGGCAATAAAAGCGAGAAAGAAAACAGCGATGTTAACCATGATTTGGTAAAAGTTGAAAAAGAACATAGTTCAAACGCTAAACTTTAATACCATTTATTTTTTCTTTTAAAATTGCTTAATTAATCCTCTTTCTTGATTATTTAATTATTCTGTTATTTTCTTTTGCATTTTTTATAAAATTTGAAATAAAACTTAAGTGTTAAAAATTAAACAATCCTTACTTTTGTGACTCAAAATGAATTCATGAGTCAAGAAGTTAGTAAAAGATATGCTCAAAGAGGTGTTTCTGCCTCGAAACAAGATGTCCATAATGCCATAAAAAAAATTGACAAAGGCTTATTTCCAAAAGCATTTTGTAAAATAGTCCCTGATTATCTTACCAATGATGATGACTACTGTTTAATTATGCATGCCGATGGTGCAGGCACAAAAAGTTCATTGGCATATATGTATTGGAAAGAAACAGGAGATATATCTGTTTGGAAAGGCATTGCTCAAGATGCCTTAATCATGAATATTGATGATTTACTTTGCGTTGGTGCCACAGACAATATCATGCTTTCTTCTACCATTGGAAGAAACAAAAATTTAATTCCTGGAGAAGTTATATCAGCTATTATTAATGGTACTGAAGAATTAATTTCAGAATTAAAGACCTATGGAGTAAACATTCATTCAACGGGTGGAGAAACGGCGGATGTAGGTGATTTGGTACGAACTATAATTGTTGACTCAACTGTAACATCCAGAATGAAACGCTCTAAAGTTATAGATAATGCTAACATTCAAGCTGGAGATGTAATAGTTGGGCTGTCATCTTTTGGGCAGGCTAGCTATGAAAAAGAATACAATGGCGGTATGGGGAGCAATGGATTAACATCTGCACGCCATGATGTGTTTTGTAAATATTTAGCTAAAAACTACCCAGAAAGCTTTGATGCTTCTGTACCCGAAGAATTAGTATATTCTGGTAATATGAAATTAACTGATAAAGTTGAAGATTCACCTATTGATGCTGGAAAATTAGTTTTGTCACCTACAAGAACGTATGCACCCATTATAAAGAAAATACTATCAAAATATGATTGTAAATCCATTCATGGAATGGTACATTGTTCTGGTGGAGCACAAACCAAAATACTTCACTTTATAGACAACCTCCATGTTGTAAAAAATAATTTGTTTCCAATACCACCATTGTTTAAATTAATACAGCAACAATCTAACACCGATTGGAAGGAGATGTATCAGGTATTCAATTGTGGCCATAGAATGGAAATGTATGTTTCTCCAGAGATAGCAAATGATATTATAACTATTTCTAAATCATTTAACGTAGATGCCCAAATTATCGGTAAAGTTGAAGAATCTGAAACAAAGAAACTTACAATAATAAGCGAATACGGAGAATTTAGTTATTAATTTTAAGTAAGTTTTTCCAAACTTATCTATAGTAAAAAAAATAATTTTTTATTCATAATTACTTTTAAATAAAAATACAAAATTTGTTAACTATTTTTTGTTGATAAATTTTAAATAATTGATTATCAATGGTATAAAATTATTTCTTGTAAACTTTATGATTTTTGTCATGTTTCAAGTTTAAAATTTTTACGTTATTTACAACTTCTAAAATAAGTGTAAAATTCTTAAATTAATCCAATAACATGCAAATACAAACCCAACCTATTGTAAAACCTAAAACTTACTCTCAAGAAGATGCTTTTGAAGCTTCTGTAAAATATTTTAATGGCGATGATTTAGCTGCTCGTGTTTGGATTAATAAATATGCCTTAAAAGATTCTCAAGGTAATTTATTCGAACTTACTCCTGACGATATGCACAGACGTATTGCAAAAGAAATTGCAAGAATCGAATCACGTTACCCAAACCCATTATCCGAAGATACTATTTTCGATTATATAAAAGAATTTAAATACATCGTGCCACAAGGAAGCCCTATGGCTGGCATTGGCAATCCGTATCAAATCGCTTCACTTTCCAACTGTTTTGTAATCGGAAACGAAGGTAATTCCGATTCCTATGGAGGTATTATGAAGATTGATCAAGAACAAGTGCAACTTATGAAACGTCGTGGAGGTGTTGGTCACGATTTGTCTCATATTCGTCCTAAAGGATCACCTGTAAAAAATTCTGCCTTAACATCAACAGGTATTGTACCTTTTATGGAACGTTATTCTAATTCAACAAGAGAGGTAGCTCAAGATGGTCGTCGTGGAGCGCTCATGTTGTCGGTTTCAATCAATCATCCAGATTCTGAAGATTTTATTGATGCTAAATTAGAGCAAGGTAAAGTAACAGGGGCCAATGTTTCGGTTAGAATTGATGATGAATTTATGAAGGCTGTTAAAGGAAATTCAACTTACACGCAGAAATATCCTATTTTCAGTCAAAACCCAAAGTTTTCTAAAAACATTGAAGCCAATAAGCTTTGGAAAAAAATTGTTCATAACGCATGGAAATCGGCAGAACCTGGAATTTTATTTTGGGATACCATCATCAACGAATCGGTTCCAGATTGTTATGCAGATAAAGGTTACAAAACAGTATCTACAAATCCGTGTGGTGAAATCCCTTTGTGTCCTTATGATTCTTGTAGACTGTTGGCAATAAATTTGTTTTCTTATGTAGAAAATCCATTTACAGAACAAGCTACATTTAATTTTGATTTGTTCAAAAAACACATTCCTATAGCACAACGCATCATGGATGATATTATCGATTTAGAGTTGGAAAAAATTGATGCTATCATTGCTAAAATAGATGCTGATCCAGAATTAGACGAAGTAAAAGCAACCGAAAGAAACTTATGGTTTAATATTAAAACCAAAGCATATGAAGGACGTAGAACTGGAATTGGTATTACTGCCGAAGGTGATATGCTGGCAGCTTTAGGGATTAAATACGGAAGTAAAAAAGGGAATGCGTTTTCCGTTGAAGTTCATAAAACTTTGGCAATTGAAGCATATAGGGCCTCGGTTTATTCGGCTAAAGAGCGAGGATCTTTTGCCATTTTTGATGCAGAACGTGAAAAAAACAATCCGTTTATCCAACGCTTAAAAGAAGCAGACGATAAGTTATATTACGAAATGTTGGAAAATGGACGAAGAAACATTGCCTTGTTAACGATTGCTCCAACAGGAACAACAAGTTTAATGACACAAACATCATCAGGAATTGAGCCTGTATTTTTGCCAGTTTACAAACGTAGAAGAAAAGTAAACCCAAACGATAAAAATGTTCGTGTAGATTTTGTAGACGAAGTTGGAGATTCTTGGGAAGAGTATGTGGTATTTCACCACAGATTCAAGCAATGGATGAAAGTAAATGGAATAGATACCAATAAAAATTATACTCAAAAAGAACTGGATAAGATTGTTAAGAAATCACCATACTATAAAGCAACTTCTAATGATGTGAATTGGATGAGTAAGGTAAGTATGCAAGGTGCTGTACAAAAATGGGTGGACCATTCCATTAGTGTCACTATCAATTTGCCTAACGATGCTACTGAAGAATTGGTAGGTAAATTGTATTTGGAAGCTTGGGAAGCAGGTTGTAAAGGCGTAACCGTTTATAGAGACGGTTCTCGTTCAGGTGTATTGATTTCAAATGAAGAAAAGTCTGAAGATGAGACTCAAGAAATGCTAACAGCGTTCCCTACCAAACGTCCACAAGTGTTAGAGGCAGATGTAGTTCGTTTTCAAAATAATAAAGAAAAATGGATAGCCTTTATTGGCTTGATTGATGGAAAACCTTACGAAGTCTTTACAGGTTTGGCAGATGATGAAGATGGTATTTTAATACCTCGTTGGGCAAATAATGGGTTGATTATTAAAAATAGGAACGAAGACGGAACCTCTCGTTACGATTTTCAATATAAAAACAAAAGGGGTTATAAAACTACTATTGAAGGCTTGTCTCATAAGTTCAATCCAGAATATTGGAACTATGCAAAACTTATTTCAAGTACGCTACGTCATGGCATGCCAATTGATAAAATTGTAGATTTAATCAATAGTTTACAGCTGGATAGCGAATCTATAAACACGTGGAAAAATGGTGTGGTAAGAGCACTGAAACGTTATGTTGCAGATGGAACACAAGCCAAAGGACAAACCTGTACCAACTGCAGCTCTACAAGCTTAATTTACCAAGAAGGCTGTTTAACATGTAAAGATTGTGGTTCTTCAAAATGTGGTTAAATTGTAAGGGGTTTTAAAGTATTTATGTAAAACATTTCAATACTAAAAAGAAAGGAATTGTTACCATACAATCAATTATAAATATGGTACCGAACAAACTGAAGTTAGAAACGCCTACAATCTTGTAAAATCCCAACCTTTTTCTAATTTGTCTCTCTTTCAAAATAAACCATAGAAGTCCAATTAAAAAGAGTTTAATTAAAATAGCATGATAAATGTTGCAATCATTTACAGCTACCAAAAAATTAACAACAAAAGACCATACAAGTAATGGCTTATAATATAGGATTATAGATCTTATTTGGCGTAGCATAATAAACTAATAACGTTCACATTTTTACAATTATTTTCATTCGACTATAAATTCATAAATTATCGTATTTTTGATGCACAATTTTTAAGGTAGATGTTAGAGAAATTACAAATAATAAAACAGCGTTTTGATGAGGTGAGTGATTTAATTATTCAACCAGATATTATCACAGATCAGAAGCGCTATGTTGCATTAAATAAAGAATATAAAGACTTAAAAATATTAGTAGATAAAGGCGAAGAATATAAGCAAGCTTTAAATCGTTTGACTGAAGCTGAAGAAATCGTAGCAGATGGAAGTGATGCTGAAATGTTAGAAATGGCAAAAATGCAGTATGATGAATCAAAGGAAAAAATCACGAAATTGGAAGATGAAATTCGTTTTCTTTTAATTCCGAAAGACCCAGAAGATTCAAAAAATGCAGTTGTTGAGCTGCGTGCAGGTACTGGTGGTGATGAAGCCAGTATTTTTGCTGGAGATTTGTTCAGAATGTATACTAAATATTGTGAAAGTAAAGGTTGGAAAGTTGATACTGTAGATTTTAGTGAAGGTACCAATGGCGGTTTTAAAGAAATTCAGTTTGAAGTTACTGGAGATGATGTTTACGGGACATTAAAATTTGAAGCTGGAGTACATCGTGTACAGCGTGTACCACAAACAGAAACGCAAGGCCGTGTACATACAAGTGCTGCAACAGTTATGGTGTTTCCAGAAGCCGAAGAATTTGATATAGAAATTGACCCAAAAGAAGTTAGAATAGATTATTTCTGTTCTTCTGGTCCTGGTGGGCAATCGGTAAACACGACGTATTCTGCTGTTCGATTAACACATATTCCTACGGGTTTAGTTGCACAATGCCAAGACCAAAAATCACAACATAAGAATAAAGAGAAAGCCTTTAAAGTGTTGCGCTCTCGCTTATATGATTTAGAGTTAGCTAAAAAACAGGAAGAAGATGCTGCAAAACGTGGTAGTATGGTTTCTTCAGGTGATAGAAGTGCGAAAATTAGAACATACAATTATCCACAAGGCCGAGTTACAGACCACAGAATTGGACTGACACTTTACGATTTATCTAATATTGTAAATGGCGATATTCAAAAAATTATTGACGAATTACAACTGGCCGAAAATACTGAAAAGTTAAAAGCCAGTGACGCAACAATTTAAATTTAGCCTCATTTGAGGCTTTTTTGTTAACTAATGACAACACTACAACTCACAGAACAAATCCTTAAAAAGAAATCCTTTCTCTGCATAGGTTTGGATGTCGATTTAGATAAGATTCCACAGCATCTTTTAAAAGATGAAGACCCAATATTCGCATTCAACAAAGCCATTATAGATACAACTCATCATTTATGTGTTGCCTATAAACCCAATATTGCATTTTATGAAGCTTACGGTATTAAAGGATGGAAGGCATTGCAAAAAACCATCAATTATATAAATGAAAATCATCCAGAAATTTTCACGATAGCAGATGCTAAAAGAGGGGATATTGGTAATACAAGTAAAATGTATGCAAAAGCATTTTTCGAGGATTTAAATTTTGACAGTATTACAGTAGCGCCTTACATGGGAAAGGATTCTGTTGAACCTTTTTTATCTTTTCAAGGAAAACATACTATACTTTTGACATTAACTTCAAATCCTGGAGCTTTAGATTTTCAAGTACAAAAGATAGATCAAAAAGCATTTTACCAACAAGTTTTAGAAATTTCAAAAACATGGTCTAATTCAGGAAACTTAATGTATGTTGTAGGTGCAACGCAAGCTGAATCTTTAAGTGAAATTAGAGAGATTGTACCAGATAGTTTTTTATTAATTCCGGGCGTAGGAGCTCAAGGAGGGAATTTAGAAGACGTTTGGAAATACGGAAAAAATTCAAACGTTGGCTTACTTGTTAATTCTTCTAGAGGAATTATTTATGCATCTTCTGATGAAAATTTTGCACAAGCAGCCAAGCTAAAAGCTAAAGAGCTTCAGCAACAAATGGAAGAAATGCTAAAAACGTAGATGTATTCATTTAGAATTATCTGATTTTTTGATTTCCTTACTTTGTGTTTCAACTTTTTCAAAATTCTTTTTTGTTGAAACTTTAGATGAGTTTGGTCTAATCGTTCCAACTTTACAAAAATGTGTGTTCATAGATGTTTTTATATACATTTACGAGCATTCTTGTGAATTTAGATGTATTGGAACGTTTAATGATTATTAAATTTAAGAAAGATTAACCTTAATTTCCCTATATAAATACTTCAATTTATTAAGCTCATCAAGAAGTTTTATGGCTTTATATTCTGAAATATCACTTAATTCCGAATCGGTTTGACGTAAATTATATGCTTGCTCAATAAGTTGTTTATATTCCTTATTAAGTTCCAGTTGGTGCAGTATTATGTCATCATTCTGATTCATTAATTTTAATAAAAAATGTAACAATTAAATATACATTAATTATTGGTAATTTAAAAGAACTGACCTCAAGATATTGAAAATCGGTTTGTTACATTTTTTTGACAAACTAAAATTACAATCTGTGAATAGCTTGTTTAAACAAACATTTCAAATATTTAAAAAATAGTGAATACTAATGTTATGTTAACATTGGTATAAGATTAACTATCATTTAATAATTTTAGGTATTAACAAAAATCATCAATTATGAAACTATTCTTTACACTTCTTTTTTCTTTTGCTACGTTTACTTTTTATTCTCAAAATAATACCTGTAATTGCTGTGATGCAAAACATGCTGAATTCGACTTTTGGATTGGTTCTTGGACTGTAACAGGACCAAATGGTAATGTGGTTGGGACTAATGTATTAGATAAAATTCAAGACAAATGTGTTTTACAGGAAAACTGGACAAGTACAAAAGGAAAACTTACAGGTACTAGTTATAGTTTTTATAATAGTTCGACAAAGCAATGGGAACAAATTTGGGTAGATAACCAAGGAGGTAGTTTGCATCTTAAAGGCAATAAAGTTGAAAATCAAATGATTCTAAAAACTGATGAAGAAAAAAATAAAGATGGACAACCTTTTTATCATAGAGTAACATGGACAGATAATGAAGACGGAACGGTAAGACAGTATTGGGAAACAATTACAAATGAAACAGAAATAACAGTTGCATTTGATGGTCTATACAAAAAAGACTAATAATGTTTTGCAATGATAGCTTCAGTTTCTTCTAGAGATCTAAAAACATCAAATCCTTTCCCCTGCGTTCTTAAAGCACCTAGAACATTGGCATATTGTGCAGCCTTTTTTGCATTGTTATAGGCAGTAAAACCATAAGCCAAACCTCCTGCAAAAGAGTCTCCGCAACCTGTAGTATCAATTACATTGGTTACTGGAACAGAGGTTACAAATTCCTTTGTTATTTCATTTGAGTTTTTAGAGTAAATCACACAACCACGAGAATCTAGAGTTACGAAAAGTGTTTTAACACCTTTATCAAGCACATATTCTGCAAACTCATCAAGATGCTCTGTTTGGTTTTCGTCGTATAATTCTTCAGAAGTATAATCATTATCAAACCAACTACAAATAGATTCTTCCAAATTCATTTTTAACACATCAATATATTTGAACCAATCATCTTTATCATTCCAATACTTTCTTAACCTTCTACCGTCATTTGTAACATAACTAGTCGGTCCGTGAGCATCAAAGATTATTTGTGCATCACTATTGTTTTTTATGTAGTGAAGAGTCTCCAGCTCAATTTCAAAATCGGTAATAGGAACAAAGACAAAACAATCTACATCTAAAAAAGGAGATACGTCTTTAGCCGTTATTGGACTCATATTAGCAATTTGTTTTTCAATCCTGTTGTTTTGATCTACAAATCGTAATTCTATAGCTGTACCTTGGTCTTTATAATTATATATACCATTTGTATTAATATTATTATAATTACTAAACAGTTCTAAAATAGCTTGATGGTCTTTTTTATGAATTTGTGTAATAGGAATAACTTCTCCAGTATTTTCAAGCAAGTTTGCCAAAGCAATAGTTGGATGCGTTACACATCCAAATTTAGTAATAGTTTCCCCTTTATACGTAATGATTGTATCATTAGGTATAGGACCAACAACTGCTATTTTATACTGTATTTTCATTAGTCTTGCAAAGCAAAAACCCTTCTTAATAAATCTGTGGTTCTTGACGATATTTTATTTCGTATCTCTTTCTCTTCAACTCCTATCATTGTATAAACTCCTTTTAAGGCTTCACCTGTCACATAATCTGTTAGATCTGGATTTACATTATTTGTAAAAGGAATACTATTATATTTTGTAATTAAATTATCCCAAACCTGATCAGCTCCAACCTTTTTAAATGAATCATTTATTACTGGATGAAATTTATCATATAAACTTGTTTGGGTTTTAGTTGAAAGATATTGGGTTGCGGCATTATCATCTCCTAACAGAATATTTTTTGCATTAGTAAATGTAATGTCTTTTACCGCGTTTACAAAAATAGGAGTAGCTTCTCCAACGGCATCTTCGGCTGCACGATTTAATACCTTCAGTCCTTCATCTGCTAAACTACTTAAACCTATATCTCGCAATGCTTTATCTACTTTTTGAAGCTCTTTAGGTAAAAGAATTTTTACCAACTCATTCTTAAAGAACCCATCCTTTTGTGTGAGTTTTGTGACTTGCTTATCAATTCCCGCGTTCAGCGCTTCTCTTAAGCCAGAAGCAATATCAGCATTAGAAATTCCAGTAGTGTCTCCAGGTAGCTGATTTACAACTTGTTGTAATTCTACGCAAGATATTAAACTTAACAATAAGAACAAGGACAAAAGCTTTCTATACATAAATTAGGTTTTATATCTTTAACAAAGATATATTTTACAATGAGATTAACTAAATTATCGTTTCTAATAATTTTTTGTTTTTGTTCAGGTTGCCAAACTAAACATTCAGAAAATAAAAAACAAAAGCCGTCACAATATATTACTGTTCTAGGTATTGCACAGGATGCAGGCTATCCTCAAATTAATTGTGAAAAAGAATGTTGTCAATTGTTTCATCAAGGTTTAGAAGACAAAAAAATGGTTTCTTGTCTGGGTTTGGTTGATTTGAATGATAAAAAAAAGTGGTTGTTTGATGCAACTCCAGATTTGAGTGAGCAATTAGAAGAGTTAAAAGCAAATCATTTAGATAATAACAAAATTATTGACGGTGTTTTTCTAACACATGCCCATATTGGTCATTATACTGGGCTGATGTATTTTGGTCATGAGGCCTTGGGGGCTAATAATATTGAAGTGTATGCTATGCCAAGAATGAAAGATTATTTAAGTAATAATGGCCCTTGGGGTCAATTAGTTTCATATAAAAATATAGTAATAAGACCACTTACAAATGATTCGACAATAAGTTTAAATAATAACCTAAAAGTTACACCTTTTCTTGTGCCTCATCGTGATGAATATTCAGAAACTGTTGGTTACAAAATTGAAGGAAAGAATAAATCGGCATTATTTATTCCTGACATCAATAAATGGCCTATTTGGAATAAAAACATTATTGAGGAGGTTAAAAAAGTAGATTATGCGTTTTTGGATGCTTCGTTTTTTAAAGATGGAGAATTAAAAAGAGATATGAGTAAAATACCACATCCTTTTACTTCTGAAACAACAACTTTGTTTGAAAATGAAACTATAGAAACAAAATCCAAAATTTATTTTATACATTTTAATCATACCAATCCAACCATTTTAGACAATCACAAATTAAAAGACAGCATTCAAAATTTAGGATTCAATTTTGCAAAAGAAGGTATGATTTTTCCTTTATGAAAAAATGACCGTTTTATTGTTATATACCATCACTTTACGATTAAGGTGAAGCTTAATAGCATTGGATAAAACAATTTTTTCTAAATCCCTGCCTTTAGCAATTAAATCATGAATAGAATGAGTATGTGAAACACTTGTAACATCTTGTTCAATAATTGGTCCAGCATCTAGCTCTTCGGTAACATAATGACTCGTTGCACCAATAATTTTCACACCTCTTTTATATGCAGAATGATATGGTTTTGCTCCAACAAATGCAGGTAGGAAAGAATGATGAATATTAATAATCTTATTAGGAAATTTATTAATTAGTTTATCCGAAACAATTTGCATATACCTTGCCAGAACTATAAAATTAACTTTATGTTCTTCTAATAGTTTAAGCTGTTTTTCTTCAGCTTCATTTTTTATGTCTTTTGTAACTGGAATATAGTAAAACGGAATATTAAAACTATTTGCAATTGGTTTTAAATCTTTATGATTGCTAATGATAAATGGAATTTCAACATTTAACTCTCCAGAATTATACCTTCCTAGAATATCGTATAAACAATGGTCATATTTAGATACAAAAAGAGCCATTTTTGCTTTTTCGATAGAAGTGTAAATACGCCATTTCATGTCAAAAGCAGAAGCAATAGTTTTATTGAATTCTGCTTTAAACGTCTCTAAATTAAAATCATTACCTGAAAACTCACTTTCTGTTCTCATGAAGAATATTTCCTGCTCTCTGTCTACATGCTGGTCAACATATACAATATTTCCATCTTGGTTATGAATAAAATTTGTGACATTAGCAATAATTCCTTTTTGGTCTTTACAACTAATAAGTAAGGTAATTGTATTAATCATCTGTCTTATTTTGAAGTAAAAATATGTTTTTTTTGATTGAATATTTTTTGAAGTAATTATTATTATAATATTAAAAGAAATAGCTTCGTTTCTTTGAATAATCCTTAAATTTGTTGCAGTAATAATCGTTTTTTTTATCAATGAAGCAAATTCAACCTTATAAGCCTAAAAACAAAGTTCGAATTGTTACGGCGGCATCACTTTTTGATGGTCACGATGCAGCTATTAACATTATGAGACGAATTATCCAATCAACAGGAGTAGAGGTTATTCATTTGGGTCATGATCGTAGTGTTGAAGAAGTTGTAAATACTGCAATCCAAGAAGATGTAAATGCCATTGCTTTGACATCTTATCAAGGTGGTCATAATGAATATTTTAAGTATATGTATGACTTGCTTCAGGAAAAAGGAGCAGGTCATATAAAGATTTTTGGCGGTGGTGGTGGAGTTATACTTCCTGAAGAAATTAAAGAACTTATGGCTTATGGTATTACCAGAATCTATTCTCCAGACGATGGTAGAGAAATGGGACTTCAAGGAATGATCAATGATTTGGTAAGAAAATCAGATTTTGCCATTGGAGATGTTATAAATGATGAAATTAAAGATTTAAAAAAACAGAACCCTAAAGCCATTGCTAGATTGATTTCGTCTGCCGAAAACTTTCCGGAAGTTGCTAAAAAAGCATTAAGCACAATTCATAAAGAGAATAAGAATTCTAAAATTCCAGTTCTAGGAATTACAGGAACTGGTGGTGCTGGAAAATCCAGTTTGGTTGATGAGTTGGTCAGACGATTTTTAATAGATTTTTCTGACAAAACGGTTGGTATTATTTCTGTAGACCCTTCAAAACGTAAAACAGGTGGAGCTCTTTTAGGTGATCGAATTCGTATGAATGCCATCAATTCTCCTAGAGTTTATATGCGTAGTTTGGCAACACGTCAATCTAATTTAGCATTGTCAAAGCATGTAAGTGAAGCAGTTCAGGTATTAAAAGCTGCAAGGTTTGATATTATTATTCTGGAAACGTCTGGAATTGGTCAATCTGATACCGAAATTATTGAACATAGCGATGTATCATTGTATGTTATGACTCCAGAATTTGGAGCTGCCACACAGTTAGAAAAAATCGATATGCTAGATTTTGCAGATTTAGTAGCTATAAATAAATTTGATAAACGTGGTTCACTTGATGCTTTACGTGATGTTAAAAAGCAATATATGCGTAATAACAATCTTTGGGATGTGCCACAAGATCAATTGCCTATATACGGTACCATTGCATCACAATTCAACGATCCAGGTATGAACATGCTTTACAAAGCTGTGATTGATAAGATTGTCGAGAAAACCAAAGTAAAACTAAAATCTAAATTCACCGTTTCAAATGAAATGAGTGAAAAGATTTTTGTTATTCCTCCAGCCAGAACACGCTATTTATCTGAAATTGCTGAAAATAATCGTTCTTATGATGAAAAAGTAAAACAACAAATTGAAGTTGCTCAAAAATTGTATGGGATTTTTAAAACCATAGAATCTGTTACAGATAATACTCCAGAATTAAATAAACACGGAATTGATTCTGATTCGATTAATTCAGAACCAAATAAAGATTTTATAAAATTACTCGTTGCAGAATTTGATCGTATAAGGCTAAATCTTGATCCACATAATTGGGAGCTAATTTTAGGATGGAAAGCCAAGGTTTCTAAATATAAGAATCCAGTTTATTCATTTAAAGTACGCAATAAAGAAATAAAAATTGAAACACATACAGAATCACTTTCTCACACTCAAATTCCTAAAATTGCATTGCCGAAGTATGAAGCATGGGGCGATTTATTACATTGGGTTTTACAAGAAAATGTGCCAGGAGAATTCCCTTATACATCAGGATTATATCCCTTTAAACGTATTGGTGAAGATCCTGCCAGAATGTTTGCAGGAGAAGGTGGACCAGAAAGAACAAATAGACGTTTTCACTATGTAAGTTTAGGAATGCCAGCAAAAAGATTGTCTACTGCTTTTGATAGTGTGACACTTTATGGGAATGATCCAGACCTAAGACCTGACATTTACGGAAAAATTGGCAATGCAGGTGTAAGTATTTGTTGTCTGGATGATGCTAAAAAATTGTATTCAGGTTTTAATCTTGTTGATGAAAAAACTTCTGTAAGTATGACCATTAATGGTCCAGCGCCAATGTTGTTGGGCTTTTTTATGAATGCAGCTATCGACCAACAATGCGAAATTTATATCAAAGAGAATGGTTTAGAAAAAGAAGTAGAAAGTAAGATATCCAAGATCTATAATAAAAAAGAAAGACCAAAATATAACGGTAAACTTCCTGAAGGCAATAATGGACTTGGGTTAATGCTATTGGGTGTTACTGGAGATAAAGTTTTGCCAAAATATGTATATCAGGACATAAAAGCTAGAACTATTTCTCAAGTACGAGGAACTGTTCAAGCGGATATCTTAAAAGAGGATCAAGCACAGAATACCTGTATTTTTTCAACAGAATTTGCCCTTCGTTTAATGGGAGATGTTCAGGAATATTTTATACAAAATAAGGTTCGTAATTTTTATTCGGTATCTATTTCTGGGTATCATATTGCTGAAGCTGGAGCCAATCCAATTTCGCAATTGGCATTTACACTTGCTAATGGGTTTACTTATGTAGAATATTATTTGGCAAGAGGCATGGATATCAATAAGTTTGGACCTAATTTGTCTTTCTTCTTTTCAAACGGGATTGACCCTGAATACGCTGTCATTGGTCGCGTGGCGAGAAAAATTTGGTCAAAAGCTATGAAATATAAGTATGGTGCTAATGAACGCTCACAAATGCTCAAATACCATATTCAAACTTCAGGTAGAAGTCTACATGCTCAAGAGATTGATTTTAATGACATTCGTACAACACTTCAGGCTTTGTATGCAATCTATGATAATTGTAATTCCTTACATACCAATGCATACGATGAAGCTATTACCACACCAACCGAAGAATCTGTACGCCGTGCAATGGCTATTCAACTCATCATTAACAAAGAGTTAGGTTTAGCGAAAAATGAAAATCCAATACAAGGCTCTTTCATCATTGAAGAATTAACAGACTTGGTAGAAGAAGCAGTTCTTTTAGAATTTGACAGAATTACTGAAAGAGGTGGAGTTTTGGGAGCTATGGAAACTATGTATCAACGTAGCAAAATACAGGAGGAAAGTTTGTATTATGAAACTTTAAAACATAACGGAGATTTTCCAATTATTGGTGTTAATACGTTTTTAAGTTCTAAAGGGTCACCAACAATTTTACCAGTAGAGGTTATTCGTGCAACTGAAAAAGAAAAACAATTGCAAATAAAAACACTTCAAAACCTACATAATACTTTTGATACTGATGAGTTGTTGAAAGGCCTTCAACAAAAAGCCATTAATAATGAAAATATTTTTGAAGTACTTATGGAAGTTTGTAAGGTGTGCTCCCTTGGGCAAATTACAAATGCATTGTTTGAAGTTGGCGGACAATACAGACGGAACATGTAATTTTTCTAACTTAAAAAAGCAAACTAAAATCGTAATGCCCAACTATGTTGAAGCTTTCTAAAAGCCTTTAGTTCTTTTCTCAAAATTCTAATATAATCTTTACCATTGCTGTTTGCGCGTTCTAACCGGCTACAATTCTTATATAACAGATATGTCAATCTTTTTATGGATAGAACATGTTTATACTTTTTATCTGTATAATGTTCTAATTCTGCTTTTAAAATTTCTGGTGCCAAAGAAACAGACTGCTGTACAATATCTCCAGAAAAATAAATATTTTCATCTTCTGAACCGTCAGGTTTTAATTCAGATAAATCATCACTAAAGTATTGAGATAAGTTTTGTGACAACGTAATTATCTCTATTGCCTTTTTGTAAATAGGCAATTCATAAAGATGTGATGGTATTGTAGGTAACATGTTCAAGCAATTTATTCAAAAATAGTGACAAGATTCCATAATAGGCAATAATTATTAATGTAAAATTGTATATTTACTTTATTTATTAATGAAAAAACATAATAATCTTTAATATGAAAATTGATTCGTTTAACTGGAAGATTTTAAGATGTTTACAACACAATGCAAGACAAACTAATGTCGAAATTGCAAAGCAGGTTGGTATGTCTTCTCCAGCTGTTGCAGAACGGATAAGAAAGATGGAAGATGCTGGAGTTATTGAAAGTTATAATACCAAAGTATCACCTTTTCAAGTGGGCTATCAACTTAAGGCAATTATTACTTTACGTGCCTTTATGGGCAAACTCAAGCCTTTTTTAGAGAAAGTAAAAACCTATGATGAAGTTTTAAATTGCTACCGAATAACTGGTGATGAAAACATTGTTATGATAGTTGTCTTAAAGAACCAAAAACATTTAGAGTTTTTTATTGATCAACTTATTACATACGGAGAAAGTAAAACACAAATTGTACTTTCTCAAGTCGTAAAAAATAATGCCGTAAAAGAAATAAACTAATATCTATTGTGTATCATTTCTAACTCTCATATATTGTTTGAGTATAAACAATAATAACATACATACAATTGCAAGCAAAGTAATTATGTACCATGTGTTTTCAAATCCGATTTTATCAACCATTTGTAAACCTGCATTGTGCCCAAATATATGAGCAACAGAAAAGGAAATGGTGTATAGAGCCATATACTCACCTTGATTACCGCGTTTTGCACGTTGCATAGCAAAAGCATTTGAAAACGGGAAGGCTATCATTTCGCCTAAAGTCATAAAGACCATTCCAAAAATGAGAATTCCTACCCAAGAAGTCATATTTAAAATAATAATACTTATACCGGTAAGTACAGCTCCAAAAAACATTAATCCAGATTTTGTATACCGTGTGTTTTCTAGCCATTTGATCAAAGGCATTTCAAAAACGAAAATTAAAAATCCATTTAAACCCATTAGCAAACCTATTTCCAATTCGGTGAGTTGATGCACATCTTTATAATACAATGGCATAGTGGAAAAGTATTGTAAGAATACAACACCAAACAATGCCATTGCTGCAAGGAAAATCCAAAAGGCTTTATCACTGTAGGCCGATTTCGGGTTTTCATTTTTTACATCATCTAAAGTTCTTGCAGTTTTCGGATTTAGAACTTGTAACAAAACAATACTTGCAACGATACAAGTTATACCATCAACCCAAAACAAACCACCATAACTGATAGTTGTAATAATAATACCACCTACGGCTGGTCCAGCCGAAAAACCAAGATTAATGGCTAGCCTAATAAGTGTTACAGAACGTGTTTTGTTTTCAGGCTTACTGTAAGCACTTAAAGCCACAAACATAGCTGGTCTAAACGTGTCAGCTACTACCATAACTACAAAAATACCTATGCAAAACGATACAAATGTTGTAAGATATTGCAGAGCAATAAATAAAATGCCTGTAGCAAGCAAACTAAACACCATGACTTTGTAATAACCAATTTTATCAGTCAGTTTTCCACCTAACCAAGAGCCAACTACAGAACCTAACCCAAAAGCACTCATTATCCAGCCAACATCATTTAAGCTAAAGTCAAGACTTTTTGTTAAATACAAAGACATAAATGGTAATACCATAGTGCCTGCTCTATTTATCAATGTAATAAGAGCAAGCCACCACACTTCTCTAGAGAGACCTCTAAAAGTATTGATGTAGTTGTTAAAAAGTGTTTTCATTAGTTGATTGATTAGTTTAAAAATAAAAAGTCCAACTTTACAGTTGGACTTTTATACATTGTAATATCTTATATTCATATCATCACAATATATCAAACGCCCAACCCTTACCAGAAGAGGTGTACTGTTTTCTACAAATTGTGACTAAATTTCGCATGGTTTATTTTTGTTGGTTCAAAACTATGTAAAATATTTGTAAGTTGTATTTTTGAAATGAAAAAATTAAATATGAAATCTTTTTTTGCCGTATTTATTATTGCATTTTTCTTTTTAGGTTGTACTCAAGATAAACAGCCAATTTTTGGCGAAACCGATTTTCAGCGTGAGATGAATGCTGAATTTAAGGATGCTACAACATCACCTTTAACAAAAAAGGATTTGAAACATTTTAAAGCATTGGAGTTTTTTCCTGTTGATTCTACTTTTATTGTAACAGCAAATTTTATTAGAACACCAGACGAAAAACCTTTTAAAATGAAAACCACTACAGACAGATTACCTGTTTATGTGAAATATGGTGAAGCCACATTTACGTTGAGAGGCGAAACATTTAAACTAAACATTTACCAAAACCAGGAATTAATTACCAAAGAAGGTTATGAAGATTATCTGTTTTTACCTTTTTTAGACCAAACTAATGGAATTGAAAGTTATGGAGGCGGACGCTATATAGATGCGAGAATACCTCAAGGAAACACTATAATTATTGATTTTAATAAAGCCTATAACCCTTATTGTGCTTATAATGATAAATATTCTTGCCCAATTGTACCAAGAGTAAATTATTTACCTATAAAGATAGAAGCTGGCGTCAAGGCTTTTAATGAGCATTGATTTTTTGAAGTTTCGTTTAAAATGTTAGGCTAATCATAGTTTTAATTGTTATTAGCCCTAGTTAAACGAAGTTCGGCTATTTTTTTAAGAAAGTCAAACACGTAAGCTTACTTTACTAAATACATTCCAAAAAACACAGCTAAAAATCCAATAACAAAACTTGCAATGGTATAAACAGCAAAACTTGTAAAGTCACCAGCTTTTAAAAACAGATGGTTTTCATAAGCAAAGGCAGAAAAGGTAGTAAAACCACCACAAAATCCTGTGGCTAAAAGTAGAGTGTAGTTTTCTGAAAGCGCATTATTTTTTGCCGCTAAACCTAATATAATACCAATAAGTAAACTACCTAAAATATTGGCAGCAAAGGTTCCATAAGGAATCCCTGATTCAGAACTGTTTAAATATTTACCAACTATATAACGCAAAACACTTCCAAATCCGCCACCAACAAAAACGAGTAAGATCTGCTTCATTTATTTTACTGCAATATATATTTGAGTGATCCAATCTGCTGGATTAGGTGCGCTCATCGGATCTGTCTGGTAAATTTCTATCATAGGACCACTTGCAGTAAATTCATAATGGGATTCTGTGATAAATTTCATAGTTTTTTCCCAAGCTTCCTTTAGGTTTATATAATCACCTTTAAGAGTTGTATTAATAGCTTTAAAAGGTTGCAGTTGTCCAGTAAGTATATCACTATCTGATGTTGTTATAACTTGATCGGAAGTTGGAATACAACTAGAAAATATAACGGCATCATTAGCTTCATCCCATTTATGATAGTAGATAAATGGCGCTCCAGCCATTGGTATGTTATTAGTGATGGCATACTGACTAACTTTAGGAAGTGTTTCTTTCATTTTAGATTCAAACTCACTTATCTTACTAGACGTAGTATTGTAGAGATAAAAACCTCCACTGTGAGTGGTCTCTCCATTAATGACAATGCTATAGATTTTCATACTTTCTATGGCAATACTATCTAATTTTTCAAGACCACGTTCAAAATCAGGACCTATATTTTTTTCCATACCACCGGTAAATGTTGAATACATTTTAAACATGAAGGGTAAATCTTTGCCCGATATATTCCAAGTCACTTTCGTTAAACCATTTTCAGAAGAATCAAAATTCCAAGATACTTCAGAAGGTGGAAAATCTTCAAACTGCATATGTTGTAAGATAGATTGGTTCTCAACGGCATCAATAGTTGTCATTGTACCTATACCATCTTCATCTTCCCAAGAATATGAGCCACCTACATCCTTTGTTTGTTCAGGATAGTTAATTCTAGTGTCTGGATTTTTTTCAATCCATGGCGACCATGCTTCCCATTTTTTAAAGTCGATAACATTCTCATAAATAACAGAAGCAGGAGCCTGTATGGATCTAGATCTTGTAACACTATATTCGTTAGGTTGTACTGCAATATAAATTGCAACTCCAATAATAGCAATTAGAAGCAGAAATAATAGGTATTTTAAAAATTTCATTTTAGAAGAATTAGTAGTCTTTCAAAGATAATCAATTTTAACCATCTCTAAAGTATTTACTTTTCGAGAAATAGCTAAAGATTACATTATAGAATGATAATTATTTAAAAATAAATTTAAGTAAAGCGATGAACAGAATAAATGAAATAAAAGCCATCAATACCCAAATACTGCCTTTATAATATCGCCTGTGAAGCTTAAAATCCTTCTTGTATGTGTAGGCAATGATGATTACAAAAGCAATAAAAAATAAAATCCCAAAAATCCATTGTCCTTTCGTAAACATATAATTATTTTTATACAAATTTAATTAAAAACCCAGAATAAATGAAAGATAAGATAGACGCTGTAAAACAATTTCATAATGCATTTAAAATAGGATACAAAGAAACACCGGAAGCTGATTTAGGAATTGAAAAAAACATGCTTCGCTATAAACTTATGCGAGAAGAAAATGAAGAATATCTTGAAGCTGCCAATAATAATGATCTTGTTGAAGTTGCCGATGCTTTAGGTGATATGCTTTATATTTTATGTGGTACCATTATAGAACATGGATTGCAATACAAAATAGAAGAGGTTTTTAATGAAATACAAAGAAGTAATATGAGCAAGTTGGCAGAAAATGGAGAGCCAATTTATCGTGAAGATGGAAAAGTTTTAAAAGGCCCAAATTATTTTAAACCAGATATTGCGAAGATTTTAAACAACTAAAAAGGAGCAACTTAAAAAGTTGCTCCTTTTATAAATTAAATTATGATTTAAACCTTATATCTCCAACCAAAAGGATCTTCTGCTTTATTGGTTTGAATATCTGTAATGCGCTTTTTCAAGTAGCTTGCATAGTTGTTTTCTAATTCGGGTAAGCTGAAATCTTTATCTTTATATCCAAATCCAGAAATAGGAGAAACAACAGCAGCTGTACCAGCTCCAAACATTTCCTTAAGACTTCCATTTTTTGCAGCCTCCACAACTTCATGAACCTTTATAGTTCTAACTTCAACTGGAATACCTTTGTCTTCTGCAATAGCAATAATACTTTTACGAGTTATTCCATCTAAAATTCTATCACTTGTTGGTGCCGTAATAAGCGTGTCATTTATTCTAATGAAAATATTCATTGCACCTGCTTCTTCAATATTTTCATGATTCACATCGTCTGTCCAAATAACTTGATTATAACCTTTCTCAATGGCTAATTGTGTTGGGTAAAACTGTCCAGCATAATTACCACCAGCTTTTGCATAACCAACTCCACCATTTGCAGAGCGTGAATATTTTTCTTCAATCAATACTTTTATTTTACCAGCAAAATAAGCTCCAGAAGGCGCACAAGCTATGATGAATTTGTACTCATCAGCTGGCGAAGCATGAAACCCTTTTCCAGACGCAAATACAAAAGGTCTTACATACAGAGAACTGCCTTCTTTCTTTGGAATCCAGTCTTTATCCACTTGTAATAAAGTTTTTAAACCTTCCATGAAATAAGCTTCGGGTAATTCTGGCATAGCCAAACGCTTTGAAGAAATATTTAAACGCTTAAAATTATCTACAGGTCTAAATAACCAAACATCATCATTGTTGTCTTTGTAAGCTTTCATGCCTTCAAAAACAGATTGGCCATAATGAAATATCTTTGCAGAAGGATCTAAAATTATAGGTTGGTAAGGCACCACTTTTGGTTCTTCCCATTTTCCGTTTTTAAAATTACATTCTAGCATATGGTCTGTATAAACCTTTCCAAATGCTAAATTGTCAAAATCTACATCATGTATTTTAGTAGCTTTAGATTTTATAACCTCTATGTCGTTAACTAAATGATTCATCCTATCGTCATTATAATGAAAGGCAAAATTACGCAATATTCATGGTATAAAAAACAGAAATTTTCCTTAAAAACTTTATATTTACCTATCAATCTTAATAATTTGTTTGTTGTGAAAAAAGTATTCTCGTTTATAATAGTTTTAGTAGTTATTTCTTCTTGTAGGGCACAAAATGATTCGTACGCTTCATTTGGTGAAAAGATAAGTGCAGACAATGCTGTAGATATAATTACAGCTTCAGAAAAATATCAATCAATGAAAACAGGAGATACTACAGATTATAAGTTGACAGCAACAGTAAATGAAGTTTGCCAAGCTAAAGGATGTTGGATGACGTTAAATTTGGAAGATGGCAATGAAATTATGGTCAAGTTTAAGGATTATGGTTTTTTTGTACCTAAAGATATAGCTGGTAAAGAAGTTGTTATACAAGGCAAAGCATTTGTAAATATAGTTCCAGTAAAAGAATTAAGACATTATGCTGAAGATGCTGGAAAATCTAAAGAGGAAATTGCGCAAATTACAAAACCTAAAAAAACATATTCATTTGAAGCCGAAGGTGTTCTACTAAAGCAATAACTTGAAACGCGAAATAATAACAACTTCAGACGGTTCTAAAACTATTTTTTTGCCAGAATGGAATGAGCATTATCATTCTAAACATGGAGCAATTCAGGAGGCCTATCATGTATTTATTAAACAAGGATTGTATCATTTTTGTCATTCTGAACCAAAAAAATCAGTATCGATTTTGGAAATAGGTTTTGGTACTGGTCTTAATGCCTTTATCACATTGCTTGAAGCAGAAAATCTAGGAATATACATTGATTATGTAGGAATTGAAGCATTTCCTGTAGAGGTAAATGAAATTCTACAACTTAATTATCCCACACAATTATCTGTAGAAGATAAGACAGATATCTTTAATAAAATTCACGATGTCTCTTGGGATGAAAATCATGTGATCACCCATAATTTTAAACTAAAAAAACAAAATAATGATTTTGTAAACATTAATTATTTTGAAAAATTTGATGTAATCTATTTTGACGCTTTTGGAGCAAGAGTTCAACCAGAATTATGGACAGAATCAGTTTTTGAAATTATGTACAAAGCATTATTAAAAAATGGTGTTTTGGTAACATATTCTGCGAAAGGAAGTGTAAGAAGAGCTATGCAAAAAGTTGGTTTTAAAGTAGAGAAATGCCCTGGGCCACCTGGTAAAAGAGAGATGCTAAAAGCTATGAAGTGCTAAGAAAACTTAAAGTTTGACGGGTTTTTGTTAAAGCTAGTATAATAATGATTAAAAATAGCATTTCAAGTGGTAACTTTATAAAAATTAATATTGTTTAGATGAGGGTTTTAATCACAGGTGCTACAGGACTTATTGGCAAAGAGATTGTTGACCTTTGTCATGCTCAAAATATTGATGTAAACTATCTTACTACAACTAAATCAAAACTTGAAAATAAAGAAAACTATAAAGGATTTTATTGGAATCCATATCTGGATGAAATTGATACAGAATGTTTTACAGATGTTAATGTAATTATTCATTTAGCTGGTGCTAATGTTGCTAAACGATGGACCAAAAGCTATAGGGATGAAATTATTAAAAGTAGAGTAGAAGTCACTCAATTTTTGTTTACTTCTCTTAAAAAACAAAATCATAATATCAATCAAATTATTTCTGCAAGTGCTATTGGTATTTATCCCGATTCTTTAACCAAATATTACGAAGAATCTAATACAGAATTTGACAGTTCATTTTTAAGCTATGTGGTACAAGAATGGGAGAATTCGGTAGATGTATTTTCAAACCTGAATTTGAATGTTGCTAAAATTAGGATAGGTTTGGTTTTATCAAATAATGGAGGAGCATTGCCGAAGGTTGTTCAACCTATCAAACTAGGTTTTGGGACTATTTTTGGAACAGGAGATCAATGGCAATCATGGATTCATATTGAAGATTTGGCACAGCTTTTTTTATTTATTTTGAAAAACAATTTAAATGGCGTTTATAACGGTGTTGCTCCAAATCCGGTCTCGCACAAAGAGTTTACAAAAACCATTGCGAAGATTTTGAATAGACCAATATGGTTGCCCAAAATCCCTAAAATTATGATGAAACTTATTTTAGGTGATATGCATTCCCTTTTATATGATAGTCAACGAGTAAGTTCAAAAAAAATCGAAAATTTAGGCTTTAATTTTGAATATCATCACTTACAAACGGCATTAGAAGATCTACTCAATAATTAGGTGATTAAAAATCGAAAATTTCAGGAATACTTTTTAAAGAAATTTCCTTCCCATTTCACTCATGTATTAATTGACCAAAAAATACAAGCAGTAATCTTGCTTAACGGTTTGAAGAAAAAAATACATCAAGATGAATGTGTAAGATTAAAAAAGCCGCTACATATGTAGTGGCTTTTTTAATCTTTAATTTTATAAGCATTATGCTTTTTTATAAGCAACAACATTAATTTTTAATTCTATTTCATCACTGATAAACTTATCACCAAGGTTATCAAATACAGTTTTAGAACCATAATTTACGCCCCATTTTGTTCTATCAATGGTAAAGGCGTCACTAGTAATAGTTAACTCATCACCTACATTAGCGACAGATACAGGAAACGTAATATTTTGTTTAACTCCTTTAAGAGTTAAATTACCTGAAAGCATTGTTTTACCACCTTCATCACTTACACCTGTTACTTCAAAGGCGCCTGTAGGAAATTGAGTTACATTAAAAAAGTCTCCTTCTTTACCTTCAACAGTACCTTTCAAATGGTTTTCAAGGTTGGTTTTCATTTTTCCTTCTTCTAAATCTAAACTAACAATAGAAGTCATATCAATCAAAAACGTGCCACTTTGTATATTGCCGCCATCTACTTGAAACACTCCAGTATCAATATTTACTGTTCCGTTATGAGTTCCTGTAGGCTTAAAACCTTTCCATTCAATTGTAGATTTTGTGACATCGGTTACATACTTTTGCGTAGTACTTTCATTTACTGCGGCTGCTTCGGCTTCACTTGTATTTGCTTCTTTCGCTTTGTCTTTACAATTTACCATGACAACAGCAACTGCTGCGATCATAAAAATATTTAATATTCTTTTTTTCATTTGTGTATATAATTTTTTTTGAAATCCAAAAGTAATCAAATAGTTGTATAGATAAAAGTTTAAAAACGCAAAAATATTTGTGACATTTTGACATTTTAATAATAATGGTAGTACTTTTGCTATGAAATTTTAGTATTGAAAAAAGACATACAATAATGAGTAAAAAAAACAGAAAGAAAGAAACTGTTGAGGAGCAAATAGATAATGCTCAAAACGAGACTGTTGCATTAGAAGAACAGTCTGTAGAAGAAAAACTTCAGGAAGAATTAAAAGGGGAAAAAGATAAGTTTTTACGTTTATTTGCTGAATTTGAAAATTATAAAAGACGTACCGCTAAAGAGCGTATAGAGCTTTTTAAAACTGCCAGCGAAGATGTTATGCTGTCTATGTTGCCAGTTCTGGATGATTTTGAACGTGCATTAAGTCACATTGATGAAGATAAAGAGGCAGAAGAACTTCGTAAAGGAGTCGTACTTATTTATCAGAAATTGTTGAAAACATTAGAGCAAAAAGGATTATCTGCAATTAAAATTTCTCAAGGAGATGTATTTAATGCAGACGAGCACGAAGCTGTAACTCAAATTCCTGCTCCAAGTAAGGATTTAAAAGGGAAAATTATTGACGTAATAGAAAAGGGTTATAAACTAGGGGATAAAGTCATAAGATTTCCTAAAGTAGTTATAGGACAATAAGTATGGCAAAAAGAGATTATTACGAAATATTAGGGATTTCAAAAAGCGCTAGTCCCGAAGAGATTAAAAAGGCATATCGAAAGATGGCCTTAAAATATCATCCTGACAAAAATCCTGATAATAAAGAAGCAGAGACTAAATTTAAGGAAGCAGCTGAAGCTTATGAAGTTTTGAGTAATGCTGATAAAAAAGCAAGATATGATCAGTTTGGACATCAGGCATTTGATGGTGCAGGCGGATTTGGTGGTGGAGGCATGAATATGGAAGACATATTTAGCCAGTTTGGAGATATTTTTGGTGGTGCTTTTGGTGGAGGAGGTTTTTCAGGTTTTGGCGGAGGTTTTGGTGGAGGCCAACGTAGAGTTAAAGGCAGTAACTTGAGAATTCGTGTTAAATTAACACTTGAAGAGATTGCCAACGGTGTCGAGAAGAAAGTCAAAGTAAGAAGAAAAGTAAAAGCCAAAGGAACTAGTTACAAGACATGTACTACTTGTAATGGTAGTGGTCAAGTTACACGAGTAACAAATACAATACTTGGTAGAATGCAGACTGCAACCACATGCTCTACTTGTGGTGGTGCTGGTCAGATAATTGATAGAAAACCAGCAGATGCTGATGCTAATGGGCAAGTTTATAAAGAAGAAACAATCTCTGTTAAAATTCCTGCTGGTGTAGTAGACGGAATGCAATTAAAGGTTTCAGGAAAAGGAAACGAGGCTCCAGGAAATGGTATTTCAGGCGATTTGTTAGTGGCTTTGGAGGAAGAAAAACACCCGAAGTTGCAAAGAGAAGGAGATAATCTACATTACGATTTATACATAAGTTATCCAGATGCTGTTTTAGGCACTTCAAAAGAAATTGATACAGTAACTGGAAAAGTGCGTATTAAAGTAGAATCAGGAGTGCAATCTGGGAAGATTTTGCGTTTAAGAGGAAAAGGTATTCCAAGTATAAATGGTTATGGCAAAGGAGATTTGCTAGTACATGTTAACGTTTGGACACCAAAGACATTGAATAAGGAGCAGAAGGAATTCTTTGCGAGTATGAAAGATGATGAGCATTTCCAACCGCAACCTCAAAGTAGTGATAAATCTTTCTTTGAAAAGGTAAAAGACATGTTTTCGTAAAATAAAATAGAATAAAAATTAATCTATTTTTATACTTTTTTTAAAGTGATATTTGTTAAAAAACACTATATTTGATTTATCGCTAATGAAAATTAGTGATAATTTTTCTTTTTCATAGCAATTTTTTCCCATCCTTAATTTTTTTAAGGGTGGGTTTTGTTTTTATATAAATTTCTTAAATATATGCTACTTCAATTCATGTTAGCTCTAATACATTTAATATCTTTACCAATCATTTGTTAACCAAATAAAAAGTATGAGTAACTTATTAGAAGCCACTTCAGTTTCTAAAAAATTTGGAGATTTTACTGCTTTAAACAATGTTTCTATTTCTGTTCCAAGAGGTAGTATTTTTGGTCTGTTAGGCCCAAATGGAGCAGGCAAAACCACACTTATTAGAATAATTAACCAAATAACTATGCCAGACACAGGTAGTGTTATGTTAGACGGTGAAATATTAAATCCTATCCATATTAAAGATATTGGATATTTGCCAGAAGAAAGAGGTTTATATAAATCTATGAAAGTTGGAGAGCAAGCATTGTATCTTGCACAACTAAAGGGGCTACATAAAACAGAAGCAAAAAAACGATTAAAATATTGGTTTGACCGTCTTGAAATAGGTGACTGGTGGAATAAGAAAATCCAAGAACTATCTAAAGGAATGGCACAAAAAATACAGTTTGTTGTAACCGTATTACATGAACCAAAGCTTTTAATTTTTGATGAACCTTTTTCAGGGTTCGATCCAATAAATGCCAACTTAATTAAAGATGAAATATTACGTTTAAAAAATAATGGAGCAACTGTGATTTTTTCGACTCACAGAATGGAATCTGTCGAAGAGCTTTGTGATCATATTGCATTGTTACACAAATCTAACAAAATCCTTGATGGCAATCTTCAGGATATTAAAAGGCAATATAAAACGAATACTTACGAAGTTGGAATTAAGGCTAAAGATAAAAGAGAACTTACCGAAATTATTGCAGAAAAGTTTCAAGTATCTCTTACCGATTTTAAATCATTGAACAACGAATTAAAACTTAATGTTAAGCTTACAGAGAAAGATACTCCAAACGATTTGCTGAAATTTTTATCTACAAAAGGTGAGGTATCTCATTTTGTAGAACTTATACCTACAGCAAATGATATTTTTATCCAAACCGTTAAGAATAATTAATCATGAATCATCTTTCACTTATAATAAAACGAGAGTATTTAACTAAAGTTAAGAATAAAGCATTCTTAATTATGACTGTTTTGAGTCCTCTCATCTTCATTGCTCTTATTGCTGTTGTAGCATATTTATCTCAATTAAATAATGATAAAGAAAGAACTATCTCTGTTTTAGACGAATCGGGATTAGTTATGGATGTATTTAAAAACACGGAAAACATGACCTATCATGTTTTGCAAAACATGTCATTGAATGATGCGAAAGCTTTAGTAAAGGAGAATAGTAATTATGGATTGCTGTACATATCAAGAGTAAATGACTTGGATTCAACCTCTAATAATGTTAAATTTTATTCAGAAGATTCACCTTCATTAACTATTATTACTGAATTAGAATCTAAAATTGAAAAAAAACTTACCGATATTAAACTTCAACACAAAGGTGTTGACCTCAAGAAAATAGAAGAGTCTAAAACTAATATTAGTATAGAACAGGAGAGTTTTAGTGGTGAAAAAACCTCAAAAGCAGGAAGCATCATGAAAATTGCTTTTGGAGGTATTGCAGGTTATTTGTTGTTTATGTTTATTATTATATATGGTAACATGATTATGCGTAGTGTTATAGAAGAAAAGACAAGCAGAATTGTAGAAGTAATCATTTCGTCTGTAAAGCCAATTCAGTTGATGTTAGGTAAGATTATTGGGACCTCTTTAGCAGGAATTACACAATTTATTATTTGGATCATTTTAGGAGGTGTTTTAATGGTTATTGTATCGGCAATTTTTGGCATAGATATGACTCAATCTCCTCAACAAGAAATGATACAACAAGCTATGATTAATGAAGGAGCTCAAGCCGAAATCCAATTATTATTCACGGAGTTTGTTAATATGCCAATTTCAAATTTAATAATAGCATTTATACTCTTTTTTATTGGTGGCTATTTAATGTACAGCTCGCTATATGCTGCAATAGGAGCTGCAGTAGATAACGAAACAGATACTCAACAATTCCTTTTACCAATTTTAATGCCGTTAATTTTAGCAGTTTACATTGGCATTTTTACAGTTATAGAAGATCCACATGGTACAGTTTCAACTGTATTTTCGTTTATTCCTTTAACCTCGCCAGTGGTTATGCTAATGCGAATACCTTTTGGTGTCCCTTTATGGCAGCAATTGGTATCATTATTGCTTTTATTTGGTACATTTATGTTCACCGTTTGGTTTGCAGCAAAAGTATATCGTGTAGGTATTTTAATGTATGGCAAAAAGCCAAGTTATAAAGAACTCATAAAATGGATAAAGTATTAAAATGCAACAAGAAGAATTAAAAAAAATAGAAGAAACAATAGTTGAAAGTTCGTTTTGGGAGAAAACAAAGGAAATACTCAATACTCATTACGATTTTTCTAGTGACATAAGCATTTCGGTTAAAGAAGTATTAATCGCGATTACAGTTATTTTTATTACCTCTTTAATTTTAAGGTTTATTTACAAGTTGATAACCAGAAGATTACCAGAAGATGACAAAACTAAATTCAATGTCGTTTATAGCTATTTTAAATGGTTTGTTTATTTAGTCATTCTACTTATTACACTAGATGCGGTTGGTGTTAATGTAACAGCAATATTTGCTGCCTCTGCAGCTTTACTTATAGGTATTGGTTTAGCATTGCAAACACTATTTCAGGATATCATTTCAGGAGTATTTATTTTAGTTGACCAAACAGTTCATGTAGGAGATATTATAGAAATTGAAGGAAAAATTGGTAGAGTAGAAGAAATTAAATTAAGAACAACCAGAGCAGTTACTATTGATAACAAAGTGTTAGTTATTCCAAATCATTTGTATTTAACAAATAGTTTATACAATTGGACACAAAATGGTACGACTACAAGAGAAAGTGTTGAGGTTGGTGTAGCTTATGGAAGTGATGTAGAGCTGGTAAAAACCTTATTATTGAAAGTTGCTTCAGATAATAAGAAGGTACTTAAAGAACCTGCACCTACTGTACTTTTTACTGCGTTTGCTGACAGTTCACTAAATTTTAAACTAGTTGTAACATTAGACGATAGCTTTCAGGCGCATATGCCAAAAAGCGAGTTAAGATTTGCAATTGATAAAGTTTTCAGGGAAAACAACATTAGTATTCCATTCCCACAAAGAGATATTCACATTATAGAACAAAAGAAATCCTAAAAAATGGCAAAAATATTGGTTATAGAAGATGAGGCTGCAATACGACGAGTATTAGTAAAAATACTTTCAGAAGAAAGTGATAAATATGAAGTTGATGAAGCAGAAGATGGTCTTATAGGAGTTGACAAAATTAAAAAAGATGATTTTGATTTGGTATTGTGTGATATCAAAATGCCAAAAATGGATGGTGTAGAAGTTTTAGAAGCTGTTAAAAAATTAAAACCAGAAATACCAATTGTAATGATCTCTGGCCATGGCGATTTGGATACTGCTGTAAACACCATGCGGCTTGGAGCGTTTGATTACATCTCAAAACCACCAGATTTAAATAGATTATTAAATACCGTTAGAAATGCTTTAGATAAAAAAGAACTTGTAGTTGAAAATACTTTACTTAAAAGAAAAGTAAGTAAGAACTATGAAATGATCGGTGAAAGCGAAGCTATTTCTAAAATAAAAAATATCATTGAGAAAGTAGCACATACTGATGCTAGAGTTTTGGTGACAGGTCCAAATGGAACGGGAAAAGAACTCGTTGCACATTGGTTGCACCAAAAGAGTGAAAGAGCCAAAGGTCCTATGATAGAAGTCAACTGTGCCGCAATTCCAAGCGAATTGATAGAAAGTGAATTATTTGGCCATGTTAAGGGAGCTTTTACAAGTGCCAATAAAGATAGAGCTGGTAAGTTTGAAGCTGCTAATGGAGGAACTATCTTTTTGGATGAAATAGGAGATATGAGTTTGTCTGCACAGGCAAAAGTTTTGAGAGCTTTACAGGAAAATAAAATTCAACGTGTTGGTAGCGATAAAGATATAAAAGTTAATGTAAGAGTTATAGCTGCTACCAATAAGAACCTTAAGAAGGAAATAGAAGATGGAAAATTCAGAGAAGATCTTTATCACAGACTTGCCGTAATTTTAATTGAAGTTCCTGCTCTAAATGAAAGACGAGATGACATTCCACTTTTAGTCAACTATTTTTGTAACAAAATAGCTTCAGAGCAAGGAACAACTGTAAAAACTTTTACTGAAAAAGCCATAAAATTATTACAAGAGTATGATTGGACAGGAAATATCAGGGAATTAAGAAATGTGGTAGAACGCTTGATTATTTTAGGAGGTAAGGAGGTTAACGAAGAAGATGTAAAACTCTTTGCCAGTAAATAGCTAAATGCCAAATTCAATACTAATTCCGGTTTGAATATCCGGATTATTATTCAAGGTTAAATCTTGTTGTAGATATAATGTAGTTGTAATCTTTCTTGTAAAAGAATACATCAACGTCCAATAATTATTGTTCCTAAATAAATGTGAAACTCCAGTAAACCAAGACTTTTCGGTGACACCATTCCGAATAGGTATGATATAATCATATTCATTTTTCTTGTTTAAGCTAGTTTGCATATAAAAATCTGCACCAAATGAATGTGTTGTTTTTCCTTTTGAAATAAAACTATATTCTATTATAGTTTCCAAATTTCCAATAAAATTGTTGTTGCCAAAATCAAGATTATTATCTTTTAAGTCAATTAATCCTTTACGAAGAACTCCTAAATTTACGCCTAAATTAAATGAACTTAAATTATTTATACGATAATTTTTGATTGCATTTACGGACAAACCAAAATCTATTGAAGTATTATATTGAGAAAGATTAATGCCCATGTGAGTACCAAAATTAATCTGAAATATATTGCTTTGACCAATAAAGTTTTCAGGATAAAAGTAGTAGCTGGTTTCTATGCCACCGAAAACAAAATCTCCTTTTTTTAGTTCTAAAGTATTTTCGTTTCTATCTTTATAAATAATACCAGCATTGTTCAAACCAAATAATTTTCGACCAAAAGGATCATCACCTCCTGCAATCTTTTCATGAAACCATTCTATAAATTCATCTCCAGTGAGAGCAGTAAATGGCAGTTTTCCATTAGATAGAATATATGTTCTAATTCCAATATTGAGTTCCTGATTTTTTGCTAGTGGTAAAGTAGTCTTTATTCTAAATCCTTTTATAACACCATCAAACTGTAGTTCATAGGTTTTTGCATCAAGGGATTCTTCATTAAAAGCAAATTCTCTTTTATGCCATGGAATACCTTTTGCTTTGTCTCTGTCCTCTTGGTTATTAGGAATATATACATCTATAGGTGCTGCCCAAACATTACCACTCTCTATTCCAATCATTAGTGCTAGGTTTTTTGAAGCACTAGTTTTAAAATTTCCTTGGAGTCTGGAAAAGAAAATTCCAAAAGGGTGAGTAGATAGGATACTAGGTTTTATTATTCCATTCTTTTGAAATACAAATGTTGTGTCGGAAACTTGAGAAAATGTTATGTTATAATTGATAAAAAAAATTAAGGTTAGTAAAAATTTGGTCTTCATTTACCCGTAATTACATAAAATTTTTGGATGTTAAGATAACAAAAAAGCTCACATTAATATTAATGAGAATTTTAACTTTAGTTTTTAACACTAATTATCTGCTGTTACTTTATTTTCAGTCGTAGCTTCTAATTCAGTACACAACTCAAATTCGTTTATCGCTTCTTTGGCCAGATCTCTAGCCCTTTTTACATAAAATCTACCGTCTTCATTAGTTACGGAACTTTCAACATTACTTAATAATTCTACTATGTCATAGCTATAATTATATGCTTTTTCGCATCCACAAGATTTTAATTTAGCTTTTGTTCTTATAAATGCTTCCAATGATCGGTTAGACCAATATTTTAAATGATCTAAATTGTTTGATGCATATGCAGTCTTTACATGAGAATATGCATAAACCACATCCGAATTGGCATCAGAGCAGTTTGTTTGACTATGAGATTGTAAATAAAAGGAAATAAGTAAGAAAAATAATGGCTTTATTTTCATAGTATTTGAGGTTTTATAACATTAAGTAGGTGTTCGAAAATAACAAAAAAAATGAAATAGACATATTTTTAATAGAGTTTATTGTTTTAGTATATTTATAACTTATTCTATTAAACACTATAAATGAGGCCAATTACACCCGATAATTTTATTGTCAAGAAGCAAATTTCATTAGCAAATCAAAAAACAACATACAATTTGGATGTTGATGAAAAAACAGTAAAAAAAGAACTAAAAACAGTAAGACAAAAGTTAGGGAAGATACAGGATACTATATATGCTCACGACAAATATTCTGTTTTAATATGTTTGCAGGGTATGGATACTTCTGGAAAGGATAGTCTCATTAGAGAAGTATTTAAAGATTTTAATGCTAGAGGAGTAGAGGTTCATAGTTTTAAGGTTCCCACAGATTTAGAATTAGGGCATGACTATCTTTGGAGACACTATATTGCTCTTCCAGCTAGAGGAAAATTTGGAGTTTTTAACAGAACACATTACGAAAATGTATTGGTAACTAGAGTTCATCCCGGCTATATATTAGGTGAAAATATTCCGAGTATTAATTCTTTGGAAGATATAAACGAAGATTTTTGGAATTCTCGCTTTCAACAAATTAATAACTTCGAAAAACATATTGATGAAAATGGAACTATTATTTTTAAATTTTTCTTGAACCTTTCAAAAAGTGAACAAAAGAATAGATTGTTAAGACGACTTAATAAACAGGAAAAAAATTGGAAGTTTTCGGCTGACGATTTGAAAGAGCGTAAACTTTGGGATAAATATCAAGACTGTTATGAAGATGCTATTAACAGAACTTCAAAACCACATGCACCTTGGTATATCATTCCAGCTGATGATAAAGCAACAGCACGTTACATAGTTGCAAAAATTCTTTTTGATACATTAAGTACATATGAAGATATAAAAGAACCAGAACTTGATGAAGAAACCAAAGCCAATATTCATTTATATAAAGAGCAATTAAATTCTGAAGAATAGACTCTGCGAAGCAATTTTATGATTTCTTTAAATGAATCTTAACTTAATAAACCTATTTTTAAACCTCAAAAAAAATCAATGAAATTAGTAAAATACCTATTACTTGTATTAGTATCCATTCAAGTAAATTCTCAATCCGATGCTGAAGTTTTAGAAAAAATTTATAAAGCGTCTTTGACTTATGGGAAAAGCTATGAATGGCTAGATTATTTGTCTAATCAAATTGGAAGTAGATTGTCAGGCTCGTTGGGAGCGGAAAAGGCTGTGGAATGGGGAAAAGCAGAATTGGATTCTTTAGGTTTGGATAAAGTTTGGTTACAACCAGTAATGGTTCCAAAATGGATAAGAGGAGCAAAAGAATATGCTTTTATTGAAACTAAATCAGGAAGAACAACAACAGTAAATATTTGTGCTTTAGGAGGTTCGGTTGCAACACCTGCATTAGGAATCAAAGCAAATATAGTCGAGGTACATGATTTTGAAGAATTAGCAGATTTGGGCGAAGATAATATTAAGGGCAAGATTGTTTTTTACAACAGACCAATGCAACCTGATATAATAAACACTTTTGAAGCTTATGGTGGCTGTGTAAATCAAAGATACAAAGGCGCAATAGAAGCATCAAAATATGGTGCTGTTGGTGTTATTGTTCGCTCCATGAATTTACGTTTAGACGATTTGCCACATACAGGAAGTATGACGTATGAGAATTTATCAGTTTCAAAAAGAATTCCTTCTGCAGCTATAAGTACTAATGATGCAGAAATGTTAAGTAGTATGTTGGCATTGGATAAAAATATTAAGTTCTATTTTAAGCAATCTTGTAAGCAATTGGCAGATGTACAATCTTACAACGTTATCGGCGAAATAAGAGGAAGTGAATTCCCTAATGAATATATTATAGTTGGTGGTCATTTAGATTCTTGGGATTTAGGAGATGGTTCACACGACGATGGTGCAGGCATAGTACAATCTATGGAAGTTTTAAGGTTAATGAAAGAATTAAATATAAACCCAAAAAGAAGTATTAGAGTAGTGATGTTTATGAACGAAGAAAACGGATTACGAGGCGCCACTAAATATGCCGAAGTAGCTAAAAGTAAAAATGAAAATCATGTCTTTGCCCTGGAAAGTGATGCAGGAGGCTTTACTCCGCGAGGCTTTAGTTTTGAATGTAGTGATGCTGTTTATAACAAAGTTCTGGCATGGAAACCTTTATTTGAACCCTATTTAATTCATCATTTTGTTAAAGGCGGAAGTGGAGCTGATGTAGGGCCTTTAAAATCTGACACCACTGTTTTGGCTGGATTGAGACCAGACACACAACGATACTTTGATCATCATCATGCAAGTAATGACACATTTGATGCTATTAACAAGCGTGAGTTAGAATTAGGAGCAGCTTCGATGACTTCTTTGATCTATCTATTTGATAAGTATGGAACCTCGTCAATATCAAATCAAGAACAAATAAAAAATTAATACCATGAATAAAGTCACACTTTTTCTTTCAATTTTAATATCTATAAATATGTACTCTCAAGCAAATTCAGAAGAACTACCATATTATCAAATTCCAGATAATCCAGAATCGTATACAGCAGGAGCAGTAGCTGCAAGAATGATTGATGGGCTTGGTTTTAGATATTATTGGACAACAGAAAATTTGAGAGATGAAGACCTAGCATACAGGCCTAATGATGATGCGCGTACTACTGCCGAAACAATAGATCATATTTATGGTCTGTCTAAAGTTATTGTAAATTCTACATTACAAAAGCCTAATATAAGAACTGATGAACCAGAAATGACATTTGCTGAAAAGCGAAAAAAAACATTGGAAAATATTAAAACAGCCGCAGATATTTTAAGGCAAAATAATGACCTATCTGAATATAAAATAGTTTTTCAAAGAGATGACCAAAGTTCTGAATATCCTTTCTGGAATAACATTAACGGTCCAATAGCTGATGCGCTTTGGCATTGCGGTCAAGTGGTGTTACTTCGTAGGTCTTCAGGTAACCCATTCAATTCTAAAGTAAGTGTATTTCAAGGTAAATTGAGAGAATAATGGGTAAAGGCTATTTACATCAAATTCATCCTGTTCTTCCAGTTATAGATGTTGTTGAAGCACTTAAATTTTATGTCAATAAATTGGATTTTAAAATAGCATTTGCAGACGATTCTAAAAATCCAAAGTATGCTGGCATTAGACTTGACGACATCGAAATTCATTTACAATGGCATGATGTTTCAGAATGGGAAACAGCTATAGATAGACCAATGCTACGCATAGTAACCCAAAATATAGAAGACCTGTTTAAGGAGTATAACACACAAGATGTTTTTCATGATCATACCAGTTTAAAAGATACAGATTGGGGAACTCGTGAATTTGCTTTTTACGATTTATATAAAAACGGATTAACGTTTTATCAAGATTTGTAATTACAATTTTATTCTTGTTCTAAAGGATGGTTAAGAAAGACCCGCACAATCTGATAGTTACTGCCTACTTTTCGTGTTACCAATAAGTTTTGGTTATTAGGAGACCAATTAGGCAATATATCTTCAGTAGTATTGAAAGTGATTCGTTTTTTACCAATACCATCATTTCTCATGGTGTATATTTCTGATATTTCATCTTTAATTACAGCAGCATAAGCAACATTTCTACCGTCAAAAGACCAGATAGGATGGAAGCTATGATCTTTAAAATAAGACAATCTTGACCTTTCTAGTGTTATGTAGTTATACAAGTAAATAACATCCGTTTCTCGCTCATTATTTTTGTTAGACGAATATAAAATATTATCGCCTCTTGGTGAATAATGTGGATACCTATTTACAAATGCATCATCGACTATTTTTCTTGGTTTTCTGCCTTTACTATGTGCTATATAAATATCAAAATCTTCAGAAGTATCCTCAAGATTAAAAATATACTCAACACCATTTGGTGCAAATTGTGCATGTGTTTTATTCCCATGAAGTGATAAAAGTATGACCGATGTTTTTCTGGTTTCTAAATCGTACATATAAATTTCACTTTGTCCTGTTCTATCAGATTCAAATAACACAATGTCTTTATAAGGATGCCACGTAGGTCTTCTGTCGTTTGAGTTGGTTTTAATTAATCTTTTTTGTCTATCGCCACCAATATTCATGGTATAAATTTGCCAGTGTCCATCACGATTGGATTCAAAGATTATTTTTGTTCCATCTTTGTTATAACTCGCATAACGATTGTCTCCTTCTTGTGTAAGCTGCGTTTCTTTATAACCAGAATTTTGAGAATAACTAGAATAAATGAATATTAGGAAAGTGCTTAAAGAACAGATGATTTTAAAACAATTCATTTTCAAAATTAACTATTTTATTTCTTTTTATAGAATGCTGAAAAATTTAATCATCTTTTTTGTGTTCGCCTTTATTTTTAAATTTTTTATAATTCATAACGAGTCTAACACCTAATCTTGCGAAAAGGATAATAGCAATTACCATAACAACATCTAAACCATTCATAGTGATGAATTGAGAAGATAAGATACGGAATTTGCACTATATTATTAGAAATAGTAAGACTAACTGCTACAACTTTTATCAGTTAGGAGGCTTAACTATTTAATAATTATGTAGTTATTAATCACAGTATAATTAAGTTACTTGTTATTTGCGTCATGTAATTGTTTGGTATCTACGTATTGTTGAAAACCAATTACCTTTCCATTATTAAGTGTCCAATGATGTGCCACTTGTGCATCTATGGTTGCTCCATTCTTTTTGAGTTTACCATTATATCTTAAAGTTGCAAGCACTTGATTATTGGACATGTCATGCAACTTAACATCAACAACCTCAAAATGTTCATAATCTGCACCTACTCGTGCAAAAACACCATTTAAAACAGCATCAGGACCAATGTAAGGATTACCATCTGCATAGGCATTGCCTTCTGCTTCAATCCATTCAACGTTTTCATCTAAAACGGCAAGAACAGCAGGAATATCTCCTGTATTGAAAGATTTATAGATACCATCTATAATCCCTACATTTTCTGGATTTGAAACAATACCTAGTTGTTGTAAAAAGACCATATTATCCATAAAATCTTGTTCTTGTGCAATTTTGCCATCTTTCATTTTAACAAGGGTTGTGCCTTCTACGTCAATAGACTTTCCTGCTCCAGGCATACCAAAAAAATCACCAGAATGGGTTCCTTTAAATGTCCAATGTTTTACCAGTTTATCACCTTGCCCAAAAATATCTACAATACTAAATTCAACTTCAGAGAATCCAGTTACAAAATTTGAATAGTAATCCTTAAAGGCTTCAATACCTACTATATTTTCTGGGCTAGAAATTAAAGTAATATTTTCGTCAAAGTTTTCACTATTGATGGCATCTAAATTCCCATTGTTAATGATCTCATCCCAAGTTTGAGAGTACATAACAATGTTATCTTGTAATTGTTTCTCCGAAGAATTGCATGCAGTTAGTATTACTAAAAGCGCAATAGATATAAGTTTAATTGTGTTTTTCATGAGTGGTTGTTTTTTAGTTTATAGATTAATTAATTTTGAATTGTTCAATAGATATTCTATGTTTTTTAAAATTATAAAAAGACTTGAGAGTTTTCGTTTATAAATATAGAAAATTAATAAGAATAATATTACACACTACTTATTTTAAATAACTTGCTAAAAGACGATGAAAATGATGTACACCTTTCTCTCTGGTTGGAGAAAACCGACCCGTATCATAATATCTGGATTGAACACCTTTATGAACACTTTCTACTACAAACTCATCTTCTCGTTCTACTTTGTCAAGCAAAGCACCAGCACCTTTATTTAGTTTTGATTCATTATGTACATAGGTTAGAAAAGATACTTTGGTTTTATTAATGCTTATTGGCTTTACAATGTTTATTGATAAACCCCAAGGATAAAAATTAAACATCATATTAGGAAAAATCCAGTAATAATAGGCTCCTATGTTTTTACCATAATCAACATGGTATTCTGGCAATTCAAAAACTTCTTCACCATCTTTTGCATAACCAATTTGGAGGTTGAAGTGCTCATAAATTTCAGTGGTATAATTACCATAATCTAGCACGCTATTTAAATCATCATGTACAAAAGGAATATGAAAGCCTTCTAAATAATTATCACAATATAAAGCCCAATGACAATTAATCAAATAATCTTTGCTTGAACTTTTGTTGAATTTAAACTGATGCAAAGGTAGAAACCCAATTCGCTCAATCATTTTATTTAATACATCATCAAAATCATAAGCAGGATTCAGTGCTACAAAAAGATATGGGCCTAAATTTCTAATCGGAAATTCATGAAGATCGTCACATGGTCGCGGAAAATTTTCGGCCATTTCAAACTCTGGCATAGACTTAAAAGAACCATCCAAGTTAAAACGTCTTCCATGATACATACAGGTCAATTGTTTTACTTTTCCAGGATTGGTTATTAGAATGTTTCCTCTATGTGTGCATACATTACTAAAACAATTAATGTTGTCTTCTTTATCTCTTACAAGTAAAAGCGGCTCAGTTATGTAATTTTCTAGTACTATAAACGGATGAACAGTTTCAGTAAAAGGAATTAAACCATCGTCTCCAATAAATTGCCAGGTTTTTACAAAAACATCTTCTTTAATGGCTTCAAAAACTTTTTCAGATCTATAAAAATTTGCCGGAAGTGTTTCAGCCACTTTTATATCTGCATTTATGTGGAATTTTTTTTTCAAAATTTATTTGATTTTAAAGTGGTTGAAAGCGTTTTACTAAATATATAAAAAAAGCGCAGAAATTTAAGTTTCTGCGCTTTTATTTAAAAAGTCAATTCTATCTGGTTTTTGATGATATCGTCAAAGGTCTCACGTTTTCTTATTAAATGTGCCTTATTGTTGTACCAAAGCACTTCAGCAGGTCTGTATCGAGAATTATAGTTTGATGCCATTGAAAAACAATAAGCTCCAGCATTTTTAAACGCCAAAATGTCTCCTTCACTTATTTCTGTGATTCTTCTATTGTTTGCAAAAGTATCTGTTTCACATATATATCCTACAACAGAGTAAAAGCGTTCCTTTCCTTTTGGATTGGAGATGTTTCTTATCTCATGTTGAGAGCCATAAAGCATAGGTCTTATTAGATGATTAAATCCAGAATCTACTTGTGCAAAAACGGTAGATGTTGTTTGTTTAACAGCATTTACTTGTACCAAAAATTCACCTGCTTCACTCACTAAAAATTTTCCAGGCTCAAATGCAAGAGTGAGTTCTCTGCCATATTCTTTACAAAATTCATTAAATCGTTTTGAAAGCTTTTCGCCAAATTCTTCAACATTGGTTTCTATATCACCTTTTTTATAAGGAACTTTAAAGCCAGAACCAAAATCAATAAATTCTAAATCTTTAAAATTTCTGGCGGTTTCAAACAAAATTTCACTCGCATATAAAAATACTTCAACATCCAAAATATCACTTCCCGTATGCATGTGAATTCCATTTATAGTCATGCCTGTGTTTTTTACAATGCGTAAAATGTGAGGTATTTGATGTATAGAAATTCCAAATTTACTATCTATATGCCCAACTGAAATATTGGTATTGCCGCCAGCCATAACATGAGGATTGATACGGATGCATACTGGAATTTCTGGATGTTTAGCACCAAATTGTTCTAGTATAACTAAATTATCTATATTGATTTGTGTACCTAAAGCAGCAACTTTTTCAATCTCTTCTATAGAGACACCATTAGGCGTATAAATGATTTTATCTGGTGTAAAACCAGCTTCTAAACCTAATTTCACTTCTTGAATTGAAACCGTATCGAGACAAGAGCCTAAAGTGCCTAACAATTTTAAGACAGAAATATTAGATAGCGCCTTGACTGCATAATTTATCTTAATCTTCTTTACCTTATTAAATGCAGATGTTAAGCGTTTATATTGAGAAACAATAGTTTCGGAGTTGTAAACATAAACTGGACTTCCAAAGTCCCTTGCAATTTTTAATAAGGCATTATTATTCATTTTTTGTATAAAATTAAATTGGCTGCTAAACTATAAAGTTTTTTCAAATGTATTGATATTTAAATCCTAAAAATCCGTGTTAAAAATTAAGATATTTATAATGAAATCAATCAGTTGTAAAAAATATTGGTTTAAAGCTTAATGATGTTTACTTTTGTGCATCTTAATTCTTCGAACCTTTAAAGAAGAAAATTAAACTTTTATTTAATAAAAATGAATTTACACGAGTATCAAGGAAAAGAAATCTTAAGTAGTTTTGGTGTAAGGATTCAACGTGGTATTGTTGCCCAAAATGCTAATGAAGCTGTTGCAGCAGCAAAACAATTAACATCAGAAACCGGAACGTCATGGCATGTTATAAAAGCTCAAATCCATGCAGGCGGAAGAGGTAAAGGAGGAGGCGTAAAGCTTGCTAAAAATTTAAATGAGGTTGAAACACTTGCTGGACAAATTATAGGAATGAATTTGATTACACCTCAAACTTCAGCAGAAGGTAAGAAGGTGCATCAAGTATTGGTAGCTGAGGATGTTTATTATCCTGGAGAAAGTGAACCTGAAGAGTATTATATGTCTGTTTTATTAAACCGTGCTAAAGGGCGTAATATGATTATGTATTCTACAGAAGGCGGAATGGATATTGAAAAAGTAGCTGAAGAAACACCACATTTAATTTTTACTGAAGAAATAGATCCTTCAGTAGGAATATTACCTTTTCAAACGAGAAGGATAGCATTTAATTTAGGTTTGTCTGGCATTGCATTTAAAGAGATGACCAAGTTTGTAAATGCTTTATACACTGCTTATGTAAAATCAGATTCTTCGTTGTTTGAAATTAATCCGGTTTTAAAAACCAGCGACAATAAAATTATGGCAGTAGATGCGAAAGTTACTATTGATGACAATGCGCTTTACAGACATAAGGAATATGTGAATTTAAGAGACTTACGTGAAGAAAATCCTATAGAAGTTGAAGCCAAAGAGGTTGGTCTTAATTATGTTGACCTTGACGGTAATGTTGGTTGTATGGTAAATGGTGCAGGTTTAGCTATGGCCACTATGGATCTTATAAAGCAAGCAGGTGGTGAACCAGCAAACTTTTTGGATGTTGGAGGTACAGCCGATGCAGCTCGAGTAGAAGCAGCTTTTAAAATTATTTTGAAAGACCCAAATGTAAAAGCCATTCTTATTAATATTTTTGGAGGTATTGTGCGTTGTGATAGAGTAGCTCAAGGTGTTATAGATGCTTATAAAAATATGGGAAGCATAAATGTCCCTATTATAGTTCGTCTGCAAGGGACAAATGCAGATATAGCAAAAGAGTTAATTGACAATTCAGGATTGGATGTTTTAAGCGCAACAGAATTCCAAGAAGCTGCAGATAAAGTACAATTAGTGCTTTCATAAGGAACTATCAGATTTAAAAATAAAAGATTCTAAATTTTTAGGATCTTTTTTTATGTTTTTAACATAAATAATGTTAAAAAAATAATTATTAGGTTAAAAAATAGTTAAATGATTATAAATAACGTAACAAATAATATTTTTTTGAGTCTATTTGTATATCATTAATCTTAAAAATCGAATAATTATGAAAACATTAAAATCTATGTTACTGATTGCAGTAATTACTTTAGGAAGCTTATTTTCAGCAAACGCAACGGAATCAGCTACAGCTATCGAATCAAAAGCTATAACTAGCGAAATTGGAGAACTATTAAAAAAGCCAAGTTTCACAGTTGAAAATGAAGTACAAGCTTATGTAAGACTTGTTTTAAACGAAAACAACGAAATGGTTGTGTTATTTGTAAACTCTGAAAATGAATTAATAAACAATTACATAAAGAGCAGATTGAATTACAAAAAGGTTTCAAAAAATTTTACAAACAAAGATCAGGAGTATATTGTACCTGTTAGAATAACCCCATCAAAATAAAAAAAGAATCTTCTTTTTTTGAATTAGTCAGAAAAACTCTCAATACGCATTGGGAGTTTTTTATTTTTTTGATTGCTGCTTTTCAGGTTTTGGTCCGCGAAGATGAATAACCAAACCGTTTAAAAAATTACGTAAAATTTGATCACCACATTCCATATATTTTGGATGATCTTCTTTTCTGAAGAAAGCCCCAAGTTCACTTTTTGAAATTCTAAAATCTACCAGTTTTAATATTTCTACAATTTCATCATCACGAAGCTTCAAAGCCACTCGTAGTTTTTTTAAGATGTCGTTATTTGTCATTTTATTTAATTAAATGTTCGTAAGATCTATATGATAATACCCATGAAATTTTGTTATGTTCTAAAGATTCTAAATACTGGTTATTCGTTATTCTACCTTGCTCCTTTACATTGTAAATTTACTATATTCTTTTACACTTTATAACTACATCATTAAGTTACTTGAAATGGTTTTTCTGGCGTTTTGTGATATTTTTGTAAATAAATCCATATTGTCAGTACTGTAATCGTCTATAAAATTTAGAAGAGATGATTTCAACTATATGATTATCAATTTATTAATATTAATATTTTAATGTTAGAATTAAAGGAAATATTGAACAAAAGGCAACTTTTTTCTTAAACTTAACAATCAACCAAAGATGAAGTAAAAAAAAATATCGATAAAATGTAGCTCATTATTCGACAAGATACATTATATCAACGACGATAAAATAGTGATTCTGCTTACCTTTACCATATAATTATTAATCCTCTCTCAAAAATGATAAACAGGGTCGAAAAGTTAAGTCTCCTTTCAGAGATGATATCCTTTGCCAAAGGAGAAGACAACTTAAAACAAATTGAGTATAATTTTTTATTGGGTGTAGCCAAGCAACTAGAAATATCTCGTGAAGATTTTGATTATTTGATTGAGCATCCTGTAACATATACACATTTAAAGTCTCACAGCGAAAGAATTGTGCAGTTTCATAGATTGGTTTTGCTAATGAATATTGACAATGAAAATACTCCTAAAGAAGTTATTAAATTGTATAACTTTGGATTGAGAATGGGATTAAGTCATGAATCTATTACCAAAGTACTTTATTTAATGGAAAGCTTTCCAAATAAAATAGTTCCACCAGATGTGTTGATAGATATATTCAAAACACAATACAATTAGACTTTTAATTTTTCTAATTTTTCTTTATAATTTTTAATTTCATCTCTCAATTTGGCAGCTATTATAAAATCTAAAGCTTTAGCTGCAAGTTCCATTTCTTTACGTTTGTCTCTAATTTTCTTTTCTAATTCAGATTTAGAAAGATATTCGCTTTCTGGTTCAGCTGCTTTCTGTGCTTCTAATTCATAGTAATAGCTACTTACTGAATTTTTTGATAATGCGTTATTTAAACTCTTATTTAAGGCTTGTGGTGTGATATTGTTTGCTGTATTGTAAGCTATTTGCTTTTCTCTTCTATAATTGGTCTCATCAATTGTTTTTTGCATACTGTTAGTAATTTTATCAGCATACATAATGGCTTTGCCATTTAAGTGTCTGGCAGCTCTTCCTACGGTTTGAGTTAAAGAACGTGCAGATCGTAAGAAGCCTTCTTTATCAGCATCTAAAATTGCAACCAATGACACTTCGGGTAAATCTAAACCTTCACGCAATAGATTCACACCAACCAAAACATCGAACAATCCTTTACGAAGATCTTGCATAATCTCAACGCGTTCCAATGTATCAACATCGCTGTGAATGTATCTACATCTCACTTGAATTCTTGTAAGATACTTTGTTAGTTCTTCTGCCATTCTTTTGGTAAGCGTTGTTACAAGTGTTCGTTCATCTTTTTCAACGCGTTGTTGAATTTCTTCAATTAAATCGTCTATTTGATTTAAACTTGGTCTGACTTCAATTTCTGGATCAAGCAAACCTGTTGGCCTGATGACTTGTTCAACATATATACCATCTGTTTTCTGAAGCTCATAATCGGCTGGAGTTGCACTCACATAAATTACTTGGTTTTGAAGCGCTTCAAATTCTTCAAATTTTAATGGTCTGTTATCCATAGCTGCAGGAAGTCTGAAACCGTATTCAACCAAGTTTTCTTTTCTGCTTCTATCTCCACCATACATGGCGTGGACTTGCGAAATGGTTACATGGCTCTCATCAACAACCATTAGAAAATCATCTGGGAAATAATCTAGTAAGCAAAATGGACGAGTTCCAGCTTCTCTACCATCAAGATAACGTGAGTAATTTTCAATACCAGAACAATAGCCTAATTCACGAATCATTTCTAGATCAAATTCTGTGCGCTCTTTTAAACGTTTTGCTTCGAGATGTTTACCTATTTCTTTAAAGTAATCATGTTGTTTGACCAAATCATCTTGAATGAGTTTTATAGCATTCTGTAAAATGTCTGGAGAAGTCACAAACATATTAGCCGGATAAATATTAAGTCTATCATACTTTTCTATAACTTCATTGGTTTGAATATTAAAAGCTTCAATGTCTTCAATTTCATCTCCAAAAAAATGAATGCGAAAAGCATTATCTGCATAACTAGGAAAAACATCAACGGTATCACCTTTTATTCTAAAGTTACCATGATTGAATTCACCTTCGGTTCTGGAATACAAACTTTGGACTAATTGATGTAATAATTTGGTTCTAGAAATAGTTTGATCTCTTTTTAAAGTAATCACATTTTTCTGAAATTCAACAGGATTACCTATACCATATAAACAAGAGACAGAAGCAACAACAATAATGTCTCTACGACCTGAAAGTAAGGAAGAAGTTGTACTCAATCTCATTTTTTCAATCTCTTCGTTTATAGATAAATCTTTTTCTATATAAACACCTGAAACAGGAATATAGGCTTCAGGTTGGTAGTAATCATAATAGGACACAAAATATTCTACCGCATTATTAGGAAAAAATTGCTTGAACTCCGAATATAACTGTGCAGCCAAAGTTTTGTTATGAGCTAATACTAGCGTTGGCCTTTCAACTGTTTGAATAACATTAGCAACTGTAAATGTTTTACCAGAACCAGTTACACCAAGTAAGGTTTGATATTTTTCTTCAGAATTAATACCATCAACCAGTTGTTGTATAGCTTCAGGTTGGTCACCCGTTGGTTTAAAGTCTGATTCTATTTTGAATTTCATCAATTATCTTTTTAAGGCAAAATGTCCACGATATTCTTTCCCATCTGGGAATAAGACCACATACCAATAATCATCTGTTGGTAATACATCTCCATTAAAAGTACCATTCCAGCCATCGCCGGACGACCTAATTTCTTTTAGCAATTTACCAAATCGATCATATATGTTTACAACAAGATTAGAATTAAATTGAGTATTTGCCCCAAGTGGTTGCCAAGTATCTTGATACGAATCTCCATTTGGTGTAAAAAATTTTGGGAAACCTAAAACCGATACCAATTGCTCAACAGTTCCACAACCATTTTTGTCTCTTACATAAACAGTATGGAAACCTGCGTTAACATTATTAAATGTGTTGGTATCTTGAAATAGGCCATGATCTAAAGAGTAATGATAGTTACCTTCTCCAGAAACACTTACTGTAATTGAATTATTTGGTGTCAATTCCTGTACAGAAACATTGGTAATCGTGGCCAAATTTGAACGGTTTACTGTAATATTTCTTGATTGAGAGCAACCACTGGAATATGTAGCAGTAACAGTATAAGTACCGACTTCATTAACATTAATTGAGGCAGTAGTTTCACTTAACAATGAATTATCTAAAAACCATTGGTATATATAATTTGAAGGAGAATCGTTTAAAATTCCTGCCTCAAGTGTAATTAAGTCAGGATAAGAATTTAAACAATAAATTATACTTTCATCTGGAAACAGTTCTGGTGTAAAAATCACATTCAATTCAACCGTTGTAATCGCATAGCATTGATTATTATCTAGAACTTTCACATAAATAGTTTGAATATATGGACTATTGTTAATGTAACTACCATCGATTGCATTGGTCTCATTAAATGCATCTTCTTCAGTTTCAAAGAAAAAAATACTAGCTGTTGGCGGAACGTTGGGTTGTACCTGCATTCTTAAATCATTCAAATCAAAAATTGAAAACCCATCATTTTCACCTTCGTCACAAACATTAAATGGTTGAATATTTAAGGTATTGTTTGAGATATCTAAAGTGGTTTCTACAACATCAAAACAACCATACTGGTTTTCTACTCTTGCAAAAACAACTTCTTGAGGTATCGAATTTTGATATGATGTACCATTTGCAATTGGATTTACATTTTGAACAGCGTCGTTTTGAGAATTAAAAAAGTTTGCAATATAATAATCAGGATAAGTATTAACGATTTCTTGTTCTGCAATAAATAGATTGTATGTTGTCAAGCCGTCCATATCTTCATCACATTCTATAAGTGTTATTGGATTAATGTTAATTGGTTGACTGTATTCAATAGTTATTTCTCCTGTGGCAATACAATTGTTTTGTAATGTAATTTCTACGCTATAAGTGCCTGGAGTATTAACAGGATACGTAGCATTTGTTTCACCAATTATCAAGATATTGTCTCTAAACCATTGGTAAGTATTATTTCCTGACATTGTTGCGTCTAATGTTAGTGTTTCGTTTGGACACAACGGATTGTTTGTAGAAAGTAATCTGCTGTTACCTAGATCCTTTCCTAAAGTAAAACTTCCTCCTTCTAAAAATACAGCAGAGTCATAACGATAATTTTGTTCATCTGCTATTACAAGTTTTACATGGTAGGTTTCATTTGGAATTACATTTGCAACTGCTGTTAGAACGGCTGTTTGACCATTAAAATTTATGGGGGCATTAGCACCGTTCCAACTTCCAAAATATTGTTCATTTTGAGCAGGACATCCATTTGGAATATCAGGGTGAACTGTTGTGACTTTAACCGCTTCAGGAGGTTGTGTATTAGGTACAACAGCTATGTTGGTATATTCCTGCTCATTTATATGTCTAATTAAAAATGCAAAAGAGTCTGAATATATACAGGTGTTAGGGTTGTTTTCCTGATATTCTTCTGAAGCAAAAATATATCTGAAATTAATTTGATCTGCAATAGTTGAAAATTCAAATTCTAAAACTGTTGCATTATGTGTATCAGTTTCATTTAAAATAGTTTCTAGATCATTATCTCCATTCCAATTTGGCGCATCGTCATCACTTAATGTAGTGTTTGGACCTTCTACATTTTGTAAGCGACCAGTACTTAAAACCACACCATTTTGAAAAGGGAATATAGTACCAGAAGCATCAAAATAACCATAGCTTTCATCCGTACCATTAAAATTTCCGCCTAAAACATTTGTAAAATTGGAATTGGGTACACAAGTGCTATTTAACAAAACTAGTTCTATGAGTTCTTGTGGAGTATATGTTTGGCTATCAACCGAAACATATTGAGAATAACAAAGCGATGATAATAAAAGTGATATAATTAAAAAGAATTGCTTCATTTATCTTTATTGGAAAGCAAAGATAAATAATATACTATTTTATTGACCGAAATTTGAATGTTTTAACGCTTCAAGGCAAAGTGTCCCTTGACGTCAAACTCTGATGTGCCTCTTTTTACTTGTGCCACAAACCAATAATCATCTGAAGGCATATATTTTCCATTAAACATTCCGTTCCAACCTTCAGAAGTATGGGTTAGCGTTTTAAGTAGTTTTCCATATCTGTCATAAATATAAACCATAGTTCCTGGCAATTGGTCTATACCCGCAATGTGCCAACTATCAAAATACCCATCATTATTTGGTGTCACAAATTTTGGTGCATCAATGACGACCACTTCTTGAGATACATCTCTACAACCAAATAAATCCCTTACAGTAACAATATGAGGGCCTAAAGAAACATTGTTAAATACATTTGAAGTTTGCTCTAAACCATTGTCAAGGATAAAAACGTAATCACCAATACCACTAACGCTGATAGTAATACTATTTGGATCTGCAAAATCAACAGTAGTTGTAAATTCAATATTAGCTTCTTCAGATTCTCTAGCAGAGAAAGATCTTGTAGCATTACAACCTAAAGCAGTATTTACGGTAACCCAATAATCTCCAACATCTTCTAAACCCAATGCTATTTCTGATGATGTTTCTCCAGTAGACCATAAATATGTATATCCAATATTGCCAGTGTCTGCACTTACAATTAGTGGCAAATCATTTCTACAAATAGCTACAACATCATTAATGTTTATAACAGGTAATGGATTAACAATAGTCATGAATTGAGTTGTATCGAAACAGCCTGTTGCATTGTTTACAATTCTTGCAAATATTATTTCTCCGTCAGAAGAAGAATGTGAATTGTTTAAACTATTTGTACCATTTTCTGCATTGTCAAATGAATCATAATAGGAAATAGTAAAATTACTTGGATCTTGACTTCCAATAATTTGTGAGTCTTGAACAGACAAATCAAAAGCTAAGAAACCATCATAATCATCATCACAGGCTATCAGGTCTTGAGGAGAATTTGCTATAGGATTTTGATTAATTTGTAATATAAAGGACGTTACTATTGGACATCCTGTTTGTGCATCAATTATTCTTGCATAAATTGTATGATTTGAAGCTGTATAGTTAAATGTAGAACCCAAAGGATTAGTATAGGTTTCAGCTTCGCTTTGAGAATTATGATAACTTATAATTACATCATTAACATTATTAACTAGTAGATTATTGATGTGAGATAAGTCATACGTATCAGTGTCATTATCGCATGTGTCAACGGTTCCAATATTGTTAACACTTGGTGGAACATTAACTATGAGATCCAAAGGGATTGCAGAATAACATTGTGTAACCGTATTAGTAACTTTAATATAAACAGTTTGAGGATTACTCAAATTAGAGTAATTGTTTGCATTGGCTATTGCATTTGCATTTAATTCCAGATCTGTCAAGCTTTCAAAATATTGAATTGTTAAATCATTCTGTCTTATATCTAAAATTTGGAAGTCAGCCATTGTTAAGTCAAAATTTACTATACTATCATAATCAATATCACATTGTTCAAAAGGTTCTGCAAGTGTTACACTAGGAGCAGGGATAATATTAATCCCAAATTCTTCAATGATTACACATGTGGAAGCACTATTTTCAATTCTAACATAAATCTGTTGTGGATTTTCTGTATTAGTAAACAGAAATGATTGCTGATTAATATTTTCTTCTGCATCCTGTAAGCTTACATGAAATGAAATATTTAAAGGATTTGCAATACCTTGGGAAATTTCGGCAACTTTCTCATTAAAATCAAATTCACTAATCCCATCGTTGCTAATATCATCACAAACCAGGTAGGATGTTGGCGGATTATATTCTGGATTTGCAGCCACTTGAATAGTAAATGAAGAGGTTCCATAACAATTAATGTCTGAAATATTTTCTACTCTTACATAAATAGTTTGTGGGCTAGATGTATTTTGATAAAATGAATTTTTGTCTATTTCATTTGTTGCATTATCAGCATCTATTTGAGTTTCATAGTATGATACAACTTTATCTGTTTGGCCATTTAAAATCTCTAAATCTTTGTCAACTAATAGAAAATCTGCAATTTGGTCATTGTCATCTTCACAAAGCTGAAAAGACGTAATGTTTGGAAAATTTGGAAGTGTATTAACCAGTATATCAAACGATACTATAGCATAGCACCCTGTCATAGTTGTCTCAACACGAGTGAAAATGGTTTGAGAATTTGCATTATAAGCTGTTGTGCCAGTAATGGAGTTTGTGTTGTTAATAGCATCATCATTATCTGTGAAAAAAGAAATATCTAAACCTGTTGAATCTGAAACTATTTCTGGAATTTTTGAATCTAGATTTATTACAGAAAATCCGTCTTGATCAGAATCGCAGATAATAATATTTGAAGGTTGACTCACCGTTGCTGTTGGTAATACATTAACTTCAAAAGAATTTACGGTAAAGCAACCAGTATCAACATTTTCTATTCTGGCAAATATAGTTTCAGGATTTGAAACATTCGTATAAAATTGTGGAAGTTGATTAACACCAGTTTCTGCATCAGCTTGTGTTGTAAAATATCTAACACCAAAATTAGGATTTCCCGAAGTCACGATTGGATCAAATGAATCCAAGTCAATTGAAGTAAACCCGTCTTCATCAGTATCACAATAATCAATAGGATTAACAGGATTAAAGAGCAGAACAGGATTTACATATAGTGTAATTTCAGATTCTTCTGTACAATTACCATCTCCTAAACTGATGTATAATGTTTGTGGACTTGTAGCCGTATATGGATTGGAAGCATCTATTTCATTAGTGCCATTGTTTAGGTCAGCTTGAGTTTCATAAAATGAAATATTCACATTTGGAATACCATTGGTTATTACATTAGCTATAGCAGTCAAACTAAAATCTTCTATGCCATCGTTGCCTTCATCGTCACATAAAGCAAAATTTTGAATTGCCGTAGCAGTCAACAGCATATTGGTGTGAACTTCTATAGGCATAATAGCTGGACAGCCATTATTATTATCTTCAACCCTAATATAAAGAACTTGCTCTTCAGGATCTATATTCTGATAATTATTTGCATTGGGAATTGCATTGCTGCCAGATTGCGCGTCGGCTAGATTTAAATGAAACGTTGTTGTAACATTAGACAATCCTTGTAAAATTCCTGAAATTACTGATGTAAGATCAAAAGTTGCGAAGCCGTCATAATCTTGGTCACAAGCATCAATATATACAGGATCTCGGTTAATTATTGGACTATCAATTATTGTTAGATCTAATGTAGTTGTTCTAGCACAACCTGTTTGTGTGTCTGTTACTCTTACAAAAAGTTGGTCATTTGGTGTATTAATATTATAATAAGGAGATAAAATTGAATTTACTCCATTGTCTGCATCTGCTTGTGTAAAATGATAAGTAACATTTAAATTACTTTGGCCAGATGTAATTTCATTATCTTTTGAAGTTAAGTCAAAACCAGTATAGCCGTCCGCCACTTCATCTTCACATATAACTAAAGTTGTTGGAGCTGTAACATTTGGAAGCGCATTTACCACTAAATCAAAGGTGGCATAAGCAAGACAACCTGTGTTTGTGTCTTCTATTCTAACAAAAATAGATTGTGGATTTGACGAATTTGAAATAGAACTATTTATACTATTTACATTATTTCTAGCATCACTATCTGAATAATGATATGAAAAGTTATAGCTTCCAGAAGGAACAGAAGCCATAACCTCTGCATCCATATTTGTTAAATCAAACTGTTCAATGCCGTCACTACCATTGTCACATAATTCATAATTAGAAATAGGATTGGCACTTTGTTCAGAATCTATAGTAACATTAACTTCATCATCAATAATACAATTAGAATTATTTAAAGGAAGAGTAATTTCCAATCTATAAGTACCACTTTGGCTGGCATTTATTGTTGGGTTTGTTTGTCCGCTTATTAATGAATTATTGAAATACCATTGATAACTCGCTTGTGGATTTTGTATGTCACCGTCTAAAGGGACAGAACCAGCACAAGTTGTTATATCTTCACCTAAATCAAGATTAGTAAAAGAACTTGCTTCAATAAACACAGCAGAATCTAAAGTATAATCAGATTTGTCTGCAATGATAAGTTTGATATGATATTGTACATAAGGTGTTGTATTATAATTTGCTGTCAATACTGTGGTTCTACCATTATAATTTGTGTCACCTAAATTATAACCATCAAAATATTGTTCATTTTCAGCAAGACATACTCCAAAGATTTCATCATGAATAGTATTAGAGCCAACTTCATCTGATGTTCCTGGGACTAACGCAATATTGTTATAAACTGTGCTGGCGGTTGGCCTAATTAAAAAAACAAAACCGTCAGCATATTGATCTTGACAAGGCCAAATGTTTGAATATTCTTCAGAAGCGAATATATAATTAAATTGAACTTGGCTTGATACGGATATAAAATCAAATTCAATTGAAGTAGCGTTTAGAGTATTGGTTATTCCTAGAGCAGTTTCTATATCTGGATCTGTTCCCCAACCAGCGGTACCTTCACTTAAGTCTGTTGTATTTAAACTGTTACCTCCTGAATTTGCATTACCTGTAGAAATAACAATACCACTTTCTAGAGGAAAGTTTGAACTTCCTCTGTTGAAACTTGCATAACTTGGATTTCCATTGCTAATACCATTAACAGTAGTAGAAATGTTTGAAATTTCAACACAACCATCAACCAAATAATCTTCAATTAATGTTTGTAAGGGTACAGAATTATCTACAGAAATTTGCTGGGAAAAAGCGAATTTACTTATAAAAAAAAGTATAAGTATATATGAATAAGTAGGTTTCATATCATGTAGGCCGTTCAGTTCACTGTTTTTACTTTGGGTAAATTGACAATGCAATCCTTATTAACAGGGAGAAAAATAGTGTAATTTTAGACAAAACGCAAAAAAAATCCGATAAAATGCACTTTTTGACTTTTATTAGTTTATAATTTGATTATCGTTTTAATGAAAAATGATTTTTGAAGATACGGCCATCTTGTAGTTCTACAGCAAACCAATAGTCGTTATTTGGGAGTAGTTCGCCATTAAACTTCCCGTCCCAACCTTTGCTAGTTGGGCTTAATTGCTTGACCAATTTGCCATAACGATTATATATGTAGATAATGGTATTTGGCTGAAAAATATCAGAAACACCATACACTTGCCAAGTATCATTAATACCATCGTTGTTTGGGGTGAAATATTTTGGGAAGCCAATGACTGAAACCAAATCTTGTATAATACCACAGTTGTTTTCAACATCTCTTATGTTTACCGTATATATTCCTGGTTTTACATTTTCAAAAATATTACTAGGTTGGTAGTTAGTGTATATGGTTCCATCACTGTTGAATAAAGCATAATCATATTGTCCTTCACCTGATGCTAATACAGTTATTATATTATTTTGAGAGGCGTCAATAACATTAATGGATTCTACGGAAGCAATATTAGCAGCTTCAACAATAATTCTTTTTTCTTTAAAGCATCCATTGGCGTTCCCAACATTAACCGTATAAATTCCGGGCTCGTTTATTTGAATTGCATATGATGTCTCATCGGTTGACCAATTGTAAGTATAATTATTTGCATCTATATTTAAAATATCTGGTTTAAGAGTAATGGTTTGAGGATAATTGTTTAAGCAATAATAGGTTATCAATTCGCTTTCTACTTCCGGTAACTTTTCAACAGTTAGTTTTAATTCGCTTATGCCATAACAATTATTAGCATTTTCAGCTCGAGAAAATATTGTATCTGAATATGGAGTTTTATTAACATAAGTTGCCTCAAGTTTGCTAGTTTCTAGCAAGGCATCTTCGTAGGTTTGATAATAAGATATATCTAATCCTGATGGTAAACCATCAATTAAAGAAGCAGTTGCATCATTTAAAACAAAACGAGAAATCCCATCTTCTACACCATCATCATCACATGCAATAAGTTCGGAATTTTGAGAGTTGGTTAAACTTACATCTAAAGTAATTTGTCCTAAACTAAAACAGCCAGTCAATTCATTTGTAACTCGCAAATAAAGTATTTCAGGATTGGAAATATTGCTATAGCTATTTGGGTTAATAGAATTCACATTATTTTCAGCATCTGAAGAATTTGTATAAAATTGTATATTCATATCCGTAACGTCGCTAACTATGTTTTTATAGGCTTGTTTTAAATTGAAAAGAGTAAGACCATCTTCTATACCATCTTGGTCACATTGTAACAACGTGATATTATTAATAATCGGATTTTCCTGAAAGGTTACAAATGCTTGTCCTTCAATAGCACACTCTCCATTATTTGGTTCTATGAATAATTGATAATGACCACTTTGTGTAATTATAAGATCAAAATCATTTTCTGGTAAGATATTCTGTTCAAAAGTCCACGTATATGTGGCGCCTGGTATATTTTCGCCCTTTAAAATATATCTGTCACCTTCACAGAGCACTAGGTTTGCTGTTTCAAATCCATTGCGAATAATGTCAATTGGAGTATTGATTGGTAATTGAACATATTGCGGCAATCCTTGAGCAGACAAATTAGGAGTTAAATTTATGCCGTTATGAACATAATTACAGGCTTCTCCTGGTTCGTTGGGATTATTAATAACTCCTAAATATGGTAATCCTATTGCATAAGCAGTACATAAAGCTCTATAAATTTTTCCATCAGGACCAAGTTGCAAAGCTCCTCGATAAAGTTGTCTTTCATCTATTTTGTATTCAGTACTTTCAATATCTGAAGCTGTAATATCATATTGAAAAAGAGCTGCAAAGTGATTTTCCGGATTATAATCATCGTTTTCTGTCCCCGATACTTTATAATCGTTATAAGTATTTACATATAAAAATTGACTATTTTGAGAAAACTCTACCCCATAGGGTCTATCATTTGAAGAATCAACAAACAACTGTTGCTGGTTAGTAACTATACCAGTAAATGAGTTAAAATTAAAGAGATATAGAGCATCTCTTTGTACACTTGCACTTACCATTTTTTTGCCATCAGGTGAAAACTTTAAATAGCCTCTGGCATCTGTAATTGGATTGTTAAAGGTAAATTGAGATTTTACAGATACTGGGTTCACACCAGCACTACTTACTTCAAATGCATGATAAGTGTCATAACTATCTACAACATCTCCATTCAAAGAAGCCATAGTTACTACCCAAATAGATTTTGTAATACAATCTTTGAAAACTGCACTTAATTTTTCAGTGCTGGAAGACAGAAGGTTTATATTTTTATTAGTGACAGCGCCTAAACCTCCATCTAAAGTCATATCAACAATAGAATAATTTAACCCAAAATTTGTGTTATTCAGGTTATTATCTACTGTAAAAACATAGTAGATAGTATCATCTTCTGGCTTCGGCACTATTATGGCTGATTGCGAGCTTGATGGGTCGCCAAGTAAACCAGAACCATTAAGCATAACATTGTGATTACTATTTCTTATAATTCTTCCGTCAGTATAGAACAATAAATTTCCATATTCATCCGAAAATGAAGTGCAACCTTCAAATGTATGCAATTGACCATCATCAATTGAGCCAGATGTATTAAGCGCAATATCAAATTTTATTCCAGCACCGTACCCAAAATACCAATTACTAGCTTCGTTTTGAGAGAAGAGGATTGTGTTTAACAACAGTATTGCTAAAAGGCAGTATATCTTTTTCATAGCAAGCGCAGAGATATACTATCAAATATACTACAAATATTAGTATTCAATAAATTTCTAATTATTATTCAGACCCTAAAATAAAGTATAAAAATTTAACCGTTCTTTTGACTATTGTCAACAATAATGACGAAGATGCATTTTGAATATTAAAATTGAGATTTTAAAACCTATCTTTTTAGTGAGAAATGATTTTTGAAGATACGACCGTCTTGTAATGTTACAGCAAACCAATAGTCATTATTTGGAAGTGGTTCTCCATTAAAATTCCCGTCCCAACCTTTGCTAGTTGGACTCAATTGCTTGACAAGTTTTCCATAACGGTCATAAATATATATTATAGTTTTTGGTTGAAAAATATCAGAAACACCATACACTTGCCAAGTATCATTAATACCATCGTTGTTTGGTGTAAAATATTTTGGAAATCCTATTATCGAGACCAAATCTTGGGTAATACCACAATTGTTTTCAACATCTCTTATGTTTACTGTATAAATCCCTGGTTTAATGTTTTCAAACGTATTACTTTCTTGATAATTGGCATATAAACTATTGTCACTATTATCTATTAGCGCATATTCATATTGTCCTTCACCAGAAACAAATACGCGTATAATGTTGTTTTTGGTTGCGTCTTCAATTCTGATGGATTCTACGGTAGCAATATTAGCAGCTTCAACAATAATTCTTTTTTCTTTAAAGCATCCATTGGCGTTTCCAACATTAACCGAATAAATTCCAGGTTCATTTATTTGAATTGCATAGCTTGTTTCACCTGTAGACCAATCGTATGTATAATTATTAACGTTTGCAGTTAATATATCTGGATCGAGTGTTATAGTTTGTGGAAAAAAATTCAAGCAATAATAATTTAAAGATTCTCTATCTACTTCTGGAAGTTTTTGCACTGTAAGTTTTAATTCGCTAATACCATAACAATTATTTGCATTTTCAACCCGAGCATAAATTGTTTCAGAATATGGTATTCTATTAGCATAAGTTGAACCCAATTTACTAGTTTCCAGTAATGCATTTTCATAAGTTTGATAATAAGATATATCTAATCCTGTGGGTAAACCATCAATTACAGAAATAGTTGCATCATTTAAAGTAAATCGATAAATACCATCCTCAATCCCATCATCATCACATGCAATAAGTTCGGTATTTTTAGAGTTAGTTAAACTTACGTCTAGAGTAACTTGGCCCAAACTAAAACAACCAGTTAAAGCATTTGTAACTCGTATATAAAGTATTTCAGGATTGGTAATGTTGCCATAGCTATTAGGATTAATAGAATTCATATTATTTTCAGCGTCTGAAGAATTTGCATAAAATTGTGTGATCATATTAGGGAGTCCACCTACTATATTTTCACCGGCTTGTTTTAAATTAAACAGAGTATGACCATCTTCTGTACCATCTTCGTCACATTGTAAAAAAGTGATATCATGAATGGTAGGATTTTCCTGAAACGCTACGAAAGCTTGCCCTTCAATTACACACTCTCCATTATTTGGCTCAATGAATAATTGATAATGTCCACTTTCGGTTATTTCTAAATCAAAATCATTTTCTGGTAAGATATTCTGATCCACAGTCCAAGTATATATTGCACCTGGAATTTCTTCACCAGTAAGAGTATAACTTTCACCTTCACAAAGAGCAAGGCTTGCAGTTTCAGATCCATTGCGAATGATGTCAATTTGCGTATTGAATAAGGACTGAATAAATGGAGGTAATCCTTGAGCCGATGAATTTGGTGCTAAATTTATACCATTATGAGAATAATTACATGCAATTCCTGCTTCATTAGGATTGTTTATAACTCCCAAATACGGCAAACCTTGTTCATAAGTTGCGCTTAAAGCTCTATATATTTTTCCATCAGGACCTAATTGCAAAGCTCCACGATAAAGTTGTCTTTCATCTATTTTATATTCTGAACTTTCAATATTTGGAGCTGTAACATCATATTGAAAAAGAGCAGCAAAGTGATTTTCTGGATTAAGAAAGTCATCACTATTTGGCCCTCCTTGTGATCTAAAATCATTATATGAGTTAACGTATAAGTACTGGCTATTTTGTGAAAATTCTACACCATATGGTCTGTCGTGAATAGAATTAACAAACAATTGCTGCTGGTTTGTAACCACGCCAGTAAATGAGTCGAAGTTATAAATATATAAAGCATCTCTTTGTACACTTGCGCTTACCATTTTTTTTCCATCTGGAGAGAGCTTCAAATAACCTCTGGCATCTGTAATTGGATCATTAAAAGTAAATTGAGATTTTACTGATACATGGTTTACACCAGCACTGCTTACCTCAAATGCATGATAAGTATCATAACTATCTACAGCATCTCCATTAAATGAGGCCATAGTTATTACCCAAATAGATTTTGTTATACAATCTTTTAAAACTGCACTTAATTTTTCAGTACAAAGAGGAAGTAAGTTAATATTTTTATCAGTAACGGCCCCTAAACCTCCATCTAAAGTCATATCAACAATAGAATAATTTAGCCCAAAATTTGTGTTGTTCAGGTTATTATCTACTGTAAAAACATAATAAACTGTATCGTCACCAGGTTTTGGTACTATTATAGCCGATTGAGAACTTGATGCATCACCAAGTAAACCTGTACCATTGACCATAACATTATGATTACGGTTTCGTACTACTCTTCCGTCAGTATAAAACAGTAAGTTTCCTAAAGCATCCGATATTGATGTACACCCTTCAAAGGTATGTAATTGACCGTCATCAACAGAGATAGCAGTATTTAGTGCAATATCAAATTTTATTCCTGCGCCGTACCCAAAATACCAATTACTAGCTTCGTTTTGAGAGAAGAGGTTTGTGTTTAACAACAGTATTGCTAAAAGGCAGTATATCTTTTTCATAGCAAGCGCAGAGATATACTACCAAATATACTACAAATCTCTGTTTTTTAATAATCTATAAGATAAAAAGACAAATAAAGCTGTCCATCCTAAAACAATCGTAATCTCATACCAATGCACAGCATAATCATAAGCTAATTCTGCTTTATCAGGGAACTTTGACATGATAACCCGTTGAAAAGGTTGATCAATAAGTTTATGCATAGATTTTAAAGGAAAGAAATTCTGAATTTTTTCAGCAATATCTGAATTAAATTGCCAAGTAATTAACCCAAAAACAATCCACTCAACAATGAATAGTATAAATAAGAATGCCAAAGCAAAAGCTGATCGTTTTATAAGCATTCCAAAAAATAAACATAAACTAAAAAAACCTATTAGTTTAATAAAATATGCCAACAAATATTCAGTGCCTGTAATTACAATACTGGCTTCCGTATAACTTGAATAATACATCCCAATAACTAGTGAAGCAAAACCAATCAATAAAGTAGCAACTAGAGAAAAGAAAACAATAGTGTAGAATTTTGATAGGATAAATTCTTTTTTACTTAAACCGTCAATAAGGTTTTGTTTAATTGTTTTGTTGCTATATTCATTACCAATCATACTAACAACAACTATAGCAAAGAAAAATTTAAATTGAGCTGCAAAAAATGTGGTAATATGCCAAATTATAGGAAAATTAAAAATACCTAGCTCACCTAATTCTAAAGTAAAAAAACCGAAGAAATTTATCTTAATTGATGATAGAACCAAAACTGTAAAAGGCAAAATAAAAGAGATGAAAATTAAAACCTTACTTGCTCTATTTTCAAGCAGTTTTTGTAATTCTAAATTTATAAGTCGTAACATTGAATTCTTTCTTGGATGATTAATTATTGTCAGTAAGTTTTAAAAATTGATCTTCGAGGCTTTCTTTTCGTTTTACCAAATGCGATAAAACAATACCGCTTTCAAATAATAACTTGTTAAATTCTGAAGCTTCTAACGGTTCATTTAAAAAAGCAGTGATTAATCCATTTTCCTCTTTGATGATTCCAAATGTGGAATCATTTTCAAGTTGCCTAATCAGTCTTTTGTTATCTTCACATTTCAATTCAAAAAAACCATGACTGGAAATCATTTCATCAACTCTTCCAGAATACAGTCGTTCACCTTTTCTTAAAACCACAACATGAGAACATACTTTTTCAACTTCATCCAATAGGTGGGAAGCCAATAAAATTGTAGTGCCTTCACTAGCAATTTTTTTTATAATTCCCCTTATTTGATGTATGCCTTGAGGATCAAGTCCATTGGTTGGTTCATCAAGAATTAAAATTTCTGGGTCATTAAGCAAAGCCGAAGCAATAGCTAAACGCTGTTTCATACCCAAAGAATAAGTTTTGAATTTGTGGTCTTTTCTATCTAGTAATCCAACTATATCAAGCTTTTCATCAATGTTTTTATAATCTACACCTTTAATTTTACATACCAATTTAAGGTTCTGATATGCTGTCATGTAGGGATAAAAATTAGGTCTCTCTATAATAGCACCAACTCTTTTTAAAGCATCATGAGTTGAAACTGTACCATCAAACCACTTAAAGTCACCAGCAGTTTTGTTTACTACATTTAACACAATACCCAAAGTTGTGGATTTACCACTTCCATTAGGTCCTAAAATGCCATAAACATTTCCTTTATTAATTGTAAAGGTTAAATCTTTTACAGCAGTTAAATAACCAAATTTTTTTGTAAGATTACTAATTGTTAAAATTGGCTCCAAGGCGAGTATATTTTTTGATGGTTATAATCGTAAGACGACAAACCTTTTAAGTTGTTACATTGGTTTACAATAACTTTGATAAATTATCTTACTTTTGAATTGTAGATATCACCATATGAAAGATTTAAAAATATCAAAAAAGAAACCTTCATTTCCAGTTAGCCATAAACTTAATGAGTATTTAAAGGAATACAAAAGAGACATAAAGATTCCTATTTTTTATGATGATTTGCTACGTTTTCAAGGTTCTGTTGTGGTGTATGATAAGAATGATGAAGATACACTTTGGATTCGTGTTTACTATAATGATTTTGAAAGAGAAAGCATAGATTTAAGCTTAAAAAAAGTCTATACCACTTTACATTCTGATGGTAATGAAAAGACAATCCCTTTTTTAAGTGTAGATGCTATTGATTATTGCACGTTTGGAAACTCAAAACCTTTTAGAGTTAAGATAAGGAACATTCTTAATGACAATTATACTTATTTTTATGTTAAGAAAGCAGATGCTTCGCGAATATATGGTTTAGAACTGGAGCATATGCTGTCACCATATAATCTTAACTTTCTGGTGTATAAAGACACTTTAATTGAAGAACATATTGCAGGAATTCCTGGCGATGAATTTATCAAGAATTTTTTACCAAAGTGTAACTCTTCAGAAAAATCTCAAATAGCAAAGGAATTTGTAAAATTCAACGAACGCTGTATGATTAGGTTACTTGGTGATATGCGTTCTTACAATTATGTGATTGTTCCTACCCATGATTTTGACCATGTAGTATATAAGATAAGAGCTATAGATTTTGATCAGCAAAGTTACGAGGGAAAATTTAATATTTACAGGCCACAGTTTTTTAAAGAAAATATCAAAATGGTAGAATTGGTATCTGAAAGGTTTGAAAAATTTTCTGTAGACCAATATAAAGTTGAAGAACGCTCTATTGTGGCCAAACGTCTAATTAGTTACCACGACAGAATGGGTGAACTATTGGATTGTATGGTAAATGATACCATTTCTATAAAAGACCACGTTGATCTATTAAAATCTGTAATTTATGATTACACGCTTGATTTAAAGTTTAAGCGTAGTAAAAATATGGGCGAAATTGTAAAGAATGCTTTGGATTTTGTGAAGCGTAATTATGAAACGGTAAACCCTAATTTACCTTAAAAAAAGCTCAATTCCAATGCTCATCAAAATCTAGATTATCATAGTCCTCAAGATCTAACCCATCTTCAAATTCTTCATCTTCATTAAAATCTTCAGCTTGAAAATCTTTTTCTGGAGCTGTATCTGGAACTTGTCCATGCACAAACATTAGATTTGGATAATCCACGCCTTCTACAGAATCTACAATTTCAGCAAGTTCTACGTAAAATGTCCACATATTAAAAAAATCGTAGACATAAATTAATTTGGTTTGCGCTTCATGTACAATGTCTTTAATAATAGTTTCGTTCATAAGTTTTACATTATTACTACTATCACTAACATCAAACAACGAGATCTCTTCTCCTTGATTCCAAGTATCATCACTAACATAAAATGAAGCCATCTCTGCTCCATCAAAACCAAAAGATTGATTTATGATGTTATGTAAATCTTCGAAAGTATTTGTTTCAAAAATTTCTAAATCTCTAAAAACATCATCGTCCGAATCGTTATCAAGGATGACCCTAAATCTATAAACCATATTCATTTATAATTTGACTACAAAGGTAGTTTTTTTACCTTATTTACTAAAGCGATGTAAAGTAAATGTCATAATACTTAAAAGTATAAATGCTCCAACTTGGTGAGCAATACCCAACCAAACAGGAACTTGTAAAATCAAGGTTAAAACTCCTAATAGAAATTGTAAACCAACCATAATGAGTAATAGATTAATTCCAAGATATTGAAAACTTGTTAGGTCCATTTTTCTGCCTTTACGCCAAACTATGAATATCATAATAACTACTACATAGGCCAGTATTCTATGAACAAACTGCACACCACTTTTACCCTCAATGAAGTTTTTGTATAACGGATTTTGTTCGATATAAACCGTTTCGTGCATAAACTTGCCTTCACTCATCATTGGCCAGTGGTTGTGTATAAAACCTGCATCAAGTCCAGCCACAAAAGCACCATAAATAATTTGAAGCAATACAATTACCAATGTTACTCTTAATAAATTTCTAAAACGGATATCTATAATTTTTTTGTTTGGAAAAATGATATCAAGAATCAACCAGAGCGTATAAGCAAACGTAATGAATGCAGTTGTAAGATGAGCTGCTAACCTGTAATGACTTACATCTGGTCTGTCAACCAATCCACTTTTAACCATGTACCAACCTAAAAAACCCTGAAAGGCTCCAAGCCCAAAAAGAATTAAAGATTTTTTAATGGTAGATCTTGAAAGTTGTTTTGTGATAATAAAATATAAAAACGGAATAAAGAATACCAATCCAATCAGTCTACCTATAAAGCGATGCAGCCATTCCCAAAAATAAATATCTTTAAAATCTTCAAGATTAAAATGATAGTTTAGTTTTTGATATTCGGGATATTGTTTGTAAAGTTCGAAAGCTTCTTGCCATTCAATATCATTCATTGGCGGTATTGTACCTGAAATTAACTTGTAATTTGAAATTGATAATCCAGAATGCGTTAACCTCGTTATTCCTCCAATGATGACCATGATAAAAATTAGTAGACATCCTGTTGCTAACCAAACTACAACTTTTTTGTTATCTTTTTTCATGCACTGTAAGTCCTAATAGTTTTCCTTCTTTAATCATTAAAGCATAAGCAGCTTCATATTCATTTGGAATATCACCGTCAAGAATGGCTTCTTTTATGGCTTCTTTTATTATCCCTATTTCTTTTGATGGTTTTAAATTAAAGACTGCCATGATTTCTTCACCAGAAACTGGAGGTTGAAAATTACGTATATGATCGCGTTCTTCTACTTCTATAATCTTCTGACGAACTATTTTAAAATTGTTGTGATACTTTTTAAACTTTTTAGGGTTTTTGGTTGTAATATCAGCTTCACACAGTGTCATAAGGTCATCTACAAAATCTCCTGCATCAAATACCAAACGTCTTACGGCAGAATCTGTCACTTCGTCTTGCGCCAGAACAATAGGTCTAGAACTCATGAGTACCAATTTTTGAACATATTTCATTTTGTCATTTAATGGCATTTTTAAACGCTTGAATAAATGAAATACCATTTTGGATCCTTCAAACTCATGCCCATGAAAGGTCCAACCTATTTTTTTATTAAATTTTTTGGTTGGAGCTTTTCCAATATCATGAAGCAACGCAGACCATCGTAGCCATAAGTTATCTGTATTTTTTGAGATATTATCTACAACCTCAAGTGTGTGATAAAAATTATCTTTATGTTTTTGCCCTTCAACTTCATCTATGCCTTTTAAACCTGTAAGTTCTGGTAAAATATAATCTAATAAACCAGTTTGTTCCAAAAGAAAAAATCCAATTGAAGGCTGTTTACTTTCAAGAATTTTATTGAGTTCCACAACGATCCGTTCTTTTGTTATTATTTTAATTCTATGTTTATTATCTGTAATAGCCTTTAGTGAATTCTTTTCAATTTGAAAATTTAGTTGAGTTGCAAAGCGAATTGCACGAAGCATTCTTAATGGATCATCACTATAAGTAATGTTTGGGTCTAAAGGTGTTTTTATGATTTTGTTGTCTAAATCTTTAACACCATCAAATGGGTCTAATAACTTTCCAAAATTTACTTCGGATAAGTTTAATGCTAGGGCATTAATCGTAAAATCACGACGATTTTGGTCATCTTGTAAAGTACCGTTTTCTACTACAGGATTTCTGCTATTTTCGTTGTACGATTCTTTGCGCGCTCCAACAAACTCTATTTCAATGTCTTCAAACCGAAGCATTGCTGTTCCATATGTTTTAAAAACTTGAACTTTTGGACAGTTAGGTAAATTTTTAGAAACTTGCTGTGCAAGTTTAATACCACTTCCAATGGCAACAATATCAATATCTTTATTTGATTCTCTTTTAAGAATAAAATCCCTAACAAATCCACCAATAACATAACTATCTATACCTAATTCTTTGGCAGATTGAGAAATTATCTTGAAGATGTTATGGGTTAAAGCTTGTTTGTAGTTTTTCATAAGAATTAAATTTCAAAATCATTTGTATAAACTCTGGATTTTGAAAATTTATTGACGTATTACTTGCACAGTGCCATCATTAGCTAATTTAATAATTGCTGATGGTTTTTTGCTTGATTTTACGTTGGGCAAATTTACTACATAATCGACACCTTTTAAAATCTCATCACTTATTTCTTTGAATGATTTTGGTGTTTGTTGACCGCTAATATTAGCAGATGTGGATACAATAGGTTTTTTAAACTTTTTTAATAAATGACTTGCAAAAGATTCACGAACTACTCTTAAAGCTAAACTATTATCTTCGGCAATTAAATTTTCTGCTACATGAAGAGGTCTATCATAAACAATAGTTGTTGGTTTGGTGGCATATTTTAAAATATCATAAGCAACTTCTGGAATTTCTTCTATGTATTGATTGAGCATTTTAAAATCGCTAACCAAACAAATCATTGATTTTGAATCTACACGTTGTTTCAGTTTGTAAATTTTTTGTATGGCTTCATAATTTGTGGCATCACAACCAATTCCCCAAACAGTATCTGTTGGATAAAGAATGATACCTCCTTGTTTTAATACTTGAAAAGCTTTTGTTACTTCAGCATGCATTACAATATTGTCTTAAGAGTAGCGGCAAAAATAAGAAAAGTTGTAATATTGCTTCATGAAAAGTGTTTTTAATAAGGAATTTAAAAATAACGAGAGAGAAATAAAAAGGTTTATCAAAAATTTTGACTTTGACGGACAGGTTTTTGGCAATCAGAAAAGAAATACAATTAAACTTTTCAATTTAAATGATAAGCAATTAAATGTTAAGTCGTTTAAAGTTCCTAACCTAATTAATCAAATCGTTTATCGTTTTTTTAGAAAAAGTAAAGCACATCGTTCATTTGAATATGCGACAAAGCTTCTTGAATTAGGAATTGGCACACCACAACCAATAGCATATTTTGAAAGCACTAGTTTTTTTCTATTTAAAAAGAGTTTTTATGTAAGCGAGCATTTGGATTGTGACTTAACTTATAGAGAGCTCATACATGATTTTAATTATCCAGATCATGAAACTATTTTAAGAGCATTTACTAGGTTTACCTATAAGCTGCATGAAAACGGAATTAATTTTCTAGATCATTCACCTGGGAATACATTAATTAAAAAAACCGAACAAGGTTACATATTCTTTTTAGTTGATTTGAATCGAATGACCTTCGGCCCTATGTCTTTTGATGAAAGAATGAAAAACTTTGCCAGATTGACCAAATATGAAAATATGGTAAAAATTATGAGCGATGAATATTCAAAAATTTCTGTAGAAAACTATACTGAAGTATTTAGTGCAATGTGGGAGCATGTTCTTAACTTCAGAAAGAAACATGAAGGGAAACAGCAACTTAAAAAGAACTTATTTTTTTGGAGAACTAGAAATTAATTTTTCTAATTTTTTAAATCTGTATTTAACTCCATAAGCATTTAGTTTACAGATTATATAACCGGCTTTTCCATCAAGAACCCCAAGCCTAAAAATGTAATTGTAAAGAAATTTGTAAGCTGGTTTAATGTAAAAATCGAAGAAAGTTGGCTTTTTGCCTTGTTCAAATAATTCTTGAGCTTTTAAAATAGCGTAATGCTCTGTTTTCTTTTTATAACTTTCGTAATCACTGTATGAATAGTGCAGCATAACATTAGATAATGTTTTTGATTTACCATTTACTTCTAACTTTTCATGTACTGTTTGGTCTAGATTGTATTGAGCAAAACCTTTTTTAAAGAGCCTGTAAATGAAGTCGGTTTGTAATCCGCTGAACTTGATTAATTTATCACCAAAGACAAATTTTCTTGGAAACTTAAATGCAACTTCTATAGAAGGATTACTTACTGTTTCTAAAATCTCCGAACGTAATTCTTTTGTTATCCTTTCATCGGCATCAATAAATAATATCCAAGGATATTGAGCTTGCTGAATGGCAAAGTTCCTTTGATCTGAAAAATTTTTAAAATTGCGTTGAACCACTTTCACATGATTGTACTTATTCAGTTTAGATATTGTTTTATCTGTGCTGAAAGAATCAACAACAATAAGCTCATCAACGAACGAGATATTTTCAATGACATCGTCAACTAGTTCTTCCTCGTTATAGGTAATTATTAATCCAGAAATTTTAGAATTCTCCAAAGTTGAAATGTTCGGCAATATATTGGTTGGTAAAAATAACTATTTTTACAGCAATGAACAGATATAAAGCATCAGTTATTATAAGCACTTATAACCAACCACTTTGGTTGCAAAAAGTATTGTGGAGTTACGAGGCACAGACTGAAACTAATTTTGAAGTGATTATTGCGGATGATGGGTCTACAGATGAAACTAAAAATCTTGTGGATGAGTTTAAAGCAAAATCTAAAATCTCAATAAAACATGTTTGGCAAGAAGACGATGGATTTAGAAAAACCAAGATTCTAAATAAGGCCATTTTGGAAACATCATCAGATTATCTCATTTTTACTGATGGTGATTGTATTGCTCGTAATGACTTTGTAGCAACACATTTAAAATTAAGTAGAGCAAATTGCTTTTTGTCAGGAGGATATTTTAAATTACCTAAACCTATTTCCGAAATAATCTCTAAAGATGATATTAAATCACAACGTTGCTTCAACTCTGATTGGTTGCTGAAAAAAGGTTTAACAAAAACATTTAAAATAAATAAATTAACTTCTTTTGGTTTTAAGGCTTGGGTTCTAAATACATTTACACCAACAAAAGCAACCTTTGATGGTATGAATGTATCAGGATGGAAGCAAGATGTTTTAGCTGTTAATGGTTTTGATGAAAGAATGGAATATGGTGGAGAAGACAGAGAACTTGGAGAACGATTAATGAATCATGGTATCAAGTTTATACAGGCAAGATATAGCGTTATTTGTTTGCACCTCCATCATGACAGGCCATATATAAATAAAGCTAAAATTGAAGAGAATAAGGAATTAAGAAAAAAAACAAAACACTCTAAAATTAAATATACGCAACACGGAATTTATAAATAATTACTTCTTTGTTTTTGTGTAGGCTTTATTGTAACTATTAAGAGTAAAGTATTTTAATTTTTTTCTGATTTTATATTTTCTAATTAAGTTAAGAGGTTTTGGATTGAGATAACTTTTATCCTTCTCTAAAAAATCTACTGTAGCATCGATAACCCTTTTGCTAGACTGACCATCGTTAAATGGATGAAGTTGGTCAACATATGTGTTTATATTGTTTAGCAAATCTGCTGGATAAGTGAGTGCTTTATCAAATGCAGCTTCAATCAATTTAGCATCTTTTACGTCCAACAAATAATCATGTGCAATAGTATGGTTGAACGTAACAACTGGTTTTAATTGCAGTAAAAACTCCTGTATTGCAGACGTAGTATCGGCAAACATAATGTCTGCTTTTTTGAACAGCGGAATTAAATCTGTAGTATTATAAAATGTAAAATATTCACCACTTAAAGACTTCCATTTGTTCACAATTTCAATTGGAATTTTAGGATGTAATACCATATTAAAATGATATTTTCCTGAAGTGGATAATCTTTTAATTTCTTGAAAGACAGAATCATTATGTGCCAAGCTTAATCGTTCTGTAAAAGTTGAAGCCACAAATATATTAGGGAGTTTATCGTTGGATTTTGATTCTAATGGAAATAAAGGATCTACTTTACTCCAACCAGTTTCAACTACTTCAAAGAATTTTTTCTTTTGTGCTAGCTGACTAAAAGGACCAGTTGTATTTGGACCTTGAGTGCAATACAAATCGAAGAAACCTCTAATGCCAAAGTGTTTAAATTTATTATTTCCTGTAGGACGTTTTTCTGCAAAAAAACCATGAAAAATCTGAACCTTAACAGCGTTAATAAAATCTGGGACATTATCTGTAGCAGTTAAGATAATATCTGGATTGTAATCAACAACATCTTCAATTTTATGAATAACATTATCTTTTGATTGTAATGCTTCTTTTCCATCAGGAGTATCGCTAAACCATTTAACATGGTATCCTCTGTTAAGAATTTCTTTTTCTAATGGATTACCAATTGGTAATGCATAACTATAGGAGATGTATATTAAAAAACGATACATTGAAAAGTTAATACTTATAATTGAAAGTTTGTATATCTTCCCAGAACCATTTGTCTACAATAGCTTTCGTTTCTGGGTCATAAAAATCATGGTAATTTGCTTTTCTGGTTGAATTAAGGTGAGGTAGGTTACTATCTATTCCTAAATAATCTGCAACTTCTTTAAACTCTTCATTCAAATTTTCAAAACGAATAATTTTATCAATTTTTATTTTATCTTCTTTATCCTTTAACCATTCTACTTGAGGTATATACATTTGTGGTCTTTTGCCAAAATAATAGGGGTCATTGTCTCCAAACACCTTCTTAACCCATTCTTTAAACTGCAATGGGTTTTCTTGCATTTTGGACTTATTGGTTTTGGTACGGAATTTATATTGAGAAACAACTCTATCCCAAGGATTTCTTATAACGGTAAACTTATATGTTTTGTCCCACTTTTTTTGACCAATATATTTTATAACATCCTTAGCGGTTAAATGTTTCCTAAAAGATTTTCCAATAATACTTATAACACTTGTACCTCCAGTTTTATTTATGTGAATAAAAACAAAGTCTTTGTTATTACCTTTCCTAACAGGTGAGTTGAAAAATAAACCTATATGATTTTTAATATTTTCTATGAATTGAATTTTCATATTTCTCAATAGTTAGACAGCAACGTCATATTCTCTTAAAGCATTATTGAGAGAGGTTTTTTTATCTGTACTTTCTTTTCTTTTGCCAATAATTAAAGCACAAGGAACATTGAATTTTCCAGCAGGAAATTCTTTGGTATAGCTACCAGGTATTACCACAGAACGTGCAGGGACAATACCTTTCATTTCTATTGGTTCGCCACCAGTTACATCTATAATTTTTGTTGATGCAGTCAGTACAACATTTGCTCCCAAAACTGCTTCTTTTTCAATCCTAACACCTTCAACCACAATACAGCGAGAACCAATAAAAGCATTATCTTCTATAATAACTGGTGCTGCTTGTAATGGCTCTAAAACACCACCAATACCAACACCACCTGAAAGATGAACGTTTTTCCCTATTTGAGCACAACTGCCTACAGTTGCCCAAGTATCTACCATTGTGCCTTCATCTACATAAGCACCAATATTTACATAACTTGGCATTAAGATTGTACCTGAAGATATATAAGCTCCATGGCGAGCGACAGCATGAGGTACAACTCGAATACCTCTTTCGGCATAGTTCTTTTTTAATGGAATTTTGTCATGATATTCAAAAATGCCAACTTCAAAAGTTTCCATTTTTTGTATAGGGAAATACAAAACCACAGCTTTTTTCACCCATTGGTTAACTTGCCAACCTCCATTTATAGGTTCAGCGACGCGTAGAGTTCCTTTGTCAAGTAAATCTATAACTTCTCTTATGCTGTTTATAGTATTGTTTTCTTTAAGAAGAGTCCTATTATCCCAAGCTTTTTCTATAATTTGTTGCAAATGATTCATTAATTCTAAATTTAGTTGCAAATATAATAGCATTGTTTATAAAAACATGAATACATCTCTTACAATATTGAATTAGTTGTTCTTATAGATTACTTTTGTAAAAAATAGTTATGGCTAGAGTTTTAGCATTAGATTATGGGCATAAGAGAACTGGTATTGCAATTACAGATGAGTTGCAACTCATAGCTTCTGGATTAACAACCATTTCAACAAAAGATATTTTTACATTCTTAAAGCAATATCTCAATGAAGAAAGAGTTGAATTGTTTGTAATAGGAAAGCCTAAACAGATGAACAATACCGATTCTGAAAGTGAAGCTTTAATTAAGCCATTCATTAAGACGCTTGAAAACGTTTTTCCTGAAATTCCAATTGTTAGAGTTGACGAGCGTTTTACTTCTAAAATAGCATTTCAAACTTTAATTGACAGTGGTTTGAAAAAGAATAAAAGACAGAACAAAGCACTTGTAGATGAGGTAAGTGCAACACTTATTCTGCAGAGTTATTTAAGCTCAAAATTAAATAAAAAATAATTTTTGCTTTTTATCGATAAAATTGTACTTTTAGTCTATTAAACGAGTTTAAAAATAGTTTTGTCTAAAATATTGATTCATATTATGTTAGGCACATATATTTGTCTCAACCTTAAATCTATTATTATGAAAAAAAACTACTATTTCTGTGTGTTATTGGTATTCTTATTTACCAATTTTATTTATGCTCAAGCTACTTGCCCTGAAAGTTTTGGAAATCAGGGAAGTCAAACGGTTATTCACTTTAAGATACAAGCTGGTACTTGTAATGATTATTCGCAAACTATATTAGTGACTCTAGATAGCTATAATCAGGTGTTTACTAAAACGAGTTGTAATGGTACAAATTTAAAGTATACATCTACTGGTTCCAATTTACCAAATAGCACTCTTACATTTAATGTTCGCTTTGTATCAAATGGACTTGATTGTCAATATGTAAATGGTGTGTTGGCTACGCTATCTGATAGAGATGCAGAATTAAACCAGCAAATTAATATTTACCCTAATCCTGTTAGCTCTTCAGACTTTACAGTTAAAATAGGTAAAAATATTACTGGAAGTCTTAATTTGTACAACTTGTCTGGTAAATTAGTTTCTAGAAACACAATTAATAATCTAAATTCTAAAGATATTAATGTTTCTAATTTAACTAATGGTGTATATATGCTAAACATCGTTACCGATGAAGCTTCGGTTACTAGAAAAGTAATTATTATGAAATAGAAATATTATTGTATAAAATTTAAACTCCTTTATTCATAAAGGAGTTTTTTTTTGCTATAAATTGACAGCAAATGTACATAGTATTGTATTTTTGCAATTAATTTTAAGTCTAAACTATGATTTTACCAATTGTCGCTTATGGTGATCCTGTCCTAAAACAAAAATGTAAAGAGATACCTAAAGACTATAAAAACCTTAAAGAGTTAATATCCAATATGTTTGAAACCATGTATGGAGCTCTTGGCGTTGGATTGGCAGCTCCACAAATAGGATTACCAATTAGGCTTTTTTTAGTGGATACAACTCCTTTTGCAGAGGATGAAAATCTTACCGAAGAAGAGCGCAATAAAATAAAAGATTTTAGAGAAACCTTTATCAATGCTAAAATATTGAAAGAAGAAGGAGATGAATGGTCATTCAATGAAGGATGTTTGAGTATACCAGATGTAAGAGAAGATGTTTTTAGAAAACCATCAATAACTATTGATTATTTAGATGAAAATTTTGAAAAGCAGGTAAAAACTTTTGATGGTTTAATAGCGCGAGTCATTCAACATGAATATGATCATATAGAAGGAATACTGTTTACAGACAAGCTTTCAAGCCTTAAAAAAAGATTGATAAAAGGGAAACTTACAAATATTTCAAAAGGGAAAATAAATATTGATTACAAAATGCGTTTCCCAGATTTAAAAAAGAAGCGTTAATATTTGCAAATTCTGGTTAAACCTCTCATATTTGAAACCCAAAAAAAGAATCTATGTCGTTAGATAAAATATTATCAATAGCTGGAAAGCCAGGATTGTATAAATTAATAGCACAAACACGTACAGGATTTATCGCGGAATCTCTTTTAGATAGTAAACGGTTATCGGTAAGCATTAATCATAATGTTAGTTTATTGAGTGAAATCTCTGTGTACTCATTAACAGAAGAAGTGCCTTTGCGAGACGTTCTTTTAAAAATTAAAGAAAAAGAAAAAGGTAACCCAACCAGTATTAGTCATAAAGATAGTAAGGATACTCTAGAAGAATATTTTTTTAATATTATGGCGGATTATGATGAAGATAGAGTTTACGCTAGTGATATTAAAAAAATCATTCAATGGTATAACATGTTACAAAAAAATAAAATGTTGGATTTTGAAAAGAAATCCAATGAAGAGGAAGAGTAAATTGATTCTCTATTAAAAAAATGCCTTCACTTTAAACGAAGGCATTTTTTATTTTTAAGTCTTGTAAGTAGTTACTGTAATTAACGACATAAAATAAGCTATTCAATAGAAAATGAAATCCATTTGGTTTTTTGAAGACACCAATTTGTTTAAATTACTTTGTCCGCACAAGTATGCAGCCTACAAAGCAGAGCATGTTTTTGATGCATACAAAAAAAAGGATTATATCTATTTTGAAGAAGATTCTGCAAACAAAGTATATCTTATAGAAAAAGGTAAGGTAAAAATTGGTTATTATACAGAAAATGGAGAAGAAGTTGTAAAAGCTATTTTGACACGTGGTGAACTTTTTGGAGAAAACGCTTTATTAGGTGAGCCAAAAAGAGATGAGTTTGCCCAATCTATAGAAAATAATACTTCTATTTGTCCCATTGGTGTACAAACTATGCATGAGCTTATGCGTAATAATCAATCATTTAGTTTTAAAGTCTATAAATTTATAGGATTTAAACTCAAGAAACTTGAACGACGCCTGCAATTACTTTTATTTAAAGATACCAGAACAAGATTAAAAGAGTTTTTAGATGAATTATGTACTGAATATGGATATAACTGTCCAAAAACTGGAGACCATGTTATAAAACATCCTTATACTCAAAAAGATATAGCATTATTAATCGGCACTTCAAGACCAACCCTCAATATTCTTTTAAATGAACTAAAGGAGGAAAATTACATCAACTTTAGCAGAAAAGAAATACGAATTCTTAAAAATGTAAGCTAAATTTAAATTGTATTTTTAAATAATCATTAGTTTTAGTTTTCGTAGTTGATTAATAATTTTTTAGCCTATGACTGTTTCAAAATCAAGAAGAAATAATATCATATTTTTGATTGTTATTGCTTTGTTAATAATACCACAAACTAGACAACCCATTCAAATTATGCTTCATAAAGGCTTGGCTTTATTTAGTCCTTCGGTTATTAATAAGAAGAATAGTGAAGTAATAAATAATTACGATTGGAAGTTAAAAGATTTAGACAATAATCAAGTTAATTTAAATGAATATAAAGGACAAGTCATTTTCTTAAATTTATGGGCGACCTGGTGTCCACCTTGTATTGCAGAAATGCCTTCTCTACAAGAATTGTATCATGATTATAATGACAAGATTGTGTTCTTGTTAGTAACAATTGAAGAAACAGATGTCATCAAGAAGTTTTTGGATAAAAACAATTACGATTTTGATATTCATCAACCCTTAAGCGAATCTCCAGAAATATTAAAAAGCCGCAGCATTCCAAGAACATTTCTAATTGATAAAGAAGGAAATATATTGATTAACAAATCAGGTGCAGCAAACTGGAATAGTGAAAGAGTAAGAGAAACTATAGATAATTTACTGAAATAATAAATTAATAATTGTGCGCACGAGAAGACTCGAACTTCCACGACCAAAAGCGGTCATTAGGCCCTCAACCTAACGCGTCTACCAATTCCGCCACGTGCGCTAAAAGGATTGTAAAAATAAAAAAAGTTAAGCAATTGAGCTTAACTTTTTTGGTGACCTGGCTGGGGCTCGAACCCAGGACCCTCTCCTTAAAAGGGAGATGCTCTACCAACTGAGCTACCAGGTCAGTAATTTTCTCTAACGAGGGTGCAAATATAAAACGATTAATTTATATTACAAATGTTTTTATTGGATAAATTGTTGTTTTTTTGCTAAACAAAATGAATGCTTTACTAATCAATTTTTTAAACATAGAATGGTCGTAATTTTATTAGGATATATGACTTCAGGAAAATCGACAATTGGAAAAGTTTTAGCTCAAAAACTAGATTATGTCTTTTTAGATCTTGACACATACATTGAAAAAAGAGAAGCAATGAATGTTGCTAATATCTTCAAGACCAAAGGAGAAATTTATTTTAGAAAACTTGAATCTATCTATTTACAAGAAATAATTAGTAGTTATCAGAATACAGTTTTAGCATTAGGAGGAGGAACTCCATGTTACGCAAACAATATGGAAGTTATTTTAAAGCTTAAAAAGGTGACATCTATTTACTTAAAAGTATCATTACATGAACTTGTTGATAGATTAGAAAAGGAGAAACACCAAAGACCTTTAGTTTCACACCTAAAAACAAAGAATGAAATCCTTGAGTTTGTGGGCAAACATTTGTTTGAAAGATCAAATTATTATAATCAAGCCAATTTAGTAATTGATACTGATGATAAGAGTGTAGATGAAATTATTGAAGATATCATTATACAATTATTCTAAAACAGCTTCAAATTTGTGGCCTTCTAAAACTACATTGATGTGTTCTTGCAGTGAAGTTGAAAGTGATATACCTTTAAAATCTGCCTTTACAGGATATTTTTTATGATTTCTATTTACTAAAATGGCTGTTTTAAACTGCTTTAATGGAACATCCAAAAAATGTTTCACGCCATAAATTAAAGTAGAACCAGAGTCAAGAACATCATCTATTAAAACAACAGATTTATTGGCATATTCACTAGAATCTAAAGAAGTAGTAATAGGGTTTCTAGGATTTTTCTTATCAATGATTACTTTACAAAGAATTGGATTTATAGGTGATATTTTACTTAAAATGGTTTTAAGTTTTTTTGCCATAATAAAACCATTGCTTTCTATTCCCGCCAAAACTACTTCGGTTTCATTTGCATTGTTTTCATAGATTTGATAGGCAATCCTTCTTATTTTATGGTGGATTTCTTGATGGTTTAGTATAATACTCTTTGTAGCAGACATATTGACTATATATTTATCAAATATAATGGAGAAAATTTATTATGTAAAGAAAATTAGTCTTCATTTTCATCATGGAAACCTTCAATGTCTCTTCTGTCTTTTTTAGTTGGTCTTCCAACACCTTTTTTTCTGTAATAGTCTTTCGAGTATTTTAATAATTCCTGTGCTTCAAATGCTTCTTTTGGTGTTGTATCTATCCTGTAAATATCTACCAGTTTGGCTGAAACCCTGTTATCAGGTATGTCATTTACAATAAGGTTATAGTTAATTTGATTCTTTCTAACTATTATCTTATCTCCTATATAAACCTCACGACTTGGTTTAACAACGACTTCCTCAATCCGAATTTGCCCTTTTTTACATGCCGTTGTTGCCAAACTTCTAGTTTTATAATACCTAACACACCACAAATACTTATCAATGCGCATACCATTTATGTAAAAACTACGTTAATCTTCTTGTGCAAAATTATATTTAAATTGTATCTTGCGACCTCAAAAATAAGCAATATGAAATTAGGAAAATTTACAATTATTTTTTTATGTTTTTTGAGCATTTTTTTATCTTGTAATAAAGACGATGATGGAAATACCCCTACATTTACTGAAAGAGACAGAACTGAACAACAAGTGGCAGATAAAGACTCTTTGACAGAGTATTTACAAAATCATTATTATAATTCTAGCGCATTTGTTTCCAATTCAGACCCAAGTTTGGGAGATCTTATAATTTCTGAATTGCCTGAAGATGGTATGTTGCCTGATCCAGATAATAATACATTGTTAATAGACGCTGTAGAAACTCATACTACAGTATTTGCAGACACAGATTATGAATATTATGTTTTAAGATTGAATCAAGGTGATGGTTTGGAATCTCCAAATTTTAGCGATGATGTTCGTATAAACTACCTAGGCAATTTATTGAATAATGAAATATTTGATAGTACTGTTAATCCTACAGATTTAGATTTGACGAATTTAATTCCAGGATGGAGAAAAGTAATGCCTCAATTTAATGTAGCTCTTTCTTTTGTTGAAAATGGTGATGGCACTGTAGATTACATGAATCACGGTTTGGGAGTGATGTTCTTACCTTCTGGATTGGCTTATTTTTCTGAACTTCGGCCTAGTATTCCTTCATATTCTTGCCTAATTTTCCAGTTTGAATTATACTCTACTTCAGTTAATGATCATGATAACGATTTAGTTCCTTCTTATTTAGAAGATTTGAATGGTGATGGCGAATTTAATATTGATATAGAAGAAGAAACAGATACTTCAGACGATGATACAGATGATGATAATATACCAGATTATGCAGACCCAGACGATGATGGAGATGGTGTTCTAACAAGGTATGAAGATATAGATGGTGATGGTGACCCTACTAACGACATAGGAATGAATGGTATACCAAAATATTTAGATAAAGAAGAAACGGAGTCTAACCAGGACTAAAAAAAGAGCCACTTTTAAGGTGGCTTTTTTTTATAATAATAAGGAAAGACTCAATATTAATTGTTCTGGTCTTGTATCCAATCTACTTACAGTATTTTCGCCTAAATTATTTCCTATAAAAGTAGCTTCATTTTTACTAAAACCTCTTTCATATTTAAGGTCAATTCCTATCTTTTTAATATTTAGGCCAATACCAAAATTAAAACCGACGGAAAAATCATTCTCTATATTATTAATGGAGATTCCATCAAAATCACTGTCTAAAATATATTGAAAAGACGGTCCAGCAAAAGCACTTAACGGACCAATAACTTTTATACCTACAACAGCCGGTAGATCTAATTTTTGCATTTTAAAATCACCATCTTCATAACCACTTTTGGTACTGGTAAAAACTAAAGAAGGCTTAAAGTAGACTCGGTTTCCAAGTTTTCCAAATACTCCCAAATGAAATCCTGCATTTTTATCAGGATGTTGAGCACTTGATTCTATTGACTGAAAGTAATTACCATTGCCATTATAATTAAGTCCTCCAATAAGACCAAATCCACTTTGAGATTGGCCATAGCTTACAGTTATGATTAAAAAGAATAAAGGAATAAAAATTAATCGTTTCATAAATTATCGTTTTTTGATTTATAATTTAAAAAACGTATTAATTATAAAATTATTTCCTTTTAATTACTTTTTCAACGGCGCTTACAACGGCATTACTGTTTAATCCATACTTATCCATAAGTTGTGCAGGTGTGCCAGATTCACCAAAAGTATCTTGTGTTGCTACAAATTCTTGAGGTGCTGGTTTATGAGTTGCAAGAACTCTGGCCACACTTTCACCTAAACCGCCAAGATAATTATGTTCTTCTGCTGTTACAATACAACCCGTTTTAGAAACCGAGTCTAAAATTGCTTTTTCATCTAATGGTTTTATAGTGTGAATATTTATAACTTCTGCAGAGATTCCTTTTTCGTATAATGCCTTTGATGCTTCCAAAGCTTCCCATACCAAATGTCCTGTGGCGACAATAGTAACATCTGTACCTTCTGTAAATTTGATAGCTTTTCCAATTTCAAATTTTTGATTAGCAGGTGTAAATATTGGAACAGAAGGTCTGCCAAATCTTAAATATACAGGACCTTTATGCTCTGCTATAGCTATAGTAGCCGCTTTGGTTTGATTGTAATCACAAGGATTTATTACTGTCATTCCTGGTAGCATTTTCATCAATCCAATATCTTCCAAAATTTGATGTGTAGCACCATCTTCGCCTAGAGTTAACCCTGCATGCGAAGCACAGATTTTTACGTTTTTCCCAGAATATGCAATCGATTGACGAATTTGATCATAAACTCTGCCTGTTGAAAAATTAGCAAAAGTTCCAGTAAAAGGTATCTTTCCACCAATGGTTAAACCAGCAGCAATACCCATCATATTAGCTTCAGCAATTCCAACTTGAAAGAAGCGTTCGGGATTTTCATCAATAAAGGTTTGAATTTTTAGTGATCCAACCAAATCTGCACAAAGGGCAACAACATTAGGATTAGTTCTTCCTAGTTCGGTCATTCCAGCACCAAAACCACTTCTAGTGTCTTTTTTTTCAGTATATGTGTATGTTTTCATTTTTTTGATTTCAGATTTAGTAATCTCCTAAAGTTTCAGGGTTTTGTGCCAATCCTACGGCTAGCTGTTCATCATTTGGTGCTTTGCCATGCCATGCATGTGTGTACATCATAAAATCTACACCATGACCCATTATGGTTTTTAATAAAACGCAAACAGGTTTTCCTTTACCAGTTTTGCTTTTAGCATCAGCCATTCCTTTTAATATGGATTCAATATTATTTCCTTCTTCAATTTCAATAACAATCCAATCAAAAGCCTCAAACTTTGCTTTAATGTTTCCCATGTAAAGAACATCGTCGGTAGCTCCATCAATTTGTTGACCATTTAAATCTACTGTTGCTATAAGATTATCAACCTTTTTAGCTGAAGCATACATAATAGCTTCCCAATTTTGCCCTTCCTGCAGTTCACCATCACCATGTAAACTATAAACTAAATGATTATCATCGTTTAATTTTTTAGCTTGTGCTGCTCCAATAGCGACTGACATACCTTGCCCTAAAGAACCTGATGCAATACGAACGCCTGGCAAACCTTCATGCGTAGTTGGATGACCTTGTAAACGAGAATTAATTAGCCTGAATGTACTTAATTCCTCAACGGGAAAATAATCAGATCTTGCCAATACGCTATAAAAAACGGGCGAAATATGACCGTTGGACAAGAAGAAAAGATCTTCACCTATTCCATCCATATCAAATCCTTCTTTGCGATCCATAATCTCATTGTACAATGCAACAAAAAATTCGGTACATCCTAAAGAACCTCCAGGATGACCAGAATTTACCTTATGAACCATGCGTAAAATATCTCTGCGAACCTGTGTTGCGAGATCCTCTAATTTAGTAATGTCTGCCATTCTTTTTGCGATTGAAATATTAAGGGTCAAAAATAAGTGTTTAAGATAGTTTGACAAAGCAATATTATCCTATTTTCGTGTTGAATTTGGTACTGTTAATAAGTTTATTTACTTAAATTATAATTGCAATGGTTTATTAGTTACTTATCTTTGCCAACTCACTATTTTTTCTCTATGAAATTTGATTTAAAAGGACAAGATCAGCAAACCAAAGCTAGGGCAGGAATATTAAAAACAGATCATGGTGTAATTGAAACACCAATTTTTATGCCTGTTGGAACTGTGGCTTCAGTTAAGGGTGTACATCAAAGAGAGCTTAAAAATGATATTAATCCGGACATTATTCTTGGTAATACTTACCATTTGTATTTAAGACCACAAACATCAATTCTTGAACAAGCAGGTGGTTTGCACAAATTTATGAATTGGGATCGAAATATTTTAACAGATTCTGGTGGATATCAAGTGTATTCTCTTTCGGCAAATAGAAAAATAAAAGAGGAAGGCGTGAAGTTTAAATCTCATATTGATGGAAGTTATCACACATTTACTCCAGAGAATGTTATGGAAATTCAACGAAGTATAGGTGCAGATATTATTATGGCATTTGATGAATGTACACCTTATCCTTGTGATTATCAATACGCTAAACGATCTATGCACATGACACATCGTTGGTTAGATAGATGTTTGCTACATCTTAACAAAGTGCCTTTTAAGTATGGTTATAGCCAATCTTTTTTCCCAATAGTACAAGGAAGTACTTATAAAGATCTTCGAATACAATCCGCAGAATATATTGCTAATGCCGATGCAGAAGGAAATGCAATTGGAGGCTTATCTGTTGGTGAGCCAGCAGAAGAAATGTATGAAATGACAGAAATTGTTTGTCGAATTTTGCCAGAAGACAAACCTCGATACTTAATGGGAGTTGGTACACCAATCAATATTCTTGAAAATATTGCGTTAGGTATTGATATGTTTGATTGTGTGATGCCAACCCGAAATGGTAGGAATGGCATGCTGTTTACTGCACATGGAACCATTAACATTAAAAACAAGAAATGGGAAGATGACTTTTCTGCAATTGATGACATGGGAATAACATTTGTAGATACAGAATATAGTAAAGGATATTTAAAGCATTTATTTTCGGTAAATGAAATGCTTGGAAGACAAATTGCAACAATTCATAATTTAGGGTTTTACTTATGGTTGGTAAGAGAAGCAAGAAAACATATATTAGCTGGAGATTTTTTAACATGGAAAACACAGATGGTTAAACAAATGGACAAACGTTTATAAGATTGAAAATTCTTGATTGGTACATATTAAAGAGGTATTTGTTTACATTTTTTATGATGTTGCTTCTGTTTATTCCAATAGGAATCACGGTAAGTTTAGCTGAAAAAATTGGTAAGATTTTAGAAAACGAAGCGCCTTTCAATGAGGTGGTTATGTACTATTTAGATTTTACCGTCTATTTTGCCCATTTACTATTTCCTCTATTTTTATTTCTTTCTGTTATTTGGTTTACTTCAAAATTGGCTAACAATACAGAAGTTATTGCTTTTTTAAGTTCTGGTGTTTCGTTTTCAAGATTTTTAAGACCTTATATGATTGGAGCTAGTCTTATAGCAATATTGGCTTTATTATTAGGGATGTACTTTGCCCCAATGGCCAGTAAAGGGTTTAATGAATTTGAATACGAATATTTCAAAAAAGGTAAAAAAGCAGTTCAGGATAGAAACGTTTACAGACAAATAAATGACAATGATTTTATATATGTAAGTAGTTTTAATTCGCAAAGAAAACAAGGACAAGATTTTACTTTAGAACACTTTGAAGGTAATAAGATGATTTATAAGATAAGTGCAAAAAACATAAGATATATTGAAGAAGATTCTACTTACAGACTTATTGACTATGTAAAAAGGCGTGTTGGAAAGATAAATGATACTATAGATGTTGGTAGAAGGAAAGATACCATTTTTTCATTTGATCTGGAAGACTTGACCCCAGTTGAATACATTGCTGAAACCTTGTCTTATAAGGAACTTTCTAACTTTATTGAGAAAGAAAAAAAACGAGGTTCTTCAAATATTGGTAGATATCAATTAGTACAATATCGTAAATGGAGTTTACCGGTTTCGGTGTTTATTTTAACAATCATTGCCGTTGCAGTTTCTTCTATAAAAAGGCGAGGAGGAATGGGTGTTAACTTGGCATTCGGAATTTGTATTGCTATGGTTTTTGTCTTTTTTGATAAAATATTTGGTGTTATGGCTACACAATCAGATTTTCCTCCGTTAATTGCCGTGTGGTTTCCTAATATCCTTTTTGGTATTTTAGCGGTTTACTTATTATATAATGCCAAACGTTAAACTAAAAAACCAACTACATCTTCATTTTTTAGTATTTATTGCAGGATTCACCGGTATTTTGGGTGAATTAATTTCAATAAAAGCTGTTCCTTTAGTTTGGATTAGAATGATAATTGCCTCTTTAATTTTATTTGTTTTTATAAAGTTCTCAAAGACCAATATTAGAATTCATCCCAAAAAAATATTAAAGTTAGCATTTGCGGGAATTATAATTGCGTTGCACTGGATTACATTCTTCGGATCAATTGATGCTTCAAATGTATCTATTGCGTTAACCATGTTTTCAACAGGTGCATTCTTTGCTTCTTTTATAGAACCAATAGTATACAAACGAAAAATTATATGGTACGAAATTTTGTTTGGTTTGTTAGTAGTTATTGGAGTCTTGATAATCACACAAAGCGAATTAAAATATCTTTATGGAATAGTATTGGGTATTTTTTCTGCATTTTTTGCTTCAATTTTCGCTGTCTTAAACGGAAAATTTTTAGAACAGCATTCACCAACGGCTATTTCATTTTATGAATTTATTAGTGGTGTATTGTTTATTACTATTTTTATGCTATTGGGTAATTTCAATTTTGAAAAGGAAGTATTTATTTTAACAACTGCAGATTTGCTTTATCTCTTTATATTAGGGTCTGTTTGTACGGCTTATGCATTTATTGCAGCAGTAAAGGTAATGAGACATATTAGTCCTTATACTGTGGTTCTTACTTATAATTTAGAACCAGTTTATGGTATTATTTTGGCATTATTACTGTTCCCAGAGAAAGAAAAAATGAGTGGTTCATTTTACTACGGAGCTACAATAATTATTTTAACAGTGCTCATAAACGGAATACTTAAAAACGCAAGAAAGTTAAAAAGAAGGCAATCTACATTAAATGAAGATTAAAGTTTTTATATTTGTAGACTAACTAAAACTAAAGATAAAAAACAAATTTCTATGGAATATTTAGAATTTGAACTCCCCATAAAAGAACTCGAAGAACAGCTACAAAAGTGCAAACTTATCGGAGATGAAAGTGAAGTTGATGTTACCGAAACCTGTAAGCAGATTGAAAAAAAATTAGAACAAACAAGAAAAGATATATACAAAAACCTTACTGCTTGGCAACGTGTACAGTTATCTCGTCATCCAAGTAGACCATATACATTGGATTATATTAGAGCTATTTGCGGCGACACTTTTTTTGAACTTCATGGAGATCGTAATTTCAAGGATGACAAAGCTATGATTGGTGGATTAGGCAAGATAGGTGATCAAAGTTATATGTTCATAGGTCAACAAAAAGGGTATAACACTAAAACTAGGCAGTATAGAAATTTCGGCATGGCCAATCCTGAAGGTTACCGTAAGGCGTTACGCCTAATGAAATCTGCCGAAAAATTTGGAATCCCAGTAGTAACTTTAATAGATACACCAGGTGCTTATCCTGGATTGGAAGCAGAAGAGCGAGGACAAGGTGAAGCTATTGCAAGGAATATTTTAGAAATGACACGATTAAGAACACCGATTATTACCGTTATTATTGGTGAAGGAGCATCAGGTGGAGCACTTGGTATTGGTGTAGGTGATATAGTTTTAATGATGGAAAACTCATGGTATTCAGTTATTTCTCCAGAAAACTGTTCATCAATTTTATGGCGCAGCTGGGAACAGAAAGAAATAGCAGCAGAAGCATTAAAACTGACGGCAAGTGATGCTACTAAACTAAAGGTTGTTGATGGGATTATAGAAGAGCCACTTGGTGGTGCGCATATAGATAGAGAGACTGCTTTTTTAGCTGTAAGGGATGCCATTTCTAATTCTTATGATAAGCTTAAAAACTTATCACCAAAAGAATTGGTAAAACTACGCATGGATAAATACTCTAAAATTGGTGTATTTAAAGGTTAATCCTTTAGAAATCAAATCATATAGAAATCTGATGTATTATGCTTCAGATTTTTTTATGCTTATTAACAATATTTCTATGTTATTAACAGTTAAATTGTTAACTCACGGTTAATAATCAAAAATTAGTTTGTCTTCTCATTCTAAAGCTTTTTAATTACTTTCGTCGTTATGAAACAACCTGACCCAATAAAAGGATACCAAGTAGATAAAAGCACACTAATAAACCTTGAAAGAGGAAAAATACCTCCACAAGCGATTGATTTAGAAGAAGTTGTGATTGGGGCTATGATGATTGATAAAAAGGGTGTCGATGAAGTAATTGATATTTTGTCTCCCGATGCGTTTTATAAAAAAGCACATCAACTAATTTTTGAAGCCATTTTTCAGTTGTTTAAAAATGGTGAACCTATAGACTTATTAACGGTTTCCAGTCAACTTAAGAAAAATGCAACTTTAGATTTGGTTGGAGGAGATTTTTACCTTATTTCATTAACACAAAAAGTGTCATCTTCTGCACATATTGAATTTCATGCGCGTATTATTTTGCAGAAATATATTCAACGTAGTTTGATTAAAATTTCAAGTGAAATTATTGAAGATTCTTATGACGAAACCAAAGATGTTTTCGATTTGTTGGATAATGCAGAATCAAAACTATATGATATTACACAAGGGAACATAAAAAAATCGAGTGAAACAGCACAAGATTTGGTGATTCAGGCGAAGAAGAAGATCGAGGAAATTTCTAATAAAGAAGGTTTAAGCGGTGTTCCATCAGGTTTTGATAAGCTGGATAAATTAACATCCGGTTGGCAAGAGAGTGATTTAATAATCATTGCGGCACGTCCCGGTATGGGAAAAACAGCACTTACTCTATCTATGGCAAGAAACATTGCTGTCAATCAGAATATTCCTGTGGCGTTTTTCTCTTTAGAGATGGCATCAGTTCAATTAATTACACGTTTAATTTCTAGTGAAACAGGTCTTTCTTCAGAAAAATTGAGAACAGGTCGACTTGAAAAACATGAATGGGAACAATTAAACGTCAAAGTAAAAGGTTTAGAAAAAGCACCTTTGTTTATTGATGATACACCTTCGTTGTCTATTTTCGATTTAAGAGCAAAAGCTCGCAGATTGGCATCACAGCACAAAATAAAATTAATTGTGATTGATTATTTGCAACTTATGACAGCCGGTGGAGGACAAAAAGGAGGTAATAGAGAACAAGAAATCTCTATGATTTCACGTAACCTAAAAGCATTGGCAAAGGAGTTGAATATTCCAGTTATTGCATTATCTCAACTATCCAGAGCTGTAGAAACTCGAGGTGGCAGCAAAAGACCTTTATTGAGTGATCTTCGTGAATCTGGAGCTATTGAACAGGATGCAGATATTGTATCATTTATCTATAGACCAGAATACTATAAAATTGATGAATGGGATGACGAAGAACGTTCACCAACAGAAGGTCAAGCAGAATTTATTGTAGCAAAACATAGAAATGGTGGCTTGGATAGCATTAGGTTGAAATTTATAGGTCATCTTGGTAAGTTTGATAATCTTGATGATTTTGATTCACCATTTGAATTCCACTCAAAAATGAATGCTGCAGCCAATGATGATACATTTAAGCCAACGAGTTTTCCAACACCAGATGATGCTTTTGGTACGCCCGAAGAGGATAATGACGTACCGTTTTAATTCTTATTTATATATACTACAATGAATGAAAGACGCACAACCAATGCACTGCTTTTAATTATAGTAATTCCGTTGGTGTTTTATCTCTTAAAAACTCTAGGGTTTATTTTTATTCCATTAATATTTTCTATGTTTATTGCGTTGCTGTTTTTGCCATTAATGCGTTGGTTTGGAAAAAAAAACGTACCTAGATGGGTTAGCATTGTTATAGTAATTTTCTTAATTGCTGGTGGTTTAAAAATTGGTGCAGAATTGGTGCAAATTTCCAGCAGAGAAATTTTAAGTTCTGAAACTGATTTCTTTCTCAAGGCTGAAGAAAAATTTAATGTTCTTCTAGTTGTTGCCCAAGAAACTTTTGGCTTTCAAATTGAGGATAAGAAAAGGGTTATTAAAGAATTAATTCAAACAGATAATATAAGTATTACTATCGATTTTATTAGAAGGACAGTGACCATGATTCTAATGACGGCATTTTTTGTAGTATTATGGCTTGCCGAATCAATAAATATTCAAAAAGTACTTAACAATACGATATTAAAACAAAAGCACACTTCTGTTAAGGCATTTGTTAAAATTGAAAAAGACCTAATAACCTTTATCAAAGTAAAGTTTTTAATTAGTTTGGCTACAGGAATTGGAACTGGTTTAGCCTGCTTATTTTTTGATGTGAGTTTTCCAATTTTTTGGGGACTATTTGCTTTTATTATAAATTTTGTTCAAATGGTTGGTTCTATAATTACAGTCGTATTGCTTTCAATATTTGCTTTTATTCAATTAGAACCTAGCAGTACATTGTTTTTCTTTATCATTACAATTACTAGCGTTCAAGTTTTATTTGGATCTATTTTAGAGCCAATATTTATGGGCAAATCATTTTCGTTAAATGTTATAACCGTTTTGGTAATGCTTATGCTTTGGGGTTTTATTTGGGGTGTTCCTGGTTTGATAATGTCTATTCCAATCACTGTTTTTTTAAAAATTATGTTAGAACAATTTCCAAACACAAGAGTTATTGCCAACTTATTGTCAGGTAAACATTGAATATATTTTTAGGTTAATTTTTTTTTAAAAGTATTTATAAGGTTTATATTTTAAGTATCTTTCGAATTATGAAAAAGATATGCCTCATAGCTTTCTTGTTTATTTCAACAAACACTTTTGCGTCATACATTTTGATTCCGATGGATGCCGAAAGCCAAAAAAATCATTTAAAGGCTTATGGGATTACGTATTGGGTGCTCGAAAAAGACTTAAAAGTGAAATGGTTACTCAATTATAGAGGTGGTTCGTTTTTATTGCCAGATGCTGAAGAGATACAAAGAGAATGTCAGATAAGAGGTGTTTCTTTTGAAGTGATTTCCAATGCAAAGGCTGAATCTATCCTTGAAGAAATAAGTAGTCCAAGTCAGAACATGGAAGCCGTGGTATTAGAAAAAGCACCAAAAATTGCTGTTTACACACCTAAAGGCAAGCAACCGTGGGATGATGCAGTAACTATGGTTTTAACCTATGCTGAAATTCCTTATGAAACCATTTATGATGAAGAAGTTTTGAATGATGGCTTACTTTTGTTTGATTGGCTACACTTACATCATGAAGATTTTACAGGGCAATATGGAAAATTCTATAGAGCCTACAGGACAGCGGCTTGGTATATGGCAGAAAAAAGGGAAGCTGAAGATTTAGCAACAAGATTAGGATATGATAAAGTGTCTCTTGAAAAGCTTGATGTTGCATTAAAAATTCGAGATTATGTAATTGGTGGCGGATTTATGTTTGCCATGTGTAGTGCAACAGATAGTTTTGATATTGCTTTGGCAGCAGAAGGTGTTGATATATGTGAGCCCATGTTTGATGGTGATGGAAGTGACCCAAACTATCAAAATAAAATTGATTATACTAAAACCTTTGCTTTTACAGATTTCACTTTAGAGCAAAGTCCGATGGTTTACGAGTTTTCTTCTATAGATATGACTCAAAAACGAAAAATTTTCAAAACAACAGATTATTTTACTTTGATGGATTTTTCTGCAAAATGGGATCCTATTCCTACTATGTTATGCCAGAATCATACGGCTTTGGTTAAAGGATTTATGGGACAAACAACAGCCTATACAAGAGACGAAATAAAATCTAATGTTTTGGTTATGGGCGAAAATAAAACCAATGGAGAAGCTAAATATATTCATGGGATTAAAGGAAAAGGTTTTTTTACATTTTACGGAGGTCATGATCCAGAAGATTATACTCATAGAGTAGGAGACCCTAAAACAGAACTTGATCTACATTCTACCTCTCCAGGTTACAGGTTAATTCTTAATAATGTATTATTTCCTGCAGCTAGGAAAAAGAAACAGAAAACCTAATGAAATTTATTCAGAAAGAAATTCAATTGAAGACAAGACCTAGAGGATTTCATTTGATTACAAGAGATATTCTGAATGGAATACCTGAAATTAATAAGATTAGCATTGGCCTGCTTCAAGTATTTATAAAGCACACTTCAGCTAGTTTAACCATAAACGAAAATGCAGACTCAACTGTAAGGCAGGATTTTGAAAGCCATATGAATGTGATGGTTCCTGAAAATCAATCGTACTACAAACATACTTTTGAAGGATCTGACGATATGCCAGCACATATCAAAACATCTTTGATGGGAACTTCAGTGCAAATCCCTATTTCAAATGGGAAATTGAACCTTGGTGTTTGGCAAGGTATTTATTTATGTGAGCACAGAGATCATGGTGGCTCAAGAAAAATTATAATTACTGCTTTTGGCGATTAATTATTTTTCGAATAACAATATAAATCCATCTGCACCGCTACCACCAGATTGCATGTTTTGGTCTATGGTTAATTGATTTTCGGTTTCAATCATACCTCCAATTTCATTATTTTCAACAATAAGATATTTTTTGCCGTTTGTTCTTAAAATTCTGTAGGAATGTGTTCCTGATTCAAATCCATTAGTAGAACCAGTTGTATTTTCTACTGTTAGTGCTGAACCTTCTTCATTGAATGTCCAAGCAATGATTCCTTTTTCAAAATTTTCATTAATTCCAGCAATACCACCGCTTATATTTACTAAAAACCAAGTTTCTGTTTTGGTATTTGCGTTGTCATTATTGCAACTTGAACTTAAGCACAATGCACACGTAACAAGTATTAGGAGAAGCTTTTTCATTATTTCAATTCTTAATTAGTTATTTAAAATAATTGCAAAAATCATGCTAATATTAATTTAATGACTGCCAAATTCACAGCTACATTTACCAATTAAAAAACTTTGAGTTTCTTCATGCCAAGGAAACGATTCGTTGTATTTGTTGTTTTCCCAATAGAATTTAGTTCTTTCTTTTGGTTCATTACCTATTTCGTTCATGGTTTCTGTATTGTATAATCGACCATTTACCATCGTATAAATAATACTATCTGTATTTCTTATATCATCAAGTGGATTTTTATCCATAACAATCAAATCTGCCATTTTCCCAACTTTTAAAGAACCAATATCTTTACCAGCTCCAATATAGTTTGCACCATTAATGGTTGCAGCTTGCAAAGCTTCCATGTTGGTCATACCACCTTGTTGAAGCATCCATAATTCCCAATGTGCACCAAGACCTTGTAATTGACCATGTGCTCCTAGATTTACTTTTACTCCTGCATCGGTTAATTCTTTACAGGTTTTTGAATATTGAATATAACCATTATCATATTCCTCTTGTGGAATTTTTAATCGATGTCTTGATCTAGAATCTATAATACCTCTAGGTGTATATTTTAAAAGTTTTTCGTTTTCCCAAACGTTGTCATGTTCATAAAAATAAAACTCACCATTAATGGCGCCATAACTAACAATTAAAGTAGGAGTATAGCCCGTATTGCTTGTTCCCCAAAGACTTTTAACGTCTTTATAGACTGTAGCAACTGGAATATTATGCTCAATGCCCGTATGCCCATCAATAATCATGGTCATGTTATGATAAAAAGTCGATCCGCCTTCTGGAACTACAAAAATACCTTCTTCTCTCGCGGCCTGAATAACTTGCTGGCGTTGGTCTCGTCTTGGTTGATTGTAACTTTTTACAGAATTTGCACCAAAAGCTTTAGTTCTTCTAATAGCTGATTTAGCATCATTTAGATTATTAATAACTGCTTTAAAATCTCCATCCGCACCATATAAAATGGCACCAGTTGAATAAAGTCTAGGCCCAACTATTTCGCCACTTTTTATAAGTTCTGAAAACGTAAAAATGGATTCTGTATTGGTAGCAGGATCATGAGACGTTGTAACTCCATAAGCTAGATTTGCATAGAATTGCCAATGTTTTTGATTAGTCAAACCATATCTATACCCTCCAAGATGTGCGTGCACATCCACAATACCAGGCATGATTGTTTTTCCATTTACATCATATATTTTCGCGCTTGATGGAATATTAACTTCTAAAGCATTCCCAAGAGCTTCAATTTTATTTTCACGAATTATAATGGTTCCATTTTCAATAACTTTATCACTGTCCATAGTAATAATGGTAGCTCCAGTAAATGCAATGGTACCTTTAGGTTTATCTGCTTCATATGTTAAACCAATTTTTAAACCTTCTTCAGTCATTGGTGGAATACTATCCGGACTATTTTTTAAAAATGTAAAACATTCAGAAAGTGAATTGTTGAAATATTCATCGCCTAATGTCCAATGAATTTTATCACTATTCTTTGACCAATGTAAATTGATGCCTGCATCTTTTGAAATTTGTGTAATAGGAACAAACTTTTTATCATCTTTTTTAATGTCTAAATCTACCGTATGTCCAGATCGAGGTAAAGGCGCTACATAAGCTTTATGCAGATTAGTGAATGCTATCCATTTATTATCTGGACTTACTACCATTCTATTAGCATATTTAGAGGTAACCAGTACTCTTTCATCTTTTCCATTAAGATCAACACTTTTTAATTCTTTGGTCAAGCTACCAAAGAAAGTTCCACCAATTTGATATATAATTCTGTTTTTTTCCAAATTAAATACAGGATATTCACCTTCTTTAATAATTAGTTTATGATTATCTCCATTAGAACTCATCGTATAAATCCCAGGATTTTTTGTAAACGAAAAACCCTGGTCACTATTTCCTGATTCTTTTTTATAAACAATATAGTTACCATCACTTGAAAAAGAAGGTGTTCTATAAATTCCTTTATCTTTATTTAGTTTTATAATTGAACCACCATTTACTTGTATTTTATTTATTTGTCCAAGGTTTTCGTCATTCCAACTTACATAAACAATATCTTTACCATTAGGAGAGAAGCTAGGTTCAAATTCTAAATCGGTTGAAGAGGTTAATCTTTTAGGAGTTCCATTAGGTAAGTTTTTAATATACAAATGACCAAGAGCGCTAAACACCAGCGATTTTCCATTGGGTGAAGTCACAGCATTTCTAATCATTTTTGCGTCGTAACTTTCTTGTGCTACTGGAATGTCGAACTCTAGGGCTTGGGCTATTTTTATAGAAGTCTCAACTCGAAAAGGAATATTTTTTACCTCTAGAGTATTAATGTTGATACGATTTATCTTACCGCCAGACCAAAATACAAGTTCTTTATTATTTGGCAGCCAACTAAAATTTGGATATACACCAAATAAGGCCCAAGTTTCTTGTTGATCTCTATCTAGTTTATCATAAATGGGCCATTCTTCACCAGTTTCCAAATCATGAATGTATAGAACAGATTTTGTTCTAACACGTTTTACAAAAGCCAATTTTTTACCATCTCTTGACACTTGTGGACGTGCTGCTCCGCCAGGACCACCTGTAATTTGTTCGATCTCGCCATTATCCATATTGTATCGATTGATAACATAAATTTGACTATTAGGATCTTTGTTATATAGAAACATATCACCAGGATAAACATCTTCACTGTAGTACAAATATTTTCCATCGGGAGAAATTGAAGGCTCGTTGACGTCTTGTTGGTCATTCTTTCTAGTTGTAAGTTGTATGCCAACACCTCCTGTAATATGATACATCCACATTTCGCCTGCTCCCATTGAACGTTCAGATGTAAAATGTTTTTTTGCAATGAGATAATTTTCGTCTGGAGTCCAAATAGCATTGTTAAGTAATCTGAATTTTTCTTTTGTTATTTGTTTGGCATTAGAGCCATCAATATTCATAACCCATATATTATCTCCACCACCTGCATCACTTGTGAAAGAAAGTTTTGTTCCATCAGGACTGAATCTTGGTTGAATTTCAAAAGGAAGGCCTTCTCTTAAAAGTGCGGCATTTCCGCCTTCTATTGGCATAATATAAATATCTCCTAATAAATCGAATGCAATTTTTGAACCATCTGGACTTACATCTAAATTTATCCATGTGCCCTCATCTGTAGTAAGCTTTAATTCTTTAAAATTCCAATTACCTTCTGGATTTGCAACATCCCATTTTTGTTCTTGTTCTTTAGTTTGGGCATGAACGGAAATAGAAAATAAAACAATAACTAATAAAAATGATTTTATATGATGCATAATAAATGGGTTAAAATATTGAAGCAGAAAGATACTTATAAAAACTCAATATTAAATTCATGAAGAGCATTCCTAAACTATTAAAACAAAAAAATCCGACTCTATGAAGAATCGGATTTTTTATAAGCGAAATATGTTTTACAATTAGGCGATTTGCCTATTTTACTTTTTCTACAATTGCTTTGAAAGCTTCTGGGTTATTCATTGCTAAATCTGCTAAAACCTTACGATTTAATTCAACATTATTAGCTTTTAATTTACCCATGAATTGAGAATAAGATAATCCGTGTTCTCTGGCACCAGCATTAATACGTGTAATCCATAAAGCGCGGAATGTTCTCTTTTTGTTTCTACGGTCTCTATACGAATATTGCATCGCTTTGTCAACCGCATTTTTTGCTACTGTCCAGACGTTTTTACGTCTTCCAAAGTAACCTTTTGCTTGCTTAAGAACCTTTTTTCTTCTGGCTCTTTTTGCAACTGAATTTACTGATCTTGGCATAATTTTAATTGTTTTTTGTAGTAGGCGATTCTTAAAAGAATTCTTCTATTGTGCCTAACTCCAGGGTTATTAATTGTTTTAACCAGAACGTATTACTTTAAACGTAATTGTTCTTTAATGCTGTTAACATCATGATCGTGAACCAATCCACTATGAGTTAACGCTAGCTTACGCTTTTTAGACTTCTTTGTTAAGATGTGACTTTTAAAAGCGTGCTTTCTCTTGATTTTGCCAGTGCCTGTAAGCTTAAAACGCTTTTTAGCACTTGACTTTGTTTTCATTTTAGGCATTTTCTTTTCCTAGTTTTAATTACTTCGCTTATTATCTTTACCTGACCATCAGGATTGTAATCTATTTTTTTGGAGCGATAAACATAGTCATACGTTTACCTTCTAATCTTGGCATTTGCTCCACTTTGCCAAATTCTTCAAGGTCTTGTGCTAATCGTAATAATAATATTTGACCTTGCTCTTTAAATATTATTGAACGTCCTTTAAAGAAAACAAAAGCTTTAAGTTTTGCACCTTCTTTTAAGAATTTTTCAGCATGCTTCTTTTTAAATTCGTAATCATGGTCATCTGTTTGAGGACCAAAACGAATTTCTTTTATAACAACTTTAGTTGCTTTAGCCTTTAAGGCTTTTTCGCGTTTCTTTTGTTCGTAAAGAAACTTTTTATAATCCATAACCTTGCAAACAGGAGGAGCAGCGTTTGGAGAAATTTCCACAAGGTCTAAACCTTGTTCGTCAGCAATCTCTAATGCTTTCTTTATAGGGTAAATACCTATTTCTACATTGTCACCGACTAGTCTTACTTCTTCAGCTTTAATTTTTGAGTTAATACGGTGCTGATCTTCTTTTATTACTCTAGAACCTCGAGATCTGTTTCTTCTTATTGCTATGGCTATATATTTTTAATTAAACTTAATTTTAAAATTTCTTTAATGTTTTATTTATTTCTGAATTAACAATTTTAGAAAATTCAACTATACTAATCATACCTAGGTCTTCACCTCCATGACGGCGCACAGTTATCTTTTCTTCATTTTCTTCGTTCTCGCCAATAATAATCATAAATGGAAACTTTTTCATTTCAGCTTCACGAATCTTTTTGCCAATAGTTTCGTTTCTATTATCAACGAGGGCGCGAATTTCGTTATTTTCTAGCAAAGTTAAAACTTTTTCAGCGTATTTTTCATATTTCTCACTAATTGATAGAATAATAGCTTGTTCTGGCATTAACCAAATCGGGAAATTTCCTGCTGTATGCTCAAGTAGAATTGCAATAAAACGTTCCATGCTACCAAAAGGAGCACGATGAATCATGACTGGTCTATGCAATTCATTATCACTTCCTTTATATGTTAAATTAAATCTTTCGGGTAAATTATAGTCTACCTGAATGGTTCCTAACTGCCACTGTCTTCCAAGAGCATCTTTGACCATAAAGTCTAGTTTTGGGCCATAAAAAGCGGCTTCCCCTTCTACAATTACATAATCTAACCCTTTGTCTTCGGCAGCATTAATGATGGCTTGTTCAGCTTTTTTCCAATTGCCAACATCACCAATATATTTGTCTGGATTTTCAGAGTCCCTTACAGATACTTGAGTAGAAAAGTTTTCGAACCCTAAAGAGCCAAAAACATAAAGTACTAGATCAATAACATTTTTAAACTCTTCGTCCAATTGTTCTGGTGTGCAGAATAAATGAGCATCATCTTGGGTAAAGCCTCTAACACGAGTTAAGCCATGAAGTTCTCCACTTTGTTCATATCTGTATACTGTGCCAAATTCTGCATATCGTTTTGGTAAATCGCGGTAAGACCATTGTGAGCTATTATAAATCTCACAGTGGTGTGGACAATTCATAGGTTTTAATAAAAATTCTTCACCTTCTTTAGGTGTATGTATAGGTTGAAAACTGTCTTCACCATATTTAGCATAATGACCAGAGGTAACGTATAATTCTTTTTGCCCGATGTGAGGTGAAATGACCATTTCATATCCTGCTTTTTTTTGCGCCTTTTTAAGAAAATCTTCTAAACGATCTCTTAAAGCTGCACCTTTAGGTAGCCACAGAGGTAACCCTTGACCTACTTTTTCTGAAAAAGTAAAAAGTTCTAATTCTTTGCCTAGTTTTCTATGGTCACGTTTTTTGGCTTCTTCAAGTAGTTGAAGATATTCTGTAAGATCTTTTTGTTTAGGAAATGAAATTCCGTAAACTCGTGTGAGTTGTTTATTGTTTTCATCACCTTTGTAATATGCCCCAGCAACACTTAATATTTTGACGGCTTTTACAATTCCTGTATTTGGTATATGACCACCACGACATAAATCTGTAAATTTGGAATGATCGCAAAATGTAATTGTACCATCCTCAAGATTTTCGATTAATTCTACCTTATATTCATTTTTATTTTGATAAAATGAAAGAGCTTCTTTTTTTGATACAGAACGCATTTTAAAATCGTACTTACCCCTTGCAATTTCAAGCATTTTATCTTCAATAGTTTTGAAGTCTTTTTCAGAGATCGTATCATCACCTAAGTCTACATCGTAATAAAAGCCATTTTCTATAGCAGGACCAACCCATAACTTTACATTAGGATAAAGTTCTTCAAGTGCTTCAGCCAAAATATGAGCAGAAGAATGCCAGAATGCTTTTTTACCTTCATTATTATTCCATGTATACAATGTAAGAGATCCATCTTTTGTAAGAGGAGTAGAAGTTTCAACGACAGAGTTATTAAAACTAGCCGAAATCACATTTCTTGCTAATCCTTCACTGATGTTTTTGGCAACATCTATTGGTGTTACATTTTTCTCAAACAATTTTATACTACCATCTGGTAATGTTATTTGTATCATTTTAAATTATTAAATTGAATTTGCAAAGATAATAGTATAAACATACACATACAATATATATATAAGTATAAATTTTAAACTCATATTTTATAGTTTATTTAGATTTGATATGTCTGGATTTAATATTTAGTTTCTAGTATAAATGTGATTTTAAATTACTTATAAAAATTAATTAAAAAAATAAAATTTTTATTGAAAAAGGATTGTAGAATTGCAAAAAGGGTTTTATATTTGCACCCGCTTTGGGGC